>CAJYHS010000111.1 GCA_913774715.1 uncultured Siphonobacter sp. | reverse complement strand
TAGAGATGATGCTGGAACGCGTGCTCTGGCAAAGCCGGGTCTTTGTGGATGGGAAAGAAGTCCCTGCTCAGGAAGAAAGTCTGACCACCCCTCACCGCTATAACCTTACTAAACTTCTGACACCCGGTAAGCATGTACTTCTGATACGCATCACCAACACCCGTCAGTACGATATTAGTTACCAAAATCTGGCTCATGCCTACACTGATGGAACCCAGACCATCTGGAATGGGGCCTTGGGAAATTTAAATTTAACGGCCTATGATCCGGTTACGATTACCCACCTTTCCACGGAATCGGATATTCCTAATCAGGCAGTTAAGGTAAAAGTTCGGTTTCAAAACAGTACTGGAAAAGCAGTTTCCGGGAATTTTCACGTATCTGCTCTTTTACTCGATAAAAAAGTGCCCGCATCAGATCAAATCGTAAGAATAGATACCGGCAGTATGGTACTGGAAATGACGTATTCACTAAAGGGCCATTTTCAGCTTTGGGACGAATTTTCTCCGAATCTTTACCGACTGCAAGCCGCTTTCAAGACGCAGAATAATCTGTATGAATCATCCAGCCGAACTTCCTTTGGCATCCGAACTTTAACAAATGCGAATGGACAATTAGCCATCAATGGTCGACGGATCTTCCTGCGTGGCACTCTGGAGAGTTCCATTTTTCCCCGGTTAGGGCATCCTCCCATGGATCAGGCTGGCTGGCTGAAAGTATTTCAAACAGCTCGAGCCTACGGTCTGAACCATCTGCGGTTTCATTCCTGGTGTCCACCCAAGGCAGCATTCGAAGTGGCCGATTCTTTGGGTTTTTATTTACAGGTTGAATTGCCCATGTGGAGTTTACAGGTCGGTGAAGATCCTAAGGCTGATGCGTTTATTACCAAAGAAGCCTTCAGAATTAATCAGGAATATGGCAACCACCCTTCCTTTTGTTTTTTCTCAATGGGAAATGAACTGGAAGGCCGTTTTGATTTTCTCAATCAGCTGGTTAGTAATCTAAAAAAGTCAGATAATCGTCATTTGTATACGACAACCACTTATAGTTTTCAATCGCCCCATGGTGGCTGGCCGGAACCCGCTGATGATTACTTTATTACTCAGCAAACCAGGTTAGGCTGGGTACGTGGACAAGGCCTGTTTAATCAGAAAGCTCCTTCGTTTAATGAAGATTATTCCTCATCCTTAACCGGACTTCCCGTTCCTCTGGTAACTCATGAAGTAGGTCAGTACGCCATTTTCCCTAATGTAGCCGAAATCAGCAAGTATACGGGTGTACTAAAACCTCTTAACTTACTGGCCATTCGGAATGATCTGGAACAAAAAGGATTACTACCCCTGGCTGATGCTTTTGTCAAGGCAAGTGGCAAGCTCGGAGCCCTCTTGTACAAAGAAGAACTCGAACGAATCCTAAAGACGAAAGCCGCCAGTGGTATTCAATTGCTTGATTTACACGACTTTCCCGGCCAGGGCACGGCTGCTATTGGCCTGCTGGATGCCTTCTGGGACAGTAAAGGTATTGTGTCCCCAGAAGAGTTCAGACAGTTTTGCTCACCGCTTGTTCCTCTGCTTCGTTTTGAAAAAGCAACTTACACCAATCAGGAAACCTTTCAGGCTACCGCTGAACTAGCCAACTTCGGAGCTCGCCCTTTAACCAATGCTTTAATGGAATGGGTGATCAGTGATCAAACCAACACAAGCATTGCCCGAGGACAATTCAAAACGTCAAGGATTGCGGTTGGTAATGGCATTCCGGTTGGAACCATTACAGCCAGACTTTCAGGTCTTAAAAAGGCTACTCAACTGACGGTAACCCTGTCGGTTAAAAACACGTCTATCAAAAATACCTGGCGAATTTGGGTATATCCGGCGTCAATACCCGAGCAGGCGGCGTCAGTATTGATTACCCAATCGACACAGGAGGCGTTACAAGCTTTGGCTGAAGGCAGGAAAGTACTGTTCAATCCTGATTTCAAGCAAGTAAAGGGTGTGGCCGGAACGTTCGTCCCCGTTTTCTGGAGTCCGGTTCACTTTCCTGAGCAGGCCGGTACGATGGGACTCTTATGCGATCCGAAACACCCCGCTTTCCGAAACTTCCCTACGGATTTCCACACTGACTGGCAGTGGTGGGAATTGTGCACTCGCACGACGGCTTTTGTTTTACCGGATTCAGCTTTATCCCCCCTCGTTCGCCAGATTGATAATTTTGCCAACAACCGGAATCTGGCCAGCCTGTTTGAAGCTCAGGTAGGGAAAGGTCAATTAATTTTTTGCAGCTTTGATATTTCCAGTAATCTGATTAATCGACCCGCTGCCAGACAGTTACGTTACAGCTTACTGGAATACATGAAGTCCGACTCCTTCAAGCCTGTCAGTCAAATTTCGGAAACCAGTCTGACTTCTATTCTGAAATAGATTGTAAATGATCAAAAGACCTTGCCTCATGCAGTTGGAGGGCATCTTCTTCTCATTCATACAGTTGAAATAAAAGGTACATTTCGGGATTAATTCTTTAGGAAACGCCTTGGTAGTAAATTCAAAGGGAGCAGGGTAAGATTACCCTGCTCCCTTCCTGTTTTCCCTAATGCTTCATCATTTCGTGACTCAAGTAATATTCTTGTACTATTCCCACCAGTAAAGGATTCTCCGTCAAACTTTCATTTGTAAATTTCTTCATTACTTTCGCTTGAATTCATTTCTTGTGAGCGTATCTGAACATACTTTTTTTGGAATAAAAATAGATGACCTAAGACTAAAAACGTACTCTTTTCAAATAGTGAATTATGAGTATAAAGAGATTTATATGTAACTCAACATACCAGTCTGGGAAGTTCATTAACTTCTAAAATGGAATTCTTGCTCAACCTGACGTGCTAACGGAATGGATAGGTAGTAGACACCCAACTCCTCTGTTGAAATACTCTCGAAAAGTGCTGCCATTTTTTATAACTAAACCAATGATACGATTGGTGGAGTGATTGTTCTAAACTTAAAAAAGATGCCGACAGAAGCTCCCCTTAATTAGTCAGAAAAGACGGTCAAGCGTAAAAGTGGCAAACATGAAACCACATAACATACCAATTGAGGCATAATTTTACGGAGTTGAGTTAATGCCCTGTATAAGAAGTTAGATACGGTCTGGGATTCCACATTCATGATATGAGCAATGTTATCGTTAGAAAAACCTTGATAAAACTTTAAGAAAATTACTTCCTGCTGCCGCTGAGGCAAGGCTTGGATGGCTTTCTTAAGGTTCTGCTCATTTTCAACACACAGCTCAGAAGTAATCCATTCCAGTTCTATGGTTTGACCATCCGTGAAGGCTCCCAGACTTTGTTCATCTGCATGTACATAGACCTTTTTACCAATTTGTTTCAGTTTGCGAAACAGGTTGTTTCGGAGAGATTTAATCAGGTAAATCGTTACGTAAGGCGTATCGACTATGAATTCCCGTCGATTCCATAGCTCTAAAAATAGATCCTGAATACAATCTTTAACGAGCTCCCGGTCATCAGTGAACCGTAGGGCGTAATTAAAGAGATTGCGATACCTTCGCTGAGTTAATTCATCAAAAGCTTTCTCTTCCCCATTTTTGAAGCGGTTCCAAAGTTCAGCCATCTCGGCTTCATCTCTGGGTACTGAAGATCTGTTTAACATGTATTGATCAATTACCTGTGTAAGAATGCTCTATGGGGAAGTTTGGAATAGTAAAAGACAAGACTGATTATTGGTACTAAACCACTAAAAATTTACATTAAAAAAATAGATATAGATACCAATTTGGTTAAAATCAAGATGATATTATTCGTAATAATCTGACAAACAGTATAGCGTCAATTCTCATACTAAAATTTTTGGCGAGTGGTGACCTATAGTTGTTTCCTCTATTCTAGAGAAATTTGAACATTTGTATCCAAACCTTTAGCAACCCTAGTCTGCTTTTAACAACCTGCTTATCCCCAAAACATTCGTTACGCACTAATCGATCATAGATTTCCGACACTTGACTTATATCTTCTTTATCAAATTAAGTTTGCTTAATACAAAATCGCCAGCCTTAAAAAGACTAGCAATACCTCAGTTAAGCATAGAATCGCCAAGCCTTTTGTTACCTATCTTAAGTCGAATATATGGGTTTACGCCCTTAGAAATTACTAGCAAAAATATACAATATTGCATATAATTGCATTAGAAGTATTAGCAACTATGTGCTCGCAGGAGATACCAAACGCTGTAATTGCTTCCTGTTCAACACATTATAAGTTGTTAATAAACATCAAGTTTTAAGAATTATCATTCCTGTATTTACCAAGTCATTCTGTTTATGCAATGCATTCAAGAGGAACCTGCCATTAACGCGTATTTTTTCCAGGATGACGGAATCATTCCTAATAACCTGCTGCCCGTACTAGTGTATCCTCAGCTAGTTACTGGAAAAGATAGTTCGCAAGGGCTGGAAGATCGATTTCGAAACAACGGCTGGACTAATAACTGGCGGGATATTATTTTACCTTACGATCATTTTCATAGTAATACGCATGAAGTATTAGGCGTAGGAAAAGGAACCGTTTCACTACAAATTGGCGGAGCTCTGGGTAAGGCGTTGACTCTTCATCAGGGAGACGTACTCATTTTGCCAGCAGGCGTAGGTCATTACGCCTTACCTGAATACCAAGACTATGAAATAGTGGGAGGTTACCCTGGGGGAGCGAATTGGAATCTATTGACAGGTACATTAGCTGAGCGATCACTGGCTTTACCCCAAATAAGTCAAGTGCCTCTCCCGGAATCAGACCCTATTTACGGTGTTTCCGGTCCCCTTTTTTCCTATTGGTCTTCTACGGAATTAGTATAAGCTTTCCACAGGCAGGAAGCTTACCTGCATGCTTAGAAGACTCCTGCAGGAGCAGCTCTACTGGGGTCTAATCCTAATTGATTGCAAAGTATAAATAGCTTATAATGCCATAGGAATCATTATTTTTGAACGTATTACCCTTATTATGCTCATCTAGTACAAAAGTCGTATGCTCAAGGAAGAAAGATTTGACCACATCTTAAAAGAACTGAAAATCAGTAATAAAGTATTTTTTGAAGGGCTGGCCAAAAACCTGAATGTTTCGGAAGATACCATTCGCCGCGACATAGAAGTGCTTAGCAAAAGTGGTCTGTTGGTAAAAGTTCGCGGGGGTGCTATTGCTCCTTCGGTCAATCCGCTCTCTTTTCAGGATCGGGCCGATTTATTTTCGGACGCCAAAAAAATTATTGCCCTTAAAGCCCAGCAAGTATTGAAAGAGGTGCGGACCGTTTTTATTGATGGAGGAACGACTACTCTGGCCGTAGCGTCAAGCCTTCCTTTGCAAAGTCGACTTCGGATCATTACTCACAATGTCGCTCTCATACCTATGCTTGCCTTGCACGAGCATATTGAGCTTATCATCCTGGGAGGCACTTACAACCGACTGACAAAGACTAATTTGGGGATTCAGGTGGCATTTGAAGCTCAGCGTTATCAGGCTGATTTATATCTCATGGGAACCTGTGCCATTGATAGTACCCGAGGGGTGACCGCTTCCGTACATGAAGATGGGGAAATCAAGAAAGTATTCATGAAAGCTTCGGCTAAAACGGCAGTGCTTAGCAATCAGGCGAAACTTGAAACAGCAGATTTCTTTCATGTAGCTGACCTGTCCCGTATTGATATGTTAATCACTGATTTGCCTAGTAATGATCCTAAACTCCATCCATACCGACGATTTGATCTGGAAATTTTATAGGACTATTTAACTACTCATGGCTTACAGATGTCGTTAGCAGTTAATCCGCTTTTCTCTTTCCTTCCAATACATTACTCAACTTTGCTTACTAGCCCCGAACGTGTACATTATTCCAGCAGTTTTAATTAGCTGCAACTAGTTAATACCCTAGTCATTAACGGCCTGATTTTCGGCGGTTGTGGGTATGACGAACCGTACTTCACCTTTAGCCAGATGGTTGGTACTACTTTGAACGGACAGCAGACTGCTTGTTTCCTTCCACCAGAAGCGTAGTGTTCATAAACCAGTATACTTCGTACCATCTGTTTCCTTCAAAAAAAATTTAGAGTTTACCTCCCTTTAGAAAGTGTAACAAACAGATAAGCCCTGTATCTAAAGCAATAAACCATTGCTCTTATGAACATTTCAAAGCTTGTCCTGCTGCTAACTCTGATATTGCTTTCTCGGACGGCCCCAGCTCAACATTCTGCCTTTACCGTTGAGGTAACCGGTACAGGAGAACCCGTTTTTCTACTGCCTGGATTTACCTGTACCAGTGAGGTCTGGCGACAAACGGTGGCAGCCATTGCCGCCACTCACGAATGTCACGCCTTTACCTTCGCCGGTTTTGGTGGGGTGCCGCCCATCGGGATGCCCTGGCTACCGACAATCAAAAGTCAGCTCATTGACTACATTCAGAAGAAAAAGTTAAAACCCGTTACGATCATTGGTCATAGTTTAGGGGGAACATTAGGGATGTGGCTAGTTACCTCCGAGCCCACTCTGTTTAAAAAACTTATCGCAGTAGATGCCTTACCCTGCACCGGGGCATTGATGATCCCTAACTTTAACCCCAATCAGATGGTGTATGACAATCCTTACAGTAAACAACAACTTGCCATGGACAGCCTTCAGTTTCGACAAATGGCAGTTCAAATGGCCGCCGGAATGTGTTTGAATAAAGAAAAACATCCCCAACTGGTTAACTGGATGGTAAAAGCG
>CAJYHS010000110.1 GCA_913774715.1 uncultured Siphonobacter sp. | reverse complement strand
AAGAAAGCAGCGAAGAGTTATGGTATTATAAACCCAGTGCCCTGAGTCAGTGGTTAACGTCTTTACCCAAACCCATTGCCATCATGGCCTGTGATGATCGACTGGGTTTACACATTACTGAAGCTTGCCGACATTCGGGCATTCGCATCCCGGAAGACGTAGCCGTCCTGGGCGTGGATAATGACGAAATGTACTGCGAAATTTCCGATCCGCCCCTTTCCAGTATCGCTCAGGATGCGGAAAAAGGCGGTTATGAAGCAGCTCGATTGCTGGATTCGATGATCCAAAAAGGCACCAACGAGTGTTATGACATTGTCGTCCGACCGACTCAGATCATTACCCGACAATCCACGGACATTTATGCTACTCAGGATG
Source organism: uncultured Siphonobacter sp. (assembly GCA_913774715.1). Classification (GTDB taxonomy): domain Bacteria; phylum Bacteroidota; class Bacteroidia; order Cytophagales; family Spirosomataceae; genus Siphonobacter. The sequence goes on along the minus strand of CAJYHS010000110.1, from coordinate 18,454 downwards.
ATTACATCACTACCGCATTGAAATTTATTCACCAGAACATTGATAAAAATCTTCAGGTAGCAGACGTAGTTGAGCAGGTACCCCTTTCCCGACGGTCGCTTGAGCTGCGATTTCAGTATACCCTGGGTTTTCCAATTTACAGATACATCCAGAATCTCCGGATGGAAAAGTTTTCAAGGAAACTACTGGAAACGGATCAGCCCATTTTTGAAATTGCCCTGGACCTTGGTTTTCAGGATACTAAAAACATATCCCGGCAGTTTCGACAAACCTACGGCTGCTCACCTCAGGAATATCGCAATCAATCGAAACGACAACCTGTAAAAGTGTACTAATGGCTTTTCAAAGATTTGGCTTTACCTTTTAATAGCCTCCTGCAATTTCATCTCCGGCCGTAATATGTGGGCGTTTGTACACACGTACTCTGATCTGAACTCCTAACTTTTCCGCCGTTAAGATAGAATTCAACGTACTTACCCCGGCTGGTTTTTTCATATCTAAATAAAACAATCGGGCGTGAGGGTACAGAGCAATCCGGACGGTATCATTTTCTACTCCTCTGTATTCAGGTAAAACATTGGTTAAGCTGTAGGTTTCGTTCTCGTCAACGCTTGGACTGGGAGAAGCTTCCTGTTTATTACAGGATTGAAGAACGGCTAAGACTACTATGCAAACAGGTAATAAAAATTTCATTTGCGTGGAAAGGTTTTAAGATTTCGCTTCCTAGACCCATTCGTATTGAATAAGGTTGTAAGAAGTTTCTAAATAAACCCATTTTAACTCATTAGGTGCTTTTCAATAAAAAAGGCCAGACTATTTTTGTAGCCTGGCCTTTTTACAACGAATTATTAGTTTTTAATCCGGGTAGCTGTCACCTCAAACATATTCATGAGTTGACCTTTCAAATGATCTTCGTCGACCTTACCTAATTCAATGGAAACTTCCCCGGCCTGGCTGGTATCAAAATAAATGGTGAGTTTATCGCCGTTTTCTTCCACCTTATTCAAGGGAATTTTAGGCTTATTCGCGTCAGAAGCGTCGGCAAGCTCTCCTGTTAATTTACCATCTTTTTGAGCCAAATCCATTACTAATTTGGCATCACCGCTGGGAATACCCATCAAGTTGACCGTCCATTTTCCCACGTAGAAATCATCTGCCATACGTGTGGTGGCGACGAAAGAGGATAATAAAGTACCGACTATAAGGCTTAAAAGCCAGATACAAATAAAGCGTGTCTTTTTCATGAGGTTTGATTGATTCGAGGTTATTTACTGACTTGCGGGGTATTCAGAACGAACTCCACCCCGATTACTACCATCTGGTTACCCTGGGGCGTTTGAGGGTTTACAAATACCAGATATAAATCCTGAGCTTTCGCATCCGTTGTCAGTCCCTCCTTTAACGAAATGGTGAGTGGAGTACCGCTAAACGAAGGATTATCCGAAGGAGCCAGAAAGGTTGATTCCCCTATCAGTGTTCCTTTGGGCCCACCGAGTCGTGCCTCTATCTTACCACCCACCGCATTCAACGCAGCCTTGGGAGCAGAAGCCGTTAATTTGATTTGACTCACTCCCTGTAAGTGGATATTATTCAGGGCCATATAAGCACCCGATTGGGCGGGAATAGCCAGATTTTGCCCGCCGTAAGCCATCTTGCTTACGTTCTCATACTGGTCAAATCCATGGACATCTACCTTGGCATTTCGCAAGACATAGCTTTGTTCTGAACGTAAAGAGGGCAAGCCTTTCGCTCCCTTATCTTCGTAAGAAGCCCGTAAGATATAGACCCCTTTCCCCTTGTCATCCTTCGGTAAGCGGGCGTCATAACTGCCTTTGAGGGGAAGAGATTTCTCCGTCGGCTGATTCGATACGCTTAAGATATATTTAACCATTTCAGACGCATCGGCAGTTGATAACTGCGGGTGAGCCGCCATGGCCGTCTCGCCCCATACACCACCACCGCCGGAAATCACCTTTTTCGTTAATCGTTCAAGTGCCGTTGGATCCCCTTTGTACTTCTTAGCTACGTCCCTGTAGGCAGGGCCAATCGACTTTTTGCTCACATCATGACAGGCCTTGCAATCACTGGCTTCCATAAGTTTCTTGCCCGTTGCCAGTAAAGCTCCGGCATCGGCTGAACGGTGTCCCTGAGCAATCGCTACCTTGTCGTACCCTTCCGCCAGGTAATCAATCGTAACGGCTACCCGCTCGGCATCAATCCCTTTCTGGAGAGTTCCATCTTCTTTATCATTAACCTTAACCTGGTATGCAATGGGTTGATTAGCCGTGTAAAATGATTTCTGAGGTAACTCAACGGTCAATACGGGAGCTTCATTACCCACGGTAATAGCCAGAGACTGGGAAGCTATTCCGCCTTTGCCATCATTAACGGTAAGCAGAGCCTTATATACACCCGTTTTAGTCAGGGTAAGGGCTGCATCGGGTGTAGACACTACTCGATTATAGCCATTGGAAGAAGTGATTTTCCAGGTATAATTCAGGTGATCACCATCCGCATCAACGGTGCCCTTGGAAGTAAGTTTCAGAGCCAGTGGCACGGCTCCCCCGAGTTTATTAGCGGCTACCTGTACCTGAGGTTTACGATTACCTCCGTTGTATTCAATGCGGATCAGTCGGGCATCGTCATTGGCCGTAAACCAGCCCGACCCGTATTCCAGCATATACAAGTCCCCGTTATCAGCAAATTCCATGTCCATGGGGTTACTGAATTTATAACCCGGCATGAACCGTTCCATCGACTCATATCGGCCGAGGGAATCCATGGTAACGGCCATGATCCAGCCTCGCATCCAGTCATACGTCAGTAGCTTTTTATCGTAATAGGCAGGGAATCCGCGTTCCGCTTTAGCAAAATCTTCCTGGTAAAACACAGGGCCGGCCATGGCATTCCGCCCTCCGGCTCCTACCAAAGGGAATTCAGGAGATTCGGAATAAGTATACCAGATGAAGGCCTTCTGAGCCGGAGGTAATACCTGAAGTCCCGTATTGTTTGGGGACGTGTTGGTGGGCTTACTTACGTCCCACTTTTCGCCGGAAGTATTGGCCGTAAAATCAAATTTATGGTACGCCTTATTATCCCCCACAAAATGTGGCCAGCCGTAGTTACCCGCTTGCTGAGCCTGACCTACTTCATCATGACCAGCCGGACCGCGACTTGAATCAGGCTTGGCTGCATCAGGTCCTACTTCACCCCAGTACACAAAACCCGTTTTCTGATCTACGGAAATACGAAACGGATTACGATGGCCCATGGTGTAAATTTCGGGGCGGGTCTGAGCCGTGCCCTGAGCGAATAAATTTCCGGCAGGAATGGTATAGCTGCCGTCCGTTTGAGGCGTAATACGCAGAATCTTTCCACGTAAATCATTTGTGTTGGCAGAAGATTTCTGAGCATCCCAGGCCGAGCGTCCCTCCCGCTCATCGCTTGGACTGTATCCGTTAGAGCCGTGGGGATTGGTATTATCGCCCGTGGACAGGTATAGATTTCCTGCTTTATCCCAGGCAATGGAGCCTCCCGTATGGCAACATTCTTCGCGTTGCGTAGGTACATCCAGAAGTACTTTCCTGGAATTCAACACCAGTTCATCGCCTCTTAACTCATAGCGGGTAAGTATGTTTTTCGATTCATTCGGGTCTGAGTAATACAGGTAAATCCAGTGATTCTGAGCAAAATTGGGATCTTTACTTAAACCCAATAAGCCATCTTCACCCATGGATTCTTTCCCTTCCTTACTGACGTATTTCGTACTGACGGGCAGTTTGGCAATGGTTTTTAACTCCCTGGTTTTGGTGTTATAGATCCGAACTTCTCCTTTACGCTGGATGAATAAAATGCGGCCATCTCCCAGGACGCTTAGCTCCATGGGTTCATCCAGTTTTTCTTCCAGCACTACTTTCGTAAAACGATTTTCTTCCGGACGGGCCTTGGAAAAATCGAGTCCCTTCCCTCCGTTTGCACCCATGGTGTATTGAATGCCCGACCAGAGGTGATTCAGAAATAAAGGTTCTGAAAACGTTTCATCCGTGTGACCCATGGCTGTATAGAAAGCTCTTCCTCCTTCAAATTCCTGGTACCAGCTCATGGGGTGGAAATCCGGATTTTTACCACCGATGTAACTTTTATCGTCCATTTTTAAAACCACATTAATCCTGGGAGAAATGTTTTTGAAGCTGTAGAATTCATCCGTCCGCTCGAACTCATCGGGCATACCCCGGGTGGCCCAGTGGTTTTTCAGCATGACGATAAATTTTCCTTTCTGCACATTGCTGGGACTAGTGGGGTGATCCAGAAAATAAGCCCCTGCCAGACGACCGTACCAGGGCCATTCATATTCAGTGTCCGTTGCGGCGTGAATACCTACCCAGCCGCCTCCAGCCTGAATGTATCGTTCAAAAGCGGTCTGCTGCTGTTCGTTGAGAATATCACCTGTCGTATTCAGAAACACAACGGTATTGTATTGCCTGAGATCAGCCTCGTTAATCTGGCTGGCATCTTCCGTAAACTTTACCTGAAAGCCTTTTTCACTGGCTAGCTTCGTCAGGGCCTTTTTTCCGGCCTCAATAGAAGCATGCCGAAAACCCGCCGTTTTGCTAAAAACCAGCACCTGAGGTTTAGCCGACTGACCCATAGCCAAGTCAATCCCTAACCAGCTGACTAATAATAAGATCAGGGCATTTTTGAAGTAATGCATAAAGAAGTATTAGATAAGTAGTCCACAAATATATTTTTAAAATACAATTATTGTCTTTTTGAAAGACAATAATTTTTCAAGCCCGCTTATCTTTGTTAAAGCACACCATTTGATACCTCTGCAAAGCAGCGGATTATACCTTTTATTTCATGAAATCTATGAATCTCAAGAGTCCCCGTGAGCAGGAGTATATACAGCAGTTGTCTATCGACTGTGTCATTTTCGGGTATGAAGATGAGCAATTGAAAGTGTTGATTCCCAAGCTTGATTTTACGGGAGATTTCTGGGCATTACCCGCAGGATTCATCCAACAGGAGGAAGATATTGATGAAGCGGCCCGAAGAATTCTAGCCGAACGAACGGGACTGGCCGATATTTACCTGGAACAGTTCAGGGTATTCGGCACGGCGAAGCGATCCAACAAAACGTTCATGGAACGCCTCGTGGCCCTAAATCCTACAAAGCTCGATGATTGGGGTCTCGACCTGAATACTTTGGGCTGGCTTACCCGTCGGTTTGTTTCCATCGGCTACTATGCCCTCGTTGATATTCACAAAGTCAACCTGCAGAAAGGAAACATTGATGCTTCGATCCAGTGGTATCCCATCCGTGAGTTACCTTCCCTGATCATGGATCACGAAGAAATGATCCATATCGCCCTTGACACCCTTCGTCTCAATTTAGATCAAAAGCTGATTGCCTATAATCTGTTACCGGAAACCTTTACCATTAAAGAAGTGCAGGAACTATACGAGGCCATCTACGAACGCCCCTTTGCCCGTAATAATTTTCAGAAGAAAATACTGGATCAGCAGGTATTAGAACGATTGGAAAAGAAGTTCACGGGTGCGGCAAACAAAGCTCCTTATGTGTACCGCTGGAAACGATACTAGTAGTTCATGAATTGTTATCGACACAGTAACCTATTCATTATAAATAAGTTACTGTATTATTTGTGCATTACCAAAAGCTCGAAGGCTAAGAAAAGAATACCCGTTTATTTACGCTTCCTTTGCATTGGCTTCGATCAAGTCCACCATCGTAGCATTGAACACTGTTAGATCAGTATTCAACTGGTGAAAAAAATCCAGATCGGCATTTTCTACACTAACAATCGCTTGTTGAAGTACCGTTTCTCCCTCGGAAGTTAGTTTAATGGTCTTGGCTCTGGTATCGGTTGGGTGTTCGTGGCGGGTAATGAATTTTTTCTCTTCCAGGGTCCTCAATACTTTTGATACCATCATTCGGTCCGCATTGCTTTGATTGGCGATATCGACCTGTGTTACGGTATCACTTTCTCTGGATAACCAGGCTAACGCACACAGCAGTGCGAACTGCGTATGCGTCAGATCCAGAGGATCCAGGACCCGCTTCTGTTTTCTTTGCCATAACATGGTCAATTGTCCCAGCAGATAACCGGGACTGTCTTCGGGCTTTTTGAAATGAAATTCAATGGGTTGAGACATAGTCTTTCTGTAACATCTGTGAAGAGATTCGCTTGAAATCCTGCTGTTGAATCTCTAAAAATCCGTAACGCAAGGGATTGCCCCAGCTTTTCTTGTTGAGTATAAACGTTAGTTCGGGAATCAACGGTAAAATGGAAACCTCCCGACTGGGCAAAAATTCAATGTTACGTCTGAAGGGACGGAACTCATCAGAAACCCGGAACTCATAAATCTCCTCGTCCATAACCTTGCCAATCGCGGTAAACTCCTGACATACCTCACCGCCAGCCTGGGTTTGTTTACCCGAATAATAGATGATGAAATCGCCCTTACGCATTCTTTTTAAAGGGGAAGCCTTTCCATGGCAAGTCTGAGCAATCCCGTCGGAAACCCCAGTCTTCACGTGATCTTTGGATGCTACAATGATCCAGTATCTGGTATCTCTGGTCATATGAACGCTGCTAGTTTTCCTTTAAAAAGGTGATATTGTAACCATCCGGATCTTTGGCTACCAGAATTTTCCCGAAAGGAGTTCCCTGAATCGGCCCTAGCAGAGGCACCTGCTTTGCGATTAACTGAGCCTGCAAGTCTTCTATTTCCTCCTCAATGGCAAACCAGAGTGAAGTTCCGATGCCCAACTCTTTCCCATCCAGATTATTGATAGGCGTTCTGACGGCAAAACTTGCCTCGCCCTTATTGTAGCTAAACACGCAGGCTTGCGGGTTGGGAACTCCGGCCTCTTCAAAGCCCAGTTTGGTAGTATAAAAATCTTTTGAAACTTGAAGATCCCTTACCTGAAGGGAGGCAAATGCTAATTTTCTCATCGGATATCTTTTTTGTTGTCACAAATATAATATACTCGACAACAATATAGCAGTTTCCCGATTTTATTAAATCGCTTTTTCTTGATAATACGTTTAACCGTGTGCCCGCAATCATTGTGAGCGAATTAAAATTGTATCTCCATTCGCTAGTTTCACACCTCCTGGAGTATTAGCTGTAGTTAACTATTCTATGAATATTTTACATTATATACATAAGTTAAAATACGTATATAAATGACAGTTATCTTCTAATAGGCTCTTGGATTCTAATTACCAAGTACACTTATAAAATTAAATTTTATTTAACAATGGCTAAATAAAATTCTTAAATTGATAACCCAGAATCTTCACCGATTAAAAACGAATGGCCTCTATTTGCGGCGGAATTAGAGCTATGAGTATTCGCATTACAACAGGTTGTCCATACCTGATCCGTGTATTGAAACTACCAGAATCAGGAACCGCTTGGGGAGTAGTTCAACACTACCCATTTTCAAGGTCCACCTGCCCTGATTTTTCATTAGCCTATTCAACGTCGAGACCCTACTCCGCCAATTTGGATTTCGATTCTATTGCCTCTTTCCTTCATTACCATATATGCCCGGTTTTGCAGGAATTCCTCCTGCATCAACCATCCTTGCCAACCCTAGAAATACAAGTCTCTACGAGAGTAGATTTATCTACAAACGAATGCTCCCCTTATTTTTTCAAAGTTCCCTATGGAAAAAATTTATGTAAAAACTCCACTGATTACAGTTTTAGGCTGTATCCTGGGATTAGGTAGTTTGGCGGCAGAACCACACACCGATCACGCCCCCATGCACCTTCGTTTGGTTAAAGATCGTTTGGAAAAGACCACCTTTCAGACTCGCGTGACGGGGCGGGTTACTGATCAGGAAACAGGCGAAGCTCTGGCCGGAGCGACCGTAGCCATTAAAGGATCGTCTACCGGCGTAACGACTGGAACGGATGGTCGCTATACCCTGCAAATTCCTGATGGTGAGGTAACTCTGGTAGTTTCGTATGTGGGTTATACGAGCATTGAAATAGCCCTAAAGTCTCAAACCAGTCTGGATATTGCCCTGACTCCTGCCTCCAAACAACTGACTGAAATGGTGGTGGTGGGTTACGGTGCTCAACAGAAAAAAGAGGTACTCGGTGCCGTGGCTACCATTCCAACCAAGGAAATCAGCAGTCGGAATTATAATAATGCATCCGAAGTATTACAGGGAACCGTCGCTGGGGTGACAGTAGTCAACGAAGGCGGTGATCCAACGGCTTCGCCAACCATTAAAATCCGGGGTATTGGTTCATTAAACGACGAGAGTCCACTGTTGGTAGTCGACGGTGTTATTTTTCCGGGCACATTCAGTTCGATTAACCCTAATGACATTCAATCCGTTAGTGTACTGAAAGATGCCTCTGCGGCTATTTACGGAGCACGTGCTTCGGCGGGGGTTATTCTCGTAACTACGAAAAAAGGAGCCAGCGGTCAGGTTAAAGTAAACTTGAATTATCAGCAGGGCTTTCAGCAGGTAGCCCGCAAGCTTAAACCCCTAAACGCCGCGGACTTTGCCGATGCCATGAATACGGCAACGGACAACGCCGGACTTCCCCGCATCCCCGCTTTTGACGCAACGATTAATCCGGATTCCCGCGTTACGAAAACCAACTGGATGGATGAACTTTTCCAGTCAGGCAAAATCTATAACATTGACGCTTCCGTAAGCGGTGGTACTGAAAAGTCGAATTTCTTCTTTTCCGGTGGTTATCGTAAAAACGAAGGTATTCTGATCAATACATTTTCAGATCGGTATACCTTCCGCCTGAACTCTTCGCATCAGATTGCCAAAGGAGTCAAGATCGGTGAAAATTTCTCTTATACCGTAAATAACGGCCAGACGGGTAACACCACTAGTGCGTACACGGGAGCCATTGTAACGGCCATTTTATACCCGCCCAATGCTACCGTATATCGACCAGACGGTTCCGGTCGTTTTGGTGGAGTTCCTGAACAATATGCGGGTTCTTATGGTGATTTAGTGAACCCGGTAGCTTATCTGAAACGTCTGGATAACCGCAATCCGATCACCAACGTGTTTATTAACCCTTACCTGGAATGGGAGCTCATTAAAGGTCTGAATTTCAGAAGTAACTGGGGAATTACGCAGATTAAAAACGATTACAAACAATTCACCGTTCGCGTAACGGAACCCGGTAAAATCTTCGATTTCAACGAATTATACCAAAGCAGTTATAGCTCAACGGATTTTCTGAATGAACAAACGCTGAACTTTAATCGGACGTTTGGCGGAAAGCACAACATCGACCTGCTCGTGGGCCACACCTATCAGTATACCAAAGCGGAAGATTTTGGAGTTAAAGGAACGGGTTTCGATAACGAAGATCCTTCGCTTCGTTACCTGAAAAATGCAAAGCTCATTCAGTATGACCGCTCCAACGTTTTTCAACGCGGACTGGAGTCTTACGTAGGACGAGCGAATTATAACTTTAACGAAAAATACCTATTCTCGGCCATCATCCGTCGTGATGGAACTTCCAAGTTATTGCAGGCCAGTCGCTGGGAATGGTATCCTTCGCTATCGGCGGGCTGGAATATTTCGGATGAATCGTTCCTGAAAAACGCGAACTGGGTCAGCAACCTGAAATTGCGGGCCAGCTGGGGTAAAATTGGTAACCTCGCGGGTCTGGCCGATTATGCCTATAGTTTACCCCTCGCCCAGTCCATGGCGATGTTAGGTTCGACACCCGTGATCAATTACGGATACGCCGAGCGGGCTTTATCAAACGCCAATCTGCGTTGGGAAACGTCTCAGCAAACCAACGTAGGTCTGGACTTTGGCTTCCTGCAAAACCGTCTGTTCGGGTCAATCGACGTGTTTACCAAGCGTAACCAGAATATGTTGTTTCAGGAACAGTTACCGGGGGTAGCCGGTACGCATGACGGCCGTACCATTAATGCGGGTGAAACCGAAAACCGGGGTATTGAACTCGGCCTGACGTATCAGCAAAGCCTGGGTAACTTCAAGTACGATGTTAGTGCGAACGTTTCTTTCCTGAAAAACGAAGTAAAAGCCCTTCCGGCGGGTCAGGAGTTATTAACGATTGGCTCTCGCGTGCGGAATTTGCCTAACTCGAACTTCCACATGGTTGGTCAGCCTTTTGGTGCCTTCTATGGCTACCAAACCGCCGGCATTTTTCAATCGGATGAAGAAGCGGCAGCCTACGTCAATGGTAACCAGGCTCGCATTCAGCCAAACGCCAAAGCGGGCGATTTCCGGTTCCTAGATACCAACGGTGACGGCGTTCTGAACGATAAGGACCGCGTGGTACTGGGTAATGTATTACCAACGAAAACCTTCAGCCTGAATGGGAATGCTTCCTTCCGGGGTTTTGATCTGAATGTATTCTTCCAAGGTTCTGCGGGCAATAAAGTATTTAACTCTCTGCGAAATCTGGCGATGAATCCCGGTACCTATCCCGGTTATAACATGCTGGAAGACGTGAAAGATGCCTGGAGTCCCACCAATCCCGGTGGGACGATTCCTCGTCTGAGAGCGGGTTCTGATCCCAACGGTAACTTCAGCCGCATTTCTGATTTCTATCTGGAAGACGGCAGTTACCTGCGTCTGAAAAGTTTGACGCTGGGTTATACCGTTCCGGCCACAGTAACCAAAGCCGTTAAAGCTCGCCTTTATGTGACCGGACAAAACCTGTTTACCATCACCAAATACAGCGGCATGGATCCCGAAGTAGGCATCAGCAGCTTTGGTCAGGACGTGGGTAAATATCCGCTGTCACGGGTGTATATGTTTGGCGTTAACCTTTCTTTCTAATCAATTCGCATGAAAAAATATATTCTTTTGCTCGCACTGGGACTTACCGCCTGCGACAAAAATCTGGACATGACTCCGCAGGGGGCTCCTACGACGGGTAACTTCTGGAAAACGTCCAGCGATGCTCTGGCAGGCGTGAACAGCGTTTACGAATTGTACAGCGACGACGATATGTACGGCCGTGGATTTTTCTGGCTGGTGAATGCCAGCGATGACATTGGTACCAAGCCCCGCGATAATGCTGAACGCATCAAGAATTTTCAGGTAACGGGCGATGAATCCGATACCCGTAACATCTGGGCGAAACATTACATCGTGATGAAACGGGCTAACGATGTGTTACGCAACGTTCCTAAAATCACGATGGATGAAACGCTGAAAAACCGGTATCTCGGTGAAGCGTATTTTAACCACGCCATCATGCACCTCGAACTGGCGTATCACTACGGCGACAGCCGGGCGGGTATTCCCATTCAGGATCGGGATAATCCAGAAAACATCTACGTTACCCGTCAAAAATCAGTCGCTGATAACTACGCTTACATCGCGGCTGATCTACTAAAGGCGGCGGAGTTGCTACCGAACTTCTCGACCTTCGCAACGGCTGATTACGGACGGGCTCACAAGACAGCAGCCTGGGCCTATCTGGCCCGTACGTATTTGTACGCCAAAGATTACGCTAACGCCGAGAAATACGCGGATATGGTAATCGCCAGCGGCCAGCACGCTCTGCTTGACAACTTTGAAGACGTTTTCAAGACGGCTAATAACTGGTCGAAAGAGTACATCTGGTCGGTTACTTCCAGTGCGACGGATACACGGTTTGGTTGCATCTTTCCCGGTGTTTGTCTGGATGATAAAGGGTGGGGATTGTACAACGGCTGGGGTAACTTCTATCCAACCAAGGAATTATACGATTCGTATCAGGCGGGGGATAAACGCCGCGAAGCCACCATCCTGAAGACGGGTGACAAGTTCATGTACTTCGGTCAGGAACGTACGTATAACACCGGTACCTTTGTGGTAAGCTCCAGTAACCGGACGGGTTATCAGTTCCGTAAATACATGGAGCCTTACGGATATACCAATCCCATTGGAACGTATATTAATCCGAACGGCGATAAACCTTCGACCTCGCTTAACGTTCCACTGCTCCGTTACGCCGACGTAATTCTGATGAAAGCGGAAGCCAAATTGATGCAGAGTAAAAATGCGGATGCGGAATTAAATATGATTCGCAAGCGGGCTGGACTGTCTAACCTAACGAATGCAACGCTAGCGGATCTGAAACGCGAACGTCGGAATGAGCTGGCGGGCGAATGGACGGATCGTCACTTTGATCTCGTTCGCTGGGGTGATGCTCAGGCCACCTATGCTCAGCCGCTACACCACGCCGATGGACGGGTAATTTATGCTTCGCGGATTTTTAATCCAGCTATTCATAATGTATGGCCAATTCCTCCGATGGAAATTCAGAACAGTAAAGGTACGTTGACTCAAAACCAGGGCTGGTAGGCTTTACTTCCTTTTTTTTATAACCCGAAAGCCCGCCACTTTCGGGTTGTTTTTTGGTAAGGCTATTAATGTTCCATTAATTATGCTCTGCCGGGCAAATAACTAGCCTTAGAATTCAATTCCTGTATTAGTTTTAACCATCAAACATTCTGATTTCAATCCAGCCCAGCTTCCAGCCGAAGCCGCTACATTCCCTTTTTACTAGTCCCGATGGAAGAACACCTGTCACCTTCAAACGCCGAACGCGGTCAGAAAGCAACGTTAGTGGGCATTGCCGTGAATATGGGTCTGGTTATTATTAAAGCAACGGCCGGCTGGCTGGGAAATTCCTATGCTCTGATTGCCGACGCTCTGGAATCCGCCACCGATATCATTACTTCCACCTTTGTCTGGCTGGGACTTCGGGTAGCTTCCCGCAAGCCGGATGAAAATCATCCGTATGGTCACGGAAAAGCCGAGCCGCTCGCAGCCATGCTCGTTTCTTTTGCACTGATTGCCGCGGCTATTCTGATTGCCGTTCAAAGTGTGCAGAATATTCGGACCCCGCACGAGACGCCCAAAGCCTTCACGTTGATTGTACTGGCTGGTATTGTCATTGTTAAAGAGGTTTTATTCCGAAAAATGGCTCAGGTAGGTTCCGAGGTGGATAGTAGTGCCGTAAAAGCCGATGCCTGGCACCAACGCAGTGATGCCATTACATCCCTGACGGCCTTCGTTGGTATCAGTATTGCCCTGATTGGCGGACCGGGATACGAGTCAGCGGATGACTGGGCTGCTCTTCTGGCCTCGGGAGTTATTGTCTTCAATGCCTATCACATCTTCCGGCCTTCATTTGGCGAAATCATGGATGAATCCCCATCAGGGAACTGGCGAGCCGAAATTGAAGCCATTGCCATGACGGTACCTGGAGTGAAGCGGATTGAAAAATGTTACGTACGCAAAACGGGGTTTGAATACTTTGTAGACTTACACGTTGAAGTCGACGGTAACCTGAGTGTTCGCGAAGGTCATGCGATTGCTCATCAGGTCAAAGAAGCTATCAAGGATCAGAAACCAGCTGTGTATGATGTCCTGATTCATATCGAACCTGCGAATTAGCATTATGTAATGATTATCGTTATCTTTTTTCAATAATTGAACAATACCAATATTTCGTTATCGTATTTTTTTCTCTAATCAGCCAATTTCCTAACTTTTATTTTTTCAGACTAATCGCCTTCGTCGGACGAGAACAATTTTGATTAAACAACGCTTTTACCAAGATATAAACTTCATTTATTCATAATAATTTAAATTTATTTGAATTATTCCAATAATACCAAAGGATCATTTAAAGAACTTTTCGGAAAAGACCATTCTGCGTTTAAGCGTTTAAACTTTTGTCAGATTTACTTCGTTACTTTGCTGAACAATTAGGACTTTTCCCATTTAAAGACTATAAATTTATCCTTGATATGAAACGTTATTCAGTTCTCTATTTACTCAAAGGCCAATACCAACACGTTACCTGCCAGACTTTACAGGAAGCCCAACGCGTACTTGATCAGTTACATGTGGATAGCAAAAGACAGGCTGTTGGTATCTATGATGGACAGAACCAAACCGTAAGTCTGGACGCAGGCTATTCAGCTGATGTAAATAAAAAACAGCTGGTAACGATTGCCGAAGCCGTTCGTCGTCGTGATTCAAATTGGTACCCCACCGAGCAAGTAGGTCGTTTGAGCTACTTCGCTTAAGGTTATAAACATTTATTCCGCCCTCTAGGTCAACAAAACACGCGTTTGTTGGCCTTTTTTATTTTCATGGATACCTGAACATGAGTTATGCTTTTTGAGAAATGTCGGTTAGATTACCGCTTTGATGCCTAACTCATATTTCTTATGCCCATTCATGTGGCCATTACCCGCCGGGTTTTACCGGGAAAGGAAAAGGAATTTCAGGATTCATTACGTCGCTTTCTGGGCGAATCGTTTATTCACGGAGGCGTACAGGGAGCGGCGATGATCAGTCCCCTGCCCGGAGCCGACCAACGAGAAATTGGCATCCTGAGAAGCTTCGCAGATGAAGCGGAAAGGGACGCTTTCTATCATTCAAAGTTATTTCAGGAATGGGAAGCCTATGCATCTACCCTAACTGAAGAACCCGTTTACCGGCAACTATCTGGCCTGGAGGCCTGGTTTAGAAGTCCCGGAGCTCCTCCCCGCTGGAAAATGGCGGTGGCTACGTTCGCGGGCGTTCTGCCGACCAGTATTTTCCTGAGTTTTACGCTTGGACCCCTCCTTACGGACTTACCCTTACTGGTCAAATCCGCATTAATTTCGGCTAGTATGGTGGGTTTACTAACCTGGGTGGTCATGCCTTTTGTGACCAAAACACTAAGAAAATGGCTCAACCAGTTTGCTAACGAATAAGTCACGGAATGACTGGTAACTCCGTGACTTATTCGCATCCTAAAGCTTTTACTTACCTACCAATCGTTGGGAGCTTTCAGGATAACGAGCTCCCTGAATCGTAATTTGTGCGGCAGCTTCCTCGATTTTTTGAAGATCTGTCGAGGATAGTTTTAGATGGACCGCCGCCAGATTTTCCTCCAGCCGATGCCGTTTGGTTGTTCCGGGAATGGGAGCAATCCAGGGCTTTTGAGCCAGTAACCACGCCAGAGCGACCTGAGCAGGACTCGCTTCTTTCTCCTCGGCAACCTGATGGAGTAAATCCACTAGTGCCTGATTAGCCTTGCGGGCATCGGTATTGAATCGAGGCACACTATTCCGGAAATCATTATCCGAGAACGTCGTGTTCTCATCAATTTTTCCGGTTAAGAAACCTTTACCCAGTGGACTGAAAGGCACAAAACCAATGCCTAGCTCTTCCAGGGTCGGAATGATTTCTTCTTCCGGACTTCGCCACCATAAAGAGTATTCACTTTGCAAAGCCGTCACAGGTTGTACGGCGTGAGCTTTTCGAATTGTTTCGACACCCGCTTCTGACAGACCAAAGTGTTTCACTTTCCCCTCCTGAATCAACTCTTTTACGGTTCCGGCTACGTCTTCAATAGGAACACCAGGGTCCACCCGATGCTGGTATAGTAAATCAATAACGTCAGTCCTGAGGCGTTTGAGCGACGCTTCCACAACTTCACGAATGTGATCAGGACGGGAATTCAACCCATCCATTTGGCCCTCGGCGTTAATGTTGAAACCAAACTTAGTGGCAATTACCACCTGATCTCTAAAAGGAGCCAGGGCTTCGCCTACTAATTCTTCATTAGTATAAGCTCCGTATACTTCGGCCGTATCGAAAAAAGTAACTCCTTTTTCAACGGCTGTACGAATCAGAGCAATCATCTCACGGGTATCCTGAGCAGGGCCGTAGCCAAAGCTCATCCCCATGCATCCTAATCCTAACGCTGAAACTTCCAGTCCGCTGTTCCCTAATGCTCTTTTTTCCATAGTTGTAGTTGATTTTGTTGCAAGAGTTCACATTTCATTCCCTTACTGTTCTGTAAATGTTTACAGAGCCTATCAAGATTCTCAATAGCCTGACAGGTTTTCTAGTTTCCAACCCTGCTTGATGAATTCACAAAGAACGGGCCTTGCTTATTAAGCCCTGATCCACAGCAGGCTTCTTCGACTAACACTGTTTTTCTCTCCTAGTATTATCGCTTCTGTTTACGTGAGCTAATCTAGGCTTCTTAGAAATTCTCTTCATGCTATCCAACCCATAACCTACAAAATCAAGTAGTGATCAAAAAGAAAATAACGATCATATCTATACGCATCCAGCTATTCGTTCCGGTTAACTAATGATATCCATCGTATTCTCTTTCAGTAACTGGTGTCAGCCAGACTACACGATTAGCTTTTGAATGGATCAGGGTATGGCTAAAGCGACTGGCAGCTGTGGCCCCGTGCCAATGTACGACTTGGGGTTTAACTTTTATAGTATCTTCAGGCTGAACTAACCGGATGGCTTCGCCTTTTTCCTGATAATAACCCGTGCCGGTGGTTCCGATTAATGTTTCCAGTTCTGAGTGATAATGCCAGTAATGACGGGCTTCGGGTTCAAAATGTACTTCCTGAATTAACGTGTCCCGGCGACCTGACTTCAATGTCTGCATCCAAGCAAAGCCGGTAATCGTCTCCGGTGGTACCTGTTTTGCCTCGATTGCATTTTCATTGATCGTCTGCGTATCCACGCAGGCTTCATCCGGCTGACAGGCCATCAGAGAGGAACTTAGGCTAAACACTAATAACCATTTTTTCATGGAAAACGGGAAGAGACTTTTGCTAAAATCAGAACGGATACGATCGACGGAATACGGCTGGTGTAAGCCCGGTATATTTCTTAAAAAACTGACTAAAATTAGGCTGATCAGCAAAGCCAATACAATAGCCAATTTGCTGTAAAGTCCAGTCCGTTTGAAGTAACAGGGCCTTACTTTCATCCAGCAAACGGTTCTTGATGTGCGTGCTAATATTCTGTCCGGTGTGCTTTTTTAATAAGGCATTCAGGTAATTGGGATGCAACTGTAATTCATCCGCAAACTCTTTAGCGGTGCGAAGTCGAACGGGATGATCAAGGTTAATCGTGGCAGCTTCCTCTTCCAGCAGCTGGAAAAAATCGTGTACGTGGCGGTAATCATCCGCTACCGGATTACTGTTCGATAATGATTCGCCTTTCATACTTTCGATCATGATTAGCTGTAAATAAGCCTGTAGTACGTCTTCCGCCAGTGCTCCGGCCGCCTGAGCCTGCTCTTCCATCTGACTAAACCAGTGATGGATCACAGATACGGACGCAGGTGTCAACCGTACTGCTTTTCGTTCCGTAAAGAATTTGTAACGGTCCATTACCGCCTTCAGGGTTGGATGATTCTCTACGTACCGTTTTTTAAAGAGACAGTAAAATCCCGCCGAACAGGCTGATTGGGGGGAGATATTTTTCCAGGAAACAATTTCATTGGGATGAATAAACACCATCGTCGGCTCCTCAATCATATACCGATGCATTCCCTGACTGAACAGTCCTGTCCCTTCCGTGAAAAGGGTAATCTTGTAAAAATCCCGTCGATTGGGCGAGAGGTAGTTCTTACAGTCGATCTCTTCCCGGTTTACCACCCGAATATTCCAGTTCTCGAAGTAATTTCTCGCTACCGGAGTAACTGCACTCAGGCTCGCTTCCGGGTTACCTACTTCTACTCGTGTGACGCTGGGAATATCCTCCAGCTGTTCAATCCGTTTTTCCATCCACTTCATGGCGTAACTTCTTATTTCAATACCAGGAAAGGGCGTCGGCGTTTGGACGCCCTTTCCCCAATGACCTACAAGGTGGCCATATCAATCACGAAACGATAACGAACATCGCCTTTCAGCATTCGCTCATAGGAGGCTTCGATGTCTTTAATATCAATCAGTTCAATGTCAGAGGTAATTCCGTGTTCCGCACAAAAATCAAGCATCTCCTGCGTTTCCTGAATACCCCCAATAGTCGATCCGGCAATACTTTTCCGACCCGGAATGAGGCTGAATGCCAGTAGAGCCGAGGGCGTTGGCGGAGCACCTACGCAGATGTGTACACCATCTATTTTAAGTAAAGCGAGGTACTGATTGTAATCGTGTTCAGCAGAAACTGTATCCAGAATAAAATCAAAACTTGCGGTAGCGGCTTTCATCTGAGCGGGATCGCTGGTAACGATGAAATGATGGGCTCCTAATTTCCGGGCATCTTCTTCTTTACGGGCCGAAGTACTTAAGACCGTTACCTCAGCTCCTAAAGCCACACCGAATTTCACGCCCATGTGACCTAATCCACCCAGACCTACTACTGCCAGCTTATGACCTTTACCAATTTTCCAGTGTTTGAGCGGGGAATACGTCGTAATACCCGCACAGAGTAAAGGAGCCGTAGCCGCCAGATCCAGTTTATCGGACAGGTGTAATACGAAATCTTCGTGAACTACAATGGTGTTGGAATACCCACCGTATGTCGGCGTTTTCCCATCCTGTTCGAGACCGTTATAAGTCATGGTATTACCATTGGTGCAATACTGCTCCAGGCCTTGCTGACAGGAATCACACTTCCGGCAGGAGTCTACCATGCAAC
>CAJYHS010000109.1 GCA_913774715.1 uncultured Siphonobacter sp. | reverse complement strand
TATAGATTAGGGCCTCTTAGTAAAGTTATTAATATTAAAACTTCTGATTGACTTAATTTACTTAATTCTTTTGAGAAATAGTGTAGTGCAGCAGCTCTTATGCCTCTAATATTTTTTCCAAAATACACATTGTTTAGATAATGAATTAATATCTCATCTTTGGAATATTTATTTTCTAGCTTTATAGCTAGAAAACTCTCTTGCATTTTCCTTGATATCGTTTTGCTATTATTTCTTAATATATTTCTAGCTAACTGTTGAGTTAATGAGCTGCCGCCTTGTGATATTTTTAAATGTTTAACATTCTGAACGATGGCTCTACATATGCCAATATAATCTATTCCTGAATGGCTATAAAATCTTTTATCTTCAATTAAAACCAAAAAATCTTTAATTGAGTTATCAAAATTGTTAGATGTGGCTATACATTCAGATGTATTGTTTACCACAGCGAAAGGTAAGCTTTTCTTTATTGAGTTAGAGTATATAACATACCCTTCAAGTTCGTGATTCATGAAGATTAAAAAATATCTAATGGTTATAGATACAGATTAACAAGACTATGCAATTTATTGAATATTGTAATATTTGGATAATATTTTGAAAAATAAAAATAATTTATTGCTTTAGTAGTTATTGATCTTTAGTAAATCATAATCAAAATAAAGTAATTAAAATGCTGCTAAGGAAAATGAAAAAAATAGTAACTAGTATTATTTCGGCTCCTAGTCAGGAAATGAAAAGAAACTATATTCAGTTTATTGCGTTTCTCTGCCATTTTTAGCGTTTAGCAAACATCACTAACAAAGGTTGATTATGTAAAAGATTATAGAGTAAGTAATGACTAGTGCCTGATCGCCAGCTAGAAAAGGAGGTAGTGAAATTTATTAAAGCTTTATTGAGCATCCGCCTTTTCAACAATCACCTTTCCATCTTCCACCCGCCAGCTTTCCTGAAAGATCATGGTATCCTCCATGTCAATGTATTTCATGATAGCTTTGGGGCCCTGTAACTCCAGATAGGCGAAGCCGTTATAGCTGACATTCCGGCGGCGGAGGCGTTCGCGGATGCGGTCATCCATGAAGTGAATGGGCTCGTGGGTTTCGGGGGCTTTGAGTTCCACGGGCATACCCCCGTGACCAATGCAGCGACCGTGAACGGTGAGACTGTTCGGTAAGTTTTGCGTGTGATAAATCACCATGCGGTGTTCGTGTCCATAAATCCAGGCTACCGGGCGGTTGCCATCGCCCAGTATTTTCCGAAGCTGTTCGCCGGGTTTGGGGAAGGCATTTCTGAACACGGAAAAGACGGGATGATGACTCAGGAAAATAATCCCGCGGGTATCGTTCGGGTCGCCGAGTTTTACCTGATCTTTCAGCCATTGAATCTGTACGTCTTTCAGTCGGCAATCGGGCGGATTGATGATTTCCATGATCGGATTCCTGACCGAAGTATAACCCGTATCCAGTCCAATAATCCGCCAGTGTTCGTTTTCCAGACAGAAAAAACCAGCCTTCTGACTCATGCGAACGCCCGCCTGATCCACGCCCATACGGGGTAATAATTCTTCGAAAAAACCCCGTCCATTGGAGTACATTTCATGGTTACCTGACAGAGCCAGACTTCCGTTCTTTCCCCAGGGCCAGGAAGCATCGGGGTTCAGGAAATTGGCCCGAATTTCTTTGGGAGCTCCTACGAAATAGACATCACCTAAATGCAGCGTGTAATCCGCCTGATAACGAGCTACCAGCCGCCCCACTAAATCCGATTCGATAGTATCCGTTGCCCAGTCGGAAAGCAGAGCGAGCGTGGTATGTTCCGGGATTTGATATACTCCCGAATCGCCATCTTTAGGGTAGGACTGATAAGGATACCGTTTACCAAAACGACTTTTGAAGTAATGATAGACAAAGCCGAAGAAGTTCGACCAGAAAAACTGCCGGAGTTTATAGGTGACGGTATCGGTGGGCGTTACTTCTTCCTCAAACTCGTTTTGCAGCGTTTTGAGGTGATTTTCTACTTTATTATGACCTAGATTAACGTATTGCTTGGTTGAACGCACGGGCCTTTGAGGTTAAATGGATATTCATGATAAAGCTCAAAATGCGTTAAGATGTTTAAAAACAAAAACGTCCCGTTCGAAAGAAACGGGACGTTTAAATAAGTGACTTATAATCCTAGCTTTCCAGCGGAGGAATCCGTAAAACCTGACCGGGATAAATCAGATCGGGATCCTTTAGCATTGGTTTGTTTGCTTCGAAAATGACGGGGTATTTCATGACATCGCCGTAGAATTTACCCGCAATTTTCGATAAGGAGTCGCCTTTTTCGACGGTGTGATACTGTGCTTCAGGCTTGGGAGCCGTTACCCGAATGCGGTTGTCGACCTGTTCTACGCCAGTGACATTACCTACAGTCAGAGCAATTTTTTCGGCATCTTCCTGCTTATCAACTTCCCCTTCCAGCACTACCGTTGATCCGGCCGTTTTGATGGTTAAGTTTTTGTAGGTCAAGCCCATACTTTTTACCTTTTGTAACAAGGCTCCAGCCCGCAGAGGTTCCACTTCTTCGGGTTTGGCCTGTGCTACTTTCGTTTCTTCTTCTTTGCTGCCGAAGAGGTTTTCACCAACGCCCTTCATGAATGAGATTAATCCCATGATACGAATAATTAAGGTTGAAAACAGAAATGTGAAGTACCATCACTGAAAAGATTATTCCAGCCCTGGGTTCGGCAGAAATATAAGTACTTTTTCTTAATTATTGCCTTAAATTATCGCCAGATTCCAAGGCGATAGGCAATCAGTAACTCATTTCCCCGCCAGATGCCTAACCGCTGGGTCTGCAAATCACCTACAATCACTAGATCGCTAGTAGATAATGCAGGAATCGGAGGAAGTTTGTAAAGAGCGGTATCCTGAACCTGAATGGCCTGACAGGGGCAGGCAAACTGACTTCGGTATTGATTCAATATGGATAATAACTCTTTCGTGTCTTCGACTTCAAACTCTTTACTAGCCGTAATTTTTTGTTGAACGCGTTGCAGGTATCGGTCGTAAAATGGCTCAAATTCAAAGCGTAACAATGGAAAATCCTTAAGAAAATCAGCCGCGTTTCGGTACGGTTGAAAATGAGGAGGGTCAATGAATCCCACAAAATTCCCACCCCAGATCAGCTGATAATGTGGCGTTAACTCACCAATGACTTCATAAGGCCCGGCGTTACGCACCAATCTGCCCCGACGAAAAAAACCTAAGTCAGCGGCCAGGCCTAACTGATGAAAGGAAATAGGAGCCATGCTCCGGCCCCGGCCCAGTAAGCGGGTTTGTAAGTCAGCACTGCGTAAATCAGAAATAACCCGTATTTCATACGTGGGTAACTGCCGACGCAAAGAATCTACCAGTGAATCGCGGCGGGTAATGAAATTCTGCCGGGTCGTGTCCAGGAGCCAGGCCCAGCGATTGTATAAATACAGGGGATCTTCCGTAATGGCTGTGAAATAGGCGTGTCGCTGCATACTATCCAACCGGGAGGTAGGAGCAGGGAGTGAGTCGGTGAGCGAGCCAGATCGATGAGAGCCCAGGAAATGGTGTGTACCCTGCTCGTCTTTCACAAAAGCCAGCACGCGGTTCACGCCTACGGTTTGCTCGCGTATGCTATCCGTTTTATAAACCGGACTGATGAGATCGTATAAGCTTAAACTAGTGACTTGCCGAGTACTATCACAAATGCTTGCCTGCCAGGCAGGTAAAGATTGGGGAGCTTGCCCACAGGCTTGGAAAATAGCTCCCCAAATCAGATAAAGGCCAATAAATCGCTTCAATTCGTTTCTTTTTCGTACGTTAAAAATCGCTCGTACAATTGACGGGTGATGGGGCCAGGCTGGCCTGAACCAATCGGGCGATTATCAATTTTTGTAACCGGAACAATGCGTTTGGTTGACCCGGTTGTAAATAATTCGTCCGCCTGTAAAGTCTCCTCAAGGGTCACCTCGCGTTCCTCCACTTTCAGTTCCTTCTGGGCAAAACTTAGAATGTGCTTCCGGGTAATGCCGCGTAGCATTCCTTCGGCGGGCGTGATCAACGTGTCACCTTTTACCACGAAAACATTCGACCGCGAGGATTCGGTGATCAGGCCGTTTTCATAATATAATACGTCATCGGCTCCCATTTCGCGTTGCTTCCTCAATAAATAAATGGGAAGCAGGTAATCGAGTGACTTCACTTCGGCGAGTTGCCGCTGGTGTTCCACGCTCATGAAGTGCAGGCCTTTTTCGGGATCCTTAAACTCGAAAGGCTTGGCAATAACGAAGAAATTCGACTGTTCGGCGGGAGCAAAACCATCGGGAGAATAACCACCCGTTAGCACCAGTTTCAAGCCTAATAAGGAATGAGGATTGAGGCGAATGAGTTCGGCAATGATTTCCCGAAGTTGCTCTCGGCTGGCTGGAATAGTTAAACCCATCAGTTCCGCTGAACGAGCAAAGCGGTCGAGGTGGTCTTCCTGAAAAATGGGTTTACCGTCAATACAGCGGAAAAAATCAAAAATTCCATAGGCCCGTAGCAGACCTAAATCTGTGATATTGACTTGAGCTTGTTCTTCGGGAACAAATGCACCGTTGAGAAAAAAAGTAGCTGCCATGAAAGGAGAAAGTAATTGGGGCTAAAGATAATTCTTTGCGTGACTCTTTGGAATACTGGTCTAAAAGACTCCCTTCAGTTAGGAGAGATTCATTCGCTAAACACCTGAATTATTTATACCGATTTAGCCACTGCATGATCTGAATGGTTTCCATGGCCTCCCGTACATCGTGTACCCGCAAGATACTCGCTCCCTTTTGGAGAGCGATGGTATTCAACACTGTCGTTCCGTTGAGAGCTTCGGAAGGAGGAATACCCAGTTTTTTCCAGACCATACTTTTTCGGGATAATCCAATTAACAGCGGTAATCCAAAAATGCCGAAGGCCTCGGCCTGGGCCAGTAACTCGTAATTCTGATCGGCGTTTTTGGCGAAACCAAAACCAGGATCCAGAATGATATCTTTAATACCTGCTTCCCGGGCCAGCGTTACCCGGCTTAAGAGCTCATCAATTACTTCCGTTACCAGATTTTCGTACTGATTCAGGCTAGCCATATTCTGAGGAGTGCCCCGCATGTGCATCAGTACGTAAGGGACTTGCAGCTCGGCAACCGTCTTAAACATAGCTTCGTCAAGCAATCCGCCAGAAACGTCATTAACCAGGACTGCTCCAGCGTCAATAGCCTGACGGGCCACGTTCGACCGAAAGGTATCGATGGAAAGTAAGGCATCCGGGAAGTGTTTGAGGATGGTTTCCACGGCCAGTAAAACCCGTCGGAGTTCTTCGGCTTCCGGGACATCATCCGCTCCGGGTCGGGTGGAATATCCCCCAATGTCCAGAAAGGTTGCTCCATCGGAAAGCATTTTTTCGGCCCGTTGCCGGATACCTTCGGGGTCGCCAAAACGGTTACCAGCGTGAAAAGAATCGGGTGTGATATTGATAATACCCATGACTATGGGTGTCTGAATCGAAACCAATCGGCCCCGGCAGTTCAGGGTTGTTGGAACAAAAGAAGAAAAAACGGGTTCTTGCATGGGGTAAAAGTACATTCAGAAAGGCCCTTGAACTCACTTTGAATACAATTCTACGTACCTTATTATAGTTATTCAGTTTTTTTCGCGGAAATATCCAATATTGACTTTGGGATTACGCGAATCGTGATCTAATTTTGCGGGAAAATTTGCAATCTCCCAGTAACTATTCATATTCAATGGCAAACGCAGTCAATAAAGGTAAGATTACCCAAGTGATCGGGCCGGTTGTGGACGTGAGTTTCGAAGAAGAAGGTTCATCCCTGCCGGCTATCCTTGATGCCCTCGAAGTAACGAAATCCAACGGTCAGAAAGTTATTCTGGAAGTTCAGCAACACTTAGGCGAAGACCGTGTGCGGGCTATCGCTATGGACGCGACCGAAGGGCTTTATCGGGGTATCGAGGTACTTCACCTTGGTAAAACCATTGTCATGCCATCAGGCGAAGCCATCCGTGGCCGTTTGTTCAACGTCGTTGGTGATGCTATTGACGGTATGTCTCAGCCTAGTGCGGAAGGCAGTCTTTCAATTCACCGGGCGGCTCCTAGGTTCGATGAACTGGCTACTTCAACCGAAGTATTATTTACGGGTATCAAAGTAATTGACTTATTAGCTCCTTACGTAAAAGGGGGTAAAATCGGTCTTTTCGGTGGTGCCGGGGTAGGTAAAACCGTATTGATTCAGGAATTGATCAACAACATTGCGAAAGTATACGGTGGTCTTTCTGTATTCGCTGGTGTTGGTGAGCGTACGCGTGAAGGAAATGACCTTCTCCGCGAATTCATCGAATCAGGCGTAATCAAGTATGGTGAAGCTTTCAACCATTCCATGGAAGCAGGCGGATGGGATTTGTCGAAAGTAGACGACGAAGCTCTGAAAGACTCCAAAGCTACGCTCGTGTTCGGACAGATGAACGAGCCTCCCGGAGCACGTGCACGGGTAGCCCTGTCTGGTCTGACCGTAGCTGAACATTTCCGTGATGGCGATGGTGAAGGCCAGGGTCGCGATATCCTGTTCTTTATCGATAACATCTTCCGCTTTACTCAGGCGGGTTCTGAGGTATCCGCTCTGTTAGGTCGTATGCCATCAGCCGTAGGTTACCAGCCCACGCTGGCTACGGAGATGGGTGCCATGCAGGAGCGTATTACGTCAACCAAACGTGGTTCTATTACTTCTGTTCAGGCCGTTTACGTACCTGCGGATGATTTAACTGACCCCGCTCCAGCGACGACTTTCGCTCACTTGGATGCCACGACGGTATTGAGTCGTAAACTTTCTTCGCTGGGTATCTATCCTGCGGTGGATCCTCTGGATTCTACCAGCCGTATCCTGAGCCCCGAAGTATTAGGCGACGCTCACTACGATTGTGCCATGGCCGTGAAAATCATTCTGCAACGCTACAACGAATTGCAGGATATCATCGCGATCCTTGGTCTGGACGAATTATCTGAAGAAGATAAGCAAACGGTATCACGGGCTCGTCGCGTGCAGCGTTTCCTTTCTCAGCCTTTCCACGTAGCCGAACAGTTTACGGGTCTGAAAGGAGTATTCGTTTCCATCGATGAGACGATTAAAGGCTTCAATAAAATCATCGCTGGTGATTACGATCACCTGCCTGAAGCAGCCTTTAACCTGGTAGGTACGATTGAAGATGCAGTAGTAAAAGGCGAGAAATTACTGGCCGAAGCTTCTAAATAGTTTACAGTTTTCGGTTTTTAGTTTACAGTTCTTGATTAGCATTGTAAACTGAAAACAGCCAACTGAAAACGGAAAACTATAAACAGAAGACTGACCATGTTCATCGAAATTATTACTCCCGATAAAAAGGTGTTTGCAGGTGAAGCGGTTTCGGCTTCTTTTCCGGGCACCCAGGGTTCGTTCCAGATTTTGAATAACCACGCTCCTTTAGTGAGTACGATCGGTAAAGGTCCCGTGGTTGTCGAAACGAAAGACGGACAGAAGACGTATACAGTAGATGGCGGTGTCGTAGAGGTATTGAATAATAAGATCCTCGTACTGGCAGAAGCTATTCTGTAACGATTAAGAAAAAAAGACGAGTCCCGTAGGTAAGCTTTACCTGCGGGACTTCTTTTTTGCCCATTCCTGAGTACATTTAACCCAAAAATATTCAACCTGAATTTACGTTAATACCAGTACGTAGTTGTCTGATTTAACCATGAAAAAACAAGTATTCATCGCTCTATTCAGTCTCTTTTTCGCAGCTATCGCTCAGGCTCAGGTAACGGTAAACCCAAGGGTAGAGGGCCGAACCTCCGAAGATGTAACCATTACCAAGGTAGAATTAACGGCTCAGTATACAATTATCTCCCTGCGGTACGAAGATCCAGTTCCAAGTATTAAGGAGCGGAGTATGTTGCGGAGAATGCCCATGACCTCGATGGCTAACATTGCTATTGATCCTGAAAGTGATTTACGAGTCAATAGTAAGGGCAAGCTTTATTCGTTTAAGTTTATTAAGGCTGAAGGGATTCCGGTAAGGCCCGCTCAGCGTAATGTTCGTCCCGGGGACGTGGTTTCATTTGTTGTCTATTTTGAACGACTCGATCCGGGGCTGGAAGATTTTAACTTCTTCGAATGCCGCGACGGAATGGATAACTGGCATTGCTGGAATTTCTATCATATTCACATAAAAAACCCCGCTCTGAAGAAAAAGTCAACGAAAACGCCTGCTCCGGTAGTGGCAAAAAAAGACGCGGAATCAACCATTCCTCCTTTAACGGTCTTGATGAGTGGACAGATTTATGATGCCACGACCAAAGAAGTTATTGACGGACAAATCGTCCTTCAAAAATCAGGAGCTAAAAACGACACCTTGAAAACCATCAGTAGTACAGGGGTGTATCGCAAAAATGTGAAGCCCGCTACGTATCAGGTAACCGTTATTGCTCCGGGTTATGAGTCTGCTACGGCGACAGTAACTGTCAAGGAAAATGCGGTTGAGAAGGATTTTTACCTAAGATCCACCGGGGCTAAACCCGTTGCGGCTGAGGTTACTTCACCGCCCGTTGAGCCTACGCCTAAAGAAGCTCCGACGGAAGAATTGAAGGCTGAGGTAGGGGCAAAAGTTGAACTGAAAAATATTCTTTTTGAAACGGGAAAAGCGGACCTGTTACCCGAATCCATTGAAGGGTTAACGCAGGTAGTGGAATGGCTGAAAGCAAACCCAACGGTAGAGATTCGGCTGGAAGGGCACACGGATGCGATTGGAGATTCTCAGGCAAACATGAAGCTGTCCATTGATCGGGTTACAACTGTAAAGCAGTATTTGGTAAATAAGGGTATCGACGCCAGTCGTATCGAAACGCAGGGCTTTGGTGATACAAAACCGCTGGTAAATTCAACCAATGATCAACAGCGAAGACAAAATCGTCGGGTAGAGTTGATTGTAACTAAGAAGTAAAGTAATAGCAAGAAGAGGCTGGTGTTCGCATCAGCCTCTTCTTGTCATGTAGAGACGCGACTTCATCGCGTCTGGCCGGGAGATGCTAAGTAATATAGAGAGAACAAAACCGCCTCTACCCAGACGCGATAAAGTCGCGTCTCTACTGCCTTAGGGTTGAATTTTAAATCCATCCTGAAGAGTTGATCCCCTCAATCTCAACGCCGGATTATAGTAAGGACTACAGGGTAAATCTGCATCCTGACAGTTACTCCAATACCCTTTGATGCCGTGAACTACCCGGGGGTCGTCGTTGGCTACGTATAGCTGAAGCGGAGGCAGAGAGTAAACCGCCACTGAAGCTTGCGGGTAAGAATCAGGAGTTAGTAAAGGGGCAGGCTGCCGTTTAAAGGAAGCATAAGCTAAGGCAATACTGAGCAAGCTCACCATTCCAAAACTAAACGTCGAGGGAACCGATCTGCGAAAAGGAGCGTATCCAATCAATAGAGCGGCGACGATAAAACCCATTCCGAAACGGAATTCTGGAGCCGTAATAAACCAGAAGACTACTCCCGCAAAACTCATCAGTAATAACCAGAACCAGTTGGGATATTGTATAAGAAACTGCACCGTTCGCTTCCACTGCGTCATCGCCGCCAGCGGCCAGCCGCAGAGGAAAATCAGCAATACCTGATCTGGGATTAACTGAGAAGCGAACCAGTGAGGTATCCAGCTAAAATCAAATAAACCATTGACTGGACTCAATTTGGTTCCGCCAGAAAGATTAAGTAAGCCCTGCTCAATAACGGCAGTAGGAACTTTCCAGTCAAAAGAAAACCAGTCTAACAAAGGCGAAGTAGTGGGGTAAAGAATATAGCCCGTCATAATCAGGTTAGCGGCCAGCCACCAGACCAGGGGAAGCAGACCAACGCTTACCAGCAGCCCCGCTTTGCGGTAGTTCTTTTTTCGAATGGAATCAATAAATAAGACCAGAGGTATTAGTAATGCCACAAGCGTGCTCATCTTGATGGTAAAGGCCAGCAGGGTTAACCAGACAATCAACAAGCGTTCGGAAGAGGAGCCGGAGCCTTCTACCTGCCGGGTCATCAAATAAAAGACGAGTCCGACGAGAAGCTGGGCCGGATGATCGGGCGTGGGGGAAGCCAGCCGCCAGTGAGCATGCCAGAGGAAAAGAACGCTCATACCTACGATTAACCATTCACTAGTCTGCTGTGGCTTCTTCAGCAAAGAGATTAGTCCCCAGCCCCAAAGTATGAACATCATCCAGCCATTCAGCACATGGTAAGACTCGCCCGTTATAAAACGAAGACTGAAAAAAGCTTCTGTGAGAAAAGAAGCATTATTAAAACCAAAGCGGTAATTCACGTTGGCCAGTCCGGGGACAACGGCATATTCTGAAATCCAGCGAATCATTGGGGCGTGATAACCACCCGTATCAGCTAGTCTGGGTAGATGGGTCGTACGGGTAAGGATAACCAGAAATCCCAGCAGAAATGCTGCCCAGAAATAGAGTGACCTTGGAAAGGTAATGGCCTGAATCCGGGTAAACCAATATGAACGTCGATAGATAAGCCAGCTGATCAATCCGGCTAAAACCCCTAGGTGAACGTCCCTTCCAATCGCACTAAATAGCCAGAGATAACCTAAGGCATTGGTTAACCCGGCCCAACCGATAAAAGCTAAGGCAGGTATCGGGAGGTTCGAAGAAGAAAGCCCCAGACGTTGGAAACCCAGCCAAATCAGGTCGCCAGCTGCTAGGCAGAGGACAGAGATATAAAGCCAGAGAAGCAGGGTAATGAGCATACCAGTCAACTAAATGGAAAATGGCTGATGCACGCACCAGCCATTTTCAAACGGTCATTGGATTAAGTTTATCGTTTACGAACTTCGATAACCACGCCCGCAATAACTAGCAAAATCAGGGCAATATTGGAAATCAGGTCGATAGTCATTCCTTTTTTCCAGACGGGAGGATCGAATTTAAATTCAATCGTGTGGGTACCCGCCGGAACGCGTAAACCCCGCAGCAGGTAATCAACCCGAATGTGAGGTACTTCGTTACCGTCGATAAACGATTTCCAGTCGTTATTGCCTTTGTAGAAAATCTCCGAGAAAACGGCCAATTGTTCACTGCCTGCCTTGCTCTCGTATTTCATCCGATCAGGTTCGTAAGCAACCAGTTTGATTGAATTCGTTGAGTCCGACTGGATGGATGTTAATCCTTTCAGGTCGTTTGCGTAACGTTGATCAATTACCGCCGTTTGCTTAGGATTGAGCGTTTCCATCGCCTTCATTTCTTCGTTAGCATTGGGCACGAGTCGGTAATTCTGAACGAACCAGGCATTCCCCAAGGCTTCCGGGTTTTGCTGAACCACATCCTGATTCGTTTGCGGATCGCGTTGAATCACATATTTGGCATTCAGCATGTTAATCACACCCATGAAGTTTTTCGGCAGAGCATATTCCATTAATTCCGAATAACGTTTCAGCTTGGCGGCGTGGTAACCTCCAAGTGATTTATGGAAATAGGATACACTCGCATCGCTCATGAAGTAACCTCGGTTATCGAGTACCCGGTAACTCAGGCCTTTATCCTGAAGAATTTGCTCATCTACCGGCGTTGGACTAATACGGGCCTGAGCTTCGCTTTTGCTGGAGAAATCTTTGTTATTGAAGTAACGTTTATCCACGAAGAATAAATCGAAGAAAGCGACTGCTCCGAGGCCGACAATCAGGATTGTCTCCTTGATTTTATTAGTTACATATAACCAAACCAGAGCGGCGGCAATCAATACAAAAATCAGGGTACGCAACGAATCGGAACGCAGTAAAGAACCACGATCTTCGATGAGGGCACGTAGTACTTCCGTGCCAAAAGCCGGATCTCCAAACATCTGGCCCAACTGCACGCTTTCATTGGGTTTGCGTAACTCCAGGATCGAAGGACCCAGCAACCAGATTAATAAGGCTAAACCGCCTGTGAAAGCGACGCTGGCAAGCAATGCTGGGCGAAGTTCAGCAAAGGTAGGTTTACGGTCAATCAGGTTTTGTACTGCTAAAACGGCGAGTAAGGCTACTAGAAACTGAACAATACTTAACGTCATGGTAACCGCCCGGAATTTATTATACAACGGGAAGTGATCGAACATGAAATTACCAAAAGCGGAAAAATTGCTTCCCCAGGCAATGAAGAGCATGAGTAGCGTAGCTCCGGCAATCCACCATTTAACGCGGGTATTAACGATGAACAGACCTAATACAAAGAGGAAAAGCACTACAGCTCCAGCGTAGGCCGGGCCACCGTTGATGGGTAAGCCACCCCAATAGGTGTAAAATCCATTCTCTACAATTTGCTTGGCCTGAGCGGGATCCATACCGCGTTGGGTCATGATCTTGTAAATCTCGGAATTTGTGGTAAGTGGCTCCGCTGAGGCACCACCGTAAACGCGGGGGATTAGCAGTGTTAACGTTTCACCAATGCCATAGCTGTATTCAAAAGCATAGTTGTAATCCAGCCCATTTTGAGTATTTGCGGCAGCGGCGGCTCCGGGAGTGGCGGGTTTGGGCAGCGAAAGCTCGGAGGTACCCCGGGTGGTTTCCTTCGTATAGTCCAGCGTAACCATTAAACGGCCGCCATAACTGCCTACGCCCACGGCGGCAGCAATGGCCAGAACCACACCCGCTGTGATGAGATTTTTCAGACGACCTTCCTTAATCTGAACAATGGTTTCCATGATGATGTAAGGAACCAGAGCCAGAGCGAAGTAATAGGTGATTTGCAAGTGGTTAGCGGCCAGTTCGAGACAGACAAACAGAGCAGTAACGGCTCCGCCGATCCAGTAACGCCCGCGAAGGGCCAGCATCACCCCGGCCAGAATACCCGGCATATACGCCAGTGCATACATTTTAGAGACGTGACCGGCTTTGATAAAGATCATATTGTATGAACCGAAGGCAAAAGCTAAAGCTCCCACCACTGCCAGCCATCGACGAACGCCCATCGTGGTCAGTAAGATGTACATGCCCAGCATCATCAGGAAAATGATCCGGATGGCTTCAGGAATGACGGACAACGCAATGGAAACGGTTTTACCGACGAACGTATAAGGATAATCGCCCGCAACCATATAGGCAGGCATTCCGCTAAACATAGAGTTGGTCCAGAGAGCCCAGCGGCCCGTGGCTTTGTAGAATTCGTTGAGTTCTTGGGCTCCGGCCTGAGCCTGCTGAATATCGTGCATACCCAGCACTTTGCCCTGCAAGCTAGGCGAGGCATAGAGAGCAGCCAGTACAAACAGGACCAGAACGGCGAGTAAATGAGGGAGTAACTTGCTAAGCGTGGATTTCATGCGTACAGAGATAGAAAGCACAAAAATAGGAGATACCGCAAACTGTGGTGCTTTATGAGCGAAAAAGGTTTGGCTGGCGTGAGATAATGTTGGCTTGCCAATTCACGGCAGGTCGCCATAATTCAAGACCTTCTGCGTAGAGACGCGATGAAGTCGCGTCTCTACGTGAGTTATAGAAGCCCCAATAAACGAATCGCAAGCCTGGAAGGACTCTGTCTGGAAGGAAAGATGCTCTTTCGGATTTACAATCCGAAAGAGCGTTAATAATGAAAACCCCTTGAATAGTGACAAAACTGCCTCTTACCCAGACGCGATGAAGTCGCGTCTCTACATGAATTACTACAAATGCTCTTTCGGATTTGCAATCCGAAAGAGCATTTGTTATGGATTTGCTATTCACCAAAACCAAAAAAGTCAGCTTCATGATTGAAGCTGACTTTTCATATGGCTAAAAGAGCAATTACTCTTTTCCTGGATTTTCGATGTTCTCTCTGATTTCTTTTGAGGCATCCTTGAATTCACGGATTCCTTTTCCTAGTCCCCGAGCCAGTTCAGGAATTTTCTTGGCTCCAAATAACAGTACGAAGGCTACAGCAATAAGTGCAACTTCGGGTCCTCCCATTCCAAACATAATGATGGTCGTTTTTAGTGAATAAGTTCTAGTTATAAAATTAGACACTAAAACCTTTGGTTGTTTAGTGTTCGTCGAAATTAAATACCAAAAATAAGCAAATTAGTTTCAAAAGCTTTCAGTTTTAAGGAGATGTTAATGTTCTATCCTTCCTGAAACTGGACTTATTGTGGGTTACTCCCGGCAGCGTACAAGCTGTTGGCCCAAGCTTTGGCGTATTTAGTTCTCAACGATTCCGTCTTGATTAGCATGTCGATCAATTTCGTTTCCTGCGTATTTACCAGGAATAGCGTACTTTCTCCAATATTGAACTTTTGCTGTTCCGCACGTACCAAAACTGCCTGGTTTTCCGTAGCCAAACGCTGAAATTCAGCCTGTTGCTGATAAGATCGGGCCTGATTAAAAACCTGACGTACCGTAGTAGCAATGGTTCGCTGGGTTTGTTGCTGATCAAAGCGAAGGTCCTGTTGTTTGATACGAACCTGCTGAAGTTTCCCGCGTTCTTTTCTCAGAAACAGAGGGAAACTAACTTCGGCCCCAACTTTGTAATTGTTGGTCATCCACCAGCCTGCATCGTACGAACCCATATTGACCGGTTCACGGATGAAGTTATAACTCACATTGACGACGGGCAATAACTGATTTTGCCGAAACCGCCGTTCGATGTCCAGCTGCTGTAACTTGAAATTAAACTTAATCAGCTCCGGGTGCTGTTGAGTAGCCCGGGCCAGTAAATTATCTAGCTGTTCCTGCGTCGGTTCGGGTAGGGTAACGCCGCCCGGAATCGCGTTCTCGGGTAACTCGGCGGGTTCGTCATCTGTCGTCCATAGATTATTGGAAATGCCCAGCCGTGTATTCTGAAATTCCATTAAAGCTTCCTGATAGGACGCCTGCCGTTCCTGAACCGTAATTTTAGCCTGTACGGAATCAATCGGAGCCAAATCGCCAATTTCTACGCGTTGCTTCACCGCCGTAAAACGAACCTGAGCCAGTTCTAAGCCTTCTGAAGTAAACCGAAATTGCTGATAGGCAAAATACCAGTCCCAATAGGTCTTGGCAGCGTCGTACATGATTTTAATAACCAATTTCCGGCGATCAGCTTCGGCAATGTCCTGTAATAACCGGGCCTGTCGGAGGGTAGAACGGCGGGCATCAATCAGTAAGCCTTGAGCCAGCGGAACGCTCAGTCCCGCGTACACTAAACCCGCATCCGGTGTGCGATACTGAGGGTTAATGTACGGACCCGTATTCCGGTCAAAACCGGCCTTCAGATCAATACCAGGCCAAGTGGGGATCTTCAGTGAGTTTTCCCAATGGTTGTAGTATTCCCGGTCTTTGTACTCTTTTCGACTAAAATCCGAAGCCAGTTTAGGGTCAAACATTCCCCGGGCCTGCATCAATTCTGTACGGGCATCTGCCGGAATAAGCTCGGATTGTTTAATAACGGGATGATTTTTGATGATCAGATCCGCGTAATCAGAAAAGGTAAAAATCC
This sequence comes from uncultured Siphonobacter sp., assembly GCA_913774715.1. Lineage (GTDB taxonomy): Bacteria > Bacteroidota > Bacteroidia > Cytophagales > Spirosomataceae > Siphonobacter. Next base: position 91,135 of record CAJYHS010000109.1, on the reverse strand, counting down.
GAACCGAATCCTGAGCCAAAGCAAAATGGTAACTTCCCGTCAGAATAAAAAGGAAAAGGAGCTTTCGGGAAAACTTCCAAGAACTGAAAACTGAAAACCGAAAACGGAAGACTGAATTCATCATTTCTTACCTCCCTTCCCTTCGTAATCTCCTTTCGGTTCTTCCTTAAGGCTAGGTGGGAAGCCGTTCAACTGACGCCAGATTTCATACCATACCGGAACGCTATCCAGCATTACCCAGCCGTATACACCCGAGCCTAAACGTAACTGCTTAGGCCAGGGGTGATCCCGGCGTTCTTCCAGCTTAGGTGTTACCAGAAGACGGTATTCACCATTGGGCGAGTTAACCTGGTCAATAACCACGACGCGACCGCCAAACGTACCCACGCTGACAGAAGGCCAACCCGAGAATTGCAGAGCAGGCCAGCCGTCAAAACGAATCCGTACTTCCCGGTTTTTCTGAATCAGAGGAACGTCCATGGCCTTCACGTATAATTCAACGGCCATCTGAGGATTCAGCGGTTGTAAAGTACAAATAGGCTCGCCTTCCTTGATGGTTTCACCAACCCCTGCTTTCAGCGTTTTAACCACAATTCCATTCTGAGGAGCTCTCAGGACATACTGATTGCGGCGAACTCCGACGTTTGCTACTTTATTTCGTAACTCCGAGAGTTCTTTACGACCATCCCCCAGGGAAGATACTGCTGAGCTACGATCCGAGAATGACTTGGCAATTTCTTTCTGGTATTCAGCCTCAATCGAGTTTAGCTCGATACGGGAGTTAATCAGATCCTGACGTGAAATAGCCAGTTTATTTTGCGTGGCTACCAGTTTCGCCCGAGCCCCCTGAAAGCTTAATTCGCGGGTTTCGAGTTCTGTTTTCGAAAATAATCCCTGATTATACCCCTGCTGGAAACGCTCAAAACGAACTTCGGCAATGCGAAACTGAATCTGCTCATTGATTACGTCCACGCTGTCCGATTGTACTTTTGCCTGAGACTGCAATACTTTATTTCGAGCCTTATCCAGACTTAAACGCAGGGCATTTCTCAGTGCCGTTAACTGATTGTCAACCGCACTGATTTTGGTTTCATAGCCTTCCACTGAGGTTTCTTTAGCACCAACCTGTTCAATTAAACGCTCGGGCAGATTCGGGTCAAAGTATTCATCCTTAACCTCGGAAAGCGTCAGAATGGTATCGCCTTTCTGAACGGCCTGACCTTCCCGGACGTGCCATCTTTCAATTCTTCCGGCAATGATATTCTGTACCGTTTGGGGGCGATCCTGCGGGGTAAGGGCCGTTACCGTACCCGTACCGTTAATGTTCTGTTGCCAGGGCATGAACAGAACAATAAACAAGATGAGCAGAATCCCAATAATCCAGCGGGCCAGTTTACGGCCCGTTCGGTGGGTCGAAAGCGTTTTTAGTGAATTAATTTCGATCTCAGACATATCCGGATCGACTCGCTTGGGAGATATATTCAGCATCTTTATAGAATGATTGACTGTAGGTAGTTTCTGTAAAAACAGGTTTTAAACTACACGAGAGCTAGGAAATCAATAAGGTCCGTCACTAACAATTTTGCCATTTTCCAGAATTAAAACCCGGTCGCAGGCCGCCAGGATTTCGGGATCGTGGGAAATGGTAATGAATGTCCAGGGGTGCGAATGATCACACACAAACTTGATGAGTTGTAGCTTTTCTTCCCGATCCAGCAAACCGTAAAAATCGGAGAAAATCAGCAACTTAGGTCGCTCGACGATGCAGCGGGCTGCGGTAATTTTGGCATTGAAACTTTCCGAGAACCGTTGTCCTGACGACAACATCTGCGTATCCAGACCGTTAGGTAACTGACTGATTTTATCCGTCAGATTCAGGCTTTCGATCACCCAGCGAACATCTTCAATGGTAATATTCGTCCGGCCCATGGTGATGTTTTCCAGAATAGTACCGTCAAAAATCTCTTCGGGCGAAACATTTTTCGCCACGGCATTACGGAAGTCGCTCAGGTGAATATCCCGCAACGAGAAACCATTCACTGAAATACTGCCTTCATAATCACTCAGAATGCCGCTTAATACTCGAAGTAGGGTATTCTTACCACCGCCATTTGTACCCGTAACCACAATGCGTTCACCTGCCTTAATAGACAAGTTAAGTCCCTGGAGAACAGGTCTTTTACCATCTGGGTAACGGTAGGAAAGGTTGTGCGTCTGCATCGAAAATTCCTGATCGCGAATGGGCACGTTAATACCGCCGTCTCTTTCCAGGGGTAAGTCCGTAACGGCTCCCATTTTCTCGGTTGCTGTTACCAGATCAAAAATCGTATCGATGCTGGTAATTAGCTTTTCTACCGAACTCACAATAAGAACGATAATGATGTCAGAGGCTACGAATTGTCCTAAGGTAATCTGACGATCTACAACCAGGAAGATACCTAAAACCAGCAGAGCCGCGATAACCAGCGTTTTAAAGGCAACCATGTAATAGAAAATGCGGAGCAGAATTTTGAAGTGCTTCTCCCGATATAGCAGGTAACGGCTCACCAGATCATCCATTTTCTGTAAAGGAAGATTGGTTTTACCAACTACTTTAAAGCTGTTCAGCGTCCGGGCAATATCTTCCAGCCACTGGGCTACTTTATACTTGTATTTGGATTCGTTAAGGCTGGTTTCCAAACCTTTTGCGGCATTAACCCGAAAGACAAAGAAGATCAGAATGATGGTTAACAATCCAAAAACAATGAACATGGGGTGATACGCAAAGAGCAGTAACAAGCCAAATGAAATCTGGATTAAAGCCCCTGTAATATCAATCAGCACTTTAGGCAAGGCTTTCTGAATCGTAAGAATATCAAAAAAGCGGTTCATCAATTCCGGAGCATAATATTTGCTCAGCGATTCAACCTTGATCCGAGGAATGCGATAGACGTATTCAAAAGCCGCTTTAGCGAAAATTCGTTGTTGCAAAACCTCGACAATGGATACCTGAACGATTTGTAAAATACCCGTAATCAATGTGCCGAGAATAACCAGACCTGCCAACAAATACACCGAAGAAAAGACCAGCCCTCCTTGAATTAACCCGACAATGGCCTGACTTCCCAAGGGTAAGCTCAGGGCAATTAAGCCCGAAACGATGGCGTAGAGATAGAGGTAATAGATGTCGCGACGTTCGTTTTTGAAGAGCTGTAACGTACGTCTCCAGGGATTAGTAGGTTCGGCTTCTTCGTTATTGCCGCCTTCTTTCGTAAGCGGGTGCATGGGAAAAGCCGTAAGAAAAACTACCTTGCCATTCTTATTTTTGACTGGCGTAATTCCTTCTCCGGTAATCGTTTGTTCGCCCGATTCTTCAATGGCAAAGTGATAAGGTTTTCCCTTTTTTAGGTCCTTACCCGCAATGATGGGACGATAACCGTCTCCGGTTTTTTCAAAATAGACAAAGGGGTGCTCACTTTCCTCTTTCCATTTCCAGAAATCGTCTTCGTTTTTTTCGTGCTTCACCAGGGCCAGATCCACAGTGAAAGCTTTTTCTGTTAACTCCGCTATGAAAGCCTCCAGCGATTCAGCCTTGGAAATCTTGGCCGATTCAATGAGATGTTTAGTTGAGGAATGAGTTAGTTTATCTGGGAAAAACAGCTCGGCCAGCTTCCGAACCGTATGATTTAATACATGAATCGTCATAATTTTAAAAAATCAATGCGAGGGTAGTGGTTGTATTGTAAACATGGGAAAATGTAACTTCAATGGCTCGGAGATGGCGTACTAGAATTCTTTGCCATTTATTATAACGACAAAACTAAATCTGACGGTTCCTAAAGAAAAGATTCTCATCAACTTCTAATAATTTTCGGAGTATTTCTAACTACTGTTTTTATGTAAAAAAATATACCCGGAAAATGCGAGTTTGTGAGTTAGCGATACCGCCAGAAAGAAGTTAGATACTGGTTTGAAAAGGATGGAGTTAGGCAGAACGTATGAAGGGGTTTGAAAGTGGGAGGGAAGCTCCCAACTTTCAAACCCCTTCTAATTAAAATCAAACGATTCTGAAGTCTATCTGATGTCGTTAGATAGACTCAGATTATTTCAAATTACTAATTTCATAACGCTTGCCTTTCTGAGTTGGAAAGGTCAATAAATAGTAACCGTTTTCCTGTTGCGGCTTAACAGAAACCCCTTTTATCTGAATCGGATGACTGGTTCTTAGTTTACAGGGTTCTCCCTGGAGTGAAAGAATCCGGCCCGACTGTAGCTGACCATCTTTCCACTGCATATCTACTTCAAAACCACCGCGAGCTCTCAGGCCCGTGACCCGACCTTCGGCCCAGGCTTTGGGTAACGCAGCTAATAAATGCAGTTCGTGCAAATGACTTTGCAATAACATTTCGGTCATACCAGCGGTACCGCCGAAGTTACCATCGATCTGGAAGGGGGGGTGAGCATCGAAGAAGTTGGGGTACGTACCGCCACCACGTTGGTATTGAGTTCCGTTTTCCCGGGTATAATGCAATAACTGACGAATGAGTGAATAAGCATGGTCACCGTCGAGCAGTCGAGCCCAGAAATTAATCTTCCAGGCTTTACTCCAGCCCGTTCCTTCGTCGCCGCGAAGTTCGAGCGAGGTGCGAGCGGCCTTGGCAAAATCGGGAGTAGCCAGCGGTGAAATCTGCCGACCGGGGTGTAAGCCAAACAAATGCGACACGTGACGATGATGGGGATCTTCGTCTTCCCAGTCTTTATACCATTCTTGCAGGTTACCCTTATGACCAATGTGCAGCGGTAGTAATTTCTTCTTCTTCTCGATTAATAGTTTCCGGAACTCGGCGTCATTACCCAGTGTTTCCGAAGCTTCAATCAGATTCGTAAATAAGTCCCAGATAATGGACATATCCATCGTCGAACCGACGGTGACGTAAGCCCGTTTTCCGGCTGAATTAATAAACGAATTTTCGGGAGAAGTAGAAGGCGAAGTAATCAGGTAGCCATCTTTATCTTCAATCAGGTAACCCAGTAAAAAAGTGGCGGCCCCTTTCATAATGGGATAGGCCGTTTCCCGCAGGAACGTTTTGTCGCGGGTAAATGCGTAATGCTCCCACAAATGTTGCGAGAGCCAGCCAGCGGCTTCGTTCCAGTTGGCCCACATGGGATCGCCATCGCCTACATCGCCCACGGCGTTAGAAGCTGCCCAGATGTCGGAATTGTGGTGAGCTACCCAGCCGGGCAGGTTATAGTATTCTTTGGCCGTCTGAACTCCCGTTTTGGAAATGTCTTTCGTCAACTCAAATAAAGGCTGATGCAGCTCGGAAAGGTTGGTAACCTCGGCCGGCCAGTAGTTCATCTGGGTATTAATGTTGATCGTATAATTTGAACTCAAGGGAGCCCGCATGTGATGATTCCAGATGCCCTGCAAATTAGCCGCCGCACCACCCGGACGAGAACTGGAAATGAGCAGGTACCGACCGTAATTGAAGTAAAGCGTTTCCAGGGAAGGATCTTTCGCTCCCTGAGAATAGGCATCCAGTCGCTCGTTAGAAGCTAAGGTAGAAGGTTTGTTCGTATCGTTGAGCTGAAAAGTAACCCGTTTGTAATACTTCTGATAATCAGCGATATGCCGGGAAAGTAACGTTTCGTAAGATTTGGAAGCGGCCTGACTCAGATACGTATCTGCTAACTTTTTCTCGTCTTTACCGTTGCTGTCGGGGCATTTGTCAAATCCGTTGAAACTCGTTGCAGTGGATAATAACAATACCACTTCACTGGCATTCTTGACGTGAATGCCAGCCGTATCGGTTTGTATCTGACCAGTTTTGCTGATGGCCCGGACCTGGAACTGAAAACGCATGCCTTTACAACCCGAAGCATCTTCGTAAACAATAGGTTTACGGGAAGGAGAGTTGTAATAGTTAGGATCTACCTGAGCAGGAGCTTTTCCATTAATAACCAGTTCATTACTGCCTTTTACGCTTTTGCTGAAATGCAAAGGGCTGCTACCTTTTACATCAAAAGAAAGAGCACCAGGTTTGCTGGATTTCAGTCGAATTACCATGACCTGATCGGGGGCAGAGGAGAAGACCTCCCGGGTGTAAGTAACTCCGTTGCTCGTAAATCGGGTGGTAGCCACAGCCTGAGCAATATCCAGATCTCGGTAGTAATCCTGGGGGGATGACACAGACTGGAGGATTTTCAGATCACCCATCGGCATGTAGCTCTGGGTATAATGCCCCTGCATTTTCTTGAGCAGAGCCACGGCTTTAGGGTAATCTTCGGCCGCCAGTGCTTCCCGAACCTGCGGTAAATACGAAGCTGCCTGGGGATTGACACCGGGCTGGACAGGTCCACCGGACCAAAGTGTAGACTCGTTTAATTGAATAAGTTCCTGTTCGGGGCGACCGAAAATCATACCGCCAATGCGTCCATTACCTACGGGTAAGGCTTCCGTCCAGACTTCGGCGGGGGCTTTATACCAGAGCTTTTCGGATTGGGCATAACTCGCCCATGAACTCATAACCAGAAAAGACAGCGTTACTAACTTTTGAAGCATAGAGAGTTTTAAAGAGGTAGAGATTTGGTTTTGTGACTCAGCATACTGAACTATAGTTAGCTATTAAAGACAAGATTAGGTATCATATACTCTTCTATTAGAGATCATTTCAGTAATCCATCATATCCGTACGGAAAGGAGAAGCTGGTAATCCTTCTTTATTATACAGATTAACGTCCGGTACCTGTGTCCAGCCGTAGCGAATAGAAACGGGATTTGGCACTTTGTCACTGGAAACAATCACCGTTTTTCCTTTAATGCGGGCCTGGGCGGGGACGAATTGCTGATCAGCTCCGGCGATGGTAAATCCTTTCAATGGCTGATCAGGACTAGCTAATCCTTTACCCGTATGACTAAACTTGAGAACAATTTGATCGCCTTTGACCTGCATGGATTCATAAATCGGACCGGAATATTCCAGCTTTTCGCCGTAGGCCAATGCCTTCGCTGCCCGGCTTAATCGCTCACCAACGGGCTTTTTATTGGTGGGATGAATATCTTTTGCATCGCCGCAATCGGTCGTTACGACCATGGCTGTATTTTTCGTCTTTTTTAAGCTAATTAATTGAGCTTCCCGAATTTCGGGCGGCATCATGCCAAAGGGAGCAATTTGTACAAACAGAAAAGGAAAGTCACCCTGTTGCCATTCCGACCGCCATTGGGCAATCAGAGCTGGAAACATCGTCTGATATAACTTGGCTTGATGAGCATTATTTTCACCCTGATACCAGATTACTCCTTTGATCGCAAACGGAATCAGCGGTTTCAGCATGCCATTGTATAGTCCACTGACGTAATAACCTTGCTGCATATGGTAAGGCTGGACGGGGCGTTTGGGTAAGGGTTTTTGCTCTTGTACTGCCTGCAAGGAATCCGCCCGGTATTTAGCCCAGAGCGGCTCCATTTTTTTCTGTAAAGAGCTGACCGTGTTGGGTTCGTATTGCAGCGATTTATCGTAATCTTCCACCAGTTTTTTCAGTTCGGGTGTAGCTTCCAAAGCTTCCCGACTCATCCAGTTTTGAGCGGGCGAACCACCGTAAGCCGTCAGAATGATACCAATGGGGACTTTGTAGTTTTCGTATAAATCGCGGGCGAAGAAGTAACCCACGGCGGTGAAATCGGGTACGGTTTCGGGTGAACAAACGACCCATTCGTGATACGTATCCTGAACCGGAGCCGGAGCGTAATTCTTAGTCAAGGCATACTGACGAATCTGTGGATAATGTGCGGCATCGCGTTCTTTTTCCCAGTTATCAATGAGTTTCTGGCCTTCACGCGGGCCTAATTGCCGTTCCATGTTGGACTGTCCACTGGCAATCCATACGTCACCTACGAGTACGTCTGAAATGGTAACCAGATTAGAGCCCTGAATGGTCAGAGTATAAGGGCCACCAACAGGTAAAGGTTTGAGTTTTACCATCCACTTGCCGTCTTTTGCCTGGGTCTGAACACTTTGGCCTGCAAATGTTACTGTAACCGATTCATCAGAAGTAGCTGTTCCCCAAATGGGCACGGTAATGCCGCGTTGTAACACCACATGATCGCTGAACAAGCTATTGGGTATGACGGTAGCAGAAAGCAAAAATGGACAAAGTAGTAACGAAGGCAGGAAGGCCCATTTCATATAAAGAATAGATTTAAAGGTCTGAAACAAAAAATAGCCTCTGCAAGGTACAGAGGCTATTGAAATGAAAGTTCTCAAAGCAACGGAAAACTAGTACGCCCGGGCGAAGATGACGCGACGTTTTGAAGGTTTACCTGAGAATACACAAAGGCCTTCTTCTTCGGGTGAATCCAGGGGAATACAACGAATGGTTGCTTTTGTCGCCTCTTTGATCTGATCTTCGGTTTCAGAAGTTTCGTCCCAGTGAGCCAGCAGGAATCCGCCCTGTTCAATTTTCTCCTGGAATTCTTCCCAGGTATCTACTTTGAACGTATTTTCTTCTCTGAATTTCAGAGCTTTGTTATAGATGTTTTGTTGAATGTCTTCCAGTAAGTTCTGAATAGTTTCAACAATACCATCGATAGCAACTACCTGTTTTTCCTTGGTATCGCGACGAGCTAATTCCGTCGTCCCGTTTTCCAGGTCACGAGCACCGATGGCCATGCGAACGGGAACGCCACGAAGCTCGTATTCAGCAAATTTCCAGCCGGGTTTTTCCGCGGTGGAATCATCAAATTTTACTGAAATACCTTTGGCTTTCAGTTCTTTAATGATGGGTTCCAGACGATCATAGATGGCGTTGAGTTGTTCATCATTCCGGAAAATAGGAACGATAACTACTTGAAGGGGAGCCAGTTTAGGAGGCAATACCAAACCCTGATCGTCGGAGTGAGCCATGATCAACGCTCCCATCAGACGCGTCGAAACGCCCCAGCTGGTTCCCCATACGTATTCGAGTTTATTATCTTTTCCGAGGAACTGCACGTCAAACGCTTTTGCAAAATTCTGACCAAGAAAGTGCGACGTTCCGGCCTGAAGAGCTTTTCCGTCCTGCATCATTGCTTCGATGCAATAAGTTTCCACGGCTCCTGCGAACCGTTCGTTTGGCGTTTTTACTCCACGAACCACGGGCAGAGCCAGCCATTCTTCCGCAAATTTGGCGTATACTTCCAGCATTTGTTCGGCTTCCGCTACGGCTTCGTCCGAAGTTGCGTGAGCGGTGTGGCCTTCCTGCCATAAAAATTCAGCCGTACGGAGAAACAAACGCGTACGCATTTCCCAACGAACGACATTGGCCCATTGGTTAATTAGCAAGGGCAGGTCACGGTACGACTGCACCCAGTTTTTATACGTACTCCAGATCACCGTTTCCGACGTAGGACGAACAATCAGTTCTTCTTCCAGTTTAGCTTCTGGATCAACGATTACGCCCGAACCATCCGGGGCATTTTTCAGACGGTAATGGGTAACAACCGCACATTCCTTAGCGAAGCCTTCTACGTGGCTCGCTTCTTTTGATAAATAAGACTTCGGGATGAACAGCGGGAAGTACGCATTAACGTGTCCAGTTTCTTTGAACTTATCGTCGAGAGCCCGCTGCATTTTTTCCCAAATGGAATAACCATAGGGTTTAATGACCATGCAGCCCCGTACCGCAGAATTTTCAGCGAGATCGGCCCGTTTGACCAGGTCAAGGTACCACTCGGAGTAATCATCATTGCGGGATGTAATGCCTTTGCTCATGGAATTTTTTCGAGAAATTGACTGTTAGTTAATTAAACTTAGTAGATTGATTGTCAATCGGTAACTAAGTGAAATCAATGCTAACGAAATCAAATGTTAAAATTGTCGTTAATAAAAGTTAAAGTCTTTTTAGAGGATTGCAAAGATACGTTTTAGCATTAAGTTTGTAACAGTCGCAACGAATACTGTCACATTGAAGGTAAAATTTAACTTCAAAACCCATAAAATCATGAAAATGAGGAATGTTTCGAAATACCTGGCGGTAGCTCTTCTGGCGGGTGTTTGGGGATGTAGCCCGAAAATGGCTACTCAGCGTTCCTACGTGTATGACGACCTTTATTCTTCTTCTTCGGATGTCCGGGCTATGGCCTACAGTAACAAGCAGAACGACGTTGTAGAAGATCAGACCAAAGGGGAGAACCTCGCGGAGAACGAATATTACAACCAGACACTAGCCGATAAATACAACAACCGTCATTACGCCGGAAATGGTGTTTACGACAATCTGTACGGCTACAATAATTACAATAATAACTACGCCTATAACTCTGGCTACGGCAACTGGAATCCTTACGGATATAATTCCTGGAACAGCTATAGCATGTTTGGCTCGCCTTACTACGGCGGTATATACAATGGATTTGGTGGCTTCGGTCCCGGTCTTTCCATTGGTTTAGGCATTGGTAGCAGCTTCTACCGTCCCTGGAGCATGTGGGGAATGGGAGGCGGATACTGGGGTGGTATGGGTATGTACGATCCTTGGTACGGCAGTAGCTGGGCTTATAACCCCTACGGCTTTGGCTACGGCGGCTTCGGTTACCCTTATTACGGCGGTGGCTGGGGTTACGGAGGATTAGGCTATCCTTATTATGGTGGTTATTACGGCGGTGGAGCTGTAGTGACGAAGCCAGTTGATAATGGTAACAGCTCATATACTCGCCCAAGAAATGCTAATTATGGCCGCTCACAGTCGGCCTATAACGGTGATTTTAACCGTAACTCAGCAAGCGTAGGAACGAATAATGCCCGGGGTGGCCGGAGTGCTTACAATGGCTCATCGGATAACAACAGCTATTATTCTCGCCCTCGTCGTGAAACGCAAAGCTATTCCAATACCACTAATTCGAACACTTACCGAAGCGGTAACGGAACTGTAGATCGCCAGAACAATACCTATTCACGTAGCTGGAATAATGATAACAACAGCAATATGCGTTCGAATAGCTGGAATAGTAATAACTCGAATACGTATTCAGCTCCTGCCCGGAGTTACTCAGCTCCTGCTCCTTCCATGAATAGTGGTGGCGGCGGAGGTGGCGGAGCTCGTTCACGTGGACCGAGATAAGAAGCTTAACAAACTTTAACGCTTATTAAACCCCGTCGATTCAACAGAATTGGCGGGGTTTTCGTTATTTAATAGCGTAGTTTGTCAGAGCTGCATCTGGCACTGCTTTTTCTGTAGCTATTTTATATCTTGATCGAGTCCATACATTGACCATGAAACGTCTTCTCTATGTCACTGCTTTGTTAGTACTATCAAAAGCAGCAATGGCACAGGACAATAGTTATGAATCGTTGTCCCGTCTTTTTTCTCAGACTAATCCTCAGGGGTCGGCACGTATGCAGGCGATGGGTGGCAGTCACTCCGCTATCGGTGCTGATGTTAGTAACATCACTGGTAACCCGGCGGGTTTAGGTTTTTATACACGATCAGAATTGAGCATTTCACCAATGTTCAGTCAGATTAATAATTCGTCACAGTACATTAATACTACCCAGAATGCTAGTGCTAATCAGTTTTCCGTAGGAAATCTAGCCGCTGTTTTCGCGGGAAAAAACCGTAATCCGGTTCGTTCCGGTGGCTGGCAAGGGGGAGCATTTGGGATCAGTTATTCACGACAGAATATTTTCAAAAATTCCATTCGCTTTGGCGGCCGTAACAACCAAAGCTCTATGGCTGATTACTTTGCTGAATTAGCCAATCAGGAAGCTACAAGTTCCGCACAGGGCGTTATTGTGGATGATTTCAAATCTGATCTAAGAAATAATGGAAGTGTTTTTGATTTCCCAACTTCCATGTTCTATTATGGATTGTTAATTGATCCGACCAGTAGGGATGGCTATCCTTACGTAGGAACAGAGCAGGGAAATGCTGCGAATCAATCTTTTCTTTCCACTAGCACCGGTTTTACCAGTAACTGGAGTGCTTCTTACGGGGCTAACTACCGAAATAAGCTCTATGTAGGTTTTGGTGTATCATTGGCACGAATGAATTATACCAATACCAAAACGATGACCGAAAGCTTTGAAAATGCAGCGGCTATTAGTGGGTTCTCCTACACGAATGACTTAAATACTTCCGGCAACGGAATAAGTCTATCGGGAGGGGTGATTTACCGGCCTAATGATGTCCTTCGGCTAGGCGTTTCTGTCGCTAGTCCAACCTGGTATACCATTAGCGAATCAGCGGGGCAGGGGCTGCAAACGCAATTAGCTCGTCCATTTCTGGTTAACGAAGATACGAACCCAGAGTATGACTCTAACTTACCCGGATATCTTCGGGCAGCGGGTTATGGTATAAGCAATCAGAGTGGTTCATCAGCTATTACCAGCGTACCGACTTTATCTATTTTACCTTTTGATTCTCGTTATAGACTACGTACACCGATGAAACTGAGCGGTGGCGTAGGAATCTTCTTCGGTAAATCAGGCTTTATTTCTGCGGATGCGGAGTATGTAGGTTATTCAGGAATGAAACTATCTTCAAACGATGATAATGCTGATGGAGGGTTACGTGACGGGTATTACACGGGTATCATCAAAAATACCTATCGAAACGTCGTCAATCTGAAAGTAGGCGGTGAATATCGGATTGATAAAGTAAGCTTGCGGGCAGGGGTAAGTTATTACCAGGATCCTTACCAGCAGATAGCTCAGTATAATAATCTGGATCGGAGCCGTTTTGTGTATTCAGGCGGAATTGGTTACAAAACCAGTAACTTCTACATTGACGGCACGGTATTGCACAGTCAGCAAAACTCAGCGTATACTCCATATATTCTGGCTGATGCCAACACCTATGCTTCGGCAAGTATCAAAACGAAAGTAACGAATGCCGTTCTGACGATTGGAACGTATTTCTAAGTCATAATCTCTTTTCTACTAAAAAGGACGCTGCAATTATGCAGCGTCCTTTTTTACTTATGATTCAATCACCTGAAGATGCCTTAAGATCTCCAGCATGGTTTGTACGTCTGTTTCTCCTGCGATAGTTACGTCAGCCTGTTCGTAATAACTTCGACGATTGGCAATTTTGGTTTCCAAAGCAGTTAATAATTCCGCCGGGTCTTCAGTAACTAACAGCGGACGGTCATTTTTCTTGGTATGAAGAATACGATCTGCCAGAATTTTTGGGGGTACATCGAGAAATAGACTAACTCCATTTTCCTTAATGAATTTCATATTATCATGAAAACAGGGAACCCCACCACCGGTTGAAATCACTAAACCAGAATCGGCCGAAAAACTTTTGAGCATGTCACTTTCTACATTTCTAAAGTAAGGTTCGCCCTTTAAACTGAAAATTTCGGCAATGGTTAATAGCTCACGAATTTCAATTCGCTTATCCATATCCACAAATTCATACCCAATCTCACGGGCTAAACTTCTTCCCAGCGTACTCTTGCCGGAAGAGGGCATGCCGAGTAAAAAAATGTTTTTCATGTAATGCCTTTTATGATGTAGAGGATAGGTTTAAAAGTTAGTCGGCTCTGGTAAAATGCTGATTCAACCAATACACCTGATTTCTCCGATAAAGTCCTAACTGATAGGTTCCGTTCGGTAATGATTCGGTCACAAATTGGGCTATTCCTCCTTTATATAATGGTTTTCCCGTTTTTAAAAACTGGGCTTTTGCATTAGGTTTTGGTAAGAATGAAGCAAGCCAGTGACTTTTATCGGACTTTAAAACCAGATAAACCGGGCCTGAATTTAAATCAATCTGATCAGATTTGATACTGACAGGCTTACCCGGAACGGATAAATTCCATTCAATAGTCGACGTATCCTGAACAGGTAAAGCTTTTGAAAAATCAGGCTCCAGAATGACTTTGGGAAGTCGATACGTTTGACTGGCAATGATAGGCGGATAAGCGTATTGAAAGGCTTGATTGTGAAAGGGCAAGACATCCAGGAACTTACCATTTTTCTGCCAGTTATAACTTTCGGTTAATAATAAATCCCGGTATTTGGTCAAAAGCGGGTACTTGGTATACCACGCTGAAATCCAGAAGATAATCGCGGCAAAGATCGTCAGCACCCCAGCGATTTTCTGGAAAGCAGGGCGTAGCAGATCAATGACCAGTACATACGCGGCGGCCAGTGCAAAAGCCGCGTAAATCTGGTAACGGTCGGTAATAGCAACACCACTCCAGGAACGCGAAACTCCTACTGCCCCTGCTGATAAGGCTAGAAAAAGCAAAAGTCCCAGCGTCGATAAGGAGATCTTTTTTCGGGTGATGAATACACCGGATAATAATAGAATAAAGCTAATACTGAAACCCAACCCAATAGCAGGAGCAATGGAAGGACTGAACGCAGCGGTCATTCCTCCGAGAAATACGGCAACGTATTTAAGTACTTCCCAGGGTTTTGAAAGGCTTTCATGAATGTGCGTTTCTTGTCCCGCCTCTAATCCAACGAAATAAAGTCCGCCAGCTAATCCGATAACAAGGGCCCAAATCCCTGCCAGACGATACTTTTTCTGAAAGAGTAAAAGTAGTAAACCTGGGAGCCAGATGAACATGCCATTGCCGCCGGTATAGGTGGCTGCCAAGGCAGAAAAAAGAGCAACGATAAAAGTCCAGGGTCGTGAAGACTGCAAACATTCCAGCGTTAATAATACCCAAAAAATGAGGAAATTATGCTGGTACACGCAGATAGTCCAAAGGGAATCTAGGTAATGGACGGGTTGAAAAATGAAGAATGTGACGGGTACGAATAACCAGAACGCATGTCCGTTCCGACGAAAAGAGCGATAGAGTAACCACACCGAAGCTCCTAAACTCAGGTTTCCGATGATAATGGCCGTTCGAAAATTTAATTCTCCCTGTAGTAAAGACGTTACCCAAATCAGCAGACGTGGCGTAGCAATGCGATGGTCGATATGTTGTCGGAAGGTATCTGCCCAGAATGCTGCCCAGCTATCCGTTGGTAATAACCGATGATACGCATAGAGCATAAAGGACGAGTCATCCGCCCAGGGAAGGTTTACTGCAAATTCATTCAAAAGCCAGCCGTAGGTGAGTACGGGAATCAGGAATAGAAGAAGAGCAGGCCAAGGGTAACGAAATAAAGAAATAGGCCTCATGGGTTAGTTTTTTCAAGGATCGTTTCTTTCGAAGGAACGCTGGCATAACTCCATTTCCCCCGAACCGTACCATTAGAGAGTAACCATAAACCTGGGTTACTACGAACGATGGTTTTCAGAACCTTGAAATCAGCAAAATAATAGGGAACAGCTAATTGATATTCATGACGAAAAGCATTGAAGTCATCTTCCGGTGAAGACGTAAGAATGGCGGGTTTAACCGAAGATCCTTCCAGACTTTTCAATAAGGCTCTGATATTATCAATAGTACTTAGATTCACTTTTTTAACGTCCTGAATAATGAGGAATAAGTGATTGCCCTGAAAGGAATCTTGCGTGAAATCCGTATCGCCATTCCATAAGCGGTAATCGGTAATGCGAGGCCCCGCGTCTGGGTTCAACGGACCAATCATTTCCTTGAACTGATACGTCGTATCGCTGGGATACTGATCGAATTCAGTCTCTTTCCCATCTTTTATCATCAAATATTTAAAACGGAAGGGTTCCCGGTTTTTCATATTTGCGGGAATGTTTTCACCCACGGCATAAGCTAGTCCATCATAAGGTGGAAGATACCGAACGGCGTAGAAAGCCAGACCCAGGCAGAACAAGGCCGCCAAAACCATCACTCCGGTGGTACGGGCGTCGCGAAAGAGGTTACGTTGCCAAAGCACTACCAGTAATAAGACGAGGAGAATAATGTCTTTCCAGAAAGAAGTCCAGGGCTGAAGCTTAATCATCTCTCCGAAACAGCCGCAATCGGTAACCTTATTAAAGTAAGCTGAATAGAACGTAAGAAAGGCAAAGAAGGTACAGAGTAATACCAGAAACCAGGCTGTTCGCCGTAATTTCCACTGAACCAACAAGGCAACCCCAGCCAGTATTTCGAGTGAACAAAGCAGAATTGAAAAGTAAAGAGCGTAGGGAACGAGGGCTTCCCAGAATGCAGCCATGCCCGAAAAATCCTGAGCAAAAACTTCGAAGTATTCTTCCAGCTTTATTTGGGTACCTACGGGATCGTTAAGCTTGATTAATCCCGAAAAAATGAAGATAACACCAACCAGTAAACGGCAAAAGTGGGCAAAGATTTTCATAGGTTTTCAAATGCAACTTTGGAGGCGAAGCTGCTTTCTGATTCGTCAACGGAATCCATGCTTCCCAAATAGAAGAGAACAAAGGTAACCGCGAAGCGTTTAGAAAGAAAGGAAAAAGGGGAGAAGAACCACTTCAATCCCTAATTCTGATCATTGGGTAAACAGCAAGGGTGTTAATGATTGCAAGAGCTATATGTAAAGAATATAAAGGAAATAGTGTAAATTATTCCACAACTTGAGGCAAAGGTATCAATTGTATCTAGTCATTTCCCCAGTTTTGCCTTGATTTTAGGAATGGATTACCCCTTTAGAGAGTAAATAGTGTTTCGGCTTCCCGCTGTCGTGTTCATACGTATGACTGTAAAAAAAATACTTAAAATTTCGCTGGCTTCCATTGGTGGGCTTTTACTTTTGGTAATTGTCTTTCTGCTGGTATTGGGCCTAACCCCGTGGGGCCAGAATTTCGTTACTAAACAGGCCAATCGTTATCTCGCAAGTAAGCTGGATACTCCTTTCCATATTGGTAAAATCAGTTATCAGATTCCCGACTGGATTCAACTCGAAGACGTATACTTTCAAACGCCCAAAGGCGATACACTTCTAAGCGGTGGACGACTTCGGGTAGATATTGATATGCTGGGCCTGATTCAGGGTCGGATAGCATTGAATCAGATTGAGCTGGATAAGATCAGACTGAACGTAACCCGAACTTTACCGGATACAGCCTTTAACTTCAATTTCCTGGTTGACGCTTTTTCTTCGGGAGCTCCTGCTGATCCAGCGGATACCTCTTCGGCTCCATTGGCGTTAAGTTTGTCAGGAGTAGGAATGAATGACGTTCGAATCCATTATGTCGATGACATTGCCGGAGCCGATATTCATTTTGCCGTTGATACGCTAAAAGGGAAATTTGATGAAATTAACCCCGCCGAGTCTCGTTATCATATCGCGGAAATTACCTCCAACGGTCTGATTGCTCAGGCCCGGATTTACAAAGGAATTGACATTCCCGGAAAAGTGAATGATGCCGCTACAGTACCAGGGGATACCATGGATTTACGCATGGGTGACTGGCAACTAAGCCGCACGGCCTGGAATATCAAAGCCGAAGAAGCGGGATTTAGTAGTACGGGTAAAGTAGGTCAGCTTAATCTGGCGGGTGATCAGTTGTACCTTGAAGGGCAGCAGGCCATTATTCGTTCCTTGGAATTAATGAATTCACAGATTACGGCGACACTGAGCAAAACGGCTCCGCAACCGGAAGCTCCTCCGGCTCCCAATAATAAAGAAAAACCTCAGGACCCTAATGCCGGCTGGAAAGCTTCTATTGGCCGGGTTCGCTTTGCCAATAACGATATTAAGTTTGACAACGATAATAACCCCCGTCAACCCAAAGGGCTGGATTATAGCCACATCGACATTAAAGGTTTTACGTTGAACGGTAATGAATTGGTTTATCAGCCTAATCTGATTTCGGGAAAGCTTCGCGAAGGTAAATTCCGGGAAAAAAGTGGCGTAAATCTTCAACGCTTCAATGCTGACGTTTTTTACAGTCCGCAACAAATTGGGTTGACGAACTTTATTCTTCAAACGCCAGGAACACTCCTGAAAGATAAGCTTGTCATTAAGTTTGATTCATTGGGCCAGCTTACGCGAGCGGCTGAAGCCAAACGCGTGCTGGTAGATGTGAACATGACGCAGAATAAAATCTCGTTTGCGGATATCATCACCCTGGTGCCGAGTTTAGCCCAAACTACTCCGATCAAAGGCAATGAAAAGGCTGTGGTCAACGCTTCGATTCAGGCCAAAGGCTCGCTGGCGGATTTGAATTTACCCCTGGTTGAATTCTCCATACTGTCTTCTACAAAACTGAAAGCTCACGGAAAAGTATCGTATCCTACTGATCCTGAAAAAATGGGGCTGAACATCGTATTGGAGAACGCAACGACCAGCTCCGCCGATGTAAAGAAACTGGCACCTAAAGGTTCACTGCCTGATTCCATCAGCATTCCGGCTCAGCTGAAATTGGCGGGAACGGCCAAAGGCCGGTTGAATGATATTGATCTGGATATTGCCATGAATTCTTCCTACGGAAACCTGGCATTCGACGGACGACTTAAAAATTTTGTTACGGGTAAAAATCAGGCTTATGCCGGGACGGCTAACATCGAACAACTGGATTTAGGAAAATGGCTCATGCAACCTCAGCAATTTGGGGCAATTACGGCTACGGCAACCGTCAATGGTAAAGGTATTGATCCCAAAACCATGAGTACGACCTTCGACTTGAACGTACCGGAAGCGACTTTGCAAGGCTATACCTATCGTCAGTTTGCGGCGAAAGGAAGTTTAAATCAAGGCTTACTGGATGTCAAAGGCGGTATCAATGATCCCAACGCCCGGTTAAATCTGGTGGCAAATGCCAACATGAAAGATGAGTTTCCGACGGTAAAGGGAACCGTGGCCATCGAACAGCTGGATTTACACGCGTTGAAATTGTATGCCGAACCTTTCCAGGTAAAGGGTAACATCCAAATGGATTTTGCTTCCACAAATCCTGAAAAGCTAATTGGAACGTTACGAACGGAAAACCTGAATATTAATCTGAAGGGAGAAAATTACCCCGTAGACTCCTTATACCTGGTTGCTAATGCCGAAGGAACCAGCAAAACTATTATTGCCCGCACACCTTTCGCAGAAATTGATCTGGGTGGTAACTTCCAGTATGCGGATCTGGCGGCGGCGGCAATCACGGAGATTAATAAATACGTGACAATTCCTGATATGCAGGTGGAAGCTCCCAAAGCTCCAACTGATTTTACGTTGAAAATGCGGGTTCGTCAGCACCCTCTATTACTCGCTTTCGTGCCGGGCTTAACCCGTCTGGAACCCGTTAAGATTGAGGCAACGCTGGACAGTAAACGAGCTGATTCTACCCTGAATATCTCCGTTACGGCCGGACCGATTGAATATGACACCATGGTAGTTTCGGGAGCTAATCTGAAGCTGGCTTCTACCGATGGAAAACTGGTATTACAGGGACAGGTAGGCGAAGTTCGTAAGCAGTCTCTCCATTTATACCCAACGAACATTACCGCGTCGGCTGCCCAGAATCAGTTGCAGTTCAAGGTAATGAATAAAGATTCCGTGAATAACGATCGGTTTGGAATTGCAGGTCGGGTCGGTATTCAGGGCGATGTGTATGAGTTGCATCTGGATCGTCAGGCTTTATTAACGAACTATCAATACTGGACTTCAGATACCACGGGTTACATCCGTTACAGCAAGGAAGGCGTAGTGGCAGAAAAATTCCGGCTGGAGACTAATAATCAGGCTTTGATTGTAAACAGTACCGAACCAACGCCGAATGCTCCTTTACACGTAGAACTAAAAAATCTGGTCATCTCTGATCTGTTAAAGTTAGCTAATCAGGATAGTACGATGGCTAATGGTGTACTGAACGGCGATGTGGTTGTAAAAGATTACCTTGGTACTGAAGGCACTACTAAGAAGCTGAGCTTCACGGGCGATCTGAAAGTGGACAGTTTGAACGTCATGCAAAAGAATCTGGGTAACCTCCAGGCGAAATTTGCTAACATGACAGATGACCGTATTCAGGCAGATGTGAACCTAATTGGCGAAACCAATGATCTCCACGTGGGTGGTTTCTATAACCCAAGTTCTACCGATCAGGCTCTGGATTTAAAAGTAGAGTTACGCCGGCTGGATACCCGAACCATTGAAGCCTTTAGCTTTGGTCAATTACGGCAGGCAGAGGGACAATTACAGGGGGAAATGACGGTAAAAGGAGCCGTGGATAAACCCCGCTTGAATGGCCAGATCAACTTCCAGGAGGTAGGGTTCAACGTTGCCTTCATCAATGAATCATATGCCATTGACAAGCAGGCTATCGTTTTCGACAATCAAACCATTCGTCTGAACAAGTTCGCTATCCGAGATCGCGAAGGACATACGTTTACAACGGATGGAACGGTAAGTATTGCTAATTTGCCCGATGTAGGATACAACTTACAGGTTTCTGCCGATCGATTTAATGTTCTGAATGCCTCACGTCGGGATAATGAGCTGGTCTATGGGACGGCTTCCTTAACCACCAATCTAAGGATTCGGGGGAATGGGTCAACACCCTCTGTTACGGGAAATCTAAAAGTGGATGACGGCAGTAAAATCACGATGGTTATTCCTGACTCGGGTCCATCAGCTGAAGAATCCGAAGGCATTATTACCTTCATTCAGCCTAATGATACTACAGCCTTGGCGAAGTATCTCCGCAAGCCTAAAGTCGATACGCTTAATACAAAAATTACTTTCGATCAGCTGGCTAATTCCAACATTGCCATTGATGTAGAGATTAACGATGCTACGGAATTCAATGTCATTGTTGATGAACAAAGTGGAGATAACCTCCGGGCCAAAGGAAATGCCCGGCTAAACGTAACGATGGATGCGGCGGGCAACATTGGTCTGTTCGGCCGGTATGATGTAACGGAAGGAGCTTATGCGTTGACTTATGAAGTCTTGAAAAGAAACTTCGAAATTGAGAAGGGAAGCAGTATTGTCTTTGCAGGAGATCCTTTGAGTGCTACACTTGATATTACAGCACTCTACCGCATTCAGGCCCGGGTTTCGGAGTTAATAGCGAGTCAGACTAATGAAGAAGTGAAAGATGGACGGAATTTATATGCTAATAAATTGCCGTTCGATGTAGCTCTTAAAATGGAAGGGAATCTAGCTGCACCTGAATTAAGCTTTGATGTATTGCTACCTGATGATGCAAAAGCTCCTTCTCCAGAAATCAAAGAATCAGTAGAAGCGAAGCTGGTACAGTTTAGAAAAGATCCTTCTGAGATTAACAAACAAGTATTTGCTCTATTAGTATTAGGAAGTTTCCTGCCAGAAAATTCTTATGATTTCTTCTCTGGTAGTGGTGGCGGAGGTCTTAATGCTGAAAATTTAGCCCGTACTAGTGTTAGTAAAATCCTTTCACAGCAATTGGATCGTCTGGCTTCTAATGTAATCAAGGGGGTAGATCTAAATGTAGGATTGAATTCTTCTAGTGATTACGCTAACAATAAAGAAGGAGCGGCAGAAGGCTCAACTGCTACTAAGACGGATTTAAATATTGGTTTGTCAAAAAGCTTCTTTAATGGCCGTCTCTCGGTAAGTGTAGGCAAAAACTTTGTTCTGGAAGATAATACAGGCGTACAGCGGAACAACGCTCAGGTATTCGACAACATTTCGGTTAATTACAGTATTACCCGCGATGGTCGTTACATGGTGCGAGCGTACCGGATGAATGAGCTGGAAAATATTCTGGAAGGCTATGTGATTGAAACAGGTTTGGGCTTTGTAATTAACCTAGATTATAACACCTTCAATCAAATCTTTGGTAAAAAGAAAGTGGAATAAAGGCATTTTGATTAAATCGTTTAACCATTTCATCCATTGAAATATTCTGTTAAAATATATCTGATTTTAGTCAGCTTTGCCGCTCTGGTATCAGGCTGTAACGTAGCGAAGCATCTGCCCGCCAACGAACGGCTTTACAGCGGAACGGAAATTGAAATGTTACCTTTCGATGGCGTAAGTAGTAGTGACCGGAAAGCTCTTAAAAGTGAGTTGGAAGGTCTGGCTCGTCCCAAACCTAATAGTACAATCTTCGGCTTTCCGTACCGGGTCTGGTTGTATTACGTCATCGGAGAACCTAAAAAAGATTCCAGCTTTAAGGCTACACTTCGCCGGAAACTCGGCCGGGAGCCCGTCTTTGCCAGTTCCCGCTCCATCGTAACGAACGCGAATGTGTGGAAGTCTTTTCTGGAAAATGAAGGGTATTTTCATTCGGAAGTAGCCGGAAAAATTGAAGAGGATAAAAAAGGATATAAAGCCAAAGGTGTGTATCAAGTAACTGTACACCGCCGCTATACGCTGGATTCCGTTCAGTTTATTACGGATACGGCCAATGTTGGAAAAGACTTTAAGTTATCTCAGAAACAGACTTTACTGAAACCACCCGTTCCGTATCGACTGGAAAACCTGAAACTGGAACGGGAGCGAATCAGTCAGGAGATGAAACGAAAAGGGTATTACTACTTTATCCCTGATTATGTAGCCATTCTGGGAGACACCTCCAGAAATAACTATAAGGCCAAACTGTATTTAGCTCTGAAGCCGGAAATGCCAGCGGCCGCCGGACAGCAGTATCATATCCGGAACGTGTACATTTACCCTAATTTTACGTTGAATACGGCTGCTCAGGATACGAATAGAAATGAAGCTTTTCGAACGATTTCCGGCTTTCAGGTAGTCGATCCAGATCATACTTATGATGATCGACTTTTTCAGGATGTAATTGGTTTCAAGCCAGGTCGCCGTTATAATAGCCGCGTGCAGGATATTACCCTTTCGCGTCTAATTAACTTAGGCACCTTCAAATTTGTCCGAAACCGATTTGCTCCGGCTGTTCAGGGTGATTCTACTGTGCTGGATGTTCATTATTATTTAACTCCTTATCCCAAAAAGTCTTTACGACTGGAAATTGCCGGAACTTCTAAATCCAACAGTTTAACGGGTTCACAGGCTACCATCAGCTGGAGAAATCGGAATATCTTCAAGCGAGCCGAGTTATTAACAATCAACGCTACGGGTGGGATTGAATCTCAGTTTAATGCGGCCGGGCAGGGTTTAACCAACATTAGTTACGGTTTAAATGCATCTATTACATTTCCACGGTTAGTTAGTCCCATTCGGATTGATTATGATCGCCGACAGGTATTACCTAAAACGGAAGTTACGTTAGGTTATCAGGCTATTTCCCGTACTCAGCTATACCGATTAAATTCGTTTACAGGAACATTTGGATATTCTTTCCGGGGTAATCAAAAGGTTGAACACACCATTATTCCCTTGAGTCTGACGTATGTCTACGTTCCCACCAGTAGTTTAGGGGATCGGTACTATGAGGCTTTAACGGATCCAGCTCTGGCTGCTCAGTATAATGCCATTGTTCAAGGCATTCAGTTAATACCCAGTAGCTTATACTCTCTTCACTTTAACTCATCCCTGAAAAATCAGAGTAGATACTCACAACAGTTCATCTTTAATTTTGAACCAGCCGGAAATTTGGCAGGATTACTTTTCAGGGATGGAAATGGTAATGGGC
This sequence comes from uncultured Siphonobacter sp., assembly GCA_913774715.1. GTDB lineage: Bacteria > Bacteroidota > Bacteroidia > Cytophagales > Spirosomataceae > Siphonobacter. Next base: position 67,765 of record CAJYHS010000109.1, on the reverse strand, counting down.
AAAAAGAGTTATTTAATGTAGCCTTTTCACAGTACGTACGAGCGGACGTAGATAGTCGACATTATTTGAAAATTTCACGAAGTTCAACCTGGGCTTCTAAAGTGTTTGCGGGAGCAGGTATTCCTTATGGAAATTCTACTAGTCTTCCTTTTGTGAAACAATACTTCGTTGGGGGTAGCACCAGTATTCGTGCCTTCCGTCCGCGTGGCATCGGCCCGGGGGCTTATGTACGTCCTGATGGTACACGGGTACTTCTACAAGATGGTGGAGGCGATATTAAAATGGAGGCTAGCACTGAATTACGTACTCAGTTCAATAAATTTTTACAGGGAGCCTTATTTGTCGATGCGGGTAACGTCTGGATGTACAAAGATCCGACCTTATATACTGAAGCGGCTGTATTTTCTAAGGATTTTATGAAGGAAGTGGCCGTAGGTGCCGGTGTCGGTTTACGGATTGACGTTACCTATTTCGTGCTTCGCTTTGATTTAGCAACGCCATTACGTAATCCGACTTTAGCCGAAGAAAATCGCTGGGTATTAAATAAAATTAACTTCCGCGATCGCGACTGGCGGCGAGATAATCTGATTCTGAACATTGCCGTTGGCTATCCTTTCTAGCAACTAAGATTCAAAAAGGACCGAAACTCGAATAGTTTCGGGCCTTTTCTTTTATAAGTAGCCTGATTATAAATCTCTATTAGTCTAAATATCGACGTCTCTACTAAGTAAAGGGCTGAATGAAAGCAGTTACAGCGGAGCTACCATAGCTAGTCCATACGCCTGTCCAGAGTAGAAAGGCATGACGGCCAGTTTACTTGGTTTGAATATTTTCCGCTGAATCCAGGGGTAAACGGCATACACGGCTTCAGTGGAAGCAATACCCAAACCTGCACTGAATAATACATCGGCTACCCAGTGTTTATCATTAAGTACCCGCATCCCGGCGACACTCGTGGCAATGCCATACCCCGCAATGCTGTACCAGACGCTTTGCTGGCCATACTCCTTCGATAACACCGCCGCTCCCGTAAAGGCTACCGATGTATGACCGGATGGAAACGAAAGGTTATCATCACCATTCGGTCTAGGGTATTGAACCACGCGTTTTAATCCATAGGAAAGAGAATTGGCTACGCCCTGCGATAAGACCATTAACACTAGCTGATCTTTAAGGCGATGTTTTCCTTTTACGCCCAGTGCCCCCAGAGTTAAAGGAACAAGGGATGGAACAAATTCCAGATAGTTATCGGCTTTTGTCTGGAAATTTGGGAACTCTTGCCGAACGCCCCGGCGAATATCCCGACTGATACTTCCCTGGGTTAGTAAACCCGCCGTCATTATGCTGGTTGGAGCGATAAATGCTTCCCAGACGGGCTTTCGACGAGTGGAATCAACCTGTCCCAGCGAACTGCCCCCAAAAAACAGAATAAGCCAGCAGGAAAGTAAAAAACGAAGCATGCAGAGGCGGTTAAAAGGTTACTGCTCGGCTTGCTGCTGAGCCATCAGAATCAGGCAGAAGACGGAATAGTTAATCATATCCCGGTAATTAGCGTCCACGCCTTCTGATACCAGCGTTTGTCCACCGAGGTCTTCAATTTGCTTCGTACGAAGGAGTTTCATAAGGATAATATCTGTCATCGAACTCACTCGCATTGCCCGCCAGGCTTCGCCATAATCGTGATTCTTGTTCAGAAGTAAATGGATGGTTTCATTAATTTCCTGATCATATAAAGCGGAAAGCTCATCCGTAGGGATTTCCATACGAGCATCATCGGCCAGCTGAAGCTGAATCAGGGCCATAACGCAGTAATTGATAATACCGATAAATTCGGGCGTAATGCCTTCGCCCACGCGGGAAACGCCCGTTTCCTGCAATTGCCGGATTCGCTGGGCTTTGATATAAATCTGATCCGTCAGGCTGGGCAGGCGTAAGATCCGCCAGGCTGTGCCATAATCCCGGTTTTTCTTTAGGAAAAGATCTTTACAGTTTGCTACGATGTGACGATATTCTACTTCAGTGTGTGACATAGTTTCAAAATCCATTTAATAAGGCTGAACAGGTATAAAGAATCAACCAATTTCTGACAAAACTAGATGCGTTTTCTTAAAAGCTGGTAACCTGTATTCCCAAAAATCGCAATAAGAATACTTAAGGCCAGCCAGTAAGGCCAGTTCCAGCTAATGGAAAAGAGGCGAATGAACTGCAAATCTTCTTTCGACAGGGGATTAAGGTCTACCGTAGCCGTGCTAATGATGGTATCAAAATCGGACAGAAAATGACGTAGCATCAGTAAAAGAATGATGCTTAAACCGGAAGCAATACTGTTCCCATACAAGCTGATTTTTGCGGGAGCCCAGCTCATGCCGATACCCAATACACACAATAATACTACCACAGCTGCGGAGGGTTGCATCGGAATCCGGCGGGATTGGGTGAGGGCCGCATTGCCGTTTTGGCCAAATTCCTTAATATCCTCATTACTCAATCCTTCAGCCCATTTAGGTACAACCGCTTGTGGTTTTCCACCCTTCACCAGACTCCAGCCCGTAATGGTTGCTACGGGTTCGTGATTACAGCTGATGGTCATAAAGTTGAAAAAGAAGCACAGGATAACCAGCAAAAAGCCACTGGAACTGAACAGGCGAGGTAATGATTTAGTTAAAAACATGACTCAATGGGAGGAAATTATAAAAACAAAGTACGTCAACTGAAGGGGCTATAGTCAATAGGAACGTTCTTTGTGTCGTTTAAGGTACGGATAAATTTTAATTACAGCCGGAAACGGCTACCCATACTTGCATGCAGGCAGCTATTTTTTGGAGTTCCTGGCCTCGGGCGTATCAGAGGCTTTTTTTCGTTGGCTTATTCGGAATTTTCGCGGGGTTCATAGGTTGGGGCTTTTTTGTCTATCAGGGCGTTGACTCCATTCTCCATTGGGATGTATTGAGCGAACTAGGCGAAATGCCTTTCGGACTGGATCAGTTTGAAGCCAATGGTTCAAAATTTCAGGTTCAGGCAACGGCTTACGCTCTGACCGAGCAGTTCGTAGCCTCACCCATGTCCGTAACGCATCCCATCACGGATTGGTTTTGTCTCATTCTGGCTTTAATCGGCGTGGCTATTACCTTGATGGCAACGTCAGCTTTGCCCCGATTGTGGTATTTCGGAGCCATGACGGCTTTTATCTTGTTAACTAGTTCTTTGCAAATTGATAGCATTTTGGGCCGTACGGATCGACTGGCGACGATTGTTCTGGTCACTGTTTTTGTAGGCGTCAGTTTTTTCTTTCAGGCGTTCAAAAGGGATGCGGGTTTATTACTGCGGTTTATCGTTTTCAAAGTATTAATTGTAACCAGCGTCGCTTTACTGTATATTTTTGGGAAGGTTACTCCTGCCGATTTGCTGGCGTACGGTTACCCCGCCGGAATGGTGTTAGTGATACTGGTGGCTTTCTGGGTTTCTTTTGAAATCATGATCGGATTAACCTGGTTGGCAACCAACCAAACGGGCCGCAACAGCCTACCCAGCTTTGCCGCTTTGAGCCTGTTTTATCTCGGTAATTTATTCTTAACAGACCTGCATACGAGCCGTCGCATCGACTGGGATCTATTGTACCTGAATCCGTTCGTCGTTTTTACGATTTCCATTATTTTAGGTTTGTGGGGACAACACAAAAGAGATACTCAGGGGGCCAGTCATTGGCCTTTTCAGCCACAGGGGGCCAGTTTGTACCTGGGTTTGGTAGCGATTGCTCTGGCGGTTCTTTCATATGTAAACAGTACGGCTAACGACTCCGCCATTGAATCCTTATCGCAGGGAATTAATTACGCTCACCTAACCGGGGGCGTTCTGTTTTTCTTTTACGTACTGCTCAACTTTGGTCCACAGATGCGTCAGGGAAAACCCGTGCATATGGTGTTATTCAAGCCCGCCTACATTGCCAGTTTTCATGCTCGTGGACTTTCTGTAATCCTCTGCGTGGTCTTAATGTATTACAGTAACTATTACGTTTTTCAGCAAGGAGTAGCGGGGTATTATAATGTTCAGGGCGATTTAGCCGCGTCCCGGCAGGATTATCGGCTGGCCGAAACTTTCTATCAGCAGGGAGCGGGTTTTGATTTCCAGAACCATAAATCCAATTATGGATTAGCCTCTTTAGCCTGGATTCAGGGGGATTTCGCTTCAGCAGCAGGCTTTTTTCGCCAGGCTTTAGCTAAAAACCCATCCGCCTATGCCTATGCGGGTTTATCCCGGAGCTTAACTAATGAGGAACTAGCTTTTGATGCCTTCTTTACGGCAAGGGAAGGGCAGCGTCGTTTTCCTGATAGTGGCGAGCTTATGTCCAATCTAGCCTATCTACACGCCAAGGCCAATGGGCTGGATTCTGCTCAGTACTACTACGGAAAGTCCATTAACTTAACCCGACAATCGGGAGTGCCAGCTACGAATCTTATGGCTTTGTATTTACGCAAAGGGGATACGCAGGCTGCTGAAAAGCTAGCCAGCGAACAGTCTTCGGATTATGTTTCCCTGCAAGTAAATCGGAAGGCGGTTGAATTACTAAATGGTAAATCATCGGAAACCAGTCTTACCATTGGAGCAGATTCGGTATTAACGCTGGCTCAGTTCGCCTTGATTTCGAATGCTACCCTGGCGGACCTTAAAACGGGTAAAACGCCTCCCGTCTCGGGAAAAGCCTTGCGAACGTTAACACAAAAAGAAGGAAATGCGTCCTACTTCGACGATTTACAGTACCTGAATGCACTGGTTTCGTATTATGATGGCGATAAACTGGAAGGGCTGGAAATTCTTTCTGCCCGAACGATGGCTGATACAGCTGCTTCGGGTGACCGCTGGCGAAAACCGCTGGCTGCGTTCTTAAATCGGGAAATTGCAAATGAGCAGGCTCCCCCTACGAGTTGGACGGGCGATGGTTCGGAGGAATTAATGCGTAATCCGCTTAATATTAAAGTGTTAGAACGGTATACTGCCGAAGCAAATCAGCGAAAGGAGCCGCAGAAAGCGTATAATGCTCTATATAATGCCTTGACTTACCGGCAGGACTCACCAGAAATCCTGCAATTGTATATCCTGCAAAGTCTGGAAATGAGCCTGACGAATTATGCGGAAGACAAGCTGAAAATCCTGCAAAGCGATTTCCCGGAACACTACGAACGCTTCCTGCCCGTCTATCAGCAAAAACGAGCTTTGATCGAAAAACGCCAGCAAGACTTTCAATGAGTCAGTAAGTTTATAAAATCGGATGGCCCGATAACTGGACTTGGGTTTATGAACATCATTGAAACCACACACATACAGAAACGCTACGTCATGGGCACCGAAGTGGTCGAGGCGTTGAAGGATATTACTATTGCCATTCAGAAAGGGGAATACGTGGCCTTCATGGGCCCGTCAGGTTCTGGAAAAAGTACGCTGATGAACATTGTAGGTTGTCTGGATACACCTACGTCGGGTTCTTACGTGTTGAATGGTCACGATGTAAGTCGGATGGGAGAAAATCAGCTGGCCGAAATCCGCAATAAGGAAATTGGCTTCGTCTTCCAGACGTTCAATTTGTTACCTCGACAAACGGCTCTCGAAAACGTGGCCTTACCGCTCATCTATGCAGGCTACTCTAAAGCCGACCGGATTGAAAAGGCCATGTTAACCCTGAAAGGAGTAGGGTTGGAAAACCGGGCTCACCACCGTCCTAACGAGCTTTCGGGGGGACAGCGGCAACGGGTGGCCGTGGCTCGGGCTTTGGTCAATGATCCTTCGATTTTACTGGCCGATGAACCTACGGGTAACCTCGACACTAAAACCAGTTACGAAATCATGGATTTATTTGATCAGTTGTATTCCAAAGGAAATACCATCGTAATGGTTACCCACGAAGAAGACATCGCTTTGTATTCACACCGCATCATCCGATTGCGTGACGGGGTTATCGAGAGCGATTTGATTAACAAGGACGTGCGTAAACCGGATTTATTGTAAATCGGAGAATCGTATTTAGGCCTTCCAGCAAGAACTGATAGAAGCTAAAACTTCATTAAGTCGGTTAAAATCACCAGGTTTAGTCAGAAAATCATTGGCTCCAAGCTGCATGGCTTTTTCCCGATCCCTTTGGTTATCGGATGTAGTCAGAATAATGACGGGAAGCCGTTTCCAGTGTTGCTTAATGGCAATGAGCGTTTCGAAGCCATTCATGCGAGGCATATTCAGATCCAGTAAAATTAGCGTTGGATGTTCATGAGTAGTTACTTTTTCAAGGTGATAGATTAAATCTTCGCCATTAGTAAAAAAGGTAATCTCACAATCAGCATGGGGATTTAGGCCTTGGGCCGCAAAAAAACGATCGTCTTCGTCGTCGTCCGCTAAAAATACTCGTTGTTTCATATAATATGCAGGGGGCAAAAAAATGCTTACTAATTTACGAAAAACGATTAATCTTAAGTTGAAAAAGGAAGCAAAAAAAAGCGAGGAGTTGAATCTCCCCGCTTTTTTTATTGTCAAATGAGTCTGAAAAGCCTCGAATTAATTAACACCGATTAATTCGATTTCAAAAACCAGATCCTGACCGGCCAGGGGATGGTTCGCGTCTACTGAAATTTTATCTTCAGCAACGCTAGTTACCGTTACGGGAACTACCTGTCCTTCGCCATCAGCGTGCATATTTAATTGCATACCTACTTCGAACGGAATGTCTTTAGGAAGATCGCTGCGGTTAAATTCAAAAACCAGGTTTTCGTCTGAAGGACCATAGGCTTCAGTCACGGGAATGTGAACGGTTTTCTTTTCGCCTATCTCCATTCCAGTGATTCCTGAATCAAAACCGGCAATAACCATACCGCTACCCAGCGTGAATTCAAGGGGTTCGCGACCTTCAGAAGAATCGAAAACAACACCGCTGGTGAGTTTGCCTGTGTAGTGAACGCGAACCTTGTCGCCAGATTGAGCTGCCATGAGACTAATAATTAGGGTTTGTATAAAAAATCAGCCGAAGATGAGCACGTTTGTACGCATTTCAAGCCAGTGAAGATTGCTCATTTCCTTAAAAAACGCTTTCCAGAAGTGATAATTTTCAGAAGAAACCGAAATGGGAATAGCCGCAAAGGTAGGGTAAATTTTCATTCCGACCTTTTGTGCTTACTTTTGAGCGTAGCAGAAAGTATTAAATTCCCTTCATGAAAATTAGAAATTACGCATTTTTTGGAGTGCTGATGGTTGGTCTGATCACCTTCGTAACTTCTTGTAAACTGGAGTTAGACCCTGCTTTGAGTTCGACGGATGTTCAAATTCAGATTGAACTGGAAGAAAGTTTGAAAGAAGCCGGAATTTCGCCGGGTAATACCGAAGTCTTGCTTCAGGATCGGAATGCAGGACGGCAGTGGCAGGGTACGACGGACGGAGCAGGAAGGGTTACGTTCTCAAATGTAGTAGGAGGTGTATATACAGTTATCGCCCGTCGGCTTGTTCAAATGCAGGAATATTCCAGTTATACCGGCATTCCCGTTGATGCGGACGTAGTACTGATGGATTCACTAGTGAACCGGAATTTTACAATTGAAAATCAGAGTCCAACAAATCTTATCTTAAAAGTAAACCCCACAGGTAACTGGCTGATTAAACAAGTTTATTACGCCGGGTCTGATACCCTGAATGGAGCAGGAATCAGAGATCAGTTTATTGAAATCTATAACAATTCAAACGTAGAATTATTCGCCGATAGCCTGTGCATAGGTCTTTTACAAGGCGTTCGGAGTAGAAATGTATCCGTGGAATACCTGCTTCCTGAAACGGGTCAGTACGACTGGAGCAAGTCTTTGACTATTCCCGCAGAATCTAAAAGTACAGCTAATACGGATTACGTATATGCTCATGCTCTCTACATGATTCCAGGAAACGGTCGTCAATATGGCGTGAAACCAGGAGAAAGCATTGTCATTGCTCAGAATGCTCAAAATCATAAAGTGGGGTATACAGGCCGGGATGGTAAGCGGATTTCCACAAAAACGGCCAGCCTGACCGTCGACCTAAGTAATGCAGATTTTGAGAACTACCAGGGAATCCGTATCTCGGATGTAGATAATGCTGCCGTGCCTAATCTTATCACCATCTATTCCAATAGTGCTGATTTGGAATTAGCTCCGCAAGGGCTGGATGGAATAGTCCTGTTTAAAGCTGCCCAAAATGTCATAAAGTGGCCTAAGGTGCCGCTGCCTGGTGTACAGACAATTGCGGGTAATACAGCTTATTACCTTCAAATTCCCAATTATTATTTGCTGGATGGGATTGATCTTCAACCATCAGCTACGAATACCTATCCTAAAAAAATACCGGCTCGTCTTGACGCTACATACAAATACGTTCCCGGCGGAGCGTATTCGTCTCAGTCAATCATTCGTAAAACGTCGAAATCAATTAATACCCGCCGGGTATTAACTCGTACCTTTAGTTCTGAGGTTGATTTCGGGACTTTTGAAAGAGCTCAACCGAAGGGTTTTCAGTAGAGTAGAGTCGCCTGAAGGGTAGATAGGATACTACTTTCAGCCCTTCAGAACTATCAAACCTAAGCTAACTCAAATGACAGGTTAGGAAGCTGAACGTTTGCCAGTAATTCCTCTTCCAGGACATCTGCCCAGGTTTTTAAATACAAAACGACATCTTCCCGGACATTGTGCTTCATCTGATTTCGCCGATCCAGTGGAATTTGGTTTTTGATCTTAGGGTCAGAAAGCCGCTCCAGATGCTGCAAATCCGTAGTCGTCAATCCGTGATTCAGCATATCCGAAATTAGTAAGTCCATGGGTAATCCGCTGGTAGGGCAGTATTCCTCGACCTGTTCCCGCCAGTCACCCCGGCCTTGCAGGGCATATGCGTGAATATCGGCTTTCGTTAACTTCGTTAATTCCTGAGCCAGATTACCGCAGTTACAGCATCCCATGTGTCCCCACATATAAGGAGTACCCTGTTGCAGTTTATGAGCAGTGCGACGAAGTGCCGTCAGTAAAGGAAGTGATGCTGTTGCCATAACGTATGTTTGGAAGAGGTGACTTTATTAAAATTAACGAAAAACAGGAATTATACTGCTGGAAATCTGTTACTTTTTATATTTTCAAGAGAATCTGCTCTTTATTCAGGAGTTCCTGTTACCTTGTCTATCAGGAGAATACAATATTATAAGCGGGAATCGTTATTGTGCACGTACCCTCGATTTTCCTAAGCTTTACTGGAATCTATGAGAACTATTTTCTGGCTATCTCTTATTCTGCTCACCATTTCAGCTTGTTCCCGGCAAGCCTACAATCCGCAACGAACTTTTGAAGTAAGTCGACTTCAAAAAGACTTGAAAATTATGCGGAAAGGACTTGAATCGGGACATCCGGGTTTGTATTGGTACACCCCTAAAGCTCAGCTGGATTCTGCTTTCGAAGCAACTGCCCAAGCTATTAATAAACCCATGACGGAGGTAGAATTTCGCCGGTTACTGGATCCACTGATTGAAATGGTGCACTGCGGGCATACCAATGTCAGAGGCTCCCGAGGGTTTGAACGCTGGCGAAAACATCATACGCCTAAAGATTTCCCTTTGAGCGTATTTGAGGTAGATAACCGAATTTTTGTATCGTCTAATCTGAGTAACCAGCCTGAACTTTACAAGGGCAAGGAAATTGTGAAAATTGAGGGTCGTCCGGCCTTGGATGCGTATCAGTCTTTGCGAAAAATTGTAATTTCTGACGGCTATAACCAGACCTTTAAGAATACTACTATCCTGAATAATTTTCCGATGTATTATCGCTATTGGTACGGCGAAAAAGATACCTATGAAGTAACGGTACTGGATTCACTCCAACAGGAAAAGAACTATACTGTACAGCGAAAAAAGGAAGAAAAAAAGCTGAACGCCGTAGCTATGCCTGTGAAGTCAGCGGCACCCGTAACCGGACAGATACGACCCGCTGAGCCAGTGATGACTAAAATTTATGATAGCCGAAGTGCCAGCCTTTCTATCTCTTCCCGGGATTCCAGTCTGGCACTGCTGGATCTGAATACATTCAGTATGGGTAATTACCGGAAACTTTATCGGAAGTTATTCCGGCAGATTGAACGCAATCATATTCAGCATCTGGTACTGGATTTACGTAATAACGGTGGGGGAAAGGTGGCCGCCAGTAACCTCCTGATGCGGTATTTGATGAATGAACCATTTCAGGCCTATCAATCCGTAGAAAGCTTACCATCCAAGAAAGAATACAATCGTTACACCAATGAACGAATGGCTCGACTGGTGATGATGAAAGTGATTTCCAGAAAAATGGACGATGGCCGGCACGTCATTCGTAGTGCGACGAGAGTGCAAAAGCCCAAGAAAAAGCATGGGTTCCAGGGAGATCTCTACATTCTTACCAATGGAGGTTCATTCTCGGCCTCTTCGATTACAGCAGCTAATCTTCAATTCTGGAAAAGAGCCGTGGTTATTGGACGCGAAACGGGAGGCGGTCGCAATGGCTGTACGGCCTGGGCCATTCCTTACATGACTTTACCCGAAAGCCAGGTCCGTATTCGTTTTCCTCTTTTTAAAGCCCTGACGGCAGTTACTGATCCCAATCAGGGCCGGGGTGTCATGCCCGATCATCCGGTTGATTTTACTTCCATGGATTTCATGGGTAATCTTGATCCTGATATGGAGAAGGTGTATGAGTTGATCCAGAAGACTACACTGGTAAAGAAATAGGATTGTCGTATGTAATAGTTTGTCTACTTTTTAACTTAATCATGGGTTTTTCAACCATAAACCAGGATAAATAGGCAAAAGGACTAACCACTATTATAGATAAAAGAGCAAATAAGGCAACTGAGATTTCTGGTAATAATTGTAATAAGATTTGCTGTAGAGGAAAGGAATAAATATAAATGCCGTAAGAGAAGTCTCCGTGTTTGCCGAAATTATTCAGAGATCCCTTGATGAAGGACAGATAAAAAACTACATAAGGAAGTAATAAATAATTTATTACTCGGCTATAAGGAAAGTCTAAAAAAAGGTTGCTAGCTATAAATAAAGCTACAGCAGTATAACCGAGATTTTTTGTTATAGGAAAACTATTCTGATAATATTGAAATAGCATACCCGCCATAAAATATATAGAAAATTCTATAAAAGGACCGGGAGACATATTTAGGCTAGGATAGTAATTATTAATTATATCTGTATTCTTAAGTTTTAGATCAAGTACTATCAATATACAAAAAGTAATAAGTAAAACGAGAGAGGTTCTAAGTAGTTTTAAACGCAAGGCAAAGTATAATACTAAATAAAAGGTAAATTCATATACTAACGTCCAGAGCGATCCATTGACAATTGAAGTAGTATTAACTATATCAAAAACTCCGGGTAATCCCTGTTGGGAATAATACAATGAAAGATTTAGTAGATACTTATAGGTTTGTGGATGAGTAAGATAATCTAAAATAGGTAGTCGCGTTACGGATAAACCAAAAATGAAAACAGAAACAAGAAGAGCTATACATAATCCGGGGAAGATCCTTAAGAATCTTTTAGTGAGATAACTGCCAAATGAGTTGCTGTTGAGAGCACTTTTTAGGATCAGGAATCCGCTGATGATAAAGAAAACCCGTACGCCATAAAAGCTAAAGGATAGATGGCTAGCAGTTAGATTTCGTAAAGGTTCAAGAGAATCTTTTTCCTGTAAGTCATAGCTATGAGAAAAGAGTACGCCTATCGCCGCGATAAATCGAATAAAATCGAAGTTATTTTGAGTTTTTTTGAAGGTATAGGTTTGATTCATACGGTTAAAAGTAGGGAGTTAATCGTTTGTAAATTTCTTCCATGCCTCGATCTGAAGGATGAGAAGAAACGGCTTGGTTTATAAATTGATTATAGGCCGTATTTTTCTGGGTGTTTAAGGAAGTTAGCTCTATGTAGGAGTAACCTTTCCGCTTGCAAACCCTTTCTATGGCGAAGCTTGCTTCCCATCGTTCCCAAAAACTTCCTGTGCAAATTACCTTTCCCCGGAAATCAAAATTGGTCAGGTAAGCTATTAACTTCTCGAAATGAATCTCAAATTGCCGTTCATTTACTTTTTTATCTTCGACGTTATCGCCAATCCTTATAATTATTAAATCAGGTTTGAAAGCTAATTCATTATTAAATGAACTCCAATCAAAATTATCACCATAATTAACTTCGAAAGAACTTCCTTTATTCGTTACTAAAAACTGTGTAGTTGAATTTCTACTGGACAGATACTTTTTTACTAAAGAAACATAATCTTTATCAGCCGCAGAAGCAGCCATTCCCCAATCGCCTTTCCAGCCTATCTCCGGAGCTGGGTTGTGGCGAGTAATGCTATTACCAATGATGAGTACTTTTTCAAACTTGAGTGTATAACTATTGGTAGCTGTAGTAGATACATTTTTATCAATTCTATTACGTACCTGAATATTCACGGAACTCAATAATTGCACACTATCCCCCGCTTGCCAGCTTTTTCCATTATCTAATGAATATTCTAGAATGGCATTCGTTTGATTGGACTGAAAATGTACAGTAGTTTTATAGGGAACTAGTCCTGAGCCTAGAGATAAAGTTGGCGTTAAAATAGTCTGATCAACGAAAACATCTTCCTTATTTTTGCACTCACTTAATGCAAAGGCTAGCGTTATAATACTTAGATATAGAATGATAATCTTTAAAATCGATTGCATATCGTAAAAATTTTTAACTGAATATCAGAAAGCTGTAAAGTAGTAACTGATAAGCGGACGCTAAATTAAATAAAAAAACTCCCTTCAATGAGCTAACATTAGAGGGAGTTTTTTTATTTGATCTGTATTTTACTCAATTACCCGAACGGGCACTTTTTCATTAAACAGAAAATACTTTTTATCACCGTTGAAATTCAGATTGACAATGTTTTGCTGATCATCGAAGACATCGGTTAATGCTGATTGCTGGAGCTTACATCCTTTGATCGGGTCGCTGAAAGGCATTTCGAGAAAAATCCAGGTAGCATCCATCTCATTTTGCTTGCCAACGTATTGATAAGGTTTAACGGTTCCCGTTGCGGTAGTAAACCTGTAATGCTTGCGAACGTAAGCCTCAATCAACTTATCATTAGCATCCTTGTCAATAACGCGGATTTTAGGGCCTTTACCACCTCGATTTAATGCCGTTTCCAGATCGTCGGTAAATAGCTTGATTTCTACCTCAAAAGCCTTACTCTTTGGGTTATAACGCATTTCAGTCAGGCTGTTATGAAAATCATGTTTGCCTGAGTCAAACGCAGTAATAACCGGAAGGCTAACGATTAGCAGTGAATAAATCAGCCAGCCATTCAGCTTTGTTCTACTCATCATTACTTAAACAGGTCATTTCCAATGGCAAAAACCATTAATCCTAGTAGAAGGATCGTACCAATTTGTTGAGCACGCTCAAGGAACTTCTCGGAGGGAGCCCGGCGGAAAATCATTTCATATAACAGAAAGATGACGTGACCACCGTCAAGAGCTGGAATGGGTAATGCATTCATGAAAGCCAGAGCCATGGATAATAGACCCGTTACCGTCCAGAAGTGATTCCAGTCCCAGATTTCTCCGTAAAGTTTACTGATACCCACTGGACCGCTAATGGCGTCACTGGCGGCTACTTCACCTTTAAAAATTTTACCGAAGCCTTTTACGTTCTTGGCTACTACATCAAAGGCATCATATGTTCCCGCGGCTACCGACTGTCCGAAGTTATAGTCTTCATGAGCAGGTTTCTGCAAGGGAGTACGATTCAGGTATAAGAGTAGTTTACCTTCGGGCGTAACTTTAGGCTTTAATGTTTGAGTCTTGCCTTTACGATTAATAACAACGTCTACCACTTTGCCTTTATTTGCAGCTAAGACATCTGAAAATTCGTGGTAATACGTGATGGGCGTACCGTTAATGGTAAGGACTTTATCGCCTTCCTTAAAGCCCGCTTCAAAGGCAGGGAAACTTTGTTCTTTTTTACCCAGAACTTTCGCAAACAGACCTGGTTTTTCGGGTTCAGCTACGCGGGCAACCTCACCAAGCGTAGCAAACGTGCTAATAAAACGCTCAGGGTTGTTATCGCGGGCAAGTAATCCCGCCAGATCATTGCGAACGGGGATCGTTAACTCCTGACCATTCCGGTCGATTGTATAGGTGCTGTTAGATTCGAGTAATACCTGACCTACCACATCCTGACGGAAATCTTTCACAGGCTGACCGTTCACTTTCAGGATTTTATCACCCGTGCGAAGGCCGATCTCGCGAGCTAATTCACCCGCTACAATCCCATTTTTGTTTACTTCCGAAACGGGAATGTAGTTATAGCCATTCTGATACGATAGAGCCGAGAAGATGATAATCCCCGTAATGATGTTCACGATAATACCACCCAGCATTACTAATAAACGCTGCCAGGCGGGTTTAGCCCGAAATTCCCAGGGCTGAGGTTCCGAAGAAAGCTGAGTAGTATCCTGCGTTTCGTCCACCATCCCTTCAATCTGTACGTAACCACCTAATGGAAACCAGCCGATACCATATTCCGTATCGCCAATTTTCTTCTTCCAAAGAGCAAAGTTGGCAACGTTGGGAAGTGGGAAAAGGAAGTCAAAGAAGATGTAAAATTTATTAACTCTGATCTTAAAGAGTTTGGCAAAGAAGAAGTGTCCAAACTCGTGTAATCCTACCAGTATTGAAAGGCCAAGCAGCAACTGCCCTGCCATAATCCATCCACTCATTCGATTTGTTTTGCGTTTTTTGAGTTACCAGCTTACGGTTTTTCGGTTTCGATGATGCCCAAAGGAATCATGTCTTCACAACGAACAGTAACTGTATATTAATCTAAATAATTGTAAACTGTACATTGAAAACAGTAAACTATTGAGATAACACAAAGATAGGCGGAAAGGATTGTCTTTAAGAAAAATTTAGAGATAAGGAAGCTTATTAAAGCAAAGAAGCCAGAGGATTAGTCTGGCTTCTTTGGCTTAGCGAGTAAACCATGCGTTAATAATCGGCACGGTAACCTTTTACTGCGAAAAAGACTACGTATGAAAAACAAGCCAAGGGCACTAACAAGGCGATAGCTGCTCCTGAAGGAAAGAGTAATCCAGCCACCAAAGGCAATACCGCACCGCCTACTATGCTCATAATGATTAATGAAGAAGCCATTTTTGCTTCCACCCCTAAATTCTTGGTAGCTAATGCAAAAATGGTGGGGAACATAATGGACTGACAGAAATACGTAAAGCTCAGGCAAATAACTGCTGTTAATCCACCAGAGATGGCAGCAATAGCCACGAAAATTACCGCGGCGGCGGAGTAAATAGCCAGAACGCGTTGGGCTGGCATACGGGTCATGAGTGAAGTTCCTACAAAGCGACCCAGCATGAATAATACCAGAGCAAAGGAGGCGTGGAAACCAGCAATCTGGGTATTTGAAAGCGAAGAGGCGTCAAGACCACTGATGCTACTGATGACTTTCATCCAGCCTTCGGCAAGTACCCAGTGCTGCTCGCGTGAGAAATCTAACTTGAAGTCTACAAAATAGCCCCATAAAATCGACTGAGCTCCCACGTTGGCAAACTGGGCAATAATGCCGTAAACCAGGTGTTTGTGACGGAATAAATGCGTAATAGATATCTTTCCGGCTGATTTCTCCTCTTCAGCTCCGACTTCCGGCATCTTCACCACGGCAAAAATAATCGCAACGAAAGCTACAATAGAGCCAATAGCCAGATAAGGACCCTGTACCGAAAGAGCTTCCTGTACCCGAATGGCTTCTACTTCTGCTGCGGGCAAGGTAGCTAGCATTTCGGGAGTGTATTCAGTTTGGGAAAAGATAAAAAGGGCACCAATGATGGGTCCCAGAATAAGACTAATCCCATTAAACGACTGTGAAAAGTTAAGTCGCCATTCCGAAGTTTTGGGATCACCCAGAACCGTTACATAAAGGTTAGCCGCTGTTTCCAGAAAAGCGATACCACTGGCAATCATGAACAGGGCAAATAGGAAAAATCCGTAAACCCGGGCACTGGCAGCGGGATAAAAGAGGAAAGCTCCGGCTGCGTACAGAATCAAGCCAAACAGAATTCCTTTTTTATAACCAAACTTTCGCATGACATAACCAGCGGGAAGAGCCATGAAAAAGTACCCAAGGTAAAAGGCAAAATCAACAATACCCGCCTGAAAACGGCTTAAATCGAGAGCGATCTGAAATTGTTTAATCAGCGAACCATTCAGGGAATTAGCTAAACCCCATAAGAAAAACAAGCTCGTGACGAGAGCCAGAGGAATTAAGTAACTGCCGGAATCGGAACCATTTTTAATGGTTACTTTCTCGGACGACGGGCCAAGTGCCATGAAAACGGAGATTAGAGGAAACGGATAACGTTAGAAATAAATGAACCGAATCAAGTTAATTGATTCGGTTCATAACAGGAAATTAGGCATTGGCAAGTGCCCGGTCCAGGTGGACATATCCACCATCGACGTGGATAAGTTGCCCTGTAGTATGACTGGATTTATCCGAAAGCAAAAACGCAACGGTATTACCTAATTCTTCAGTAGTCGTCATGCGTTGCTCTAGCGGAATATTCCGGGTAATTTCTTTTAGTTTTTCTTCAGGATTGGGTAAGCCGTTAATCCAGCGTTCGTAAAGCGGTGTCCAGCTTTCCGCTACAATCACGGCATTCACCCGAATATCGTACTTCAATAATTCAACGGCCCATTCACGGGTTAAGGCATTGCGGCCACCATTGGCAGCGGCGTAGGCTGAGGTGCCACCCTGACCTGTTTCAGCGGTTTTAGAGCCAATGTTAACAATAGCTCCTCTGGATTCTTTCAAAGCCGGAAGAGCATATTTAGCCATCAGGTAATAATGGATAACGTTTTTATGTAAGGAAGCTACAAATCCCTCATATGTACCATTTTCCAAACCTACGCCATCATTCACTCCAGCATTATTAACTAAACCGTCGATTCTTCCGAACTTATCCATCGTTTGCTGAACAGCTTTTTCACATTCGGAGGGCTGAGTTAACTCTGCTGGTACCTGAAAAGCCTGGCCACCAGCGGCTTCGATCTCTGCCACGGTTTTGAGGTTATCAGTCTCACTGCGGCCAACAATTACCGGAATGGCTCCTTCCGAAGCTAATACTTTACTGATCCCTTCGCCAATACCTTTGGCACCGCCCGTAACGATAATGATTTTATTGCTAAGGTTTAGATTCATTATGGAATGCTTTTGATCTTACTAGTTAAGTACGTCAAATCTGCGGTCAACATTTCATTAAACCTCGATTCTTTCCTATAAAAGACCAAAAGCATAGAATGATAACCTTATAAACTATAAAAATCTTTAGCATTGCCACCCCAGAATTTCTCCTGTTCGTAACTGGACAAAGAACCGGTGTATTCCTGTAGTAACTGAACCCAGCGTTCGTAAGAGGAGGCCACCAGACAAACGGGCCAATCCGAACCAAACATAACCCGTTCAGGACCAAAGGCTTCAAAGACTACATCCAGGTAGGGGCGTAGCTGTTCAGGGGTCCAGTGTTCCCAGTCGGCTTCTGTGACCATGCCGGATACCTTGCAACAAACGTTTTCACGTTTAGCCAGGCTCTGGATGTCGGTTGCCCATTTTTCAATTTCACCAGCTTTGATATAAGGTTTTGCTAAATGGTCTACCACAAAAAGCTGATGGGGTAAGCGAGTAACAAACTCACGAGCGGTGGGTAGATGCTTGGGATAGATGAGAATGTCGTAGGTATACCCATACGTTTCCAAAGCTCTGATTCCGTCCATAAATTCGGTACGGAGCAAAAATAAATCATCCGGCTCTCCCTGAACAATGTGACGAAAGCCTTTTAGCTTGGGAAATTGTTTGAAATACTCCAGTCGTTCGTTAATGAGTTCTGAACGGAGATCTACCCAGCCCACGACTCCTTTAATAAAGTCATTTTGCTCGGCGTGCTGGATTAAAAATTCCGTCTCAATTTCAGACTGGCTCGCTTGCACAGCCACGCATCCATCGATGCTATTTTGTTGAAGAACAGGACCTAAATCATTCGGTAAAAAATCCCGACGAATGGCTTCCATATCGGAAGTAATCCAGGCGTCGCGTACAGGATCAAACACCCAGAAATGCTGATGCGAATCAATTTTCATCCGTAGAAATTAGCTGAATAGTGGGGTAAATCAATAAGATTTAATGTAAAAGTACAATCAAAAATGAAAAAACTAGAAAAAACAAAGGCCATCTCTTTCGAGACGGCCTTTAAGAAAACCCGTAAGAAGGTTCTTATTTCTTCTTTTCCTTGATCTTCGCAGCTTTACCTTGTTTGCCACGCAGATAGTAAATACGAGCACGACGAACTAAACCGTGACGTACTACTTCGATTTTATCGATGTTAGGAGAAAGAATAGGGAAAATCCGCTCTACACCAACGCTGTTAGATACTTTGCGAACCGTAAACGTTTCACCGTTTGTACCTGCGTTTTTGCGTTGGATCACCGTGCCGGTGAAAACCTGAATACGCTCTTTGTTACCTTCACGAATTTTCACGTGAACATTAAGGGTATCACCAGATTTGAAATCGGGGATGTCGTTCCGGCGAGCTGAATTGTCAGCTTCAACCAGTTTGATCAGATCACTCATGACCTCTGTAAGAGTTTTGTTAAAATGGTCTAACTCATTGATAGATCGGCAACATCGAATCCCACAGGTCGAGCGGTTGCCGAAATGAGCCACAAAAATACGCTAATTTTCTGGTACTGCAAAAGTTTCACTTTATTTAATCCCCTGTGCAACAGTTTTTTCCAAACGGACATCCTTCCCTTATCAATGATTTTATTTGTTAAAATGCATCAGACAATGAAAAATAACCTGTTAACCGGACTGCTGCTCTTCGGTGGTCTTACCTTCGCGGGCTCAGCTCTGGCTCAGTCAAGCAAGACTTTTAACGTTAGTAATTTCGATCAGTTAGAATTAGGATCGGCTTTTATCATTGACGTGCATCCCGGAAAATTCAAGGTAGAAGTAGAAGGGCAGGAAAGTGATATTGATGATCTGGAAGCAAAAGTGACGAATGGATCACTGAAAATTCGTTATGCAGTATCCGGCCGTAACATGAACCGCAAGCGGGTACAGGTTCATATCACGATGCCTTCCCTGAAAGGCATTCATTTCAGTGGAGCGTCGCGGTCGAACGTGACTGGTTTTGGAGCCGAAAACCAGATGGTCATTGATATTTCGGGAGCCTCGCAGGCAACGGTAGAAGCAAAAGCCAAAGCTCTGGATGTGGACGTTTCCGGAGCATCGAATGTCACTCTAACGGGTAATGCTCAAAAATTTCAGGGAAAAATTTCAGGAGCTTCTTCTTTTAAAGCCGAAGGCCTCGAAGTGACTCTGGCGGATGTAAATGTGTCTGGTGCAAGTAACGCTCATCTGTATGTGAAGGAAAAATTATCAGCCGATGCCAGTGGAGCCAGCCGCGTTCGTTATCGGGGCAATCCTTCCGTAAATGCCAATACATCAGGAGCTAGTTCAGTGAGAAACGAATAATTTTTAAAAATTTAAACAATATTATCAAAGTCGTCTGAAACCAAAGTTTGAGTAGGTAAAAGAATTAGATTATCATTAAAAATGAGGTAAATAAGCCTTTTAAAAGTGATTTAAATGATGCTTTTATCCATGAAACATTCTCAAATTAAGCTTTGTAGAAAAAATTATGTTTGACAATCTGACATCAAGTAAGTTTCTTTGCGACGTTTTTTGAACCAAATCACTCAAACACAATGTCAGAAATCGCAGCTAAAGTCAAGCAGATTATCGTTGACAAATTGGGCGTAGAAGAATCTGAAGTTACTCCAGAGGCTAGCTTCACGAACGATCTTGGAGCTGACTCGCTCGATACCGTGGAACTCATCATGGAATTTGAAAAAGAATTCAATGTGTCTATTCCCGATGATCAGGCTGAAACGATCACAACGGTCGGTCAGGCTGTTGCCTATCTGGAAGAACACGCCAAGTAAGTAACATCTATCAGCGGTGCTAATTTGAAAAAGGGCATATTTATGTCCCTTTTCGGATTAGCACATTTTTTTGATTTTGTGGCTCAGGTTTTTTCTTGTTTACTTGTAGGTTCTATGTATCATCAAAAACAGGCAAAAAACATCCTGACCTGATTACCAAAATTTTTAAACTATGCAATTAAAGCGAGTTGTTGTCACTGGACTAGGAGCTCTTACCCCCATAGGAAATACGGTAGAGGAATACTGGGATGGCCTGATTAATGGGGTCAGCGGTGCCGATACGATTACTCGATTCGATGCCACCCGTTTCCGTACAAAGTTTGCCTGTGAGGTTAAAAACTTTGACGTGCAGGCGTACATTCCTCGCCAGGAAGCCCGTAAGATGGACTGGTTTACCCAGTATGCAGTGGTTACCGCTGATGAAGCCATCAAAGATGCGGCTTTCGATAAAGAGCAAGTAGACCTGGATCGCATCGGCGTTATCTGGGGTGCTGGTATTGGTGGACTGAAGACATTTGAAGAAGAAGTGCTGAACTTTGGCGGCGGTGATGGTAGCCCCCGTTTCAATCCGTTCTTTATTCCGAAAATGATCGCTGATAGTTCAGCGGGTCTGATTTCCATTCGTCACGGTTTCCGTGGACCTACTTACGTTACGGTTTCAGCCTGTGCTTCTTCGGGTAATGCCCTGATTGACGCGTTTAATTATATCCGTTTAGGTAAAATGGATATCTGCGTATCGGGTGGTTCGGAAGCTGCGGTTACTCAGGCGGGTGTAGGGGGCTTCAACGCTCTGAAAGCACTTTCTGAACGTAATGATGATCCTAAAACGGCTTCTCGTCCGTATGACAAAGGTCGTGAAGGTTTCGTATTGGGTGAAGGTGGTGCGGCTCTCATTTTGGAAGAGTACGAACACGCCAAAGCTCGCGGAGCGAAAATTTATTGCGAAATTATGGGTGGAGGTATGTCTTCGGACGCCTACCACATCACGGCTCCCCATCCCGACGGACGTGGAGCATATATGTGTATGAAACTGGCTCTGGAAGACGCAGAATTGCCTCTCGAGTCTGTAGATTACATCAATACGCACGGTACTTCAACACCAATCGGTGACCCTCAGGAACTAAAAGCCATTGAACGTCTGTTTGGCGAGCATGCTTCTAAAGTCAATATTAGCTCGACTAAATCCATGACGGGTCACTTGTTAGGAGGAGCCGCTGCCATTGAAGCCGTAGCTGCTATTTTGGCGATCAAGAATCAGATTGTTCCTCCGACGATTAACCATTTTGAGGATGATCCGGAAATTAATCCTAACTTGAACCTGACGTTCAATAAGGCACAAGCTCGTAAAGTAGACGTAGCGATCAGCAATACGTTTGGCTTTGGTGGACACAACACTTGCGTTGTATTTAAGAAAATATAGTCGGGAGAGCCGTAGGCTTCTGGTGTACGGCTCTTCTCATAAATTTTGATCCTGTGCTGCTACCGTTACCGCTGCTTGTCTCAACGGTCTTTGACCCACTGACCCAACTTTTCAGATCTAAATCCGATAAGGAGAAAAAGCTGAAGCAGGCGGTAGCTACGCTTATCGGAACCCGACCGTCTAATGTAGAGCTCTATCGGCTCGCCTTTATGCATACTTCGGCTAGTAAAGCCGTGGCTGGTAAAGATCTAAGGTTATCCAATGAGCGACTGGAATATTTAGGGGACGCCGTGTTGGGCATGGTAGTAGCCGAATATCTCTTCAAGAAATATCCTTACAAAGACGAAGGTTTTCTCACCGAGATTCGCTCACGGATCGTAAACCGGGAGTCGCTGAATCTGGTGGCTCGTAAGTTAGGCTTGGATACCTTAGTAGAATACGATCCCAATCGCCGTACTGTACTGGCCCGTACCTCGATGTACGGAGATGCTCTGGAAGCATTTGTTGGAGCGATTTACCTGGATAAGGGATTTCCTTTTACGAAGAAATTTATTCTTAAACGTCTGTTGTCCAGTTACTTTGATTTGGATAAAGTCGTTGAAACCAATATTAATTATAAGTCCCAGATTATTGAATGGGCTCAACGCGAAGGCCGTGAACTTCGATTTGACGTGACTGAAAAAGGATCGGCTCGTCATAAGGAATTCATTGCGGAGCTAGTGGTAGATAATGAAGTTTTCGCTACCGGAACGGGCTTTAACAAGAAGAAGGCCGAACAATCGGCTTCCGAGAAAGCGGTTGAGAAACTCAACCTGACCAAACCGGTGAGTTAATTGGTATTGATTTTTAGGAAAGCTGCCTGATTTGGGCAGCTTTTTTTATATTCAACCTCAGCACTTCTTTACGTATGGAAATCCTGTTAGTGATCCTCGGGGTCATTGCTTTGTTAGTAGGACTAGCTGGGGCCGTCTTACCATTACCCGGTCCGCCGCTAAGTTATCTGGGTTTATTATTGTTGCATTGGTCCGGTCGGGTTACATTCTCCACGACCACCTTAGTGGTTTTAGGCATCTTTACGGCCATCGTAGCCGTTCTGGATTACCTCGTGCCGATCTGGGGCGTTAAAAAGTTTGGAGGCACCACCCGTGGAGCCTGGGGTACTACCATTGGTCTACTGGTAGGCTTGGTTTTACCGATTCCCGGTGGAATATTCGTTGGAGCTTTTGTCGGAGCTTTCGTGGGGGAAATTTTTGGTGGAATGGCCTCCGGTCGGGCTATGCGAGCGGCTTTCGGTTCTTTTCTGGGCTTTATGGCGGGTATATTCATGAAAGTATTACTTTGTCTGGTCATGATTGGATATGCCATTGCTGGTATCTGGAGCTAACGAATGGACTCGCTAACGAATTCAACTTTTCTTCGTTGATCAAAGGCAAGCTGCCGTACCTTTGCGGAAGTTTTCACGCTTACATTTCATAGCCATGCATATATTACGTCGCCCCCGTCGGTTGAGAACCAGTGCCGCCGTTCGGGCTTTGGTTGAAGAAACTACGGTTTCTGTAAATGATTTGATTCTTCCCGTTTTTGTAGTTGAAGGAACAAACGTAAAGAGAGAAGTAGCCTCCATGCCGGGTGTGTATCGTCACTCGCTGGATAATTTGCTGGATGAAATTGGTCGTTGTCAGGATTTAGGAATCAAAGCTTTTGATTTGTTTCCGGGTCTGGATGAGTCCAAAAAAGATAAAACAGCGAGTGAAAGCTGGCGGGAAGGTAGTATGTATCTCGAAGCCATTCACGCTGTAAAGAGTAAATATCCTGAAGTAGTAGTGATGACCGATGTCGCTATGGATCCGTACAGTTCCGATGGTCACGATGGTTACGTTGAAAACGGAGAAATCCTGAATGATGAAACGCTGGAATACTTGGGTAAAATGGGCGTAGCTCAGGCCCAGGCGGGTGCGGATATTCTGGGTCCTTCAGATATGATGGATGGTCGGGTAGGTTATCTGCGGGAAACGTTGGATGACGCTGGCTTTACCAAAGTAGCAATCATGTCCTACACGGCTAAATATGCGTCAGCTTTGTACAGTCCTTTTCGCGATGCACTGGAATCGGCTCCTAAATTTGGGGATAAGAAAACGTATCAGATGAATCCGGCCAACATTAAGGAAGCCCTGATCGAGGCCGAGCTAGATTTTGCGGAAGGTGCCGATTACCTCATGGTAAAGCCTGCGATGTTATACCTCGACATCATCAAAATGCTGAATGATAACTTCGCCTTACCGATCGCGGCATACAATATTTCTGGGGAATACTCCATGATTAAAGCCGCCGCTCAGAAAGGCTGGATTGATGGCGACCGGGTAATGATGGAAACGCTTACTTCCATTAAAAGAGCCGGAGCTAAAATTATTCTAACGTATTTTGCGAAAGAATTTGCTGAGCTTCAAAAGCAACGTTAATGGTTTTAAATTACGTATAGATGCCCTGTTTGCTTGCATTCAGGGCATCTTTTTAATAGCTTCTTATGTCTTCCATTCTAATTCTTAATGCCCAGGTCGTTAATGAGGGCCAAATCCGGGAAGCGGATGTTTTTATTAAAGACGGTTTGATTGAAAAAATTGGTACGGGCTTATCCGGCCTCGCGGCTGATCAGGTGATTGATGCCAACGGTAAATATCTTTTACCAGGGGTGATCGACGATCAGGTGCATTTTCGTGAACCAGGATTAACGCATAAAGCCACCATCCGTTCGGAAGCCCGAGCAGCTGTTTCGGGCGGGGTAACGAGCTTTATGGAAATGCCCAATACCGTTCCGAATGCACTGACACAGGAGTTACTAGCCGATAAATACGACATCGCGAAAGCTTCGTCACTGGCGAATTACTCCTTTTTCATGGGAGCTTCTAATGACAACTACGATGAAGTCATGAAAACCGATCCTACTCAGGTTTGTGGATTGAAGATTTTCATGGGTTCTTCGACAGGTAATATGCTCGTGGATAGCCGTCCAGTTCTGGAAAAACTGTTTGCTAATGCTCCTTACCTGATTGCTACGCACTGCGAAGACGAAGCTACTATTCGGGCGAATGTGGCCGCTTATAAGGAGAAATATGGCGATGACGCTCCGGCTAGGGTACATCCTGAAATTAGAAATGAAGAGGCATGTTACAAGTCGAGCTCAATGGCGGTTGAGTTAGCCAAAAAGTATAATACGCGTTTACACATTCTGCATATTACTACAGGCGAAGAAACCGATCTTTTTGAAAAAGGTTATTACGGGTATACTGATACCGCGAGTAATGAACTGAAAAATCAGAAACGTATCACTTCGGAAGTTTGCGTGCATCACCTGTGGTTTGACGCCCGCGATTACGAGCGATTGGGTAACCAGATTAAATGTAACCCCGCGGTAAAAGCGGATGGGCACAAACAACGGTTATTGCAGGCCTTATTAGATGACCGCATTGATGTAATCGCGACGGATCACGCTCCGCATACCTGGGAAGAAAAACAGCAGTCCTACTGGAATGCTCCATCGGGCTTACCTCTGGTGCAGCACCCTTTGTTAATGATGCTGGAGTTATATAAAGATGGAAAAATTTCTCTGGAGAAAATTGCTCAGAAAATGTCACACGCCGTTGCCGACTGTTTCCGAATTGATAAACGAGGATACATTCGTGAAGGGTACTGGGCAGATCTGGTATTAGTCGATCTGGACCGTCCGAATCTGGTGACTAAAGACAGTTTACACTTTCAGTGTGGATGGTCTCCTCTGGAAGGTTATACCTTACGGTCGGCAGTGACACACACCATTGTTTCTGGTCATGTAGCCTATGCAGATGGGAACTTTTATGAAGACAAGCAAGGACAGCGAATGACTTTTGCTGCGTTGTAATGTTCGGCTAGAAAATGATATTATTCAATAGCCTGGTTATAAATACGTTACCCAGGTAACAAAAATCCTCACCGGAATTCCGGTGAGGATTTTGGCATCCCTAAAATCATCACAAACTATTCTTGAGCGAGCTTTAAGCGACGGAAACGAACCGTGGCAAAGCATCGGCGTAATATTCGATAGTATATTTTTCCAAACAGTGAATAACACCACAGTTTGAGTTCTTTGACCTGAGCCGGAACCAGCTGGCGTAAGGCCTTACGGAGTTCTTTTTCAAACAGCTTTGCGTCGAAGCTGACCTTTTGAAGAATGATTTTGATATATTCCAGGACGGTAATGGACATGACTCAATGTTGGTTTAAGGTTAAATCAATGACAATAAAGCCAAAGGTTTTAGGTTTATCTTTGTAACGATGAAGCCTCGACAAATATATTTAATTATATTACTTTTTTATTGTTCTTTTTCAAGAATTTTTGTTTTTGCCCAACAAAACAATATTCACATTGAATTAGGGGCTTCTTCAGTGCCTCTTGGTAAGCCCTATACCATTTCGGTGGTAATCACTGGTAGTGAGCAACGCGAGTATGATCGCTTCCCGGATATTATCGGAATGAGTCGTCGGGGGACTACGACAACCACCTCAACAACGACCGTAGGCAATCGCTCTGAAATAGTACAACGAATCACTCAAAATTATATTCCAATTCAACCTGGAAATTATGTTGTCACCCCTTTCACCATGAACGTGAACGGGCAGACCCTACAATCGATGGGTGGCATTGTCATTGTGACCGATGCCGGTGCCAAAGAGACAGAGTCAGAAGAAGAGGAAGAGGAGGCAATTGAGCCAGCCCCTGCCGAGGCCAAAGCTTCGGCGTTCCTGCTCCTGAGTGCCAATCGCAACCAGGTGTACACGGGCGAAGGATTTAACTTGAGTTTGGGCTTTTTTGTTGCGGACGATAACCCACTTGAGATGGATTTTTATGCTCTTAATTTACAATTAGGGGCTATTTTGAAGCAAATTCGTCCGGCTAACTGTTGGGAAGAAAATTTTGGAATCAGAGGTGAACCTCAGGTATTTGAAACGACTATCAATGGACGCCGCTATACGGAGTATCGGTTGTTTCAGGCGGTATACTTTCCCCTAAATACTGAGAAAATTCAGTTTCCTTCCGTTAGTCTGAAGATGAGTGTGCGTAATGAAAAATCTGGAAAGCAAGAGTTTTTAACCTTTTCGAGTAAATCCATTTTTGTTCAGCCGATTGCATTACCTAAAGATGCTCAGCAAAATCAGGCGGTTACGGGTGAATATGGGGTAAAAGATCAACTTAGTGCCCGGGTCATTCAAACAGGAAAAAGTATTCAGTACAAGATCACCATTAGTGGTACGGGGAACCTGACGCCTATTCTGATTCCAACGCCTGAAAACGATGCTTTCTTTGATTTTTATCCTCCCGTTATCCAGCAGTCCGTTGTGCGGCGGCGGGGCCGGGTGAGTGGTGAAAAAACATTTACCTTTCAGATCATTCCCAAACAGGCCGGAAACTTCCCGTTAAGCACGTATTTTCGCTGGATATTTTTTAATCCCCATACTCGTAGTTACCAGCATTGGAAGTCAGGGTTAACCTTAAAGTCTCAGGGAGAAAAAGTGGCTAACGCTGATGCAGATGGCATGGCAGGCTCCATTTTTGCGAATCTGGAAAGCGTGGATAGTACGAAACCTTTTGTAAATGTTCAGGCAACTATTTTGAGTCTGGCGAATGGTTTACTCGCTATTATGGTTTTGGGAATGGCGTATATTTTCGTTCGAAGTAAAAGAGGGTAACCTCAGTATTCATATGATGGAGCCGTAATGGTTCGGTTCCGTATTCTTATGGTATCTGCTTGGGCAGGTACGAATCAACTATCAGGATTTATGTCTAGTACATACGGTACTTTATTTAAAATCAGCACCTTTGGTGAGTCGCACGGCAAAGCAATTGGTGTAGTCATTGACGGATGTCCAGCAGGCATTACGTTTGACGAAGCCTTTATTCAGCAGGAGCTGGATCGTCGCAAGCCCGGACAGTCGCGAATTACTACGCAACGACGCGAGGCGGATGAATTCCAGGTGCTTTCCGGAATTTTTGAAGGAAAAACAACGGGTACGCCTATTGCTCTGGTCATTCCTAACGAGGATCAGCGTTCCAAAGATTATAGCCACATCTCAGAGCAATTCCGCCCCTCTCACGCGGATTACACGTATACCAGCAAGTACGGTTTCCGGGATTATCGCGGCGGCGGGCGTTCTTCGGCTCGTGAAACGGCTGCCCGCGTAGCTGCCGGAGCTTTAGCTAAACTGGTATTGAAAGAGTTAGGCGTAAGAATCCAGGCCTACGTTTCTCAGGTAGGTAAGCTGAAGCTGGAAAAATCGTATCAGGAATTAAATCTGGCCTTGGCAGAGGAGAATGCAGTACGTTGCCCGGATCCTGAAATGGCTCAGCAGATGTTTGACTACATTGATGAAACCCGTAAAAAAGGCGATAGCATCGGTGGCGTAGTGGAATGTGTGTGTACGGGCGTTCCCGTAGGTCTGGGCGAACCCGTGTTTGACAAGCTGCATGCAGAACTAGGCAAAGCCATGTTATCGATTAATGCGGTGAAAGGTTTTGAATATGGCTCTGGTTTTGCCGGAGTAGAATTATATGGTTCCGAACATAATGATGCCTATTATACCGATGAAGCTGGAAAAGTTCGTACGCGAACGAATCTTTCAGGCGGTATTCAGGGGGGCATTTCCAATGGTGAAGACATTTATTTCCGCGTTGCCTTCAAGCCCGTCGCCACGATCATGCAGGATCAGGAGTCGGTGGATTTACACGGGAATACTGCAACGGTATCGGGTAAAGGGCGGCATGATCCTTGCGTAGTTCCCCGGGCTGTGCCCATTGTAGAGGCCATGGCGGCCTTGGTATTAGTGGATTTTTATTTGTTGAATCAGGCTAGGAGGGTTAATTAATGAATTATTTGTCTGCCGAGAACCTCTCAAAATCAACGGGAGAACGATGGCTGTTTAGAAATATAACGTTCGGTCTCAGTAAGGGCGATAAAGTAGCTCTGGTGGGTCGGAATGGTACCGGAAAAACCTCACTAATGGATGTACTGGCGGGCTTACAGTCGGCTGAAGAAGGTACCATTAGTATTCGAAAGGAAGTTCGCTTAGGTTACCTTAGCCAGAATCCGGCTTTGGACGAAAATCAAACCGTACTGGATATTCTTTTTCTCGGGGATAGTCCTCTTTTACAGGCCATTCGCTCTTACGAAAAAGCTCTGGTAGACGGCAATGATCAGGAAATTTCGGATGCGGCTGAAGAAATGGAAGCTCAGAAAGCCTGGGATTATGAGTCAAAAGTAAAACAGGTATTAGGTCGGCTTGGCGTAGCTGAAGCGAACTTTACCAAATTGATCGGACAGCTTTCAGGCGGCCAACGCAAACGGGTAGCTCTGGCGAAAGTATTACTTGAAGAACCAGATTTACTCATTCTTGATGAGCCTACCAACCACCTGGATCTGGAAGCAATTGAGTGGCTGGAGAATTACTTGGGCACGGCTAATACAACGCTGTTACTGGTAACTCACGACCGTTATTTCCTGGATCGGGTATGTACGGAGATTCTGGAACTGGCCGATGGTTCGATTTACCGGTATAAAGGTAATTATTCATACTTTCTGGAACGCCAGTCGGAGCGTTATGCTTCGGAAGCTTCTAGCGTAGACAAGGCACAAAACCTGCTTCGTAAGGAGCTGGAATGGATGCGTCGTCAGCCAAAAGCCCGGGGAACGAAGGCTCAGTATCGTGTCGATGCCTTTTATGATTTGCAGGATAAAGCCAATCAGGGTCGGAAAGAATCGAACGTTGAGTTGAACATAGGTATGGCTCGTTTGGGTAGTAAAATCATCGAGCTGGAGCATATGAAAAAATCGTTCGGCGAACAGAAAATTGTCGATGATTTTGAATACGTTTTCCGCCGGAGAGAGCGAATCGGTATTGTAGGTAAAAACGGGGTGGGAAAGTCAACGTTTCTGGACATTCTGACTGGAGAACAAGCAGCGGATTCTGGCCAAATCAGTGTGGGAGAAACCGTTCGTTTCGGTTATTATACCCAAAGCGAACCGACATTTTTGCCTGGTCAGCGAGTAATCGATGTGGTCAAGGACATTGCTGAAGTCGTCACGCTGGGTTCGGGGGAAACCATTACCGCCAGCCAATTTCTACAACACTTTCTATTTGAACCCAAACGGCAATACACCGACGTTGAAAAGCTGTCCGGGGGAGAAAAGCGTCGATTACAGTTACTTCAGGTCTTAATCAAGAATCCTAACTTTCTGATTCTGGATGAGCCTACCAACGATTTGGACATTCAGACGCTGAACGTGCTAGAGGATTACTTATTGCAATTCTCGGGCTGTCTGGTGCTGGTTTCTCACGACCGTTATTTTATGGATCGACTGGTAGAACACTTGTTCGTGTTCGAAGGAAAGGGGAAAATCAGAGACTTCCCCGGTAACTACACGGACTACCGGGAGTCATTAAGTAATGCTGCTCCAGTAGAAGTAGCTAAGCCAAAAGTTGAGGCACCTAAGGCTGACTCAGCTCAACCAGCTCCGGTTGCAAACAAACGCAAACTGAGTTTCAAGGAACAGAAAGAGCTGGAGTCTCTGGAAAAGGAAATCCCGGACCTAGAAAACCAACGAGCCGTGCTGACCGAACAGATGAACTCTGGAGAGTCAGATTATCAGCAAATTGCAATCTGGGCTAAGGAAATCGAAGAGATTAATAATTTGCTGGAAGAAAAAGAATTCCGTTGGATGGAATTATCCGAATAGTAGTTTTCTATTAAGTATCAAGGGCTTGGCGTATCCTAACGTCAAGCCCTTGATGCGTACTAATGACGGTACTTCAAGCGATAGCGAACGGCATCGGAGACATTTTCATCCACAAAGCCCCAGCGTTTTGTAAACCCGACTGAAACTGCTATCGATCTAGGATAGAGGTTACCCAAATCTCCCGCTAAAGTTCCACGCACTTCGGAACCTTTCAGAAACCAGATCGAGCGTCTTACTTCTATCAGAAAACTAAGCTGTCTTTTTGACTGGTCATAGATTTGGTCGGGAGTTCCTCTGGACGTAAGATGAGAAAAACGTCCGTTGAGCTGCCAGTGACTGAGTAATAAAGCATTGATTCCCAGATGAAAAACGGTTAGTAAGTTATCAGTGGTGAAAGTACTCGAACGGCCTGAAGGAGTAATAAACGGAACCCCCAGCGTTTTACCACGATACGACCAGCCCTGTTTGTATTGTAAATGATTGAAGTATTGTTCAGTCCAGAGGGGACCACTTCTTCCCTGATCTTGCGTGGAGAGAAATTCAAAGACGACCTTGCGAATACCCGAGACAGGATAGTCAACCGACTTTTGGGTGATGCTGATCCCCATTAATCCATCTTTCGTATTGGCCAGATGCAGTAACGAAGGCATTTCATACGGTTGCTGACGATAGATCAGAATAGTCCGGGCATCCGAATGAATTTGTAAAGCCAGATCAACGGAACCCAAGTGATTCCCGACCCGCTCCCGGTTGTCATAAGCATTATAATTCCTGCCAAATCCTCGTTTACCCGTTACTACGCTGAAAAAGGCAGCCGCATCGTGTGGAAGGCTTCCGTCTGCCTGGTAATAATTATTGGGTTCGGGTACCGCAGAAATTCGCCCTGCCCATTGAACCTGATGGTTAATACCAGCGAAGGCCAAAACTTTTGCTGTAGGCTTGCCAATCCTGAAGTAAAGGTTTTTTTGATGTAAATAGGCATGACGAACCAATACTCGTGGCTCGTCAAGCCAGCCGTGAGCCATCGTTGCCTGAATGGATACATGAGGAGTAAATAAAGGAGTCCATTGCCTGAATCCAATTTGAATTTTAGGCAGAGGCATCGCATTTCCAGACCAGCTGTATGGTCCCATTCCTGAGCTTGAATCGGCAATACCTATCAATTCTTTCCGTTTTCCGGCGTATAATTCCAATGATTTGTACTTGACTTTTAAATAAGCCTGCGGTAAGAATAACTGACAGGTTGCTCCGGCATTTCCAGTAACTTCAAACGCATAAGCCCAATCCAAAGGTTTGGCTTTTAAATAAGGACGGGTTTTGCTAGATGCCCGATAGTCAGAATGAAGAGCAATGGTAGTCTGTAAGAAAAAACCCTTCGAAGGAATAACCCCGTACTGGCGAGCCTGCATCCAGAAAGGCATGTTGCCAGCAGCAAATAGTTGAGTTGAGACTTCATGCGTTTCGGAATCCCTGAATAGGCCCTGTGCAGATAGCATAAGGGGAGTGAATGCAAGTAAACAAGCACGAATAAACATACGATCAAGTGTGAGTGGAAGACAAAAACTTGATACAATTTATTCTTACGTAGATGAGTATTAATACTTATTTATGTTTTGTTATTTATCGGCTGTTCATTAGCAGACCTGGTCTCAGTAGGGTAAGTAAAAACAAAAGCTGCCAGCTTTGGGCTGGCAGCAAATACATTCAAAGATTGTCAATTAATTATTAATGAAGCTCTAAAGTAATGCGTCGTTCGGCGGGTTCCGTTCCAGGTTCCAGTGATTGACTAACTACGTGTCCTCTACCCGTATAGTTAACTTTATACCCTCTGTTTTCCAATACATAAAGAGCGTCTCGTAAAGTCATGCCTTTAAGATTCGGCACGCGTTTTGTGCTTCCCCGGGGAGCTTCATCCCAACCACTAGCATTGGTCTGAATCTGCAAGCTACTAGCAATGGCCTTTACATCATTGGGATGAGAGTTGCCTAACTCTTCCTGCCATTTGCTGGCGAATACGGGCGTGCCGCTAAGGGTACGATGCATCTTTAAGTCCAGGGCATGAACCTTATCCGCAATTTCCCGGAATACCGGAGCCGCTGCCGTTCCACCATACGCCGACAATCCTGTCTCGGGATTGTGTGGTTCATCCAATGCCACCAGAATGGTATACCGGGGGCTTTCTGCGGGGAAATAACCGATGAAAGAAGAGTAATATTTATTTGTTTTCAACTTCCCATCAAACTTCTTGGAGGTACCCGTTTTTCCAGCGATGCGATAATTAGAACTACGGATGCTGCGAGCCGTTCCGTGCGAGCTTTCCAGGACTCCTTCAAGCATCTGCTTGACGATTTTTAAAGTTCGTTCTGAACAAATCCGTTCGGTATCGCGGCGTTGAGTTTGGGTATAATCCACTTCTACGAGGTCTCCACGCTTGGCCGATTTCACAACAATTGGCTGAATCCAGTACCCATCATTTGCTACGGCATTATAAAAGGCCAGCATCTGTAAGGCTGATAAACGCATTTCTTCCCCAATGGACATCGTTGGTAACGTTTTCTTGCTGTACAGACGGTGATCCATCCGGTGAAATTCCGGCATTTCATTACCCTTACTTACTTCCACCTGAAAACCCAACTTATCTCCCAGGTGAAACTTCTCCAGGTAATCAATAAACTTGTCGTGCTTATTCGAGAAATGCTGCACCAGTACGCGGGCCATTCCCGTATTGGAAGAACGCATGAATGCATCGGCAATGGTGATCACGCCATACCCCATGTTATTTGAATCGTGCAGGTGCAGGTATTGTCCTGTCGTGCTGACCAGATCATTCGGAGAAACTTTGGTTTCTTCAAAAACGGCCATCATTGTTGCCAGCTTGAAAGTAGAACCGGGAGCGATGCGATAGTTTACTGCAAAATTCTGATCATCTACATAGGTAGTATCTTTAGTATGATGAAGATTGGCAATAGCTTTAATCTCACCCGTTTTGGTATCCATTACAATAGCCGTTCCGTATTTGGCTTTATAATGCTTCACTGCTTTCATTAAGGCCGCTTCCGTGACATCCTGCATATTAATATTAATCGTGGTATGCAGGTCCAAACCGGGAATAGGATGGTGTTCTTCTGATTCATTGAGTGGTCGCCAGCTGCCGCGTAAGTTTTCAAACCAGCCATGACCTTCCTGTCCGTATAGTACTTTATCGAAGCTTTTTTCAATACCCGTCACGCCTCTCATTACCTCAATACCCTGTCCATTAGGATCTTTGATGATAATGTCGTCTGTTTTACCGAGTAAGCGGGAAGCCGTGTTCATAAAAGGCTTATCCCGGTTCGGAACAAGTTCAAAATTCAGACCCGTCGAAAACAACTTAACGCTATCCATCGGCATCCATTTGTATCGAAACTTGCGTCGATTCAAAGCCTTATCTTCCAGCTTTTCTTCTTTAGTCGCCTTCCGGATAGCGGCCCATTTCGTAGTTTCGAAAAGCCATTTCTTCTTTTCGTACGTAATGTGCTTAGGGCTGATGGAGAGGTAACGGGGTTCCTGTTTCCAGAGTGAAGTATCCGTCTGAGCCTCATTATAGGCCATGACTTCCAGTAACTTCCGACGAGCAGCCAGAATGCGTTTACTGATCGCCTTGGGTGACTCATTGAGCATATAGCCCAGATGAATTGATAAAGAATCCAGATTTTTATAGAAATGAGCGGAATCTGCCGAATGGCGGACGGTAACGCTAAGGTCAATTCCCACCCGATATTCAGGTACGGAAGTAACCAGCAGGCTGCCATCATCCGAAAAAATGTTACCTCTCGAAGCGGGAATAATCCGGTAACGGGTATTCTCTGCCCGGCTTTTCCACTCAGGACCTTCTACCTGCTGAACATAGGCAATACGCATCGCAATGGCGATACTAAAAAGTAGCAACCCGGCAGAAACCAGGACGCTTCGCAAAAAAATCCGACGTTTTAGATTCAGAGATTCAGCCATAATGAATTCAATCTTGAAGGTTATGTTAAGGTTGGGCGGTCTCTTGCTGAGGCTTGTTCGAAGGAATTACTATTTTAATGGGAGGCTGTTCATTGCGGTAATCCCGTAAACCCATTGGGGCCACTTTTTGTATAATGCGGGATTGACGGGACTCCTGCATAAGCTTTGACTTTTCGTAGGTTAACTCGGCGTTCAGCTCACTTATCTTTCGTCGGTTTGTATCCGTTTCCCGGATTAGCGATTCACCGTGTAATACCCAGGCTACATAACTAATCATCAAAACCACCACCAGTAAGGCATTGAATAATTTTTGATTAGGATTCGACTGTCCTTTCCACTGACTCACCCGCAGGAGTTTAAAGAGCGGTTCCAGCCACTGGATAGGTTTCTTTTTCTCGGAGTTGGATGACATAAATCAAGATAGTATTGAAGTCTGGTTTTGGGGTACACGTAAGTCTTTAGTTCGGTTCTGCAATTCGCAGACGAGCACTGCGGGCACGGGAGTTACGAGTAATTTCGTCTTCCGTAGCTTCGATGGGCTTACGGGTAACCGATTGTAAAGGCTTTAGCTCATTGCCGTATAAATCCTTTTCGGCCTCCCCGTGAAACTTACCGGAACGAATAAAGTTTTTCACCAGCCGATCTTCAAGTGAATGATAACTCATCACCACTAACCGGCCCTCGGGAGCTAACACGTCGGGTACCTGTTCCAGAAACTCCTCAAGTACTTTCATTTCTTCATTCACTTCGATACGAATGGCCTGAAAAACCTGAGCAAAGTACTTGAACTCTTTGCCGCGGGGAGCAAACTTCTGTAGTACAGCTTTTAACTCCTGAACAGTTTCGATTGCTCCGTTCTGACGAGCTGCATAGACGGCATTTGCCAGGGTACGGGCATTTTTTATTTCGCCATAAAGGCCAAAAATCTTGTGAAGCTGAGCTTCGTCATAAGTATTGATAACGTCTTTGGCCGAAAATTCTGCCTGCGGGTTCATTCGCATATCCAGAGGGCCATCAAAGCGAGTAGAAAATCCGCGTTCAGGCACATCGATCTGGTGGGAGGAAATTCCTAAATCCGCCAGAATGCCGTCTACTTTCCGCACGCCGTTGAGGCGTAGAAATTTCTTTAGGTAACGGAAGTTGGCTTCTATGAATGTAAAGGTCTTATCTTCAATAAATTTAGATTCCGCTTTGGCATCCGGGTCCTGATCAAAACTCAGCAGGCGACCTTCGGGGCCGAGTTGTTTTAATATGGCTCTGGAATGCCCGCCACCACCAAAAGTCACGTCTACGTAAATACCGTTTGGACGAATGTTAAGTCCTTCCAGACATTCCTGGAGCATAACGGGTTGGTGGTAATCGGGCGTTGGCGTTGAAGACATGAACTTATTTAATAATGCTTTGAAAATGAACGCTTTGGGGAAGTAGCAGTACTCAGCTCTCTCACTCCTAATTAAAAATTTTTTAAAAATAATACGTCCGCTTTCGCAATGGAACTTTCATTGCTCATTTTTGACTTCTTTAAAAAATTTGGTGGAGGAGAAAAGAGATTACAAGATTAACAAAATTTACAAATGTGAATCAAGTCTGGCTGAGATCAATTTTCTGAAACTCAATTGTTGTTGTACTTAACTATTTGAAAATCAACTTCCCTGTATGAAAAAAATCTTTTCGATTGGTTTAAGTTTATTCGTGTCATTCTCCGCGTTTGCCCAGACTCCGGTACAAAAAGGAATTTGGCGGGCCACCGTAACTACTAAAGGGGGAGAGCTACCCTTTGGCTTACAGATTGAACCCGCTGGAAAAGCGAATGTTTATAACGTTTGGGTGATTAATGGGAAAGAACGCCTGAAAATGGACGAGTCTACGCTGAAGGCCGATTCGTTACATATTCCTATGGAACTCTTCGATGCCGAGCTGATTGGTAAAGTCTCAGGAAAAGAATTGACAGGTGTATACAAGAAAAAAAGAGGTAAACAATACATTACAATTCCTTTCCGGGCCGAATATGGCAAAGCGTATCGCTTCGCTCCGGTGCCTCAGAATACAACCTGGAACATCGCAGGAAAATACGCTACTACTTTCGGGGAAAGCTCCAAAGCCGTGGGTGTATTTGAGCAAAATGGCAGCAAAGTAGCCGCTAGTTTTCTGACCCCAACAGGCGATTATCGGTACCTGGACGGTGACATCATTGGCGACAGCCTTTTTCTGTCGACGTACGACGGTTCACACTTATTTCTTTTCAAAGCCAAACTTGAAAAGGACAAAATTTCGGGAGATTTTTTTAGCGGTCCAGCCGGGAAATCCTCGTTTGTATCTGTAAAGGATGAATCCGCCTCCTTACCCGACGAAAAGTCACTGACGTTTTTGAAGCCCGGTTATGAGAAGGTATCCTTCGAGTTTCCTGAGGCTAAAACGGGTCAGAAGTTAAGTCTGGACGATCCCCGTTTTAAAGGGAAAGTGGTAGTGCTGCAAATCATGGGTTCCTGGTGCCCCAACTGCATGGACGAGACGAACTTTATGGTACCCTGGTATAATAAAAACAAAAAACGCGGCGTCGAATTTGTGGGCCTTTCCTTTGAAAGAAGTACGGATTTCAAGGAATCGCAGCCCAAGTTAATCAAGATGATCGACCGTTTTAAAATTCCTTACCCCGTTGTGTTAGCGGGAGTATCCGATCAGTCGGCTTCGGCTAGTTTACCGATGTTGAATAAAATTATGGGTTATCCTACGACGATTTATATTGATAAAAAAGGAAATGTCCGCGAAATTCACACGGGCTTCTCCGGCCCCGGGACAGGTAAGTATTATGATAAATTCGTTGAAGATTTTAATCTGTTAATGGATAAGCTTATTGCTGAGAAGTAAGAAATTATTTATCGTAACATATTCGAATGTAGAGACGCGATTTATCGCGTCTTTTTTTTACAAATCTTCATTTTAATAATTCAAATTGGGTGGGTGGTGAAGGCCTTAATAAAAGGCAGATACAGAGCTTCCCGAAAGTTTTAAACTTTCGGGAAGTTAAAATACTTAAAGACGCGATCAATCGACATCAGTCTCTACAACCAACAAAAAACTTATTAATGCGAATGCCCGTGTTCACTATTATTCATTACAGATAATAAATCGTAAGCTCCTTTGATAACGATAGTATTGGCCTTTACATCGGCGGGAGGGAATACTTCTACGTATCCGTTCTGACTGATTCCTGTACGGATTTCTACCCGTTTAAAAGGATAATGCACGCTGCCTTCTTCGTTGTGTTTCCCTTCCGAAACAAAGATATATTGCTTATCCCCCGAACGAACTACGGCGGCATCGGGTAAGGTTTTTACCTGCTTTCCACCCGTTTCGAGGTGAGCCGTCAGGTACGTACCCGGAACCAGATCCCGGCTGGTTTGACTGAGTTTACACAAAACTTTTACCATGCGTTCGGGTGAGATTTCGCGGCCAATGAGGTAAATCGTAGCTAACCGATCGGTAGACTCATTCCCTAACCGAACGTGTACCTGTTGACCGATTTTCAGACGCGATAAATCCTTCTCAAAAATGTTCAGTTCTGCCTGGGCAAAACGGGTGTCTGCCAGCTCTGCCAGCATTTCGTTGGCCTGAATGGCCTTACCCATGTTCACATTTACGTGTGTCACGTAGCCGCTGGCGGGAGCGACAACCGCCACGGTTCGGCGAATGCCTTTTCCCAAGGCGTTAGTGTTGATATTGAGCAAACTGAGCCGCTGCTTTAATCCTTCCAGACGAGCGTTGAGCGTTTTCAGTTCTGAATTGGTTCGCTGGAAAACTTTAGCGGCGGCCACGTTTTCACGGCTCAGCTCATCCTGACGACGGTTTTCCTGTTCGAGATACGTCAACTGACTGGCCGCTTCCAGGTATTCCTGCTGAAGCGTAATGAATTCCGGATTTTCCAGTGTAACGACGGTTTCGCCTTTATTGACCCATTTGCCGGGTAACAAGCTGGTCGAACGAACAATACCGCCGTAAGGAAACGAAAGGCTAATTTGTTGCTGAGGGGGCATGACGAGTGAGCCCGTCGCCTGAATAACTCCCGAAAGGGAGCGATTTTCCACCGAACCCAGTATAACATTAATGGCTTTATACTGACCTTCTGTTAACTCGGCTTCCTCTTCTTCATGCTCGCTGTGCCCTTCTTCATGGTGGTGATCGTGTTCACCGTGCGTATGGCCTTCTTGGCTGGCTTCTTCGTGCGAATGTCCCGAATGATCATGTCCTTCGTGACTATCAGTCTTTTCTTTACAGGCTGGAAAAGCGATGATGAAGCCCGAAAGAATGAGATATGTTAAAAAATGCTTTTTCATGTTTGAGAAGATTAAACTACTGAATGCCTAACAACCATTCGAGGCGGATGACGCTCTGGTTGTATGACTGAACCGTTTGCAGGTACCCAAGTTGAAGCTCGTTGGCCGTGCTAATGCCTTGTAAATACTCTACGTAACCAACTTCACCCGCCTGAAAACCACGGTTAGACTGCCGTCTGATTTCCTGAGCCTGAGGTAAGGCCGAGCTTTGGTAATAATCCAGGTTTTGCTGAAGCTTCTGAACTTCCTGTACGACCGAAGCAATCTCACTTTCAATGTTTTTCTGTTGCTGGTCAAACTGCTGTTGCTGAGCCTGTTGGTTTAGTTGAGCGGCATCGATGCGAGCCCGGTAAGCTTTCCCGAACAAAGGAAAATTAATACCGACCTGTCCACCGTGAAAACGGTTCGCACCTGAAGTGGCATCCGTCGTGGGTGCTCCGATTTTGACGGCTCCGATCAAACTCTGGTTGAAGTATCCCACTGAAAAATCCGGTTTGCGGTTGGCTTTTTGCAGGTTTTTTTCCGTTTCAGCCAGCTTGATTTGCTGAGCGTACCAGGCCACTAATGGATTGGTCGCATGATTCAGGGTATCGGGTAACTTCCGAATCATTAGATTCGCGTTACTCGCAATTTCCGGGGGCACCTCTGCAAATAGTAAGGTCTGTAGCCGCCGCTGAACGATGGCAACATCCGCTTCATTCTGCGTACGTAAGGTCTGAATCTGACGCAAACGCGTTTGAGCAACCGTCGATTCCAGCGAGCCTGCCTCGCCCGTACGCAGGCGAATCTGGGCCGCCCGCAGGAAGTTCGCATATAGTGAATCCTGTGACTGGTA
Source organism: uncultured Siphonobacter sp. (assembly GCA_913774715.1). GTDB lineage: Bacteria > Bacteroidota > Bacteroidia > Cytophagales > Spirosomataceae > Siphonobacter. The sequence goes on along the minus strand of CAJYHS010000109.1, from coordinate 28,351 downwards.
ATAATTTTGCAGATTACTGAGATAAGCCAGTTCATACCAGGTTGATTTTACCTGATAGGCCAGATCATTTTCGGTGACGTGTACCTGTAACTGAGCACTTTGGGTTTGAGCCTGCAAGGTTTGCGAACGGGCTCTAAAAACCGCCGGATTCGGAATACTCTGATTCAGGGTAACATTCTGATCGAATTTGTAGCTGTTGTATTGTCCCGCCAAAATTGAAAGTTCGGTTTTAGGTAACTCCTTCGCGGTTCGTTCCAGAATCAGACGACTTTTCACGTCGGTTCGGGCGGCGGCCAGCGAGCGGTTGTTTTCCAGAGCCAGCTTCACGGCCTGCTCCGGCGAAAGGGGGCCCTGAGCCTGACTGAGCACCGGTAAGATGAATAAGAAAGCAATCATTGTTACGGCCTTATGTTTCAGTCGAATACCTTTTTCGAGATACATATACAAGATGGGAATGACGAAGAGGGTTAATAACGTAGAAGTAACCAGACCGCCGATGACGACCGTTGCCAGTGGTTTCTGCACTTCACCACCCGCTCCCGAGGAAGTAGCCATGGGTAAAAAGCCGAGTGAAGCAACGGTGGCCGTCATGAGAATAGGGCGTAAGCGAGTCTCGGTTCCTTTCAGAATAATTTCGGTAATGTCCTGAATGCCTGATTTTTTCAGGAAATTAAACTCGCCAATTAATACAATTCCATTCAGAACGGCCACTCCAAACAGAGCAATAAAGCCCACACCCGCCGAGATACTGAAGGGCATATCCCGTAGAACCAGAGCGAAAACGCCACCAATGGCTGCCATAGGAATGGCCGTAAAAATCAGCAAGGACTGACGAATAGAATGGAATGTGAAGTAGAGTAAGGCCAGAATAAGCGTCAGGGCAATGGGAACGGCAATGGATAAACGCCCCGTGGCTTCCTGTAGGTTTTCAAACTGTCCGCCATACCGAACATAATAACCGGGCGGGAACGTAACCCGACCGTCAATTTTGGCCTGTAACTCCCGAACGACGCTTTGTACGTCACGGCCTCGAACGTTGAAACCGATGATAATCCGGCGTTTGGCATCTTCGCGTTGAATTTGATTCGGCCCCAGTTTTAGCGATACATCCGCGACCTGTTGTAAAGGAATATGATTTCCGTTAGCCGTGGACACAAACAGATTCTGAACGTCTTCGATGCGTTGACGATGATTGGGCGAAAACCGAACGACCAAATCAAAACGCTTTTCGCCTTCGTAGACCAGTCCTGCCACTTCTCCAGCAAAAGCCGTGCTAATGGCCCGGTTTACGCTTTCAATGTCGAGTCCAAACTGAGCGAGTTTATCGCGGTTAATGTTGACAATGATTTGCGGTAAACCAGAAATTTTTTCCTGATAAATATCCTTGGCTCCGTCTACCGAAGAAACCAGACCGACGATTTGCTGTTGAAGTCGGCTTAACTCGTCCAGATCTTCACCAAAAATCTTGATGCCTACATCCTGACGAACGCCGGAGATTAACTCGTTGGAACGAAACTGGATGGGCTGAGAAATACCGAAATTGACGCCGGGAATGTCTTCCAGGGCTTCAGTCATTAAGTTGGCAAGTTCTTCTCGGGTATGGGCCGACGTCCATTCCTCTTTGGGTTTGAGTTTAATGGTCAAATCACAGGCTTCCATGGGCATGGGGTCGGTAGGGATTTCAGCCGCTCCAATTTTTCCAATGACCTGCGATACCTCCGGGAAACGCTTCATTAATAAATCCGAAGCCTGGGTTACTTTATCTACCGTTTGAGTCAGGGAGCTGCCCGTTAACAGCATGGTTTCGGCTACTAAATCGCCTTCCTCCAGCGTAGGTAAAAACTCACCACCTAAACGGGTAAACGTCCAGATCGAAATGCCGAGTAAGGTCACCGAAATGAGTACAATGGCTGATTTGAAACGTAAAGCGGCCTTAATGAGAGGCGTATATTTTCGATGAAAAAAGGCCATCAGACGATCCGACAGACTGACCTTGTGGGTAATGTTCTTGTTCAGAAACAAAGCTGTCATCATCGGTACGTAGGTTAGCGAAAGAATAAAAGCTCCGAGGATGGCGAAGCTAACGACCTGAGCCATGGGCTTGAACATTTTTCCTTCGATGCCCGAAAGCGTCCACAAGGGCAGGTAAACGATGAGGATAATAATCTCACCAAAAGCCGCCGAACTCCGAATTCGGCTCGCTGATTCGTAGACTTCATCATCCATTTCCGATTGGGTTAACCGACCGGATTTTCGTAAGCCGAAATGATGCAGCGTAGCTTCCACAATGATGACCGCTCCATCGACAATCAGTCCAAAATCAATGGCTCCGAGACTCATCAGGTTACCCGAAACGTTGAAAAACTTCATCAGGGTAAAGGCAAATAACATCGCCAAGGGAATGACCGAAGCCGTAATTAAGCCCGCCCGCCAGTTACCCAGGAAAACCACCAGTACGAAGATGACGATCAAGGCTCCTTCGATCAGGTTTTGAGTTACGGTGCCAATCGCCCGGCCCACTAATTCACTTCGTACGAGAAATGGATCAATCACTACACCTACGGGTAAGGTCTTCTGAATCTGGGTAATGCGTTCCTGAACCCGCTTGACGACTTCATTGGAATTCTCACCTTTCAGCATCATTACCAGTCCGCCAACGGCCTCCCCTTCGCCGTTGCGAGTTAAGGCTCCGTAACGGTTGGCGTAGCCAAAACGAACTTCGGCCACATCGCGAATCAGCACGGGTGTGCCGCCGCTAGTGTTTTTAATAACGATCTTGCCGATGTCTTCGAGGGAGTTAATCAGTCCTTCCGAGCGAATGAACAAAGCCGTTGGTTTTTTGTCGATATAAGCTCCGCCGGTATTCTGATTATTTTTTTCCAGAGCAGCGAAGATGTCGCTTACACTCAGGTTATAACTCCGCAGTTTTTCGGGTTCTACGGCCACTTCATATTGCTTCAGAAAACCGCCCCAGCTATTCACTTCGGCGACCCCGGGTGTCCCGATGAGCTGCCGCCGTACGTACCAGTCCTGAATGCTGCGAAGCGACATGGCATCGTACTTGTTTTCGTAACCCTTTTTGGCGTGAACGGTGTATTGGTAAATCTCTCCAAGTCCGGTCGAAATAGGGGCTAACTCGGGGTTACCGACATTGGCAGGAATGAGCGTTTTCGCTTCATTCAGCCGTTCGCCTACTTGTTGCCGGGCCCAGTAGATGTCTACGTCTTCGTGAAAAACGATGGTTACTACTGAAAGACCAAAGCGGGAAATCGAGCGAACTTCTTCCGTTTCGGGTACGCTCGCCATCGTTTGTTCAATGGGAAAGGTAATGAGCCGTTCCACCTCGGGAGCTGCCAGCGAAGGCGTGAGGGTAATGACCTGCACCTGATTGTTGGTGATGTCAGGCACGGCATCAATGGGTAATCGACTCAGCGAATAGGCACCGCAGCCAATCAGAGCCAGCGTGAAGAGGCCTATGATGAGTTTATGGTCAATCGAAAATCGAATGATTTTATCCAGCATGGAAAGAAAATTAAAATACTAAAATGAACCGTAGCAAATCGTAAGAAAGATCAGCGAGCGTAGTTCAGAAAGGCTCAAACGGGCCTGAGAAGGACTGATTAACCACCAAAAACGAAACGTATGGACGCACTGATCCCTGCTAGGCTTGCATGGGCGGTTGCCAGATGGCGAAGGAATATCCCCGAGGCTGGGAAAGCGTATACCAGAAGGTAGCCTTAGGGTTGAAAGAAAAGGACTCCGTGATGTTCAGGTCAGGTACTTGCAGCGAACTATGAATAAATATTCCGGTGCAGTGACAAACGCAGAAGGGCGAGCATAAAGCATGTTCGCAGTCGTCGTGATCGGGATGATCAGCCTGGGTTAGTTGGGTAATAGGAGATGATTCATCAGATGCAGGCTCATGGTGATGCTCGGTACAGGGAGATACCGAAAGCACCAGAATGTAGATGGCTAGCAAGAGTGAATAAATCCGCATGGGAGCAAATATAACCGATCGCTGAATGCAACAGGTAGGCATCAAACCAAAAAACGCTGAGCAGGTCGTCCTGTCAGCGTTTTCTATCGATTAATTTCCAGTTTTATTCAACTACTACTCGTTTTACCGTTCCGTCTTCGCCCTGCGTTACCGTCACGAAATACGTACCTTTTTCGGCTTTTTTAGACAGCGTAACCTGACCTACGTATTCACCTTCAAAATCCTTCACGGTTTCTTTCGCCACTTCCCGGCCTTTTACATCCGTTACCAGAATCGTTACGTCACCTTTGGTAGGAGAGGTAAAACGAAGATTCAGGGTTTGATTGAAGGGGCGATTGGGATAAACATTCAGGCTGCGAACGGTTTTGGATGAACTCGTTCCTTCCCAGGTAAATACCTGCGGCGAAAGCTTGGGTAATGAATTCCGATCCGGTGCATAATAGCGGAAAGACTGGCTGAACTTATCGCCGAAATCTTTGCCCCAGCGTTCCATATCTTTGCCGAAGCGTTCCATTTCCTTATCAAATTTTTCCCATTCTCCCCGAGCCAAAGGTTCGTCATTGCGATACGAGCGGGGAGCACGCGGAGCTTTAGGTGCTCGGGGGGGCGTTGGTGTTTTAGGCGAGCGGAAGGTCTGAACGTGAAACTCCCGATTTTCCTGATTAAAGTTAGGATCGTCTTCCGTGCCAATGATTACTCGCGTCCGGCCATTGGAAGAAGGATTGTCCGCGTTCAGAGAGTCCAGAAAAGCATCCAGCTTAGCCTGATTGTCAAAGGAACGATCAATGATTTGTGAGCGACCATTCACTGAATGTTCATAATGAAGATGAAGCTTTTTATCTTCTTTGGATGACTCTTTCTGAGCCAGAGCCGTTCCGGCAGTAGCGATAACAGTAGCGAGAGCTAACAGTGGTAAACGCATGGTCATATCGGTTTGGTTATAATGCCTGAAAGACAAGTGTCCTGCTACCGATGTTGCATCTGAAATCTGATTTTCTTCATTGCCCTAGCTCCAGAACTTGTTAAAAATGCTTAAACCTATAACTTTGGTCTCTTCTCCCGGAGATATTCAGAGGGTAAATTCGTTGTTTAGAAAATAGATTGGTAATGGTTTGAGTAGGTTTGAATAAGTTTGATTCTATTGGAGAGTTTTAGGCGACAGCATAGTTCCTGTGGTCTAGTACCTGATGAATTTGGTTGGATCGGTTATGGACTGAGCATTCAGTTTCAAACGGTATCTAACAAAATCAATCCTCCTCAAACTCGTAAGTACGAAAGAATGACGCAGCAGAAGATCCGTTGGTTAGTAGCTCTGATGTCGCTGGCTCTGATTGGGCTGGTGGCTTTTCAGGTATTTGGCCTGCGGGAAACGCTAAATGCCAAGGCCGAGCAGTTTGATGCCACAGTGACCGAGGCCATGGACGCGGTAGTACATAAACTGGAAAAGACGGAAGTGGGCGTTTTGACCAATAAAAGAATTGAAGCGGAGCGGCGGCGGGAGCAGTTGCAGCACATTGCTATACCTCAGAAAGCCGATAAAACTCCCGTTATTGTTCAAAAGAAGAAGAAATCAAAACAGGCTGAGAAAACCGATAGATCAGCCGATCCGGCAACGATTTTGCGTTATGCCACGCAATCCCCCATTGTTCAGCAGTTTGAGTTTTATGGCCGTACGAAAGTTACTTCGGATGTACTGGGCCGTCCCAGTGGTGTATTGACGGATGCTGAGTTGCATTACATTGAAGAATATTACCGGAATGATGTTCCGAGGCAACCGGCGGAGCGTTCGCGGGAAGAGTTGGAAAAAACCTACGACGAAACCGTTTTCAGAAATCTGCCACGCGATGTGCGAATGGCTAAAAGCCGGAAGGATTCATTAGGACGCTTTCTATCAAGCCGGGTGATTGGCAAAAGTAACAAGGCTGCTCCATCGAAACACAAGTCGGTTAAGCCAACAGGGGTTTCCAAGCCCAAAGTTGCCGTAACGTCCCGGCTGAAACGGATTGACTCTACCAAAAACCTGAAGCGGACTGAGTATGAAAAAGCCGCTCAGAAGTCGCAGATCATGCGGGAGGTTTTTCTAGATCTGTTAACGAATGACCGTCCTCTAGAGCAGCGGATTGATACCGATATTCTGGATTCTTTATTACGCCATGAGTTTGTAGTCAGAGGGATCGATTTACCGTTTGAATACGGGTTCCGTTCAGACGATCATCCTCATGACTTTATTTATACCTCTTCTCCCGGTTATCGGGAGGATCGGTTATTAGCAGGATACAGTATGCAGCTTTTTCCCTCTGATTTACTGGCGACGGATAATATGCTTTTTGTGTATTTTCCGGAGCGACAAGGGTATCTGGCTGAACAAATCTGGACGACTTTGATAAGCTCTGTAATATTAATTCTGGTCATGGGCGGGTGTTTTTACTTTGCCATGAGTACGATTGTCCGGCAGAAAAAACTGTCGGATATGAAGAATGACTTCATCAATAACATGACCCACGAGTTCAAAACTCCGGTTTCTACTATCTCGCTGGCTACACAAATGCTGGAAGATGATGCCGTGGCGGCTTCTCCAACGATGCTGCGTCGGTACCTGGGCATCATTCGTGATGAAAACCAGCGGTTAGGTTCGCAGGTTGAGAAGGTATTGCAGGCTGCTCGTTTTGATCGGGGGGAAGTGAAAATGAATCGGGAAAAAACGGATATGCACGAGCTGATCGAAACGGTTGTGCATAGCCTGAGTCCCCAGATTGAAGCTAGAAATGGTATTCTGGAGTCGTTTTTGAAAGCAGATAATCCGACGATTCTGGGGGATGAAGTGCATTTAACCAACCTGATTTTCAATTTGCTGGATAATGCGATCAAATATTCCAGTGAAATAACGGACATTCAGGTGCTTACTGAAAATACCGCTCAAGGTTTAAAAATCACGATTTCTGATAAAGGAATTGGCATGAACAAAGAAGCCTTAAAGCACATTTTTGAACAGTTCTATCGCGTTCCTACGGGTAATGTGCACGACGTGAAAGGTTTTGGTTTAGGGCTTAGCTATGTCAAAAAAATCGTAGATGAGCACAAAGGTTCGATTAAAGTAGAAAGTACGCTCGGCAAGGGAAGTACTTTTGAGATCACCTTACCGTTTGAATAGTAAAAAGCGTTTATTAACGCTACTGATTGATAACAAGAAGTCAAACTCTGGTATGTATGTGCATCGGAGTTAATTAATGATAGCAACTATGAAAATCCTGCTCGCTGAAGACGATCCTAACCTCGGAACCTTATTACAGGAATATCTGACTTTGAAGGGGTATCCCGCTGATCTAGCCCGTGACGGGGATGAAGCCCTGAATCAGTTTGTCAAGCAGGAGTATGATCTCTGTATTTTTGACGTAATGATGCCTAAGAAAGACGGCTTCACGCTGGCGAAAGAAATCCGTCAGGCGAATGCAGATATTCCCATTATTTTCCTGACCGCCAAGGCGATGAAAGAAGATACGCTGCAAGGGTTCCGACTCGGTGGGGATGATTATCTGACGAAGCCATTCAATATGGAAGAACTGGTCGCCCGGATGGAAGCCATTCTTCGACGGAGTCAGAAAAATGATCAGAAAGACCAGAAATCGAACCGCATTTTCCAGATTGGTAACCTGACTTTTGATTCGGAACGGCAGACCCTGACGCACGGCGAGGAGTCGCAAAAGCTAACCAGCCGGGAAGCGGAGTTACTTAAGATTTTCTGCCAGCACCTCGGTCAACCCCTGAGCCGCAGTTACATTCTGAAAGCTATTTGGGGTGATGATAGTTACTTCAATGCCCGAAGCATGGACGTGTATCTGACGAAAATTCGCAAATACCTACGCCCCGACGAACGCATTCAGCTCATTAATCTTCACGGTGAAGGCTTTAAAATGATTGTGGATTAATGGAGTGGATAGTGGTTGGTTGATAGTTATTCTTCTCAATCTATTTCCTCATTGACCCTGGCGTAGGTTAGATATAATTTGTGCACGAAGGTAGAGACGATTAGTGGTGCTGTTTGGGATTAAAAATCCCTGGCAGATGGCTTTCGGATTACCAATCCGAAAGAGCGGGGTTTGGGCCGATGACCCTTTTTGTAGAGACGCGACTTCATCGCGTCTGGCCGGGAAATGAAAATATGTTAACATCGTAGCAAAAATCGCCTTTACCCAGACGCGATGAAGTCGCGTCTCTACAGCAATGCCCGATGCTATCAGAAAACCCCGCATGCTAATCCAGGGAAGCGAGGTTAGGTCGTTTTAAAAGAACATTTCTGTATAAACGAACCCACTACCATTCCCAAAGCACTGCTGGCCAAACCATATAAAATGGGATTAATACTGGTTTCGGCAGCTGAGGCTACAAGCCAGGCTATGAGGCCTAAACTCATGGAAAGCAGGCAACCTGCGAGTGAAGCTTTTTTCCAGTATAAACCCGCCGTCATGGGAATAAAAAGTGAAACCAGACTGAAGGCGGAGGATTCTCCCACTAGCTCAAAAACATTCTGACGATCCAAAGCCATTAGGATGGAAGCCGCAGTAACGCCTATCACTGAAAGTCGAATGGTAAGTAATAGTTTCTGATCCGTTAAGGAAGGTAAAAAAGGTTTAACCAGATTCTCCCCAATAACGGCTGCCGGAGCCAGAATCGCCCCAGAGGTGGTGCTTAATAAGGCCGATAACAAGGCTCCAAAAAACAGGATCTGAACCATGAGCGGAGCGTGGTTCATGACCATATTGGGAAGTAACAACTGAAGATCACCCTTCAATAATTCGGGGTGTAATTGCACGGCCATTAGTCCGATAAATAAGGGGAATAAAGCAACCGTCCAGTACAACAATCCCGCTGTAACGGCAGAGCGTACGGCTGTTTTTGCATCTTTCGCCGCCATTACCCGTTGAAAAACATCTTGCTGAGGAATAGATCCAAGGCCGATAGTAATCCAGGCAACGAAATAGTCCAGCGATTCATTCAAAGAAAAACTTCGGGGAATAACCCGGAAAAATCCTTTGGGCTGTCGATTGATAACCGCTGAAAGTCCGTTGGATTCATTGTAGAGAATAAGGGCTAGAATGATAAGTCCGGCAATGAGAATAATATTATGCAGAAAGTCGGTAATGGACACGGACCACATGCCTCCCGTCAGCGTATAAATCATGACTAAACCGGCTCCCGCCCAAATACCCGTGGTCATGGGTAAATCGAAAACCGTTTGGCCGATGATACTCATTGAAACCAACTGAGCGGCAATCCAGCCAAAGTAGGAGGGTACAATGAGTAAAGCCGAAAGTAACTCGGCGGACTTGCCAAAGCGTAAACCGAAGAAATCGCAGAAGGTAATGATATTCCAGCGGTAAAAAATTCGGGCGTAAAACACCCCCACCAGAATCAGGCAAAGTCCCGCCCCAAAGGGATCTTCAATCACACCCAGAAATCCTTCTTGTACAAACTGCCCCGGAGCTCCCATCATGGTTTCGGAACCAAACCAAGTAGCGAAAGTTACCATGGAAGCCAGTCCAAATCCCAGTTTTCTTCCCGCTAATACGAAATCTTCCGTATTGTTAACCCGCCGCGAAGCCCACAGACCTACGCCGAGATTCAGGATTAAATAAAGAATAATGGAAGCAACGAGCATCGGCAGGGAATTAATGCTTTAAAATGAAAAGTAAAAATAACAGCAATTCCATACACTGGTGCCAGTTTCATGACTCGTCCCCATTATTCAGTAGTTTCTTGGCTGTCTTTTTCTTGACCTCACTCTGGCAGATATTTTCATCAGCTATACAGGAAGTATGATTATATGAAAATATGTTCATATATTTGGGCGATTGTTACGCACTATCTATGACGATTACCGAAAAAATTAACAGTAAAGAGAAGCTTGAAAAAGCAGCCTTTATTCTAAAAACCGTTGCCCATCCGACCCGATTGGCGATTATTGAGTTACTGGGAACCAACGATCGACTCAGCGTGAATGAACTCAGTCGCTTGCTGGATTGCGAGCAGTCGCTGTTGTCGCATCATCTCATCAACATGAAACTTAAAGGAATCCTACAGGCTGAACAGGAAGGCCAGAGTCGGTATTACTCGCTGAAAGAACGCGACGTACTGAAACTGATCGCCTGCATTGAGAACTGTGAGTGTAGCATGTAGGATGGTGGAATTAGTAGGATTAGCAATGGCCGTCCTGATTGGACTGTTATTGAGTTTGTTAGGTGGTGGCGGATCAATTCTGACGGTGCCCGTGCTGGTCTATTTGTTCAAGGTACCTCCACCGATTGCCACGGCGTATAGTCTCTTAATTGTAGGCTCAGCCTCATTAATTGGTTCGATTGATTATTTGCGACGAGGATTATCCAGCCCGAAAACGGCTTTATTCTTCTCGTTTCCATCGTTTATGATGGTTTTTATTTCGCGAAAATTTCTTGTTCCGGCCTTACCCGAAGTGATCTGGCAGTCTGGAAACTGGACACTGACGAAGGATTTATTAATGATGTTACTCTTCGCCGTGCTGATGGTATTATCGGCTCAGTCGATGATTCGCGGACGGCGGAAGGAACGGATAGATACGGGCGAAGAAATTCGGAAACGCCTGAATTATCCACTGATTTTCGTGGAAGGTTTATTGGTAGGAACCCTGACGGGTTTTGTGGGCGTGGGCGGTGGCTTTTTGATTATTCCGGTCTTAGCCAACTTCGTAAAGTTACCAATGAAACTAGCCGTTGGAACTTCTTTGCTGATTATCGCGATTAACTCCTGTATTGGTTTCCTCGGTGATCTGGGTCAGCATGAGATGGACTGGCTGTTTCTGCTAAAATTTACCAGCTTAACCTGGTTAGGCGTAGTAGTGGGGACGGGCCTGTCCCGACATATTCCGGGGCAGGTATTAAAACCCGCTTTTGGGTGGTTTACACTCCTGATGGGAACGGGAATTCTGGTTAAAGAATTAGTGTTTTAAGTCACAGGATAAGTATAAAAATTGTAATTGAACAGGCTGCGGCCTACTGATTAATATGAACGGAACATTTGAAGAAATTATCAACTCTGAAGAGCCTGTATTACTGGAATTTTACACGGACTGGTGTAAGCCCTGTAAAAAAATGGCCCCGCATTTAGATACGGTTGCCGAGATTTTTGGTGAAGATTTGACGATCATCAAGATTGATGCGGAGAAGAATATGACGCTTAAAAAGCACCTGAAAGTTGATTCAGTGCCTACGCTGATTCTATACCAGCGGGGTAAGTTACTCTGGCGTCAGGCGGGTGGTGTGTACGCTGATAAGCTGGAACGAATCATTCGCGAAAAGGTACGGTTTTAGTAGAATGAGTTTAGGTTTTGTGTTTAGGGTTTGGAGTTGTTAGTCATGCTTCTTAAACTCAAAACCCTAAACAGATAAACCCAAAACATCAACACTTAAACGCACAAAGCCATGAATGGTAACTTTCAGCAGCTCATTGCTTCCGAAAAACCCGTGTTAGTTGACTTTTTCGCCGAATGGTGTGGACCCTGTAAAATGATGGCTCCTTACCTGAAAGCAGTAAAAGATAAGATGGGGGAAGAGCTAACTATCGTCAAAATTGATATTGACAAAAATCCAGCGTTGGCTTCCCAGCTAAAAATTCAGTCGGTTCCCACGATGGTGTTATACCACCGGGGCCAGCAGCTTTGGCGTCAGTCGGGCGTATTATCCGCTCAGCAAATTGAGCAGGTAGTTCGACAAAATACGAGGAATTAACGTAGGGCAGAAGTAATTCCTGCCCCCACCCCTTCATCAATTACCTATGATCATCGAGCAATTATATACCGGATGTCTGGCTCAGGGAGCGTATTACATTCAGGTAGAAAACGAAGCGGCCATTATTGATCCGCTTCGTGAAGTGCAGACCTACATTAATAAAGCATCCCGTAACGGAGCCACGATCAAGTACATTTTTGAGACACACTTCCATGCCGATTTTGTGTCAGGCCACGTGGATTTATCGGCTAAGACGGGTGCTCCGATCATTTATGGCCCTAATGCCAAACCTGCTTTTGAAGCCGTAATTGCGACGGACGGTCAGGAGTTTAAACTAGGTGATCATACCTTACGATTACTGCATACACCCGGACATACCATGGAGTCCAGCTGTATATTATTACTCGATGAAACGGGTAAAGAAAAAGCCGTTTTTACCGGAGATACTTTATTTATAGGAGACGTAGGCCGGCCCGATTTAGCTCAGAAAGCGGATCTTACGCAGGATGATCTGGCGGGATTTTTATATGAATCCCTGCGTTCCAAACTGTTACCCTTACCTAACGACGTAATCGTTTATCCGGCTCACGGAGCGGGTTCGGCTTGTGGTAAAAACATGAGCAAGGAAACCTTCGATACACTGGGTCACCAGAAAGAGGTTAACTACGCTTTGCAACCACAAAGCAAAGAACAATTCATTGAAGCCGTGACGGATGGATTAACTCCACCCCCGGCTTACTTTCCAGAAAATGTTCGCCTGAATAAAGAAGGCATTGAACCGGTGGAGAAAGTATTAAAACGCGGTAACCAGCCCTTATCTCCTGAAGCTTTCGAAGCCGTAGCTAATACGGAAGGAGCGTTGGTACTGGATACCCGTAAGCCGCAGGAATTCAGTAATGCGTTCATTCCTAGAAGTATTAACATTGGCATTGACGGCGATTTTGCTCCCTGGGTCGGAACGCTCATTCCCGACATTAATCAGCCGCTATTACTGGTAACTGCTCCCGGTCGGGAGGAAGAAGTAATCACTCGACTGAGTCGCGTAGGTTACGATCAGGTATTGGGTTTTCTCGAAGACGGTATGGATAGTTGGCTTGCGGAAGCAAGAGAAACCGATACCATCGAATCCATTCAGGCGGAAGAATTTGCTGAACGTTTTGCATCCGAAGAGGTAATCGTTAAAGACGTTAGGAAGCCATCTGAATACGAAGCAGCTCATGTAGCAGGGGCTGAAAATACGCCTTTGGCATCCCTGAGCGATCACATGGCTGAATTTCCCAAAGATCAGCCTTTCTATGTGCATTGTGCGGGTGGCTATCGCTCCATGATTGCCGCCTCGATTCTGAAAGCCCGGGGGTATGATCAGGTACGTGAAGTAGCGGGTGGATTTGGAGCCATTGCGAAAACGAACATTCCCACCGAAAGCGGCGAAATGATTTCCTAATACTCACGGCCCGTATGTTTCATGCGGGCCTTTTTTCTACTAAAACTATGGAATGGCTGAGTCAGCCCTGGCCTTGGTATGTGGCAGGCCCCTTAATTGGACTAACGGTTCCGGCTTTGCTTTTGCTGGGAAATAAAACCTTCGGGATTTCTTCCTCCTTACGTCACATCTGTGCGGCCTGCCTGCCCGCCGGCCTTCCGTTTTTTCAGTATAACTGGAAGAAAGAAAGCTGGAATCTGGTGTTTGTAGCCGGGGTTTTCGTAGGCGGAGTTATCGCAGGACTTTTCCTGAACAATCCAGACCCTATCGTTATTGCTTCTTCCACGAAAGAAGCCTTACGGGCAATGAACGTGCATGACTTTCAGGGATTGATACCCGAAGACGTGTTTAGCTGGTCGGCGTTAACAAGTGCTCGCGGCTTTATTCTAATGGTAGTCGGTGGTTTTCTGGTGGGATTCGGAACTCGCTGGGCGGGGGGCTGTACGTCCGGTCATGCCATTATGGGCTTGTCTAATCTGCAATGGCCTTCACTGATCGCTACGATTTGCTTTATGATTGGTGGATTTGCCATGACCTGGTTTGGATTACCTTATATCCTTAATCTCTGAACCTATGAAGACAAAAACGGAAGAATTTACCCCGGAAGTGAAGACGCAACGCCCAAATGAGGTTTTATTACGATCGCTCTGGGCGTATGGAGTCATCGGGATCCTGTTTGGTATTGTTTTTGTGAAGGCAGAAATCGTTTCCTGGTTCCGAATTCAGGAAATGTTCCGGCTGGATAATTTTCACATGTATGGGGTGATTGGCTCGGCAGTTATGACGGGAATGATTTCGGTATTTCTCATTAAACGCTATAATGTCAACGCATTAACTGGCGAGAAAATCGTAATTCCGGCAAAGGTTTTCCAGCCCGGACAGATTTATGGAGGCCTATTGTTTGGTTTTGGCTGGGCCTTAACCGGAGCGTGTCCGGGTCCGTTATTCGCCCAGATCGGAGCGGGTTATAGCGTAGTAATAGTGACACTGTTATCCGCTCTGGCAGGAACCTGGACGTACGGAGCTTTGCGGCGGTATTTGCCCTAAAGTGATAATTATCATTGATTGAAATGACGATCCGCCGTAATCTTGTGACATCATTCCACGGCGATTGAAACCCAACCGTCAAATGTTAAAGCTTATGAAACGAAGTAAACTAGAGGCTGTTACGGGCGGATGTTGTCCGCGTTGTCGCGAAGGAAAGTTATTCAAATACCCCATCTGGAAACTTACCAAGTTCGATCAGATGCATAAATATTGTCCCAAATGTGGGTTACGTTATGAACGCGAGCCGGGCTTTTTCATTGGAGCGATGTACGTAAGTTATGGCTTAACCACGGGGATTATTCTCGCTACGGCGGTTGTCCTCTTTTATTTTTTCAACGATCCGTCCCCGTTCGTATATATTGGTGTTTCTATCGGTCTGATCGTATTATCAGTGCCCTTTACCTTCAGAGCATCCCGGATTATTTACAGTCACTTGTTCTCAGGGGTAGACTATGAAGAAAACCCAGTTAAAATCGAACACGCCGATTCCTGATTTTAAACGTAGAGACGCGACTTCATCGCGTCTGGGTAAGAGGCAGTTTTATTATTTTGAAACTATTTTCATCTCCTAGCCAGACGCGATACACGGACGTCTCTACGAATTGGATTATAATCCTATAGACTGGCCCGCCACCCAGGCGGTCGTCCATGCAGCCTGAAAGTTATATCCTCCCGTAATGCCGTCAATATCAAGGATTTCTCCCGCAAAATATAAGCCTGGAACAATTTTACTTTCCAGCGTTTTAGGGTTAATCTCGGAGAGAGCTACGCCGCCGCAAGTAACAAATTCTTCCTTGAACGTCGTTTTGCCCTGTACTTCAAACGCATTATTCGTTAGAATTTCGAAAAGACGATTAAAAGGTTTTCCATTCAAATCAACCCAGCGTAATTGTTCGGAAATTTCTACCTCAGCAAGTAACGTTCGCCAAAGTCGATTTGGAATCTGAAAAGGAGCGATGGTGCCTAACTGTTTTCCCGAATTAAGCTTTTTAAACGCCTCCAGAGACGTTCGGGCTTCTTCCGATTTTTCATTCGTCCAGTTAACCAGACAGGTAAATCGATAATTGTTTTCTTCGAGTTCACGAGCCGCCCAGGCGGAAAGCTTCAGAACCGCCGGGCCACTTAATCCCCAATGGGTTAATAGCAATGGGCCTTCGTGCTGAAATTTAGTTCCAGAGATACGTACCAAAGCTTCATTCACTGAGATTCCCGATAACTCACGAGTAAAGGAATCCGGCAGATTAAAGGTAAAAAGAGACGGGACGGGAGGCGTGATGGCAATGCCAAGCTCTTCCAGCCAGTCATAACCCGTTACATGCGGATGTCCGCCGGTCGTAATCAGCACGCGGTCTGCCTGAAAAGTTTGCCCTTCATTGAGCGTTAACTGAAATCCTTCTTCCGTTTTTCGGATGGCTTTAATCGCCGTACTTAATCGTAGCTCAACTCCCGCATTTTTAGCCTGAAGCTGTAGGCAGCGAACAATGGTTTCGGAATAATCAGATGCGGGAAACATCCGGTTATCAGGCTCCGTTTTCAGCGGAACGCCCCGGCTTTGAAACCACTCGATGGTATGTTGATTGGAAAAACGGGGGAAAAGATTTTTAAGGAACTTAGCTCCCCGGGGATAACCCTTGAGTAAGTCTGGAATCGTGGCGGCCGCATTCGTTACGTTGCAACGCCCACCGCCCGAAATTCGCACTTTGGAAAGCACATTCCGGCTTTTTTCAAATAAGAATACCTGAGCTTCCGGAAAGGCCTCGGCAGCACTGATGGCTCCAAAGAATCCGGCAGCTCCACCACCAATAATCGCAATTGTTTTTTTCACCTAACAAAGGTACGATTCAGTTTTAGGTTTTCAGTTTGCCGTTTTCAGTTTACACTCGGGAGCGATCGTTGCTGAGGTTTTTAGTTTTCACTGCCAGCAGTGAGGTCTGTCGATGCATTTGTAAAGTGATACTGATTAGTGAGGCATCAATCCCGAAAAAAAGGTAGAGACTCGACTTCATCGCGTCTGGGGTAGAGGCGGTTTTGGATACTAGAAAACGTATTCCCATTCCCGGCCAGAAGCAATGAAATCGCGTCTCTACCAACGTTCCTGAAACGTCTGCTATGCTGAAAACTGTAAACCGAAAACAGCAAACTTAAAAACTGCTCCGTATTTTTGAATCATCACACGGTGTTATGCTGTGGATCAACGCCTGTATTATGCTTCTGAAAGACATTCTTTATAAAGTTTCGCTGGAGGCGGTGGCAGGTTCCACCGATCTTGAAATCCATACCATTACCTTCGACTCGCGTCGGGTTGTTTCCGGCAGTTTATTCGTAGCCATTCCCGGAACGCAGGTCGATGGCCATCAATTCATTCCTAAAGCGATTGAACTCGGGGCCAGTGCTATCTTGTGTGAACACCTGCCTGAAACCTTACAGGAAGGGGTTACCTACATTCAGTCGAAGGATGCCTCACGGGCGATGGGCTTCGCTGCAGCTAATTTTTACGGACAGCCTTCTACGAAACTGAAGCTGATCGGAGTAACGGGAACGAACGGTAAAACCACGACGGTAACGCTGCTTTTTCGGCTGTTTCGGGCCTTAGGTCACCGCTGCGGCTTAATTTCTACGGTTCAGAATCAGGTAGAAGATGAAATAATCCCAAGTACCCACACCACACCGGATTCATTAACACTCAATGGCTTATTGGCTGAAATGCTAAGTAAAGGTTGCACGCATGTATTCATGGAAGTTTCTTCACACGCGGTAGTGCAGGAGCGTATTGCAGGAGTGCAGTTTGCAGGTGGCATTTTTACTAATATTACTCACGATCACCTCGATTTTCACAAGACATTTGACAGTTATATTAAGGCCAAAAAGGGCTTTTTTGATCAGTTACCCAAAACGGCTTTTGCTTTAGTGAATGCTGACGATCCACGGGGCCGGATTATGGTGCAGAATACGGTGGCTCGTCGTGAAACCTTTTCACTGGAAACGGGAGCGAGTTTTAAAGGTAAAATCCTTTCCGATTCGATTTATGGACTAGAGATGGAAGTAGATCATAAGCAGGTTCACTTTCAGTTGATTGGTAATTTTAATGCCTATAACGTACTCGGCGTTTACGGAACGGCGATATTATTAGGAGAAGATCCCGAAGAAACCCTGACGCAGTTATCCGCTATCCAGCCACCGGCGGGCCGTTTCGAGCAAGTCGTTTCTCCTGATCACATCGTTGGAATCGTAGATTATGCTCACACGCCCGATGCTCTGAAAAATGTGCTGGAAACCATCGCTGAATTACGCGAAGGCCATGAGCAAATTATTACCGTTGTCGGTTGCGGTGGAAATCGGGATGCTACTAAACGCCCCGAAATGGCCCGCATTGCCTGCCAGTTTTCCGATCAGGTGATTCTGACTTCGGATAACCCTCGTAATGAAGAACCAGAAGCTATTCTGGAAGATATGAAGAAAGGAGTTCCAGCGGATACCCTGGCTGAAGTTACCATTTTGGTGGATCGTCGGGAAGCCATTGCCAAGGCCGTTGCAATGGCTCAAGCTAAAGATGTTATTCTGGTAGCAGGAAAAGGACACGAAACCTACCAGGAAATTAAAGGCGTAAAAAATCATTTTGATGACCGGGAGGTATTACGGGAGTTATTTCAAAAGTGATCAGACCAATACAGAAATTTAGAAGAAAAGTTACCTGCGTTGGCGGGTAACTTTTTCTTTTTATCCCCTCACTTATCTGTACTTTCGTAACATTAAATCCTCTGAATCTATCCAGTGAAAAAAATCTTTTGTATCGGAGTTATCTGGCTTTGTTTAAGTAACGCGTTGTGGGCTCAGAGTCGCAAACTCATCTTCCAGCAACCCAAAATGGGTTCAATGTTTACCATTCAGGTTTGGTCGTCAGATTCCCTCAAAGCCGCTGCTGCTGCCCGGCAGGCCTTCGCTATGGTCGATTCCCTGAATGAAATATTTAGTGATTATAACCCTGACTCTGAGTTAAGTAAGTTAAGCCGGACCGCCGGTTCAAATACTAGTGTAAACGTTTCTCCCGCTTTGTGGGATATCCTAACCCTATCTAAAGAGGCCTGGCAGAAAAGTGGGGGCTGGTTTGATGTAACCATTGGGCAATCCGCTCTACTTTGGCGGCAATCCCGAAAAGAAAAAAAGTTACCCTCGCCCGAACCCTTAAAAAAGGCCAGAATGACCGTTGGAGCTGACTTTATGATATTAAATAAAGACCAGCAAACGGTACAATTGAAAAAGCCCGGAACGAAACTGGACTTAGGAGGGATCGGAAAAGGGTATGCGGCTCAGCGAATGCTGGAAATTATGCAAAAGTCAGGTTTTGAAGAAAGTCTTTGCGATGCTGCCGGGAATATGGCCATCGGTAAGAGTCCTTCAGGCGGCTGGAAAATAGGAGTGGAATGGCCCGGTCAGCGAAATCAATTATTAGAAAACTGGCTGGTATTAAATGAGACCGCTATTTCCACTTCTGGCGATGTCTATCAGTCGGTTACCATTGAGGGTAAGACCTATTCGCACATTGTTTCTCCAAAAACGGGCCTAGGGGTTACGTACCAGCGACAGGTGACAATCCTCTCCAAAGACGCCGCTCAAGCGGATTGGTTATCAACGGCTTGTTATTTATTACCCGTTGAAAAGGCGTTGCAACTGGCCAAATCAGAGGAGGCTGAAATCCTGATTATCGACAAGCAGAAGTTAGGTTTCAAAACTGTATCATCCGAAGGGTTTAAAAAACTGCTGAAAGAAGAGTAATTTTCAGGATGTGTTTTCTATTACTAAATAGAGTTGGGAATTTAGGGGTTTGAGTTTAGTTGCGAGAGATCATGAACTCAAAACGTTAAACCCTAAAGTCACAACGTTCATTAACCTCTTAAACATTTCATTGTGTTCACTCTTGCCCGAA
This sequence comes from uncultured Siphonobacter sp., assembly GCA_913774715.1. Lineage (GTDB taxonomy): Bacteria > Bacteroidota > Bacteroidia > Cytophagales > Spirosomataceae > Siphonobacter. The sequence continues at coordinate 9,143 of CAJYHS010000109.1, read as the reverse complement.
ATACATTTCGCTTGCTTTCCTATGGTGCCTTTGCACTCGGACTATTCTATTCAAATGTTCAGGCTCAGGCGGTTGAAGGAAAACCCTACGAACAGGAACTCCCTGGCTTACCGATCAAAATCAAAATGCAGCCCATTCCTGCGGGAGAGTACCTGATGGGAAGTCCAGCGACGGAAAGTGGTCGTCACGCCGACGAAGGGCCGCAGGTCAAGGTAAAAGTAGAGCCTTTCTGGATGGCGGCTACCGAAATTACGCACGACCAGTTTTTTCCCTTTCGTTTTGATGATAAAGACGCTCAGCCCAAGCCCGATGCTATTTCCCGGCCTACGGCTCAATACATTGACTTAACCTGGGGAATGGGTAAAGAAGGCGGTTTTCCGGCTAACTCCATGCAGCCTTTCACGGCCATTACGTATTGCAAGTGGTTATGGAAAAAAACGGGAATTTTCTACCGATTGCCTACCGAAGCGGAATGGGAATTCGCCTGCCGGGCGGGAAGTAAAACCATGTATCCTACGGGTGTACAAGCCTCTACCATGGCTCAGTTTGCCTGGTACGAGAGCAACAGCAAAGAAGCGTATCACAAAGTCGCTCAGAAAAAACCCAATGCCTTTGGGTTATACGACATGCTCGGCAACGTCGCTGAATGGACGATGGACATGTACGACGCAAAATATTTTGAGAAACTAGCCGCTAAACCTGAAAGCAGTTTCTTCATTCAACGCACTTCACCCCGGGCCTATCATACGGCTCGCGGCGGAAGTTATCAGAGTAAAGCTGCCGATTTACGTTGTGCCGAGCGGTTAGCTCAGGTGGAAGACTGGAATCGTCGTGATCCGCAGGTTCCGCGTTCCAAATGGTGGCTTACTGATGGCGACTACGTGGGTTTCCGGATTGTTCGCCCCGTAAAGCAACCCAGCCCGGAAGAAGCCGAAGCCTTCTTCGCCAAAATGCTCGGACAGTAATGTGTAGTTGTTTATTACTAGTTGTTAGTTATTAAGAAACGATGTGTTCTCTGTGATAAACTCTGAGCAACTCTGTGGTTAATTAAAATCCGAATAACCAGTAACGAAGAACTAACAACTCATTAACCAGCAACGCTAAAAAGTATCTTCTAAACCAAACCGTTCTATGAACAAAGATTTTCAATCTCGCCGTGATTTTGTGAAAGCAGGATCATTCCTCGCGGGCGGACTTCTGGCCGCTCCGCTTACTTCAAACGCTGGTAATCTCTTCAACAGCAGCGTTGCTGATGAAATCAAAATTGCTCTGATTGGGTGCGGGGGTCGTGGTTCTGGAGCGGCTGTTCAGGCCTTATTAACCAAGCAAAATGTAAAGCTGGTAGCCGTAGCCGATGCCTTTGCTGACCGTCTCGAAAGTGCCGTTAAGAATATCACGGAGAACTTAACGTCTTCAGGTAATGCCAATCGCATCGCTATCGGAGAGAATAAATTCGTCGGCTTTGATGCTTATACCAAAGCAATTCCTTTGGCTGATGTAGTTATTCTGGCAACGCCTCCCGGCTTTCGCCCGATTCACTTTGAAGAGGCTGTTCGTCAGGGAAAACATATCTTCATGGAAAAGCCCGTGGCGACTGATCCGGCTGGCGTGCAGAAGGTATTAACGGCAGCAGCTGAAGCAAAAAAGAAAAAGCTGAACGTAGTAGTAGGTTTGCAACGTCATTATCAGAATTCGTACCGGGCTTTGCTGAAAAATAAAGCCATGATCGGGGACATCGTCTCGGGCAATGTATACTGGAATAACGATGGCGTATGGGTAAATCCAAGAAAAGACGGTCAGACCGAAATGGAATACCAGATGCGTAACTGGTATTATTTCAACTGGTTATGCGGCGATCATATTAACGAACAGCATATTCACAATATCGATGTATTTAACTGGTTCAAAGGCGGTTACCCCGTTCGGGCTAAAGGTACAGGTGGACGTGAAGTGCGAAAAGGAAAAGATTACGGCGAAATCTTTGATCATCACCACGTAGAGTTTGAATACGCCGATGGAACCATTCTGAACTCTGAATGCCGGCATATCAAAGGCACGTGGGCAAAGGTAGACGAGATCATTCTGGGAACTAAAGGAAAAATCCTTTGCGATGATGCCAAAATCGTGGATTACAAGGGAAAACCTTTATTCCAGTTCAACAAAAAGACGGATAATAACCCGTATCAAACGGAACACGACGAATTATTCGCCGCTATTGCTAAGGGAGAATACAAGTTCGCCGATGCTGAGAATGGAGCGAAGTCAACGATGACGGCTATTCTGGGTCGTTTGGCTACCTACTCAGGTCAGGTAATCGAATGGGATGCTGCTTTGATGTCTGGCTTAAGCCTTCAACCTTCAGAGTATAGCTGGGACGCTAAAATGCCCCTCAATCCTGACGCGAATGGGCTCTACCCAGTAGCAGTTCCGGGCGTTACGAAGTATTTTGTGTAGATACGTTTAGAAAAATATAAAAGCGGGAAGAGGTATATGTTACGTCTTCCCGCTTTTTATATTTGTTAGTATATCTCCCCCCTATACTACCTGACCTTTAGAAATGATTCATGAGAAAAGATGTACTTCTTTGTTCCACTTATTTTTACCTGAGTATACCGTATATTTTGTTTTTCTATTACTGGTTTAATCCAGTTTCTTCAATTCTATTTATTGGGTTGCTTTTATTTGCATTAGGTGATGTATGGTATAAAGATAAGACGGATATCTCTTTTAATATAAACTGTACCACTATCTTTTTGTTATTACTTGCCATTCTAATGGCTTACTATGCTGGAGCTGGCGGATATAGTAAACAGGAAAGCGATTATTATAAACACAATCTTCTTTTTAATGATTTAATTAATCATCAATGGCCGGTCATTTATTCAAATCAGGCCTTAGGTGATCCCTTCTTATGTTATTATCTGGCTTATTATCTTCCTGTAAGCTGGATTGCCAAAATAACAGGTATAACGCATGCTGAAAATATAGCTTTTCTCTGGACATGTACTGGTATATTCTTAGGTTTATGCTGGGTGTACAGAATAACCAGAAATAGACTCATAGTCATCGCCATCTGGTTAATCGGAGGAACCGATTATCTCTATAATTTGATAAAATGGGCAGGTATACGACTGGATTTACCCGTGAATTTTTCGAGAAGTGAAGAAGGAATGTACGGTGTCGTTCTGGATAGATATTTATTAAAATATTCAAATAACTCGTTAGTTACGATCCACAAACCGGATTTCTATCTGGATCTGGATTTAGAATTTTTATGGAGACAATTAATTTTTGTTCCTCAGCATTGTTTACCTGTTTTATTAGGAATAGGAATTTTCTGGAAAAGGCTACAGGAAAAATCGAGCTATGATGTACTAATGATCATTGCTTTAGTATCATTATGGTCACCTTTCACCGCTATTGGGTTTATTCCATTTGCAGGTTGGCTTATATATACGTCAGAAGCAAAACATATTATATCAATCCCTAATATACTAGGCGGTTTTATCGGGTTAGGTATTGCCTGTTTTATGCTTGCCCATTTTCCTCATCCATTTAAAGGATTACTATTTTCCAGATTAAATACCCTGATTGACTTTGTTAATTATGCTTGGTATATATTGATGGAATTCGGAATGATGGCTATCGCTTACTTTCTACTAAAGGAAAGAAAAAGAAGTGATACTATTCCAGCCGGGCTTATGATCGCCAGTTTAGTAGTCGTCAGTTTTATCTATATGGGGTATTACAATGACTGGATTATGCGGGTAAGTCAACCTGTTTTAGTAAGTTTTCATTTAGTAGTATTACAGCAATTAGTATATCTATTTTACAGAAGAAATCTATTTAGCAACAAGCGGGCATGGGTTTTACTTTTCATAGGTATGGTGTCAATGATATGTCCGGTTCGTGAAATCTTATATCTTGCTTATAATCGCTTGTTAATTGAACAACCTGAAAGAACTTCTTCTATTGCAGAACCGCACCAATACGGAGCAGACTTAAGCAGGTATGCCGGAGCAGGTCCCGGCGAAAAAGAATGGAGTGTGGAAACGCAATACTTAGGAAGTAAAGATTCCTTCTTTTACAAATACCTAATGAATAAATAAACAAAGCGGGGAATCAGAAACTCTGATTCCCCGCTTTGTTTATAAACTAATATTTAATTAAGGATTATTCCACCAGCGAACGCCCGAGAACGTCCAGTCGCTAATTTCATAACCTAATGCTGGAAAACGACGGGGATCGCATTCATGCATGATATTATAAGCTACATCAAATACGTCTTCTGTATTGGGTTTCGAGAAGTAGTCGCCGTCGGTGGTGTAGGCCGGACGGTGGGGATGAGCTGTCAGTGTCTGAGGACTGGTGTCGAGGAAACGGAATACCTTTTGCTCATCCAGGATCTTATGAAGCATAAACGCCGAAGCTCCGCCGGGCATATCCTCATCTGCTACAATCAGACGGTTAGTCTTCTTAACCGATTCTGCTATGGTGTGCGTTAAATCAAAAGGTATTAAGGTTTGCACATCAATAACTTCAACCTCAATACCTGCTTTGGCTAACTGTGCGGCGGCTTCCAGTACAATGCGACACATCGAACCGTAAGTAACGATGGTTACATCCGTTCCTTCGCGTAAGATTTCGGGTTGCCCCAGCGGTAAGCAGAATTCCCCCAGATTGGAAGGTAGTTTCTCCTTACTGCGGTACATATTCAGCGGTTCCACTACTAAAGCTGGGTCATCGCCGCGTAATAAGGTATTGTAAAAACCAGCAGCCTGCGTCAGGTTGCGGGGAACGACGAAGTGCATACCGCGTAAGGCGTGTAATAACACCGCCATGGGTGAACCGGAGTGCCAGACGCCCTCCAATCGGTGTCCGCGAGTACGGACAATAACCGGAGCTTTTTGTCCACCCGCCGTACGATAGTGAAGGCAGGCCAGGTCATCCGAAAGGGTTGCCAGCGTATAGAGCATATAGTCTACATACTGAACTTCCACAATTGGGCGTAAACCTCGCAGAGCCGTGCCGATTCCCTGACCAATAATAGTCGTTTCCCGGATACCGGTATCCGTTACCCGGATTTCTCCGAATTTAGCCTGTAGCCCCGCCATGCCCTGATTTACATCACCGATTTTGCCAACATCTTCGCCAATGGCAAAAATGCGGGGATCGCTGGCTAACAGAGCTTCGAAGTTTTTATTAATGATTTCCCGACCGTCTAATAAAGGGGCATCAACCGCATAAATAGGAGCGACGCTGGGAACCTGTAAAGGTGATTCATCTGACTGACTGTATAAATAAGTATTGAAGCGTTGCCAGTTTTCTTGTTTCGTACGGTCTAGCCATTCGATTAAGCTAGCCTTAGCCGGAGAATCCTCAAAACGTAAAATGCGAACGGCTTTTTTAACCCCTTCAATCACATCGGAACGTACCGGGTTAGCTTTTTTCTGGATTTCCGTACGAATAGCCAGAATGTCATCCCCTGCACGACTAGATCGAGCCGCTTTTACCAGAACCTCCAGGGCTTCGTTCAGGTCGGGTTGCAGAGATTCAAGGTAGGCTTTCCAGGCCGCATCACGCCCTGCTTTTGCCGCTTTTGCCGCTTCATCTTCAATCGCAGAAAGTTCTGCTTCCGTAGCAAAATCATTCTCAAGAATCCAGCTTTTGAACTGACGATTACAGTCCATTTCTACTTCCCAGGCCAGACGTTCGGCGGGTTTATACCGTTCGTGTGAGCCCGAAGTCGAGTGACCCTGAGGTTGAGTTACTTCCTGAACATGAACCAGACACGGAACATGTTCCGTACGGGCTAATTCCGCAGCTTTCTGATAGGCCTCCAGCAAACCAATATAGTCCCAGCCTTTTACCTTTATGATTTCCAGGCCCGGTTTTTCAGTCGTACGCTGAAACCCTGAAAGGGCTTCCGATATACTTTCTTTGGTCGTTTGGTAACGTACAGGAACGGAAATACCATACCCATCATCCCAAACAGAAAACACTACTGGAATTTGTAATACACCAGCCGCATTAACGGCTTCAAAAAACATACCTTCCGAGGTAGAAGCGTCACCGATAGTAGCAAAGCAAACTTCATTTCCATTGATGGAAAAATCAGTAATCGAATGTAACTCGGGGTTTTCACGGTATAATTTCGACGCATAACCCAAGCCGATGGATCGGGGAATCTGACCAGCCGTGGGAGAAATGTCGGAAGCATTATTATAACGGGGAGTCTGGGGTAACCAGTGGCCCTGCTCATCCAGATGACGCGTAGCGTAATGGCCATTCATCATCCGTCCACCCGTGTTGGGCTCGGCTTCAATATCGGTATGAGCGTAAATCTGAGCAAAATATTGCTGCCAGGTTAACTCGCCCAAAGCAGCGACAACGGTTTGGTCGCGGTAATAACCCGATCGCCAATCGCCTTTGCGAAAGGCATGAGCGAGAGCAATTTGGGCTAATTCTTTGCCGTCCCCTGTGATTCCGAACTTTGCTTTGCCCATAAAAACTTCCTTTCGGGCTAACAAACTGGCATGGCGACTTTCCCAGGCGATGCGGTAATCGAGGAGAACTTGCTCTTTAGAAAGTACAACGCTGTCAAGGGTGGCTTGTTCCATCGAAAAAAGCGGTTTGTCAGGTGAATACAAATCAGGCAAACGATCTTCAACATGAAAAGTTTGCCTTGTAACCTGGTGTTAAAAAGAATTTCCTTCACGCAGAAGGAATTTTTGACCCTAGGTACGATGTTTGTAAAAGTAAAAATAAAGGAAAAGAATGGAGCATTCCAAACGGGACGGTTTTGCCGGAAGAATCCATTAACATATCGTTAACACCCGACGATTTTGCGTGAGATATAGTTCCCGTTACTTTTGTTTCGATCATACTCTTGAAACCAAACCATTTTTATTTTAATCCTAATGAAAAAGCAACTTTTCTTCTTACTGGCCTTTTTCCTGATTTCAGCAGGTGCTTTTGCTCAGGGCAAAATTAAAGTAGATTCTGAAACGAAAGATTTCGGCAAAATCGCTCAGGGCACTCCGGTAACGCATGAATTTGTAGTAACTAACACGGGTAAAGCTCCCGTGGTTATTAGTAATGTAACGGCTTCTTGCGGTTGCACGACTCCCAAATGGTCACAAGCTCCCATTCTGCCTGGTAAAACCAGTAAAGTAAGTGCTACGTATAATGCAGCTTCCGTAGGACCTTTCAATAAGCAGATCACCGTTTATAGCAATGCTGAAAATAGCACGGTAACGATGTTCCTGAAAGGCGAAGTACAACAGAAAGCCGCTGGTAAAGGCGTGAAATAATACAATTTTATTATTTGTCAATTCGATAAAAAAGGAGAGCAGTACTAGTACTGCTCTCCTTTTTTTATCCTTGGTAGTCAGTGGATTAGTTATTTAAATAAATTTTTTATAAAAAAAACAGCTTCGGATAAATCCGAGCGGAATTGAAATCCCGTATCTATATTCGGACAACCGAAACTACGCAATGGGTTACTTCGGTAAAACTTGCGTAGTAAGTTAAAGGTGTGGGTTAATTCATTTCCGGTACAAAGGGCTTCTACATAGAGGCCCTTTGTCTTTTTTAGTCTAATTGAAAATTTCTAAAAAAAGGAGATCATTTTAAAACCAAGCAGGACTCGAAATAGTATGACTTATTGAAATTTACCTCTCATCCTGTTAGTTTTGTTCAGAATATCTTAAGTGATCTTTCTTTTGGGAAAAAAACGCATTGTTGTCGCTGAAAATGATCTAGTTGGCCTGCTCCGTGAGCGGGATCAACGTGGATTTACCATTTTATATGATAATTATTCTTCCGCCCTTTACGGGGTTATTTTCAAAATCGTCAAGTCCGAAGAAACGGCGGCTGACGTTATGCAGGAAGCATTTGTAAAAATCTGGCGAAATATCGAGTCATATGAGCGTTCAAAGGGAAGTTTATTTACCTGGATTTTGAATGTAGCCCGAAATACAGCCATCGATAAACTAAGATCTCAGGATTATCAACAAAATACTCAAAACCAACCGCTTGAGTATTTCGTAAGTGTTGTTGAAGAAGAGAATCCAGTAGAGCATCAGGTTGATGCGATTGGAGTTCGAAAAGTGGTCAGTCAACTTCGTCCTGAGTACCGCTCGATTATCGAATTGGTTTACTTCCAGGGCTATACTCAAGCCGAAGTTTCTGAAGAACTCGATATTCCACTCGGTACGGTGAAAACTCGGGTTAAAGCGGCTTTGGCCCAACTCCGAACACTGATTACTCTCCTTTTGATGTTTTTGTATTTCACCACCTACATTAATTCGTAAAAAATTGAATGAGCATGAAATAGTTTCGTCTGGCTTGCTGGAAAGCTATGTGCTGGGAATTACTTCGCAAGAAGAAACCACGCAAGTGGAAAAACTTTTATCAACGCACCCTGAATATCAGTCGCAGGTTGACGAAATTCGGGAATCACTGGAAGCTTTTGCGTGGGAACACGCCGTAGAACCTCCGGTGGCTGTACGGGAGAAAGTACTAGGAAGTATTCAGGAGTTGGCAGCAGGCAAGGTTATTCCGATGACAAGGTCATCGTCGCATAACCTAAGCAACCAACGGCCCGGCCTATCGGTGACCAAAACGCTGGTATCTTCCCGTAACTGGGTAGCTGCCGCTGCGGTAATAGTAGTATTGAGTGTAGTAGGTAATATTTTTCTTTTCAGGCAATTAAAGGCCTCGGAAGATTTGGTAGCTACATTGGAGTCGAATAATACCCAGTTGGCTAAGAACCTTGAAGTGAACAAAGCCAGCTTTATGCAGGCTCGTCAGGAAGTAGCTGTATTGCAAAATCCCGGTACAAAAATGATGAAGCTGGAAGGCGAGCCGATTGCTCCAACTGCCTTCGCTATGTTGTACTGGAACGACGCCAAGCGGGAAACCTACATGGCTAACGTTCAGTTACCATCGGCACCTACGGGTAAGCAGTATCAAATCTGGGCTATTGTGGATGGTAAACCCGTAGACGCCGGGTTGTTTGATCAGGCCACTAGTATGCAGAAAGTAAAAAGTATTACCGGAGCCAGTGCGTACGCAATTTCTCTGGAACCAGAAGGAGGAAGTACCTCTGGTCCAACCGGACAGGTTTACCTAAAAGGATC
>CAJYHS010000108.1 GCA_913774715.1 uncultured Siphonobacter sp. | reverse complement strand
AACGTTAAGACGCAAATCTTTCAGGTAGCGGTGATCGGTTGCATTCAAGCGATCAATCCAGAAGCTTTCGAAGGTTTCAGGAAGCTTGATTTCGGAAAGTAAATTTTTTTTGGTTTCTGATGCTATGCCAAACATGACGGTATATGTTTTGGGAAGGATAAATAAATGGAAAAGTAATCAGGTAACCGCTTTAGCTGAATAAAACGAACTGTTGCCCTACCTGTTTAGAAAATAACCCTGACGATCACTCATCAGGGTTATGGTATCAATGGGAGAATGAATGTCTACTTATGCATTCAGCGTTTCTTCGCCTTTCACCCAGTTACATGGGCAAAGCTCGTCCGTTTGAAGAGCGTCCAGTACACGAAGTACTTCGTCAACGTTACGGCCTACGCTCAGGTCGTTAGCAGCTACCCAACGAACGGTTCCTTGAGGATCAACGATATAAGTAACACGGTAAGCTACTTTCTCGTCAGCAGTCAGGATACCCAGCTCTTCAGCTAAAGACTTAGAAGTATCAGCCAACATTGGGAATTTCAGGTCACGAAGGTCATCGTGGTTACGACGCCAAGCCGCGTGAACGAATTCGCTATCGGTAGAAGCACCGATCAGAATAGCATCACGATCAGAGAAATCAGCAAATTTCTGGTTGAATGCTGCAATTTCAGTAGGACATACGAACGTAAAATCTTTAGGCCACCAGAACATTACCATCCATTTGCCTGCATTTTTATGATCTTCGTTCGTGATGTCGTAAAATTCATTACCTTTTTCAAGTGATACTACAGACGTTTTCTTGAATTCAGGGAATTGAGCACCTAAGCCCAGCATACCATTTGCCATGAGAAGAAGATTTTTAATATGATTAAATTCGATAACCGATTAAACCAAATAAATATTTAAATAATTATATTTATAATTTCATTTCCGGAAACTGATCGGTGTTTCTCTTAGAAATGTTTTATTTGGTTTGCGATACAAAACAAGCCAACTTTACTTCATTGAACAAATCAATTATTCTTAAGAAAGAATAAGTTTTTCTAATGACTATCACTCAACTTGAATATTTAGTGGCGATTACGGACTACGGTCATTTCGGAAAAGCCGCTGAAGCCTGCTCCGTTACGCAGCCTTCTTTAAGTATGCAAATTCAGAAACTGGAAGACGAACTCGATGTCCAGCTACTGGATCGGAAAAAACAACCGACTCAACCTACAGAAATTGGCTTACTCATCGTTCAGCAGGCCCGACAGGTGTTACAATCCTGTGAAAAGCTCAAGGCTATTGTTGACGAACGTAAAAATGAGCTTTCGGGCGAAGTGCGTTTGGGTGTCATCCCAACGGTGGCTCCTTACCTGGTTCCACTGTTCCTGAAAAACTTTCTGGATACGTATAAGGATATACGACTGAAAATCACCGAGCAGACGACCGAAAACATTATCGAGAAACTCAAAAATGGTCAGTTGGATATTGGACTGATGGCCATGCCTTCTCAGGATGACTTACTAAGGGAATACCCTTTATTTTACGAGGAGCTGTTGGTCTACGTTTCGCCCGCAAACGCCCTTTTTAAGAAGAAATATGCTTTACCAGAAGAGCTCGACCCGAACGAACTGTGGTTACTCGAAGAAGGGCACTGCTTGCGTTCACAGATCGAAAATCTGTGTCAGCTAACCCGTCAGGCGGCTCAGCTTCATCAGTTTGAATACAAAGCGGGCAGTCTTGAAACGCTGAAGAAAATGGTTAATACTTCGGGGGGGCTTACCATACTGCCCGAGCTGGCGACGCAGGATTTTGATGAAGATCAGGTAGAGTTAATCCGTTATTTTAAGACGCCAGCTCCGGTACGGGAAATTGGTCTAGTAACCAATCGAAATTACCTGAAAGAAAAAATCGTTGCGGCTCTCTCTGATGAAATTCGGAAAGTGGTTCCTCAAAAAATGCTTCAGACAGATGAACGCTCTGTAGTTAGTCACTAATAAAAAATCCCCGCAGACGAATGCTGCGGGGATTTTATTATTGATGGTTTTTGGCTTTTTCTTCGCGAATAATGTCAGCCTCCTCATCACTAGCCGTATAGGCAACATTAGGATCATTTGGAATAACTTCCAAACCTCCCAGAGGTTCCTTCTTGGGACGTTCTCCCTCTTTTTCTACTTCCACTCGCTTGTTATCAGTATCATAGACTGAAGAGTCGTTTGATAAGGGAGGATTTTGCTGATGCTGATTAGATTGATTATTTTCTGTCGATTCCATAGCTTATAGCGTTTTTACATGAATAGCTAAAAACCAGTGCCAGACGCTACCTTTTTTTGTTACACTGATTCGTCAAGTAGCTGTTTTTCAGGAAGAATCACGTGAAAAACAGACCCTTTTCCCTCTTCCGATTCAGCCCATAAAATTCCCCCATGATTAATGGCAATCTTTCTACACAGGGCCAGTCCCACCCCCGAACCGGGGTAAGCTTCCCGCGTGTGTAGCCGCTTGAATACTTCAAAAATCTGCTCTTTATACTGTTTTTGAAACCCAATTCCATTATCACTAATCGTCAGATCATAATAACGCTCGTTTTTGAATACCAGATCCTGTTTTTCTACCTCTTCTGGGGTTAAAGTCCGGCAACCAATGGTAATAATCGGGGTCGTATCTTTTCTGATAAATTTAAGAGCGTTGCTAATAAGGTTATAGAATAGCTGATTCATTTGCAGCGAAACTGCTTCTATTTCTGGCAAAGGATCGATACGAATCTCGGCTGCTTTTTCCTGGATGGATAACTCGAAATCAGTGATCACATTTCGGATAATTGCATTCAAATTCGTCGGCAGATACACCCGGTCAGACTTCAGCAAACGAGAAAACTCCAGCAGATCTTTGATGAGCAGCGTCATTCTTTCGGACGAATTAATAACCTTCGCCAATGGGACTCGAGCCGCTTCCGGTAGGTTGGGAGTTTCCTGAATAATTCCCGAAAACATTCGAATCTTACGCAAGGGCTCCTGCAAATCGTGGGAGGCAACGTAAGCATACTGCTCTAATTCCTGATTCGAAGCCTGTAATAATTCATTGGCTTTCTGAAGCTCCATCGTCCGAATCGTCACCAATCGCTCTAATTCTTTTTCGGTCCGTTTTTCAGCCGTTACATCCCGAACGGTTCCGCTTAATAACAAAGAATTACCATCCTGATCGTACGATACTTTTCCCTGAGCCTGCACGCTCCGTTCTTCACCGGTTTTCAAATGAATGATTCTAAACTCCAGCGAATAGTAGTCTTTCATTCCCGGCGTTAATACCTGTTGTATAATCTCAGCAACCCGGTTGCGGTCTTCTGGATGGATCGCTGACAGAAAAGAATTAAACTCCTTATTGTTCTCATCAAATCCAAACCACTCAAACACCCGGTCAGAATAGGTTAATTCCCCACTCTGAAGGTTACGGCTCCAGGTACCCAGGTCAGCTAGTTCAATAGCGGATCGTAGGTTTTGCTCGGCATCCTGAAGTTGCTGTTTGGCATTTACCAAAGCCGTTACGTCCGTAGCAGTATTGATAACTCCATAAATCACTCCATTCGAATCTCGGAGGGCTTTATACGCAAAGCTGAAATAGTGGGTTTGCAGTTTACCGCCGATCATCAGATCTACCCGATCCTGCGTTGCCACGTAAGGCACTCCCGTCCGGTATACCTGATCGAGTAACTTGTAAAATTCCTGAGGGTCAAGCTCTGGTAATACTTCACGAAAGGTCTTACCGATCACTGAAGAATCTCGACCCCAAGTCTCCAGAACGGCCTGATTAGCCATTCGAATTCGCATTTCAGGACCTTCGTATATGGCAATCGGCGTCGGAGAATTAACGATAAAACTGCGGAAACGCTCTTCACTGAACTGTAATTCCTTCTTGGATTTAATCTGTTCTGTCACATCGGTTGCCACAATACTTACCCCAATGATCTGATCCGAAGTATCCCGGACAGCCGCATAAACGAAATTAAAATAACAGGCTACTTTCTGTCCGTTACGAACGATCTGGGCCAATATTTCATACCCATAAAAAGGGTTACCCGTTTGATAAACATCTTGCAGAAGTTCTAGAAAACCCTGTCCTTTTAGCTCAGGCAGGGCATCCATCACAGGCCGTCCTATAATATCCTCATCCTTTCCCCATAAATTCAGCATGGATTCATTCGCCGTTTCAATAACCATATGAAAGCCTTTCAGAAGACCAATGGCCACCGGAACCTGTCCGACAAGGTTTCGGAAACGGCTCTCACTTTCACTCAAGGCCTGTTTGGAAAGAATTTCCTTTCGAAGATCCCGAAGCATGAATCCTCTGGCGACGGGCTCATGAGTTATCTGATCCCGAATCAAAATTCCATTGGCATAAACCGGAATGTTTTCTCCCGTTTTAAAATGCCGAATCTGAGTGGTTCCCTCCCAGTGCCCATTCCGGATCATGTCGGGCAGTATGGTTTCCTGCAAATACTTAAAATAATCTGGCGAATAAAACTCTGATACTGTTCGACCGGCCTTTGCTTCTTCAGCAGAAAGTCCTGCTAGTTTCTGCCCAGCCTGGTTAATGTACATCAGTTCGCCCTGCAGCGTAGCAATAGCCATGAATTCTGTACTATTTTCTACCAGAGCCAGAAGTCGTTTTTGCTGTTGCTGTATGTTTATTTCTTCGGTTACATCCTGTATAATCGAAAAGAAACGATGCTCTTTCGGTTCTGTTCCCAGAATCAGCGTGGTATGAAGGGTAACCCAGATCACCTTACCGTCCTTACGAATGTATCTTTTCTGATGACTAAAGGACTCCTGCTGGCCAGTTAACAGGCTTTTTCTCCATAATTGACTGGCAAAACGATCTTCGGGATGAGTGATGAGTTCAAAATTACCCTGATACAACTCATCGGCTTCATAGCCTGTCAATTGAGTAAACGCTTTATTGATCAACAGAAAACGGCCTTCCGCATCCGCCATCACAATACCCAGTAAGGCATGGTCAAACGCTGCCTGAAACTGTTTTTCTACGTTCTGGAGTGCCTGTTCCTTTCGTTTTTCTTCGGTAATATCCTTAACGGTTCCCGTAAAGTAGTCGATTATTCCTTCGGCATTGTAATACGCTTTCCCGATTAACCGCATATACAAAGTCTGATGAGGTAATAGGTAACGAAATTCAATGCTCGAAACTTCGGTGGTTCCTGCTTTCTGAGGCTGTTCTATTTCGGCGGCAACTATGGACAAATCCTGGGGATGAATCTGAAGTAGAAATTGATCCAGTGGAAGAGTCTGATCTGTACTATGAAAGAGTTTCTGGCATTGCTGATCCCAGGTAATGATCCGGTTTTTCAGCGACATACGCCACACCCCAATCCCCGTAGAGAGTAGTGCCAGACTAGTGTATTCCTTGTATTCCCGATATTCTTCTTTTAAGCCAACCGTCGCGGTAAAATCTTCGATTGTACCCACCATACGGACTACTCTTCCCTCATTTCTTATGAGATAAGCCTTTGCTCGAACGTACGCCCAGGATTGGTTTGGTAACCGTAATCTAAATTCATCAGACCAAATGTCACGGTTGCTTTTAAACGTCTTGATCAGGCCGGAGTCGAGCCCGAAAAAATCCTCCGGATGAATGTGAAGCTTCCAATAATCCAGTAGCGATTGCCCTTGGGAAAGATCAACGGTCCCAAAATTTGCCTCAAAGTCATCATTATTCCACCATTGATCTGCGTTGAGATCCCAATCCCAATTGGCCTGAGGAGCTAATTGGGCCAGCCACTGAGTTCGATCCGAAGGGCTTACTACTGTACTCTGCTGTTTATTGTTAGGCATTATTGAATGCTTCTGAAAACTTTAGGTTTATGGACACGTCCCTCAATCCCTATCTATATTATTTTATGTAACTAACAAACTTCGATACTGTTTGATGTCCCGATTAATTCATTCTTTTATCCTATTCGGTATAGTAATTACCAGAGCTCTTATTTGTAATTTTTCGAATAAATATTCTATTAAATACCAGATAACTTATTCATTTCAAGTAAATTGAAGCAGGTAAAATGAAAAAATGTTACAAAAAGATTATACTATTTTATAAAATACTTTACGATTAAACTAGTAAATACATATTTCACTTATTCTTCTTTAGATTCATTATCAGCAATAATTGAATTAGATAATTCCTTCAGATTGATCAATATTTATATAATAGGTAATAATAAATCGTATATTTGTCGAATTATATTCCCCACCTAGGCAATATCCAATTATTACATACTATTTCAATAAAGGTATTTTAACTCCCTTTCCACTATTCTAATAGCTATTTCATGCTGATTAAGCCCTTATTTTTAGTTGTTGAAGATGATGAGGATGATCGAGATCTGTTAAAGTTGGCGTATGAAGAAGGCACCTACGATTGTGAACTTATTTTCGCAGAAGACGGTCAGAGTGCCATTGAATTACTTAAACAACTGCATACGCCCCCCAGCATTGTCTTATTAGACATCAACATGCCCAAAATGGGAGGTTTAGCATTACTTCAGCAATTAAAATCTTCTTCGGACTGGAAAAAGATGCCCGTAGTGATGCTCAGCACAACTGCCCATAACGATACCATCTTGCAGGCTTATTCCATGGGAGCTAACTCATACATTGTTAAACCGAACAGTTTCCGGGATTTACATAAAGTCTGGGATTCTGTCTATCATTTCTGGACCCGAACTGTTCAGTTACCTTCCCGAGCAAGTTAAGCGATTATCCGAGCTTACTCCAGGGCTTATTTCTTCTAATAATCAATACAATACACGTTCGTAACTAATTGAAAGCTCATAAAAAAAGCCATCCTTTACGGATGGCTTTTGTGGAATGCGAGGGATTCGAACCCACGACCCCTACCCTGTCAAGGTAATACTCTAAACCAACTGAGCTAGCATTCCAATACTTTTGATTTTCAAAAGTAAGCATTTTAAAGTAAGGAGACGTCTTTTTTCTGTTTTTGTAGGTTAATAATTCGCACAAGTACCAACAGACCCACCACGAAAACAGCGGCGATGACCAGTACGCTGTACCGCATCGAACCCGTTAGTTGAATCACAACCCCAAAAGCGAAGGTGCCCAAAACGGTCGAAATCTTATCACAAACGTCGTAGAAACTGAAAAAAGAAGCGGTATCGGTAGTATTTACGGGTAATAGCTTCGCGTAGGTAGAACGGGATAAAGCCTGAATTCCGCCCATAACCAAACCTACCACAAAGGCAAGTATGTAAAACTGCCCGCCCGTTTGCACAAAATAAGCAGCAATACAAATGGCGATCCAGATGATCACAGCGATCATTAATGCTTTGAAATTCCCAAACTTTGCCGAGCATTTTGCAAATAGCCAGGCTCCCAGAATAGCCACGAGTTGAATTACTAATAAAACGGCAATGAGTGATCCCGAATCCAGATGTAACTCCTTATCTCCGAATAAGGTAGCTAAATACATCACTGTCTGGACACCCATATTATAACAAAAGTAAGCCGTTAGAAATCTTTTTAGAACGGGTATACTTTTAAGTTGGCTCATTACATGCCGAAGCTGGCGGAATCCATTAAAAATCCAGTTTCCTTCTGCCTTTTTTTCTGAAGCTACTTCAGGAAGGTTAATGAACGTATACTGGGCAAAACCCACCCACCAGATCCCTACGGAGAGAAAGGCAATCCGGGGCGGCAACGTATCGTCCGTGATGCCGTACCACTCGGGTTTCAGAACCATGGTCAGATTGAAAATCAGTAGTAATACACTGCCAATATACCCCAGTGAAAACCCACGAGCACTGACGGAATCGTAGCGATCTTCGGTAACAATTTCGGGCAAAAAAGAATTATAGAAGACAATACTTCCCGCCCACCCCACGAGCGAAAAAATGAAGTACACTGTTGAGATGACGTACGTTTCTTTGGTAAAAAAGAAAAGTAACCCGCAGTTGATGGCTCCGAAGTAACAGAAAAACTTCATGAAAAGCTTCTTACGCCCCGAGTAATCAGCTACTGCCGAGAACAGCGGACTCGTCAACGCTATGATAAGAAAAGCGGCAGAGACAGCGTAGGAAAACACTACAGAATTCTGAAATTCGAAACCCCAGAAATTAACCAGATCAGGAGCTTTAGTTACGGCTGTCGCTCCGAAATAGATCGGGAAAATAGCCGTCACAATAACCAATGCGTGAACGGAGTTAGCCCAGTCATAAAAACACCAGGCCCGAATCACTTTAGGATCGTTTTTAACGAGCATATAAACTTAATTTGGGAGAATTTTAGGGTTCAGAACTGTCTTCATTTTCATTGTACTCACAATCGAGCTCTAAATATGGTTGATTTAAAGCAGACTGGTCAAGCTTTACATGATGAATAACGATTCCCGCCCTTTTATCCCAATTGTTCGGAAACCTGAAAGGTATTTCAGGCCTGAAATGAACTTATTTAAGTCAATAAGCATTTCTTACTAAGTGCATCAGCAGTCTACTATTGCTTTTTTTGACTCTATCAATCTCACCTTTAATAGTATCAGCTACTATTTATAATGGTTACACTAGTTTAGTTTAAGAGTTATTAGTACTTTTGACTATCTCCTTTTATAGTGTATTGCTGATTATAGCGATATTATACGCTTCCGCCCATAGTTCAGGTAAGGTTGTTGTGCATGATGTCAACGCTTTTCGCGAATCAAGTACAAACCAATGAAAAAGACTCCTGATCGCTTTTTCATACATTTTATGCTCAACTATGAATACAAAGCCTCTCTTTTTAGTCGTAGATGACGATCAGGACGATCGGGATTTATTAGGAATGGCCTACCGACAAGGTTCCTACAACTGCGAAATCATTTTTGCTGAAAGCGGTCAGGAAGCCTTGGATATTATGGAGAACTCCCGCGTTCAGCCTTCCTTATTACTGGTAGATATCAATATGCCGGGAATGAATGGTCTGGAGTTATTACAAAAAATCAAGAACTCTGAAGAGTGGCGGGTTGTGCCTGTAGTAATGCTAACTACGGCAAACAATTCGAAGATCATCGACACGGCTTACCACATGGGTGCTAACTCTTACCTGGTTAAGCCCGATAATTTTCAGACACTTTCAAATATTTGGGATTCATTATATCGATTCTGGACCAGCACGGCCAAGTTGCCTGTATCCAGAACTCAATATTTGGCCAGCTAATTAATTATTTATTTGTTAGTTTGTTAGAAAACAAAACCAGGTATATAGCTGTATATATAACTATATACATTAACTATAAAATGATCAGGTATGAAGCCCAAACCGCTTTTTCTGGTTGTAGAAGATAACGCAGATCACCGTTTCCTTTTAGAGTGGAGTTATCAGAAGAGTAATCAAAGCTGTAATATTCTTTTTGCAGAAGATGGTTTGAAAGCTATGGAAATTTTGGAGAATTCTCCAGTTAAACCCGCATTGGTATTACTCGATTATGAATTACCTCATATAAATGGATTAGAATTAATGTCTCGTCTCAAGGGTTCAACCCAATGGAGACACTTACCCATCGTAATGATGTCTGCCAATGATGAT
Source organism: uncultured Siphonobacter sp. (assembly GCA_913774715.1). GTDB lineage: Bacteria > Bacteroidota > Bacteroidia > Cytophagales > Spirosomataceae > Siphonobacter. Next base: position 65,002 of record CAJYHS010000108.1, on the reverse strand, counting down.
CCGAAGCTGGTGAATCAGGCCTATACCGCTGGAGCCAATTCTTTTTTAGGAAAGCCCCAGAATTATGAAGAATTTAAGAAAATATGGAGTCTGGTGTTTGAATTCTGGTCTTTAACGGCTAAACTACCTTAACTCTGTTTTATCATTTCTATATAAAAAATCATTTCTGGGCTGTTCAGGAATGATTTTTTTGTCTCTATGCTAAACGATAGAGGCTATGATGTTCATTATTTTTCTTTTAATAGTTGTTGTACTGATTTCACTGTTTAACTCCGTGCGAATCATTAGCCGTGAAAATTCTTCTAAAGTATAACCTGTCTCTTTATCCTGTTTTCATTTCAATACTGGGGTGATATTTGCCTCCTTCTTTCCATTCAGTAACTGGAACGTAGTTTTTTGTTGATGTAGTGCATTACTATCCAACGAAACCTTAGAACTATGTCCCTGATCTTTGAATCCGAAGCTCCAGCAGGTGTTTCGTCAACGAGCCCTATTACATTGAAAATCAATGGTTCGGAAAAGCAATTCCCCATTGCTCCCTGGACTACGTTACTAGATGCTCTTCGGGAGCATTTGGATATGACAGGTACCAAAAAAGGCTGTGATCACGGTCAATGTGGAGCCTGTACCGTGCTGGTCAATGGTAAACGTATTAACTCCTGTCTAACCTTAGCCGTCATGCAGGAAGGAAATGACATTCAAACCATTGAAGGTCTTTCTAAAGGAGAACAGCTTCACCCGCTTCAGGAGGCGTTCATTGAGCACGACGCTTTTCAATGTGGGTATTGTACGCCCGGTCAAATTTGTTCGGCAGTAGGACTGATGAATGAAGGAAAAGCTCACAATGCCAGCGAAATCCGCGAACTGATGAGTGGTAACCTGTGCCGCTGCGGAGCGTATACAAACATTGTGGATGCCATCGAGGATGTGATGAAAAAAGAAGGGAGGGTTAACCAATGAATCCTTTTGCATATACTCGAGCCTACGGGGTAGATACGGCCCTGGATGAAAAAACAGATGTTGCCCAGTACATCGGTGGAGGTACAAATCTGATTGATTTGATGAAGGAAGATGTCATGCATTCTGAGTTGCTGATTGACGTGAATCATTTGCCTTTTCATACCATAGAAGAAACAGAAGCTGGCGGCGTACGATTAGGTGCTATGATGACTAACGCCGAAACGGCTTATCATCCACTGATCGAAGAGCGTTACCCTTTATTGTCGAAAGCCATTCTTTCGGGAGCCTCACCCCAGTTACGCAACATGGCGACCAATGGCGGTAACCTTATGCAGCGAACCCGTTGCTATTATTTCTATGATACGGCTACTCCCTGCAATAAACGCCAACCCGGTTCGGGCTGCTCAGCTATAAATGGCTTTAATCGGATTCATGCCATTCTCGGAACGAGTTCCGAATGCATTGCTACTCATCCGTCTGATATGTGCGTCGCTCTGGCTGCTTTGGATGCTGTGGTTCATGTAAGTGGCAAAAATGGCAAGCGAACCATTCCTTTTACAGAATTTCATCGCTTACCTGAACTCAATCCTGAAAAGGATAATACGCTTCAGTCTGATGAATTGATTACAGAAATTGAGTTACCCGCTGAAGGTTTCAAAGATCATTTTACCTATATCAAAATTCGGGACCGCCAATCATACGCCTTTGCTTTGGTATCCGTAGCGGCGGCCTTACAACTGGATGGTGATACAGTAAGAGACGTTCGTATTGCTTTGGGTGGGGTTGCTCATAAACCTTGGCGAGACCAAGGAGCTGAATCTTTACTCAAAGGTAAAAAGGCAACGGAGGAGAATTTTGAACAAGTCGCTGAAACCATTCTGGCTAACGCTCAGGGGTTTGGCCATAATACGTTCAAAATTGAGTTAGCGAAACGAGCAATCATTCGGGCACTTTCGGAGGCTCTGGTAAACCAACATCACGCATGAGCAATAAATATATCGGTCAATCGACGCGTCGGGTAGACGGTCGGGCCAAAGTAACCGGGCAGGCTAAATATGCGGGAGAATTTCAGACGGAAGACTTAGCTTATGGTGTGGTGGTGTCCAGTACCATAGCCAAGGGAAAAATTACTTCTATTGACACTTCTGAGGCTCTGGCATTGGAAGGGGTTATTCAGGTATTTACCCACGAGAATGTTTCCGGACTTGCCTGGTTTGATAAAAGCTATAAAGATCAGGATTCACCGCCAGGTTCGCCTTTCCGGCCCCTGAATAGTGCTGAAATAAAATTCAGTCAGCAACCCATTGCCTTGGTAGTAGCCGAGACCTTTGAACTGGCTCGTTATGCGGCTACACTGGTTAAGGTAACTTACGAAACGGAAGGTCCGGTAGAGGTAGAAATCCGCGATCATCTGGATAAAGCTTTTGATCCAGGCAAAGGGAAACAGGGTTATAAAAAGCCCAAGAACCGGGGAAATTTCGCGAAGGAATTTGCCAAGTCAGATGTTCGTTTTGAAACGAGCTACTACCACGGAGCCGAACACCATAACCCTATGGAGATGCACGCTTCAACGGTGATTTACGAAGCTGACGATCATCTGACTATTTACGATAAAACACAGGGAGTATTCAATAGCCAATCTTACGTAACGGGCATTTTCGGTTTATCAAAAAAGCGGGTTCGGGTATTATCTCCTTTTGTAGGAGGTGCCTTTGGGTCGGGATTACGTCCGCAATATCAGCTATTTATGGCAACGCTGGCGGCTTTGGAGCTGAAGCGTTCTGTTCGCGTTACGCTTACTCGTCAGCAGATGTTTTCTTTTGGGCACCGTCCGGCTACGCTTCAGAAGTTGTCGTTAGCTGCTTCTCAGGATGGAACTTTACAGGCAATTAACCACGCGGCTTATTCGGAAACGTCCCGGTTTGAAAACTACACAGAAACGATTGTGGACTGGTCCGGAGCGATGTACAAATGCGATAACGTTTCCTACGATTATAAGCTCATTGCAGGTGATTTGTATACGCCGCTGGACATGCGGGCTCCAGGAGCTGCGACGGGGGTATATGCCATCGAATGTGCTATGGACGAATTGGCCCATAAGCTCCGAATGGATCCCCTTGAACTGAGGTTGAAGAATTACACGGAAGAAGATGCCAATCAGGGTAAGCCTTATTCAAGTAAGGAACTGAAAGCCTGTTACCAGCAGGGAGCCGAAAAATTCGGCTGGTCCCAACGAAATCCCGAACCGCGATCCATGCGGGAGGGTAATACACTGATTGGCTGGGGTATGGCAACGGGTATGTGGGATGCCATGTTCGTTCCGTCCCGAGCCAAGGCATTTTTATCCGCAGATGGTAAGTTGACGGTCAGCAGCGGAACTTCCGATATTGGCACCGGTACCTATACCATCATGACGCAGATTGCGGCTGAAACACTGGGCATGCCTCTGGAACACGTGACCTTTAAACTGGGCGATACGTCTTTACCCCTCGCCTATTTGGAAGGTGGTTCGGCTACGGCTGCTTCGGTGGGAAATGCCGTCAGAATTACCTGTGAGAACATTCGCGAGAAGCTTGTTAAGTTACTTTCCCGCACGAGTTATGCCCCTCTGGCTGACCGTCCATTGGAAGATCTGGTGTTTGCTGACGGTAAAATCCAACTCAAAGCTGATCCCGGGATTCATATTTCTTATGCAGATATACTGAAACAGGCGGGCGAGAATTATCTCGAAGATACGTCAACGGCTTTACCTAATATGCTCAAGCAAATGGACTACGCACGGAATACGCACGCAGCGGTTTTCGTAGAAGTTCGGGTAGATGAAGACTTTGGAACCGTACGGGTCAGTCGCATGGTCAGTGCTGTTGCAGGTGGTAAAATTCTGAATCCGAAAACCGCTCGCAGTCAGATTCTGGGTGGAATGGTTTGGGGAATCAGCAAAGCTCTGGAAGAAGAAAGTCAGGTTGACTCCAACTTTGGCCGCTTTATGAATCATAATTACGCCGAGTATCATATTCCGGTAAATGCTGATATTCCAGCGGAAATGGAGGTCATTTTTGTCGAAGAAAATGACGATGTAGTTAATCCGATGGGTATTAAAGGTCTGGGTGAAATTGGTATCGTAGGCGTAGCTCCAGCCATCGTCAATGCCATTTTCCACGCCACGGGCAAGCGAATCCACGAATTACCCGTTACTCTGGATAAAATCATTAGGGAAGATCAGGTAATAGATTAACAAAGTCTGGAGATATAATAAGGGCAGCCTGAAACGTTTCAGGCTGCCCTTTTGTATGTTATTTAGTAACGCTTTGGAGAAAGATGAAAGGAACCTCATTTCCTATTAACTCTGAAGCAACCATTTAAAATCTAGAACGCTAATGATTACCCTTCGTTACAGCCATTTCTCCCCTGAAGACGTTGAAAAAATTCGATACATTTTTAATCAGTATGCTCTGGGTTTAGGTATTGATCTGTCCTTTCAGAATTTTGAACACGAATTACAGATCTTACCTGACTTATACGGTTCTCCCACCGGCTGCGTAATTCTGGCCGAAGCCGAGACGGGTCAGGTCGTCGGCTGCGTGGCTCTCAAGCCCCTGAAAGAATTCGGCGTTTGCGAAATGAAACGAATGTTTGTAGACGCTAGTCAACGCGGTACCGGATTGGGCCGAAAACTTGCTCAGGAAGTCATCTCTTATGCTAAACAGGCGGGCTACCACACTATGAAACTCGACAGTCTGGAACGATTAACCTCCGCTGTTCGTCTGTATGAGTCCCTGGGTTTTGTCACTACCGAACCTTACGTATTCAATCCCATGCCTGAGGCAGTTTATCTAAAGCTCGATTTACAATGATTTAGTCGCTTCGTATAGCTTCATGAATCGATCAAAAATCTGCTGATACTGGGCCGCATTTCCCGGATTGGGTTTAAACGAACGATCTACTTTCAGACCTTTCAGTTTTTCCTGATAATCCTGAATAATTCCGGCAGCTTTCATCCCCATCAGGGCGGCACCCCACGCTCCTGCTTCTACGCTTTCGGGCAGACAAACGGTTTTTCCGCACACATCAGCCAGCATTTGAACCCAGCGTTCGCTCTTGGCAAAACCACCCGAAGCGTAGATCTCATGCACGTCATCGCGTTCTTCCAGAATCCGAACGATGGAATACGTGTGAAGGCAAATGCCTTCCAAAACCGCCCGGATGAAATGGGCTGAAGTATGTTGAAGCGTCAATCCATAAAAACTGCCTTTGGCGTGCACATTCCAGATCGGAGCCCGTTCGCCGAGTAGATACGGCAGGAATACTAAATCCTGTGCACCCACGGGTATCTCAGAGGCTTTCTCCGTTAATTCATCCTCGGATTGCCCCGGAAAAAACGCATCCCGTAACCACTGAAAAACCACCCCACCCGAATTCGTTCCTCCGCCAATGATATACGTTTCTTCGTCGAGCAGGTAACAAAACGTACGTTTTTTAGCATCCAGAATGGGTTTCTTCGCACTTACACGAACAGCTCCGCTAGTGCCGATAGTAATTGCTACGCGACCCGGCGTTACGGCTCCGGTGCCCAGGTTAGCCAGGCAACCATCCGAAGCTCCAATCACCCATTGCGTACCTTTTACTTTATCGAGTGAAGATTCAAATAAATCCAGAGCACCATGCTGAATTTCAGCGACGGAGTAATACGTAGAAACGGGCTTGGAAAGCTTATCGGCATTGATACCAGCCGTTTGCAAAGCCAGCTCGTTCCATACTAATTCGTGGATATCAAACATCGCCGTAGCCGATGCCAGCGAATAATCAATTACCCACTCCTTGGTAAGTTTATACCAGATGTATTCCTTAATTCCGACAAATTTGAACGCGGAATGAATCAGCTCAGGATTATGCTTCTGCCACCACATGAGTTTGCACAACGGAATCATGGGGTGCAAAGGCGTTCCGCAGGCTTCGTAGATTTGCTTTCCTACTTCACTTTGCACCAAAGAATCCGCTTCTTCCGTCGCCCGATTATCCGCCCAGATGACCAGATTCGTCATTGGCATTCCGTCCGAGTCGACGGCCATCAGGCTGTGCATGGCTGCACAAAACGTTATAGCCCGAACGGGTCCATCCAGTTCTTTGATTACTTTTTGCAAACAATTCTGAACGGCTTCCCAGATGATTTCCGCGTCCATTTCGCTGAAGTCTGGCTCCGGGTGAATCATTTCATAGCCCTGATTATGCTGGCTTTTCACTTCGCCAGAATCATTAAAGGCAACTGCTTTTGTATTTGTAGTACCGATGTCTACTCCAATCCAATATTCCAACGTTTTCTCTGATTATCATATACCTGTTCACCATACTAACTGGTTTTGGTATAATTCTGTTAAGTTTAGGCGGAGGAACCAAGCTTCGGTCTTCCTAATATTTTCTCAAACTTAGTAGTTTCATTGATTTGAAAAAGCCATGCCTTATCCAGCTTCTGAATTAATTCTCAATCCCGATGGTAGCATTTACCATTTAAGACTTCTACCCGAAGATGTAGCCGATACTGTTATCGTGGTTGGCGACCCGGATCGAGTCGGAATGATATCCCAGTTTTTTGATCGAATTGAAGTAAAAAAACAACATCGCGAGTTTGTAACCCATACCGGTTCGATTGGAAGGAAACGGTTAACCGTGGTTTCCTCGGGCATTGGGTCGGATAATGTAGAAATCGTTATGACCGAACTCGATGCCGTTCGCAATATTGACCTGAAGCGGCGGGAACTACTGGCTTCGCTTAACCCCTTGAAAATTATAAGAATCGGTACTTCAGGCAGTTTACAATACGATGTTCCGGTAGGATCGGTAGTAGCATCCAGCTCGGGCGTGGGACTGGATGGTTTGCTTGATTTTTACGATACGGATGAAACCCGCTGGTATCCCGAATTTTGTCAGGAATTAAAGGATACGCTGCAATTGCGTTTACAACCCTATGCCGTTGACGGTTCTCAAACCTTACTCGACGGATTTACTACTCGCCTCATCCCCAATGTCTTTTCAGGCATTACTTTGACCTGTCCGGGTTTTTACGCTCCACAAGGCCGTAGCTTGCGATTATCTCCAAAAATCCTGAATAGTATTGATAAGTTAAATCAATTCAACTGGAACGGGAACCGCATTACCAATTTCGAAATGGAGACAGCGGCTTACTATTTATTCGGAAAAATACTGGGACACGAAATGCTATCATTGAGTGCCATTGTAGCAAATCGAGTTAGTCACGAGTTTTCGCCTGCTCCCGAGCAAGTCGTTCAGAAGCTCATTCGGGATACACTGGACTGGCTGGTCGTTTAAGTGATTGATTACTTAGCTGTCAGTTACCAGCGTTACATAGTATAAGATTGTCGTGCAAAATCCGCTGATAGCGGATTTTGCACTTTTAAATGCTTCTAACAGTCCCAAGTGAAATAAGCTTTCGAAAAGTCTCTGGTTCTCAGCTCTCTCGGATTAATAAACACATTAGCCACCCCCGCGTCACCAAAAGATATTTTTTCATCGTAGTGAATTTGCAGGAGCAAAACATCTTCTTTCTGGTCGGGATTATTTTCTCTAATATCCTCCTGATCGAAGTACGCATACCCTCCTATTTTGTGTCCGTCCGCACGAAAGAAGTCATCCCATTGCTCCTGTTCTTCCGGGCTTAATGTTTCTACCAAATCCCAGTACTCATTTCCATTAAATGTAGGCTGGAACCGCACGTCCTGATACCCTCCATATTCTATAACTTTTTCAAAACTTAACGAATGCTCACACAGAATGGGGCTATCGAGGTAAAAGTCTTGAGTTATAAAGGAGAAATCCTTCTGGTATTCCTGATTCAGATCCTCATGGTATAGAATGATGTACTCTTCCATTTCGACATCCAACCATTCATCAGGGGATATGAACAGTTGCAGAATACCTTCAGACGGATACTCAGGTAATGTAGGTACCTCCGAGAAGTTAATCTGAGCCAACAGAATCATGGGTGTTCCTTTACTGTCTTCGGGGTGTTCCATACCGACAGGTAAATAAGGATTACCCAGAAATTTACTTTGAGTAATGCCTAAAAACTTGCCCTTAGGCAGCGGAGTTGCATGGATTCGAACCGTTTCCAGTTTATACTTTTCCAGGTCCGCCTGATAGGGCTGAAGAAATTCAGGTAATTCCATCGTGGTTGATAATAAGGTAATAAGAGCTATTAATGTCTCTCCAATTTAGTTTTGAATTTATACATTAATGAAAGCTCACACTTCTTATCCGTATTCTTTTAGCAAGAATATATCTTAACTATTTGGTTATCAAACCCCTATTCCAATAGAAATAACAAGAATAGCAATTTTAGAAAAATTATTACTCTACTAATCCTATAGATAATATATTTTCATATATATTTGCATCATCCCACCATAACACGGGCTGTGTGGTCGAGTGGTGAGGCAGAAGCCTGCAAAGCTTCCGACGCGGGTTCGAGTCCCGCCACAGCCACTAGATCACATCCTCCTAACGTAAACTCATTGAAGCCATGTTATACGAAATCGAAGATGAAGCGGGGCAAATCAATACAGTTAAGATTAAACCTCTGATTAATAAACGTCCGGAACGCGTGAGTCCTTTCAAGGAAGGTCAGATTGTTCCTTCGTTCTCTTTAAAAGCAAATGCTGGCGTTTGGAATGCATCGTTAGCCGACCAGTTTCAAAGCCAGCATGAACTCAGCCTGGCCGAGTTGGTTCAGAAAAAACCATTGGTATTGAGTTTCTATTGCCCCTGCTGGAACGCCTATGCACCGAAGCATCTACGTTTCTTACAGGCTTTGAATCAAAGCATTAAAGGCTTAGGGGGTGAGTTACTGGTATTGTCCAATGAACCCGCTCCTATGCTGCAGCAATTGGCCGATTATGAAGACCTGGATTTTAATCTGGCTTATGATCGCCACAATCATATTGCCCGCAGTTTTGGGGTTTATTCTGATTTTCATCCCCTCTGGGAACGTATTTCTGGAATTTCGGAAGATGCTTATATCCCAGCCGTTTACGTTATTAACCGTCAGCGAAAAATCATTTATGATTTCGTTGATGAAAACCTCGAACTAACTCCTGATGCCCGAGCTTTACTGACCGCTCTATACGCCAGTCGTTAAACGAGAAATAAGGTTTTACTTAACCAAAACAATGTTCTGTTTACTCAGAAATTGACTTTTTAAGTAAGTGTGTATGCAATCAAGGTAAAAAATGCCACTGGATCTTCCGGCGGCATTTTTAGTTTTTACCAGATTTTGAATGTGTTACCATCGGATTTTCAACAAACGTTCCGCTGCTTGTTCCAGTAAGTCATTATCCTTCGCAAAGCAAAAACGTAATAATTTATGGTCCGTTTTCTGCTGATAAAAAACTGAAGTTGGAATAGAGGCAATGCCGTATTCTTTGGTGAAGCGAATGGCTAGCTCAGCATCTCCCTCTTCACTTAAGCCCTGATACGAAAGACTTTGAAAGAATGTTCCCTGGGAAGGTTGCCAGCGAAAGGCCGAGCCCGCCAGGTTTTTTAGAAAGAAATCTCTTTTTTGCTGATAGAACTGGGCTACGCAAAGGTAATGCTCCCGTTCCTGGAGATATTCGGCTAAAGCATATTGAATGGGTGTAACCGTGCTAAAAGTCAAATATTGATGAATTTTCCGAAATTCGGTACTCAACGCTGCGGGAGCCAGACAGTATCCTACTTTCCAGCCTGTCACGTGAAAGGTTTTTCCGAAGGAGCTGCAAACAAACGTTCGATGAAATAAATCGGGATGCTGAGCTACCGAAATATGAGAAATACCGTCGAAAGTAATGTGTTCGTAAACCTCATCAGCTACTATATACGTTTCGCGATCTTTAATTAAGGCTGCTACCTGATTCAGATCGTCTTTACCCCAGACCTGCCCCGTTGGGTTATGGGGCGTATTAATGATCATCAGCCGGGTTCGGTCATTCATCTTGTCAGAAACTTCCGACCAGTCTACCCTGAAATCTGGAGCCTGTAAGCTGATAAAAACGGGGATTCCACCGTTCAGCTCAATTGCCGGCACGTAACTATCGTAAGCCGGTTCAAAAATGATTACTTCATCCCCTGGTCTTACCACCGCTGAAATCGCAGCAAAAAGGGATTCAGTTGCTCCGGAAGTAATGGTAATTTCCTTTTCTGGATGGTAAACCAGCCCTGATAGCTCTTCCGTTTTTTGAGCCACTATTTCCCGTAATGAAGCTACGCCTGTCATGGGGGCATACTGATTGAGCCCCTTTCGAAGGTATTTATCTACCAGATTGATCAATTCCGGGGATCCGTCAAAACTCGGGAAACCCTGCGATAAGTTTAAAGCCCCATGTTGCTGGGCCAGTTGCGACATCGTGGTGAAGATGGTCGTACCAACGTTAGGTAATTTTGTTTTCAAGGGGAGAAAAACTAATAAAGTAAATATTTTCAGTATTCGTCAATCATGCGTCCCGATTAACGGCCAGTTTCGCCGCCAGTTCGGCACTTGTGCTGTCTTCCGCATAGACACCATACGCCGAAATCAATACACCTTTCTGGCCCTCTTTCGACTCAATGGCGTAAACGATTACATTATCGTCGGGATCGGACATGCCTTCCAGACGCACCGTTTCCACAATTTCAAAATCCTCGGGATTCAAACGTAAATTTTCCTGCGTACAGTGAATGCATTCGGGTTCCAGATTGAAATCCAATGTAAATCCAGCTTTCTTCAGTCGCTCCAGAACCTGGACTAGTGTTTCCTCGATTGGTTGTGCCATTGCTTCTACAGGTTTACATGTAAAGAACTACGAGCAAGGTAATGGTTTTGCCCATAGTTCTCCTTCATCACTGGTGATTTCGTAAGGTTTATTCGTATACCCAATGTACGTATTGACGACGCAGGAAACCCGACGTAAAAACCAGCACTACGCTAATAACATTCAAGCCAACTAATAACCAGACATTTTCAGTAAAAGCGTAGAACATCAATATTAATCCGCAAATGCGGGCGTATTCCAGATACAGAACCCAGGTTTTCTTTTCTAAAATCGCACCGATGTTGATGAGACTTAATAAAATAAATACCCCTCCTCCTATGCGAATGCTGGCGGGCCAGTAATGATCCAGTAAAATCAGGAAGAAAAGAAACACGGAAACGATAAACAACTGAGCAACAACGTAAATCCGCATGTGACGACTCACAACCACTTCAGGATGTTGGGATATAAATATTCCTTCCAGTTCTCCTCTGACATTCGGATCGAAGTTCGCAGGACGACCGAAAATAACCCCAAGTTTATTTAAGAAACCCGGCGTTTTTTTCACCGACAGAGCAATCTCCATCAAGAAGTGAAAATGCTGCCAGAGAAAGCTATAACTTTTTAATGGCTTCGTCAGTCCATACACGGGCTTTTCTGTTTCTTCTACGTAGGTACCGAAGATTTTATCCCAGATAATCAGAACATCACCGTAGTTTTTATCCAAATAAATTTCGTTACTGGCGTGATGAACACGGTGATGCGACGGCGTTACAAAGATATATTCCAGCCAGCCCAGCTTGCCCACCAATTGCGTGTGCGTGAAGAAGGGATACGCCCCGTGAACAAGTAATAAAACCGTAATCATTTCGGCCGAAAATCCAATCAGCGGTAATACACTCCAGAAAGCACCGCGAACGATGGCCTGGAACACGGTAATTCGAGCCGCGACGGTGTAATTGAATTCTTCACTTTGATGATGAACGACGTGAACGCCCCAGAAAAGATTAATTTCATGGGCAAACCGATGGTACCAATACCAGACTAAGTCAGTTGCCAAAAACAGCAAAATAAACGTTAGTGCATTTTCCTTGATATCGAAAATAGCGAAATGCTGATGAATAAAATCGAAGACATAATAGAATAAACTACTGACGTACAAATCACTAAGTCGTTCGGCAATGCCCACCCCAACGTTAGTAGCAGAGTCAGCAAACTGGTGAACCTTTTTTTGCTGGCGTAGCGACAGATAGTATTCTAATCCGATAAAAAAAACAAATAGTGGGATAGCAAAGGCGAGAATGTTGAAGTCCAGACCTTTCATAAGATTTATAAGTTATGTACGCAGAAACGGGTAACCTACGCTGGAATTGAGTAGACTTTGGATACTCCGGATACAGATAAAATGCGGCGAATTAATACTTGTTCTGGCTCATGGATTTCAACTTTAATCACACCTCTTTGTGTATGTTCCAGATAATTAAAGTCCATTTGACGAACGCGATTACCTTTTCTTCGGTGCACGGCGTTCAATACTTCGTACACCAGCAGGCGGTTGGCATTTCCCTGGATTTTCAGGTCAATAATGTGATGATTCATGGCTGTGTCGGTTGATTCAGCAAATTAAAACTATTTATCCTATAAAATAAGTAGATTAATAAAATTTTATACGTTAAATAACCTTAACTATCAGCTAATCAATGTGCTTATTCAACTTGAAATCATACTTATTTATTTCTGAACGTCCTTTCTTCTTAAATAATTCTTTTGCTGGAGTTAATTACCGTTAAATCATATTCATTATCTTTTATTAACATAATAAGTAATATACATTATAATTGTTCAGATTAATAGTCAACCTTCATTGTCAATCAGATAAAATGGACTTCGAAAACGCTAAAGACGTTGCCATCCTCGCCATATCTCAATACGGCGGAAAAGTAATACTCTCACTGGTCACCTTCCTGATGGGTCGTTTCATTATTGGAAAATTTGTCCGGTTTTTATCCAACCGGATGAATCATAGCAAAGTCGACCGGGACGTCCACCCGTTTCTTGCTTCAATGGTTATAGTGCTGCTAAATGTTATGCTGCTGTTAAGTTGTGCGGGTATTATCGGGATTGAAACGACCTCATTCGTTGCCATTCTTGGAGCAGCTAGTTTGGCCGTTGGTCTTGCTCTTCAAGGTAGTCTGGCAAACTTTGCCGGAGGCGTATTGATTCTGATTTTTAAGCCTTTTCGAGTGGGAGACTTAATTGAAGCTCAAGGATTCACCGGATTCGTGGAAGCAATCCAAATCTTTAATACCATTCTGGTAACCCCCGATAACAAGACTATTATCTTACCAAACGGCCCGCTCTCAACCAGCCCAATGACGAATATTTCGGGCAAAGGAATAATCCGGGTTGATATGGTTTTTGGAGTAGGTAGCCAGAATACACTGGAAGCCACCAAAACCGCCATTCAAAAAGCCGTGGACGCCTGCCCCTATGCTTTGAAAGATCGGGCACACGATGTATTACTAAATAAACTTCAACCCGACTCAGCCAGCTACGATGTCCGTGTCTGGACTACGCCTGCTCTTTACTGGGACACCTATTACTTCATGCAGGAGGGCATCAAACGACAGTTTGATCTGGATGGCATTCAGGCTCCTCAAAAAGTGATTTATGTCAAACAATAGTAATGTTTTAGGAAGGATTTAAAAAGAGGGTTCATTTGAATCCTCTTTTTAAATTAAATCATCCGTAACTCTCTATTTAACAGAAATTTAACTCAGAAAAAAAATCCACTAACTATTCTTTATAAACTACTCATTTTCAATAAATTAAACTTAAATATTTGTTAAATAATGAATATATTATTCTACTAATTTGGTGGAGTAACTAATAGTCTACTATTTTTGTAGATAAACATTTTTGCATGGAATCAACGCCAGACATCATTCAATCAGTGGAAACTACCTCCCCTAAGTCTAAGAAGAGTAGAAAAAACCCGTTTGAGGAGGCCATCATTACCCTATGGAAAAGAGAACGTAAACCCGCTGAAGTCTTTATCCATATAGTAAACGCCCTGGCCTTGATGATCGTCGGCCATTTGATTTTCAAATTTCTTACCGTCGAAAACATCCTTACCGCTTTCAATTCCATTACCATTGATATTTTATGGTATGTGCTTGGGGGCTTTTTAGCTCAGATGGTGGATGGTGCCCTGGGTATGGCTTACGGTGTTTCAGCGGCCACATTCCTGGCTGGCGTTGGTGTTTCGCCCGCCGTGATTTCCATGAGTGTGCATACTTCCGAAATTTTCACGAGTGGTGTATCGGGTTATATGCACCTGAAGTACGGAAACGTGAATGCGAAGCTTTTCAAAGTGATTCTGATTCCGGGTGTAATTGGGGCGGTATTAGGAGCTTACCTGCTTTCTTCCGTTTTAGAAGAATATATGGATTATGTAAAGCCCGCCGTTTCAATTTATACTCTGATTCTTGGTATAGTAATTATTCGCAAGGCTCTCATCAAACGTCAGAAGAAAAATCCAATCAAGTTAATCGGCCCACTGGCCTGGTTCGGCGGATTTATGGATTCAGTTGGTGGTGGTGGCTGGGGCCCTATCGTCTCCTCAACGCTAATCGCTTCGGGTCGTCATCCACGTTATACGGTTGGCTCGGTTAATCTCGCTGAGTTTTTCATTTCTTTTTCTTCGTCCTTAACATTCCTTCTGGTTATCGGACTTTCGCAGTGGCAGGTCATTCTGGGGTTAATCCTGGGTGGAGTCGTTGCCGCCCCTATCGCGGCTCGTCTGGCTAGTAAGTTACCGCTTAAAGCCATGATGATCATGGTAGGTATCGTGGTTATTCTGGCCAGCTTGAAACGCCTGATTGGGTAGCGTGTAGACGTTTTGCTGATTAGATTTATACATATAAAAAGGCTCGGATTTCTTGATTGAGAATCCGAGCATTTTTTATGTATAAACCTGATAGATCGTGTCTATCTATTCTTACTGTTGAGCAGCCAGTAGATACAATACAGCCATCCGCGTAGCTACGCCATTTTCTACCTGATTCAGGATAATCGAATGCTCGGGTGAATCCGCTGCGTCAGAACTTAATTCCACACCGCGATTAATTGGACCTGGGTGCATCAATACGATGGGTTTATCCAATTCGTCCAGCATGGCCTTCGTGATGCCGTAATACAGCGAATACTCACGCAAACTTGGAAAATATTTTACCTGTAAACGTTCCAACTGAATCCGTAACACGTTTGCTACATCGCACCAGCGTAAAGCTTCGCGGACATCGTGCGAAACGATAACGCCCAGATCACGAATGTATCGAGGGATTAAGGTACTTGGGCCACAAACCATTACTTCGGCCCCCAGCTTTTTCAGACAGAAAATATTGGAAAGGGCTACCCGCGAATGCAGAATATCTCCGATAATCGCTACCTTTTTACCCGCTACGTCACCCAGTTTTTCGCGAATGGAAAAAGCATCCAGCAAAGCTTGCGTGGGGTGTTCGTGGGTGCCGTCTCCAGCATTAACCACACTGGCGGGAATTCGGCTTGATAAATAATGAGGGGCTCCCGGCGAACTGTGACGCATCACAATCAGATCCACTTTCATGGACAGGATGTTGTTGACTGTATCCAGCAGCGTCTCCCCTTTTTTTACTGAACTTCCCGAAGATGAAAAGTTAACTACGTCAGCCGAAAGACGTTTCTCAGCCAGTTCAAACGACAGACGGGTACGCGTGGAGTTTTCGAAAAAGACGTTCGCAATGGTAACATCACGCAGGGAAGGGACTTTTTTGATGGGGCGATTGAGCACCTCCTTAAACTCGTCGGCCGTCTGGAAGATGAGTTGTATGTCCTCTTCGGTGAGGTCTTTGATGCCTAGTAAATGTCTTGTACTTAGCACGTTCGTATAAATTAAGTTTCCGTTGATGAGCGAAAACAAATGGTGTATTCAAAAAAAGCCCCCTCAAAAAAGATCGGAGGGGGAAACATCTATTCCAATAACCTAGTCACTCAGCCAAATACCGTCTTTCTCGTGGCCCTGTTCTTTCCATTCCACGATTACCCGCTGTGTATCGAGCGTATTGACTTTCATACCTACGTAATCGGGTGCCAAAGGAATGTCACGATTATACCGACGGTCAATCAATACCGCCAGTTCAATACGTTCAGGCCGGCCAAAGAAAGTCATAGCATCCAGAGCGGCCCGTACCATTCGGCCTGTCGCAATTACATCATCCACCAGAATTACCTTTTTCCCTTCAATCGTAAAAGGAATTTTGGTCTGGTTCGGACGAACAATCGACTCCCGGCGACGAAAGTCGTCCCGGTGAAAAGTGGCATCTAACCAACCGAAAGGAATTGAACTTCCGGTCGTCTGCTGTAGTTCCTGATGAATTCGTTGGGCCAGATGAATACCCCGAGGTTGCAGACCCAGAATAACGGTATCCGCAAATAATTGGTGATTTTCAATAAGTTGTTGGCACAATCGACTAATCGTGATTTCCAACAAAGGACTGGCAAGAAGCAATCGTCGCTGCATAGGATGGCAAAATTAGGCAAACGAAATTAGGATTTAGGAATCCTAAGGGGCGAAATTCGCTTTTCATTTGCGAAATAATTGCGGATGCGTTGATCTTCTGTACAATGTGTCAAAGAAATTTATCCGTTAAATCTAAAAATACATGAAGTATCTCATCGCGGGCCTGGGAAATATTGGTCCGGAATATGCCCTGACCCGTCATAACATCGGCTTTATGGTTTTGGACCGGCTGGCGGCTCAGGAAGGATTAAAATTTGATATTGGACGGCTGGCTTACGGGGCCGAACTCAAATACAAAGGTCGTACTATATATCTGATCAAGCCAACCACCTACATGAACCTGAGTGGTAAGGCTCTTAACTATTGGATGAAGGAATTGAAAATTCCAGTGGAAAACACCTTAACTATTACGGATGACATCGCACTTCCTTTTGGCAAACTTCGGGTTCGCTCCAAAGGATCGCACGGCGGGCATAATGGTTTACGAAATATTCAGGAAATTTTTGGCTCCGATCAGTACGCTCGTTTGCGGTTCGGCGTAGGAGGAGATTTTCCCAAAGGACGCCAGGCGGACTATGTTTTAGGAGAGTTCCCGAAGGCTGAAATTGAGTTAATTCCGGAACGCCTGGATAAATGCATTGACATCCTTTTGTCTTTTTGCACTTTAGGGATTGACAAGACGATGAATAATTTTAACGAATGATTGTACTTATTAAAGAACTTTTCATTTTAGGAAAGTAATATTTTCAGGAACTTTATCTCATATTTATCCATATAATATTTTAGTTAAAAGCAATTTTACATCAAATTTTTCGTAATCCAAGCCTTAAAATAGGATATTATTCCGAATAAAATTTTGAAATTGTAATTTTCCAAGTTTGGACTTTTAAATTAGTGTATCTACATTTGTAATGTCAAACGAGGACAAGTAAATTGTAAAATACCAGGAAGTATCAAAAATGATTTGTAACTTTGCGGTAGATATTTCAAAGAGATCTTTATTATTTGAATTCGCAGTAAAATAAGTTTTCTATATTTCATTGATATTCGAAAGCTTTAGCGAAATTGCAGAAAGTCTAATTTGAAGTGTTTGTTCTCTTTGGAATACATTTTTAGGAACTATCTCACGAAAGACGAAGTTCCCAAAAAGACACCAGGAAATGGATAGTGAACGAGACGGTGTCATTTTTTCACAAGAGGTTAGCGTTTTTTCATAGTAAAATAGGTTTAGAGGTTAAGTGGGATAAGGTTGAGCGTTTCGCTCGGCCTTATTTTGTTTTATAGCTATTCTATTATTCGTAGCCTTTCTTCAGGATTTTCCATCCTAATTTCCCCAACCTATCTACTCTCCGGTCAGAATCGTTTCAGAAGTATTACTTTGCCTTATCACTGACCAATACTTTTAAAAACTGTATGTTGAAACGTTACCTGCTTCTAGGAGCTTTTTTTCTCCCCTTGGTTAGCCATGCCCAGGAAATAGTTAACCGCGATCCGGAAATTGAGCGTTATGTCAAAGCTATTTCGGCCGATTCCATGAAAGCCAGCGTCGAAAAGCTGGTTTCGTTTGGCTCGCGGCATACTATGAGTTCAGTAACTGATTCTAAGAAAGGGATTGGAGCTGCTCGTCAATGGACGCTTTCCAAATTTAAGGCCTACGCTAAAAACTCAGGCGGAAGACTCACCGCTGAACTACAAAGCTGGACGCTGAAACCCGACGGTCGACGGATTGACAAAGAACATGAAATTGCCAATGTCGTTGCAACTTTGAAAGGTACCGACCCTGCGGATGATCGCGTATTTGTCATCTCCGCCCACATTGATTCCCGGGCTTTCGATATTATGAACCGGGATATTGACTCTCCCGGAGCCAATGACGATGCCTCTGGCGTAGCGACGGCTTTAGAATTAGCACGAGTAATGGCTCAGGCAAAATTCCCGGCAACCATCATTTTTCTAATTGTCAGTGGTGAAGAACAGGGTTTATACGGGGCAGAATATTATTCTCAACAAGCCGTCGACAAAAAATGCAATCTGGAAGCCATTCTGAATAATGACACGATGGGTTCTTCGGCTGGAAGCGAAACGGGTATCATCGATAACACTCGCTTACGCGTTTTCAGCGAAGGATTACCCGCCTATCAAACGGCTGAACAAGCAGCCAAAATTCGGGCCATTGGAGCAGAAAGCGACGGAAAAACCCGTCAACTAGCTCGTTACATGAAAGAAGTAGGCGAACGTTACGTAGAAAACCTGGAAGTAGTTCTGATTTTTCGAAATGACCGTTTTCAGCGGGGTGGCGACCATACGCCCTTTGTGAATCGCGGTTTTGCAGCAGTCCGTATTACAGAAATGAACGAAAACTTCGATCATCAGCATCAGGATATTCACACGGATAAAGGCAAAGAATACGGCGACCTGATAAAGTTCATGGACTTTGAATATCTGCGTAAAAATGCTGGAATTAACCTGGCAACGTTGGCTAATCTCGCCAAAGCTCCTCAAACACCCCAGGAAGCTCAGATCGATGTAAAAGGCTCTGCTAATTATGCCAAACTAAGCTGGAAGGCTCCCAAAAGCGGAAAAGTGAAGGGGTATTACGTATTAATGCGGGAAACCTATCAACCTTTCTGGCAAAAGAAAATTTTCGTCACGGATACCTCAGTTACGCTCCCCTATTCGCGTGATTCTTACTTCTTTGCCGTGCAGTCGGTTACTGAAGGCGGTAATGAAAGTTTGCCCGTTATTCCATTGCCCACCGGGCGTTAACTCAATTGTAACCTCCCGAAAGTTTTAAAACTTTCGGGAGGTTATGGACAGTGACTACTCGGCTTTCACCTCACCGCCCAAACTAGAACTTACGTTTTTCTTGGAGGGCTTTCCTTTATAACGAACAGCTCCACCTGTATTAGCTGAGGCATCCAGACGTTGGGTAACAGTAATCCAGGCTACACCGCCCGTGTTAGCTTTAACAAAGGCATCTTCCGAAGTTAAATCGTAGGCGTGAATTTCGCCCCCGGTATTAACCGATGTTTGTTGCTCAGAGGCTTTACCAGATAACTCTAAAACGGCACCCTGAGCAGCTTTTGCTTTCAGATTGCGTACGTCCGCTTCCAAGGTAATCTGGCTTCCGGTAGCCGCCTGCAAATCCAGATCGCGGGTTTGAACCACCTGTAATACTTTCACATCTGCTCCCACACCCGTGTATAAAGATTCCATATTGGCATAGGCCAGACTCACGTGAATATCACTGGCCCGGCAATCGCCTTTTTTGAAGACTTCTTTTTCCCATTTCTGACGAATGATCAACTCATCATTCTTCGTTTCAACGGTTATCTTGGAATCGTCCAGCGACTTTGGGGTAGTGATTACCAGTGAAGGACTGTCATTCTTTAGTAACTCCGCCGTGACACATCCCAGAATTCTGACTTTACTAAAAGACTTAACATCAATCGTTTTGGTTTGCTGAGCGTATCCGGACAGGGAGGCTAACAGCCCGAAGGCTAGTAATTTGTAAGATTTCATAAAATTCATAGATCATATTTTAATAACAAAGATGCAGTAGTTTCTTCGTGCGTTGCAGGTAAAACGAGTAATTTGAGCCATTCTTACGCGATTAATAAAAATAAGATGGGAGATTACGCACAATCCACCAAGTTCAAACTCTGGCAAAAAAACCTTCAACGCAACGGCGTTATTATTCACGGCACCGAAGAGTTATTCACAAAATATCGTTCCGACGGCGACCTGCTGTTTGGCTTATTCAATCTTGACGCTACTGTCCCCGAGGGGCACAAAATCCTTCCCCTTTGCTTTATCAAAGGAGAAGTGATATCCATCCTCACTTGCCTGATTGATAAGGAAACCAAAGAAAAATACCTGCTTCTGGTACAGCAACGACGCATTTGTGATGGCAGTTACATGTACGAACACCCCGCCGGGATGGTCGATGGTTCAGATGTACCGCTTCAGGTAGCCGTCCGGGAAATTCAGGAAGAAACGGGATTGGTAGTAACGGCCGAGCAGGTTCATCAGCTCAATGAAAAACCTTTGTTTCCCAGCAGCGGCACAAGTGATGAGGCCATGTATTTTTTCTATGTAGAGCTGGAATTGAGTAAGAAGGAAATTTTCAGTTACGACGCCCAAACTACCGGAGCCGATCACGATGAGTTTATCCTGACTAAAGTCGTTCCCCTAAAAGAAGCGATGAGTCTGATGAGCAATGCCTGTGCCTTACTTAATATTCATTTATACCTGTCAGCGAAAATCTAGTGGTTTATTTTTGTACTATTTCTCTAGTATTCAAAATATTGCATTTGGTTTAAATCGCTATAAAACGAAAAATCCATGACTGAATCAGTCATGGATTTTGAATTGTCGTTGAAGTGTAATTATGAAAACCAAAAAATCTGTTAGTTCATGGCACAGGACCATCAACTAACAGCCTGTATTTTATTGAATCACACCGAGTTCCTTCCCCACTTTTGTAAACGCGGCTACTGCTTTTTCCAGGTGCTCACGTTCGTGACCCGCTGAGATCTGCACCCGAATCCGGGCTTTCCCCTGAGGAACCACTGGGTAGAAGAATCCAATTACATAAATCCCCTCTTCCAATAACTTCGCAGCAAATTCCTGAGCTAACGGAGCATCGTATAACATGACGGGAATGATGGGGTGTTCGCCGGGTAACAAATCAAAACCGGCAGCCGTCATTTCCTGACGGAAGTAACGGGCATTCTCTTCGAGCTTATCGCGTAAAGCCGTAGAAGATTTCAGTAAACTCAGCACTTTAAGCGAAGCTCCTACAATGGCCGGAGCCAGGGTATTCGAGAATAGATACGGACGGGAACGCTGACGTAATAAATCAACGATTTCTTTCCGAGCCGCCGTAAATCCACCCGAGGCACCGCCTAAAGCTTTACCGTAGGTTCCGGTGATAATATCAATCCGACCAAAGACATTTTTATACTCAGGCGTTCCCCGACCCGTCTTGCCAATAAACCCGCTGGCGTGGCATTCATCCACCATTACCATCGCATTATACTGATCCGCCAGATCGCAGATTTTATCTAACTGAGCGATGGTTCCATCCATGGAAAACACACCATCAGTCACAATCAGAATACGGCGTGATCCGGCAGCAGCTTTCAACTGAGCCTCCAGATCGGCCATGTCGTTGTTCTTGTAACGGAAACGCTTGGCCTTACACAAACGGATGCCATCGATAATGGATGCATGGTTTAATTCATCCGAAATAATCGCATCTTGTTCGTTGAGTAAAGGCTCGAAAACACCACCATTAGCATCAAAAGCGGCAGCGTAAAGGATGCAATCTTCCGCTCCAACAAATTCCGCCGTTGCTTTTTCCAGTTCTTTATGAATATCCTGGGTTCCGCAAATGAAGCGAACGGAAGACATCCCAAAACCATGCGAATCAATCGTTTCGTGAGCTGCCTGAATCACGTCTGGGTGTGAGGACAAGCCCAGGTAATTGTTGGCACAAAAGTTCAGGACTTCCGTTCCGTTTACAATTCCAATCACTGCCGACTGTGGCGTTACAATGATTCGCTCTTTTTTATATAAACCAGCGGCTTCGATAGCAGCCAGCTCCTGTTGAAGTTCTTCCTTGATAGTTCCGTACATAGGTTAATAGATTTAGACCTGAGTGAGGTCAGCATGATACTGATGATCAAGATGATGAATCATGTCTTCCGTCATTCGGGGTAAATCATAGGCTGGTTTCCAGCCCCAATCCCGACGAGCAGCAGAATCATCAATGCTCTGTGGCCACGAATTTGCAATCTGCTGGCGAAAATCCGGCTTATAAGTGGTCTGAAAAGTCGGAAAAAATTGCTGAATGGCTTCAGCGACTTCAGTGGGCGTGAAACTCAGTCCCGCCAAGTTATAGGAATTGCGAACCGTAATTCGCTCAGCGTCAGCATCCATTAGCTCCAGTGTTGCCCGAATGGCATCGTCCATATAAATCATGGGTAGACGGGTATCTTCAGACAGGAAACACTCATAGTTCTGCCCCTGAACGGCTTTATGATAAATGTCTACGGCATAATCCGTTGTACCTCCGCCGGGCATGGACTGGTAACTAATCACGCCGGGGTAACGAATGGAACGAACATCCAGATTGTACTTTGTATGGTAATACTGCATCCAGTTTTCAGCGGCTACCTTACTGATTCCGTACACAGTTGTCGGATCGAGATAGGTTTGCTGTGAAGTATGAACTGGATTAGCAGAAGGCCCGAATACGGCGATAGAGCTAGGGATGAAGACTTTATTTACGTTCTCTAAACGAGCAACTTCCAGTACATTCAATACGGTTTGCATGTTCAGTTCCCAGGTACGAACAGGATTTGCCTCCCCACTCGCCGACAAGATAGCCGCCAGATGATAAATCTGAGTTACCTGATACTTACGAACCAAGGACATAAGGTCATCAGCCTTGGTAGCATCAAGGATTTCAAAAATGCCTGTGAAGGACTGAGAGGCTTTTAGATCAGAAGCAATTACCTGACTCAGGCCAAACTTCTGTTGGAGAGCCTGTACCAACACGGTACCAATTTGCCCTCCGGCTCCGATTACTAAGATAGTATCCATAGGTCAGAAAAAAGATTAAGTGTAAACCGACCATTTACTGAATTCTGCCAGATATTAAGACAGAACTTATTCCGATGCAAATCTATATTTAAAGCAATATTTATTTAAGAAACGAACATAAATAAGAAAATATTCCCAAATAGGCGTATTATTGCCATCAATTTCACTGAAACAATATTTATCCTTTAGCTATTCGTAGAAAAATTTTTGGCACTTATTTCATTGAAAAATGGAAAATCTGGATGATCTCGACCGAACCCTGCTCCGTTTACTCCAGCAGGATGCAAAAATGACTACCAAGGAACTGGCGGCAGAGCTAAATCTTACCATTTCCCCTGTCTACGAACGCATCAAGCGTCTAGAAACGCTTGGCTACATCAAGCAGTACGTAGCAGTCCTAGATAAAACTATGCTAGGCCAGCCCATCACGATTTTTTGCCAGGTATCCATGCGTTATCATAATGAAGCTTTTATCGAAAAATTCGAACAGAATATTCAGGAGCTTGAAGAAGTCCAGGAATGTTATCATATGGCAGGTCAGGTTGATTTCTTATTAAAAATCAATCTGCGTTCCTTAAACGATTACCACGACTTTGTGAAGTATAAACTATCTAAATTAGAAAATATTGGTACGCTTAACAGCACGTTTGTTCTAAAAGAAATTAAACATACTATCGGCTACAGTATATAAACAAAGGAAGGGTTAGCTGTAGTAGCTAACCCTTCCTTTGTTTAATGAATATTCTAACTTAAAGAATATTCAATTTTTCCAGTAATTCAGGCTTATTTGCCCGACTGATTGGAATTACCTTATCAGCAATAACCAGATTACTTTCCTCAATATCTACAATTTTAGAAAGGTTAATAATAAAGCTTCGATGCACTCGGAAGAAATATTTAGGATTTAACTTTTCTTCCAGGTTCTTCATAGTAGCATAAACAATATGTGAACCCGTAGCTGTACGAATTTTAACGTAATCACCTACATTTTCGATATAGAGAATATTGTCATACACGATTCGGATATAGCGGCCTTCGGTTTTAACGTATATTTCATTAACGTCTGCTTCTTTTACTGCTGCCGGGGCTGTTGTTTTAACAGAACCTCTCTTCTCAATCACCTTATCAACCGCCTGCATGAAACGAGGCAGAGATATGGGCTTTTTTAAGTAATCAGTTACCTGATATTGAAAAGCATCGAAAGCATATTCTGTTTTAGAAGTAGTAAGAATAACCGCAGGCATGTAAGAAAGCTGATCCAGCAATTCTAAACCATTTAAGCCGGGCATTTCTACATCTAAAAACAGTAAATCAATAACTTGTTGTCTTAAGAAATTTAAGCACTCCGTAGGCTGATCAAATATTCCTAAAATTTCCAACTCTTCTCGCTTTTCACACAAGCGTTCCAGTGAAAGCCGAGCCATCAATTCGTCATCTACAATAACGCATTTTAATTTCATGAAGCAGCGGTTTTATGGGCAAGTCTGTCAACTTCCTGTGCTAAGATAACAGTCAAGCGGGTTAGTTCTTGTTCAAAATAGGTTATTTTTTCCGAAATATCGTCGATTTCACTTTCCTGAGTAAGCTGAATTTCGATATCTTTTAAAAACTTTTGCAAGGAAGTAAGGCCTACCATTGCAAGCGGTGGATTTAATTTATGAGCCTGGCGAGCTAAGCCCGCCCAATCTTTCTGGTCAAGTAAAGTTCTAAGCTTACCATATTCTGGCAAAACATCCTGTACAAACGTTTGAAACATATCGTAAGCATAAGACCATTCTTCGCCGTATAACTCGTTAAGGTAACTTTGGTTTAATTCAGGATGGTAATTCCACTGATTTTCTAACATCTGATTATTCGAATCTGGGGAAAGATAGATCGTTAGTTTCTCCAGAAATTGTTTTGGGGTAAAGGGTTTAGTTAAGAAATCATTCATCCCTACTTCGAGTGAATGATCTGTTTGTTCTTTCATAGCCGAAGCGGTTAATGCCACAATCGGTACGTCTTTATTAACATTTTCAGTGGATCTGATGACAACCGTTGTTTCGTATCCATCCATAAATGGCATCTGGATATCCATAAGAACCATATCATATTTATGCTGATACAGCAACTGTACTGCCATCCGACCGTCGATTGCAATTTCATAATCAATACCCCACTTATCTAGTAAACCACATACGTATTTACGGTTCATAAGGTTATCATCAACAACCAGAATCTTGTGCTTACCAGTCCCTGTTTTCAAGGGCAGCTTTGGCAAAGCAGACTGAGCCTTTTGAAAAGGGATTTGTACTAAAAATCGAGTGCCTGCTCCTTTGACAGTGCTTACCGAGATCGTCCCTCCTGCTAAATCAACGAGTTGTCTTACCAAGGTTAACCCTAATCCTACTCCCTGAAATTTATAGCCGATGTCATTAGGTAGTTGTGTGAATTTTTCGAAGATTAAATCAAGTTTATCTTCGTCAATCCCAACCCCTGTATCTTTGATCTCAAACTGAATAACGATTGTATCGGCTGCTTTACTGAGTGTTTTTACTATAATATCAATAGATCCTTTTTCGGTAAACTTATAGGCATTATTGACAATTTTAGTCAGAATTTGATAGATCACACGATCATTTCCAATGACCATCGCCTCAATGGTTTGATCATATTCCAAATTAATTCTTAAGTCTTTTTTAGTATTTCTTATCTCAAATATTTTAAAAACCGAATATACTAATCCTTGCAAATCAAAATCATGTAAAGGAAATTCTAAGGTTCTATTTTCAATAGCTGAAACGTCTAAAATATCTGTTAATATATTTTGCAAAACATTCGAAGACGATTTTAATATGTCAATGTATTCCTTCTGTTCTTCTGTAATTGCTGTATCATATAAAAGGTGAGTCATGCCAATAATTGCGTTCAGAGGCGTTCTAATTTCATGACTCATATTAGCCATAAATTGCTTTTCAGCATATTGAGCGTCTTCAGCTATTTTTTTAGCTTTGGCCAGGTCTTCTATTAAGTGTTTACGTTCGGTATTATCATAATGTAATCCTATTGATCCCGTCACATTACCATCAATATCATACAGGGGAGTTCCATTAACTATAGCCCATAAAATGTTACCATTCTTTTTTCGTAATGGTAATTCATAATTACCCGTTTTTCCTTTAGTACGATCCCGATTTTGTTCCGCAATAAAGTCATGTAAATCCTCCGGGACCAGAATTTTAGAAGCATAGCTTCCCACTAATTCCTCTTGGGTATAGCCTAACATCTCACAAAACCGAGGATAGGCTCTAACGATCATATCGTTATTATTGACTTCTAAAACGCCTAATTCCATTTTATCTATGATTTCCCAATAATTATCGTTTCTCTTTTCAATCGCCTCGTGTAGCACATTCCGATCACCTTTATTCTTAATTTTCCAGACATACCAACCCTTTTTCTGTTCATTCATTAAAGGAATAAAGTCTATGGCCAGTATCAAATCCTCTTTTAACTGATAGACAATATTTTCTACCACCTTCGTATTATTAATAACAGACAAAAGGCTTTCCCTTTGAAAATCACTAGTAGCGTATTTTACTCGTAATTCATCAGAAATGATAGAAGTAGGCTGCCCTATTAATTCCTCAACGGATTTATTTATACCTAACAAGTCACGATAACTTTCATTAACGTATGTGATTATTCTTTCATCGTTTTCAATTAGCAATGCCATTGACCACTGCTCTATCAATTTCCATAGGTGTGGAGATAATATTGCGTTTTCAAGAGACACCATTTTTTCATCATTTGTCTTCATCTCAAGAGTCAGCTAATGTATAGGCAACTGATTAGTAGAGCCTTTCTTTTTAATTTCTGTACTTATATACATTGTTAGATTTCTTCGGTGCTGCCCTTACAAAGCCGATGTTATTAAATAAGTAGGTCATTATCCAAATGGATACCAGAGCAGTACTCATACTTTATCAAATGGATGTAAGCAGGGCTATCAGTAGCAAATATTAAATAATTCATTTAAATTTTTACTAATTCTTAAAACAATATTTACATTCATAACTCTATCAAATATTTTAAGTAAATATACCTAATTAATCAGACATTGAATTATCATATTTACTAATATAACTTTCTAAATTTCAGCAATTTTATATGCTTTATAAAATATAAATCTATTAGTAAAAATGACTATACATCAAGCACAAAGTAAATTTTTATGATATTATTACTCATTAAATAAACATTAATCAATTATTTATCGATCTTCCAAAAACATGCTTTACAATACCATTCAACCGTCAATTTCTGCATTTTATCGAAATACTTAAATCAGGCTTCGCTATACGTCTATCTTTGAATCACGAAACACCCCAAAACAGACTTATACAATGATTAGAATGAACCCACACCATCTATTCTAATCAATAGATATTTTTTCCCCCAGATACGTAAGTGTTTATACGTGACAGAAAAAGTCAGTGAATCGGGAATAAATTACTTACCTCTAAAGGCAGCCCCCGGGTTGCCTTTTTTGTTACTTCCGGTGTTTCTTTTCCTATATTGCACTACTTGTAAAACGGCACGCCATGATTACGTACTTCCTGCAACATATTAAATATGAAAAACGGCTTAGTGAACATACACTAACCGCCTACCGCTCAGATCTGGAACAATTTTCCCAGTATCTATTAGAAAACTACGAACTGGATGCTCCTGAAAAAGCTGACTTTCAGCTCATACGTTCATGGGTGGCCAGCTTGGCTGAGAAAAAGCTGGATAATAGGTCCATTAACCGAAAAATAGCTACCCTCCGGGCCTTATATGGCTTTTTATTAAGGAAGAGAGTTATTGCGAATGACCCTATGTTGTCGATCAAAGCTTTGAAAACTGACCGTACATTACCCACGTTTGTTCGGGAACAGGAAATGACCACTTTGCTGGATGATATTACTTTTCCGGATGATTTTGCAGGTGTACGTGATAAGCTGGTTATGGAACTTCTCTACGGTACAGGCATGCGTTTATCTGAACTTGTTGAGTTGAAGGATTCTGATGTCGATGCTTATGAACGAACCTTGACAGTTCTCGGGAAACGCAATAAATACCGCATCATTCCTCTTTCGGCATCTTTGTATAAGCTGATTCGTCAATACCAATTGTTTAAAAACGAAACCTTTAATGGAGCCTACGAAGAGATATTAATCGTTTCGGATACGGGTAATAAAGCATACGCGGTCATGATTCAGCGAATTGTGAAACGTTACCTGTCTATGGTTTCGTCTCTTGAAAAGCGTAGCCCCCACGTTCTCCGGCACAGTTTTGCCACCCATTTGCTAAACCGCGGAGCTGATCTCAATGCAATCAAGGATTTACTTGGTCACAGCTCACTGGCCGCTACCCAGGTTTACACCCACAACTCTATCGAGAAACTGAAAGAAGCCTACGCTCAGGCTCATCCCAAGGCCTAACCTTTGTTTCCCGAAACATTATACGTTTCGGGACAACTCCTTGATTTTTTCTACACTTTTCACTACCCGCTCTTCAATGGTCGTGTCTCCTTCAATTCTCAGGACGGAGCAAGCCATACCTTCAAGCCAGCGTTCCTGACCTGTTTTGCTTCTTCCGGTAAAATCCTCCCTATCGTACCCGCCTGCCCATTCCATAAAATCCAGGTACTGTTTGTTTCTTTTAGGATCAGAGTAAATAACTTCCCCATAACGTTCAAATTCTCGCTGTTTCAAACGTTCCATGCGAATTTGAGGTGGTACATAAAGAAAAATTACCAGATCAAACTTTGCTTTCATCGCTTCTCCCCAACCCACTACAGATCCCGTCAAAATGTAACTATCCAGTCCCGCCAAGTCTTTATTGAGCATGGCCAGCCTCTCGGCCGGATCTCTTTTTTCGATAAATGGCGGGTTAGTCGGTAACCAGAAATAGTAATCCGAATCAAAATGGGGAATACCTGTTCGCTGATATAAATGCTGTCCTAAGGTGGTCGTTCCTGAGCCAGACGCTCCTAAAATATGGATTCGCATATTCGTTGATTTTATTTTAAGCCTTCTATTCCTAGCAGGGTATAACGTAACTTTTCACGTCCCTTTTACGACATTATATAACACTAAACCTATGAAATTGCTATCCTTCACCACAGGATTATTGGCTACTTGCCTCATCAGTACAGCGAGCTTCGCTCACCAACATCCCCCGAAAGATGATGTATTTTCGAAAAATTACATCAAAGCGACTATGGTCAAAGTTACGGACTGGCAATTAAGTAATCCTAAACATAAGGCAACGGATTGGACTAACGGAGCTTTTTATGCCGGCGTTATGGCCGCGTACCAGACTACCAAGTCTAACCGTATTCTGGATTCCCTGATGGCGATGGGCGAACGAAACAAATGGTTACCTGGAGACCGCTATGACCACGCTGACGACATTGCCATCTGTCAAACGTACATTGATCTGTATCGCATAAAGAAAGACCGTCGCATGATTCAGGCCACGATCGACACGGTCCTGAAGATACGTAAGGTTCCAGGCATTGAAATGAAACAGCACGGTATCACCTGGTGGTGGTGCGACGCTCTATTCATGGCTCCTCCGGTATTGGTAAAATTGAGTAAAACCCTAAATGACCCCTCTTACCTTACGCAGAATGATACGCTTTTCAAGCAGACCTACGATCTGCTTTATAATCACGAAGAAGATTTGTATGCCCGTGATGCCTCCTATCTGGTTAATGCCAGCGGCGAAGGGAAAAAAGAATCGAATGGCAAGAAAGTGTTCTGGTCTCGAGGAAATGGATGGGTAATGGGCGGACTGGTTCGTGTACTGGAAGAATTACCTAAAAACCATCCCCAACGTGAGTTTTACCTTACTCAGTATAAAGAATTAAGTACTAGATTAGCCGCACTACAGCAAGCCGACGGACTCTGGCGATCCAGCTTACTGGATCCTGAAGCATTCCCTGGCGGTGAAGGCAGCGGTTCGGGTTTCAACTGTTACGCCATGGCCTGGGGCATTAACCAGGGAATTCTCGACAAAGCAACTTTCACTCCCGTGGTAAAAAAAGCCTGGATCGGGCTTAATACCTTATTAACTCCTGCGGGAAAAGTAGGTTGGGTTCAACCCATCGGAGCCGATCCACGACGGAACTTCAATGCCGAAAGCTGGGAGGTATACGGAGCCGGAGCTTACTTGCTGGCAGGTTCGGAAGTCATCAAAATGAAATGGTAAAAGAAAACCCCAGCCAATTGACTGGGGTTTTTCTTTACTTAATGGATAATGATCTATTTCGGGAATTTCTCGAATAACTTCGCAACGGCCCGGTCAATGTTCTCAGGCTGACGACTCAGTTTGTTCAGAACCGTTGACCCCGTTGCTTGCCAGATTAGTTTATTTGCCTTCGCATCGACTACATCCACCATTAATGTTCCTTCTTTATATCGGCCCACTTCAACGGTTTCGCTTTTCCAGGAATACCGCCGTTGCCCGATGTACCGAGGAGCTTCTCGAATATCCGTCTGACGAGTTTGAGCTTTTTCCTGAACGACCAGACCAATATTGATAGTCATGTCAGGTTTACCATAAAGCTTATATCCCCTATTGTTCATTTCCCGAGCAATGGCTTGTTTAATTTCGCTCATCACCATTGAGTTTGACGAATCAGAGACGGCTCCCTCCAGCTCCACATCCATGAAGTTATAAGTTTTGTAGGTCTGAAAATCCGCATCTTCGTCCCTTTGGGTTTTTACATTACTGTAAGACGAGCAGGCTCCGATCCAGACCGAAGTGGCCAGTAAAAAAATAAGTTGTTTCATAGCTGTACTGTTTCCTCAAACAAAAGAAGGTTTATTGGGATCATAAAAATTGAAGGCCAGTCTATGAGGCGTAACGTTTCTCCTCAAAAGGTATTCATTCATTCCTGCCCTTACTCCTTTATATGTAAGAAACTCTGAGGCTGTTTTTGCCCAAAGGGACGAGTGAGTACCACAGCTCAGTCCGTAGTTGGCGTTTAATGTATTGTCTGGAATGGTTTCTTTCCTTTTAGTTTCATTCTGATAAACAACTTGCTATGAAAACTACGCAACAAACTGCTCTCATCACGGGAGCTTCCAATGGGATTGGCTATGAACTGGCTAAAATTTTCGCGAAAAATGGCTACAACCTAGTCCTGGTTGCCCGTAATACGGATCGTCTAAATGAAATAGCTACCGATTTACGCAACCAGTATAACCTGGAACACGTCGTTGTAATTGGCAAGGATTTAACTCAACCCAATGCAGCTCAGGAAGTATATAACGAAGTTCAGGGCTTTGGCGTTGATGTCAATGTACTGGTAAATGATGCAGGCATGGGTGAATACGGCGTTTTCGCTACGGAAACTGATCTTGATAAAGAACTCGCCATCATTCAGCTGAACGTAGTTTCACTCGTTCACCTGACTAAGTTATTCCTGAAAGATATGGTTTTAAGCAATGAAGGAAAGATCCTGAATTTGGCTTCTATCGTTTCAATTATGCCTAATCCTTATATGGCCGTATACGGAGCGACCAAAGCTTTTGTCTTATCGTTCACCGAAGCTTTGCGTAATGAATGTAAAGAAACCAATGTTACCATCACGGCTTTGTTACCCGGAGCAACGAACACAGACTTTTTTCATAAAGCAGGTGCAGAAGGCACTCGTGCTCACAAACAGGCACAATCAGCCGATCCCGCTAAAGTAGCTCAGGATGGTTTCGATGCTCTGATGAAAGGAAAAGATAAAGTAGTTTCCGGCCTGATGAATAAATCTCAGGCGGCGGCGTCTAACGTCTTACCGGATACATTCTTATCGCAATTGATGCGTAAGTTAATGGAACGACCTTCAGAAGATGAACATGCTGAGAACCATGTTCCTTCTACCGCCTCTACGTTGGTTTCGCTAGCGGTGATTGCCGGAGCTATTTTCTGGGGTTATAAGAAATATAGTAAAAGGGCATTACCGATTTGATCCTAGCCCTCCACCTGAATGAGACAGCTTTCGAAAGAAGCTGTCTTTTTTTCTGGTTATTAGGTCAAAATGACCATGTTTAAGGGTTGCTATGCCTATTTTTAAGTCAAAACGGCATAATCAGTAGTGTGGAAAGATGTTTTGATTCCAGTATACAGAGTTTTGAGTTAGTTTGACACCATGAATTACCTATCCAAGTAACGTTGCTTTAACTCGAAACCTATCAACTCTAGACTCCAAACAGCTATTGCCATGAATTTCAACCAATATACTATTAAAGCTCAGGAAGTCATTCAGCAGGCGGTTCAGATTGCTCAGGGCAATCAGCAACAGGCCGTTGAAGCGGGGCACGTCATTAAAGCTCTGTTGGAAGAAGACCCCAATACCATGGGTTTTCTGATTAAAAAATTATCCGTTAATACGGCTCTGATGATGAGCCGTCTCGAAAATATTGTGAGTGGTTACCCGGTTGTTTCGGGAGGTCAGCCTTATATCGGCAATGACCTTCAGGCCGCTCTGAATAAAGCTCAGTCTTATCTCAAAGAATTTGGAGATGAGTTCGTGAGTGTGGAACTTCTTCTGTTGGGACTGGCGAGCGGAAAAGATGCCGTTGGCACCATGCTGAAAGAAGTAGGATTCCAGGAAAAAGAATTACTATCGGCTATTAAAGAACTCAGAGGAAAAGATAATTCCGTGAAAGATCAAAATGCTGAAGCGAAGTATCGTTCACTCGAACGGTATTCCAAAAATCTGAATGAACTGGCCCGGCAGGGTAAAATCGATCCAGTCATTGGTCGGGACGAAGAAATCCGTCGGGTTTTGCAGATTCTTTCCCGCCGTACTAAAAACAATCCCATTCTTTTGGGTGAACCTGGCGTAGGTAAAACGGCTATTGTTGAAGGACTGGCTCAACGGATTGTGCAGGGTGATGTTCCTGAAAATTTGAAAGATAAAATCATCGTTTCGCTCGACATGGGTTTACTCATTGCCGGGGCGAAATATAAAGGTGAATTCGAAGAACGTCTGAAAACGGTCATCAAGGAAGTAACCGATTCCAACGGGGAACTCATTTTGTTTATTGATGAGATCCACACGCTGATTGGTGCCGGGGCTGGCGGCGAAGGAGCCATGGATGCTGCAAACCTGCTCAAGCCAGCGTTGGCTCGGGGTGAATTACACGCCATCGGAGCGACTACTCTCAAGGAGTATCAGAAGTACATTGAGAAAGATAAAGCTTTGGAACGCCGCTTCCAGTCCGTCATGGTGGATGAGCCTACGGAACCAGATGCTATTTCCATTCTGCGGGGGATCAAAGACAAATATGAGTTACACCACGGCGTTCGGATTCAGGATGATGCAGTTATTGCGGCCGTGGAGCTTTCGAGTCGGTATATTTCAGACCGTTTCTTACCCGATAAAGCCATTGACTTGATGGACGAGGCATCGGCCAAGTTACGTTTGGAAATGGATTCGGTTCCTGAAGAACTGGACGAATTGAACCGTCGGGTTATGCAACTCGAAATCGAACGGGAAGCCATCCGCCGGGAAAATAACAAGGATAAGGAAACTTCGCTTAGTAAGGAAATTGCTGATTTAAGTGAAGCCCGGAATGAATTAAAAGCTCGTTGGGAGTCTGAAAAACAGGCCGTTAATGAAGTCCGTACCCTAAACGAAGAACTTGATCAGCTCAAACTGGAAGCCGAAAAAGCTGAACGTGGCGGCGATTATGGAAAAGTGGCTGAAATCCGTTACGGAAAAATTCCCGAAGCCCAGAAACGCCTCGATGAATTGCAGAAAGAGGAGGCGTCCAGTGAAGGTACGATGATGAAAGAAGAAGTAACCGCCGAAGACATCGCCGAAGTAGTGGCGAAGTGGACGGGAATTCCTCTCTCAAAGATGCTTCAGTCGGAACGCGAGAAACTGCTGGGACTGGAGAAAGAACTACATAAACGCGTAGCCGGACAGGAGGAAGCGATTGAAGCCGTAGCAGATGCCGTTCGCCGGAGTCGGGCCGGAATGCAGGATCCCAAACGTCCGATTGGTAGTTTCCTGTTCCTGGGTCCTACGGGTGTAGGTAAGACCGAGTTAGCAAAAACGCTGGCCGATTACCTATTCAATGACGAAAACGCTCTGGTGCGGATTGACATGAGTGAGTATCAGGAACGCCACACAGTAAGTCGTCTGGTGGGAGCTCCTCCGGGATACGTAGGTTATGACGAAGGCGGTCAGTTAACGGAAGCCGTTCGTCGGAAACCTTACTCGGTAGTATTACTCGACGAGATCGAAAAAGCTCACCCGGATGTCTGGAATATCATGCTTCAGGTATTGGACGATGGTCGGTTAACGGATAATAAAGGGCGGGTAGCCAACTTCAAGAATACCATCATTATCATGACATCCAACATTGGTAGTCAGATCATTATGGATAAATTCAGTGAGGACGAAGGGTGGAATCACTCGCTCATTGTTGAAGAAACCAAAACTTCAGTGATGGAATTGCTGAAAGCCAGCGTACGCCCTGAGTTTCTGAACCGTATCGATGAGATCGTGCTGTTTGAGCCTTTGAATCCCAAAAACCTTCGCAAGATTGTGGGTATTCAGTTCCGTCAGATCCAGCGTCGTTTGCTGGAACAGGGAATCACGCTGGAAGCCACTGATGAAGCTCTGGAAAAAATCGCGAATGAAGGCTATGAGCCGAACTTTGGAGCACGCCCCCTGAAACGGGTACTTCAAAAACGAATTCTGAACGCTTTGTCTAAAGACATTTTGGGCGGAACCGTCGGAAAAGATTCAGTAATCCTGATGAACCTCGATGAGACCGGCGAAATCAGCTTCGAGAACGTAGACGGTACCCTGGAAGTCTAAATTACCGTTACCTAGAACTATCAAACCGGCAGGTGGTACTCTGCCGGTTTTTTCTTTTATTGAACTCAGGATTCTCCGTATATAATCAGATATAGCTTTCAATACCCTCCGCTTGCAAAAACACTCTTTCGTACTATTATTTTTATTAATCTAGGTTACTACGGGTTGACTTCCGGTCATTTTCCTTATGAAAAGTGAATTTTTCTTCTATTTTTGTAACAACTGAATGAGATTTTCACTTTTCCTTACAGCTAGAGGTATTACCTGATCTATTATCTGTATTCAATAAGTTAAGTGCTGGAACCTCAATCTGTTAACTATTAACGACTTATACTTTGCATTTCTACGAATTTAATCTCCACGACGACACCCTTGACGCTGTGGATTCCATGAATTTTTCGCAGGCCACTCCTATTCAGGAAATGGCTATTCCTAAAATACTTGCGGGCTCTGATCTTTTAGCTTGTGCCCAGACCGGTACCGGAAAAACGGGGGCCTATCTTATTCCCATCATTGATCGTGTACCCGAATACCCTAAAGGCCAAATCAGTACGCTCATTCTGGTCCCAACCCGCGAATTAGCTCAGCAAATAGACGAACAGGTCCAAGGACTGGGTTATTACGTAGATGCCACCAGCATCGCCATTTACGGAGGAAATAAAGGTCCTGAATGGGAACAGCAGAAAAAAGCTTTAACGCAAGGAGCTGACATTATTATTGCTACCCCTGGTCGCCTCATTGCTCACTTGCAGCTTGGATACGTCAAGTTTGATCAGTTGAAAACGCTTATCCTGGATGAAGCCGACCGGATGCTCGACATGGGTTTTATTGGGGACATCATGAATATTCTAAAGTATATTCCTGCGGAGCGACAAACCCTTCTGTTTTCGGCGACGATGCCAGCCAAAATTCGGGAATTATCCAAACGGATTCTTAATCAACCCGAAGAGATCAATCTGGCCGTATCCAAACCAGCAGAAGGCATTGACCAGCAGTTTTACCTGGCTTCAGACGAACAGAAGGTCCCGCTCCTGATTCACCTGATGCAATCGATGGAATCACCGAGCATGGTTCTGTTTACTTCACGAAAATCCGAGGTTAATACCATCGTAAGGGCACTGAAAAAGATGAAGTGGGATGCTCGCGGGATTTCTTCGGACTCCGAACAAAATGACCGTGAAACCATTTTACGAGATTTTAAAAATCGGCAGTTTCCCATTCTCGTAGCGACGGATGTACTCTCCCGGGGAATTGATATTGACAACTTAAGTCACGTCGTCAATTTTGATGTCCCCCGCGATCCTGAAGATTACGTGCACCGCATTGGCCGTACGGCACGGGCGGCTAATAAAGGTACGGCTATTACTTTCATTAACAAGCAGGATCAGCCACGGGTATTACGCATTGAAAAGCTACTCGAAAAAAAGCTGGATAAACGAGCAATTACGGAGGAAATTGGTCTAGGTACCGCACCCGAATTCCAATCAAAACCCGACCGTACTTTCAAAGGAAAGAAGCCGCAGCCTGCTACTACGAACGACCCCTCAAAGAAACCATTTCGTAAAAAGAAAAAAGGTCCTTTCACTCCCAAGCCTGATAATTCCAATCAGGCTTCCTAAGATTGTGGGAAGAACCGTTCATGACGCTGGAATCTATTTTTTAGTAAAAAAACAATTCTCATTCATGCACGGTTCTCACTTTCATGCACTTCAATATTCGTTTGGGCAGCGTCGAAAATGTCCCCTTCTATTTTTCCCGATATTTTTGGCTTTTCGTGATGGGATGGCTTTCCATTCCTGTGGCACTGGGACAGCAACACCCTTCCTGGGTACGACGGACGATTAATCGCATGCTTACCGATAGTACAGCACCGGGTAAACCGAGTTTTCGGGTATATCCCACGCTGGGCTATGCTCCCGAAACCAGCGTAGAAGTCGGCTTTTCTTCGATGCTATTATTTCAGGCAAAAAATGATACGCTGAACCGTTTGAGTGAGATTAATGCGTTTACCTTCTTTACGTTAGAATCTCAATACGGTATCTGGCTGGATAATTTCATTTATGGGGATAAGGATAACTGGGTCTTGTTAGGGAGAACCCGTTTTCAACGCTTCCCTCTGCTCTACTACGGATTTGGCCCTAACACTTCCGGTGATCATCCAGCCATCGTAGATGCCATGTATATTCAGGCCCGGCAACGACTTTTACGCAAGGTTGTCAAGAATTTCTTCATCGGTCCTCAGGTTGATTTTCAGAATTTATATAACACTCGTTTTGAACAACCTGCCGATGGGCAGCCTTATGAATTGCCGCGAGGCCACGAAGGCACTACCAGCCTTGGCTTAGGCGTTAGCGTGGTCTATGACAATCGGCATAACCCCCTGAATGTCAGGAAAGGTATCTTCAGTGAACTTTCATTTCTTTCCTACCGGAAAACCTGGGCAAGTCATTATAACTTCGATGGTATTATGGTGGATCATCGTATGTTTCATCCCGTTAATCGCCGGGATGTATTTGCCTGGCAGGTATACGGCAGTTTCATGTGGGGTAATGTGCCTTTTAACATGTCCTCTTTACTCGGGGGAGATATGATCATGCGGGGGTTCTATCAGGGACGTTACCGGGATAATAACCTGGTTGCCGCACAGGCAGAGTACCGGCTGTTACCTTTTGGATTCAGTAAACGGATTGGAGGAACCGTCTTTGCTTCTGCCGGAGC
The DNA here is from genome assembly GCA_913774715.1 of uncultured Siphonobacter sp. GTDB lineage: Bacteria > Bacteroidota > Bacteroidia > Cytophagales > Spirosomataceae > Siphonobacter. The sequence continues at coordinate 27,519 of CAJYHS010000108.1, read as the reverse complement.
CGTCGCTCCTAAATTAGGAGAGTTGAACGTTCGACAATTTGTGTATGCGGGCGGCGTGGGGCTGCGTTATCTGATGTTTCCTAAAAAGGATATTTTCTTACGCCTGGACATGGGCTTAACCTCAGAAGGACCAGGCTTTTACATAGTTACGGGTGAAGCATTTTAATACTCGATTTCTTTAATAAAAACGTAGAGACGTCCATTTATGGCGTCTCAGCTGAGAAATGGAAGTCATTGAAGGGTAGCAAAAACCGCCTCTTACCCAGACGCGATGAAGTCGCGTCTCTACCTAAAAGATCTTTCAAACGTAGAGACGTCCATTTATGGCGTCTGGCTGGAAAATGGGATTCAATAGAAGGTAACAAAAACTGCCTCTTACCCAGACGCGATAAAGTCGCGTCTCTACAGTAACAAAGAAGGCAGGCTTTCGCCTGCCTCTCAATCTACCTCGAAGGTTCTTTAATGGCTAGGCCATCCGCCGTGGGTTTGCCAAAATCAGGTGTTCCGTCGGCATTCCAGTTGATTTTCTGGGCCCTAGGTGCCCGTTTGCCTCCGCAACCTTCATCGGGGCCGGAATTGGCGTGGTATAAGAACCAGTCTTCTTTTCCATCGGGCGATTTGAAGAACGAATTATGACCCGTACCGTATACTTTGTTGGCTTGTGATTGTTCGAACACGGGTTGATTACGCTTCTTCCAGCTTTTAGGATCCAGCAGATTAGCTCCATTTTTCGCGGTCAACAATCCCAATGCATAAGTATTGGTCCAGCAGCCACTGGCTGAGTACACGACGAATACCTTATTCCCATGTTTCAGAAACTGAGGTCCTTCGTTCACATACACCGGACGACCGGGTTTGCCCGCCGTGGTATTATCCCAGTAACGCTCCCAGGGTAACTCAGGTGTTGAAATCAAAACCCGTTTGCTTTCTACGGTCCAGGGATTTTTGAGAGCGGCAATATAAATATTCTGCATTTCATCGGTTTTGCTCACATGATCCCAGCCCGACCAGATCATGTATAGTTTTCCCTGATACTCAAATACCGACCCATCAATAGCCCACTGGTCGCTCTCATCGCTGATTTTACCCTTCATTACCCAATCTCCTTCCATCGGGTTAGGTGAACTATTTTCGAGCACGTAAATGCGTCGATTATCTCCACTCTTCCCATCGTTACCCGTGAAGTAGACGTACCACTTTCCCTGAATAAAATGAATCTCCGGTGCCCAGATATCTTTGGAATAAGGACCTGAAACGGGCGGCTTCCAGATCGTTTTCGGAGTGGCCGACTTCAGGTCGGTAATGAATTTAGTGGAGCGTAACTGCAGGGAATTCCCGGTCGTGTGCATGTAGTAATAATTTCCTTCATGGTAGACACTCCAGGGGTCAGCTCCCGAGGGTAATAAGGGATTGGTGAACGTCTGGGCCTGGCTTCCCAATGCCAACAAACAGAAGAATACTAGTTTTTTCATAGAATTTAGAGCGTAAGTATTTTCAATACTAATATAATGTGCTCCCCTTACCTGTCGTCCATAGCAAAGCGAAGGACTTGACTTGCAAGCTCTTTTATTACAGGGAAACTTTTTGCACCTCTAGTAAGGTCTTTCTCTACGATCGAGATGAAAGTTATAGAAGAATAGACCATTGAGTAACTCAATCCCTGTCATCTGGAGCGAAGCAAAGGACCCTGCTGAGCTTGCGATCTCAATCGGCTTAAGGAAACGGAGGTTTTTCTGACTTGCTCTACTAAAATAATGAATGCCAGCTATTTAGACCGGCATTCATTATTCTATTACTTACTATAGTTATTTAATTTTCTCTTCGAGTAACTTCATAAAGTACCCTCCCACTACACTACGAGCCTGAAAACCAATTTTATCGCCATTGGTCGTTTCGTGCCAGTCGCTGATGGGAACGCGTGATGACGTTTCGTGAGCATACTTCATCAAAGGATTAATCAAGGCATCGAAATCTTTCTGATTATCCGCTAACGTAGCCGTCCATACGATCCAGTCGGATTTGGTATAGGTCTTGCGGCTATCGAGTGGTAATCCGTATGAATTCTGCTTGGTGAGGTAATACTTAATTTCCTTATCGTACACTGATTTCGGAAATAGTTTCAGGTTTAATACCTTATCCCAAACCAGGTTATACTTCTGGCTCCAGGTTCCTTTTTTATCGAAAGTCAGAGCATAATGGTCGCCATCATCCGCGATTTGCATCCATTTCTGCACCATTTCTTCGGCACTCTTACGGAACTTCTCGGCAGTGGCTTTTTCACCCAATTGCTCAGCCAGCATGGCATAACAACCCAGACCAACAATCGCTTTCGCAGAAAGATTAGCATTACGAGCCAAGTGACCGGCAAAATCGTCCGTACATAACTGATTCGCTGGATCAAACCCTTCTTTCAGCAGGTATTCTGCCCAGGTAGTCAGCGTTTTCCAGTGCTTACGAGCGTACTCGGGATTACCTTCCGTTTTAGCGATGGCCGCTGCCAGAATTACCATGTTACCCGATTCTTCCACGGGCATATCCTCGCCATACACCTGATCGTTCGCCAGCGGATACGTTCCCAGGTCGTGAGCGGCGAAAGGCTTTTTCCACTTACCACTTTCGCTGTAATAGAAAATTCCGTTCATCATGCCTTTGAGTAACTCAGGGTTATACAACAGGTATAACGGAGCCGACGGATAAGTTAAATCAACGGTATTGATACAGCAATTACTGAAGTTTTCTTTAGACAGATACAGCGTTTCACCCTGCGGACTTTTCACCAGTTTATGAGCCGCTGCCGACTGACGATACGCCAGTACGCACAGCCGGGCGTATTCTTCACCGCCCGCTTTTTTGGCATCGGCGAACATCTGCTTATCAAAAGCCTCGCACTTTTCGATCACTGATTTGTATTCAGTAATTGCCTTGGTAATTTCCTTTTCAATGGTTGAGCCTTTTTCTTTCCACCAGGGTTTCAGGTTCTGGCCAAAGTATTGAATGGACTCAATATCATCGTAAGCCACCATCAGGTATTGCTCCTTTGGCGTCGCATTTACCGAACCCAGATTTACCATCGTGTTCAGGAATAATGATTTTCCTTCATTAATAGCCGATTTCTGGCCTTTCAGTGAAGGCATCGCACTAATGCTTTGTACGGCCTGATTATTCTTCGGAGCCGCTACGTAGAAGTAACCCCAGTCAATGCGAAGGTCATCGCCGCGTTTTTTCAGGATCGGCTGATCTTTCGTTCCGGTTTTCAGAGCAGTGTATTCATTCGTGGAAGCTACCGTTGCCGTTACCGCCTGAGTGGGTACATTCGTAGCCAGATTCGTTGAAGCTCCGAAGTAAAAATTCACCGGATGCGAAGCTCCATCGTTCGCTTTTACCCGATACGTCACGTAAGTAACCGGACGAGCGTAAATATCTAAGTCGTTGAGTAACAAAGGCGAAGCAAAGGTTACGTCCAGATCCACTTTACCACAGGTAAACGTGTACTTGGTTTGTGTGGCCGTGAACTCTACGTTTTTCTGCTGAGCCGTTTGCATGGTTACCTTCTCCTTCGAAACTTTTTCTTTCACTAATCCGGCATCCAGAAAAGCTCCGCCCGCCGTATTAGCCACGTGAATGGCCAGTACGTTTTTGCCAGCTTTCAATTTCGATTTCAGAGGAATGTATTCAAATTTATGAATCCAGCCCTTGTGCGAATAAATCTGCTCGCCGTTCAGATAGGCCTCGACATTATCATCGTGCTGCAGTTTCAGGAACACCGGCTCCGAAGGCACCTGCTTGAGATCAAACGTCCGCCGCGTCCAGAGATTTTTACTGTCCCAGTGCGTGGCCGCCTGATTTTTATCATCGCTGAACGGTGCCTTTCCAGACTTCCAGTCGTTATCTGAAAAACTGAGCGTATTCCATCCCGATTTAGGCTCACTTTCGCTGTATTTTACGGAATACCCTTCCTCATCAGCCGTGGGAATAATGGTATCGTACCCCTTCGCTTCCTGTCCCAGAAAACGGTAATTCACGCCGTCAACCGTCAATACACCCAATAATGGCTGGTCAGTTCCCGTCCAGTGCTTCGTTGGCGAAGATGTTAACTGATCCGTGGTAGACCAAACGCTGAAATAAGGATCATGTGTAATAAGCGGATACGCAGGTGCCCGTCCTACCTGAGCCTGTACCCAGCCATGCGTAGCCAGAGCGGCCAGCAAAAGAAAACGTTTTTTCATAGTACTGATAAAATAGTTTGAGGTTTGAAAATGGTTGGAGAAAGTTTGAAAAGATCTGAGTGGAGGAAGTTTGACTTTTGTTTGATAAAGCTGGTTCATGTTCCATTCGCCAGTTAAACCTTATTCAAACGATTTTCAAACCTCCTCAAACGCTACTTAACAGGCTGTTTCTGAACGCCTTCGAAGGTAATCTTCACGGGCTGAATCATGCCTTTGTCATCAAAGTGCATACGTTCAATACAAGTCTCGCGGTGGTTGGCGTCGGTTTCGCTCAGAGGGCGACGGTGGTAAATGATATACCAGTCGTCCGTGCCGGGTCGCTGAATAACGGAGTGGTGCCCCGCACCTCGGGCTACCTGGGCATCCTGCTGGAGAATGGTTCCCACGCGTTCGAAAGGCCCGAAAGGTGAGTCGCCCACGGCATACGCCACGGAGTAGTTGGGACCCGTCCAACCGCCTTCGGACCACATGAAGTAGTACTTACCGTTACGGATGAACATCAAGGGACCTTCTACATAATTGGCAGGTGTAATTTCTTTGAACGTTTTACCGTCTTCAAAAGGAATAAATCCCTTGAAATCCTGCGTTAGGTGGGCAATGTTGCAGTGTTTCCAGCCGCCGTAAATCAGGTAATATTCGCCGTCTTTATCTTTAAACACGTACTGATCGATAGGCTGAGCACCGTTATGAAACTTATCCACCAGCGGCTTACCCAAAAGATCCTTGAAGGGGCCTTCCGGTTTATTCGCTACGGCTACACCAATCCCGCCTTTTTCCTGATCATTCTGAATATCATTTGCACCAAAAAAGAGGTAATACTTACCTTTTTTCTCAATAATGGACGGTGCCCACATCGCCCGCTTCGCCCACTTTACCGCACTGGTATCTATGATATTGGGATGCTTTTTCCAGTTCACTAAATCGGGTGAAGAGAACGCATCCATGAACACCTGCTTGTTATAGGGAGCCGAATACGTGGGATAAATCCAGTATGTCTTACCAAATATAATTCCTTCAGGATCAGCGTACCAGCCGGGGAAGATGGGATTACCAGATGTTGTTTTCTGAGCTTCGGCCCCGAAGGCAGCCCCAGCCAATGCCAGAACTAAGAGACTTTTACGTTTGAGGGATTGAGTTAACTTCCGCATGAACGAGACTAAATAGTGTTTAAGAGGAATGTGAAACGGCTTTTATTTCTTCAGCACTGCCTTACAGTAAGAGTTGAGAATAAAACTTGCTTTGCTTTTACAAGATACTAACTCCTTCACATTCTGGCGATTTCTGAAATGGTAATTATAAAAGCACGATTGGTCTTGTTTTAACTCATTCGGAAGTAAATAGTAATCATTGAAAAGTTACCGAGGGTAATAGTAGATGAGAGCTTCCCGAAAGTTTTGAACTTTCGGGAAGCTGAAAAAGCTTAGTAGGTCACTTTTTGAATAGCCGAGAAAATCGGGTCTTCTACCCCACTTACTTTTAACTTCACCCGGGCAAACACGAAATTCTGAGCGGGCGTGATCGTAGGAACGGTTACCTGCATCTGAATGCCAGTCATGGTTTTCAAGTCCGCTCCTTTAATTACCTGGGAAGCAATGTTGGTGCGAACGTCAACAAAAGCGGTTTTGCTGATGTATAAAGCCACCTCCTCAATGTTTTTAGCCGAGGCATCGGTAATGATTTTTTCGATGGAAAACTGAGCCGAAACCTTCTTCTCACCGCCCGAAAACGTTGCGTTCCGAATCATGTAGTAGGGTATTACTTCAATGTCCATCGTGCGACTCCCACGAAGCTGAACCGGAATAGTATCTGATTTCGTCTCCGCATTTGGAATGGATTTGAATGGTCCCTGATAGGAAGGAATGATCAATTTGTAATCGCCATTAAAAAGCTTCGTTGCGTACGATCCGTCCTGATCAACGTTGACGTTAATGGAGCCTTTTTTACCCCAACCCGGTTCCCATAACTCGAACGTTACGTTGTTATATTCCACGCCAATGGGTTCACCTTTGTAGACAATCCGGCCACTCAACTCTGAAGCAGGAGGATCGTAGTTATCTAATTTACAGGCGGTTACCAAACCTCCCATCAACAATAAAATGAGATATTTTTTCATCAGTTCGGATGCGTTTACTGATTCGGATTTTTAACGATTTTTGGGTTATTACTGCGTATTTCTTCATTAATAAGCGAGTAATAGTTACCCAGTCGGAAGCGATGCGGATTAGTTACGTTCGAAGGAATAATCTTCTTGAAAATCCACTTGCCATTTTGATCCGTTCCGGGAGCGTACACTTTGTAGGGCCACAGTCCGAAAATTCGGGTGCTGGTTTCCGTTGCCACACCAGGTTGGGTGGTCAGATCGGTGGCATTCCCATTCCAGACCACGTGGGCCAGCCGCCAGCGTTTCATGTCGAAGAGAATGTGGTTTTCAAAGGCTAACTCTACTTTCCGCTCGTGCACGATGCGATCAAAGGTAAGATCAGCCGCTACAAGGTCTTTCGTAAAACCAGCCCGTTTCCGAACCTGATTCATATACCCCGCCGCTTTGGCGTTCTGGCCCAGTTCGAAAGCCGCTTCGGCAGCATTGAGTAATACTTCAGCGTAGCGATACCGAATCCACCATACTTCGCTTCGCGTGCCTAATTGTCCCGAACCCACGGTAGGATCCTGGTATTTCCGTACGTAAAAACCCGTCTGGGCACTGAACTCCAGTCCATCAATCGGGCCGTCAAAACCAACGACTTGCTCTTCCGTTGTCTTGCCGGGTAATACCTTCCGGGCACCGAAGTTATCTCCAGAAACCACCGTATTATTAGCCAGCTGATAACCCGCCCAGATGTCGACGGTCTTTCCTTTAAACTGACTCCCCGGCAGAATCACCGTTCCAGCCAGACGAGCATCCCTTCCCGCGAATAATTCGAGTGGATTGGAGAAGTAACGATTCGCTCCGCTAGCATCGGTGTACGCATAGGTAGCAAACGTATTATCCAGTTTTTCAAAGGATTGCACCAGATTCAGCGAAGGATTCAGGCGACCGCCCTGCTGCTCTTCCGCTACTGAACGAGGTTGATTGATAATCGTCCAGTCGGTCGTCTTTCCGCTTTTGAGCTTGAAATCCTTCACAAAAATGGCTTCTGCATTATTCGATTTATCCGTAAATAAGCTGGCGAAATTGTCTGATAAATCCGTCGGTTTCTTCAGGTATAACGCATATTGTCCTAAAGCAATCAGCTCTTCCGAAGCCTTCAGCGACTGCTGGAAATAAGCGGTAGCTTTACTTGCTTCAATGCCTACTTCTCCACCGGGCAGGGTAACCTGCGGTGTGTTTACACCATACTTGGCAATCGAACCCGCGTACAAAGCCGCCCGTGCTTCCGTAGCTAAAGCCAGTCCTTTCGTCGCCCGTGATTTGGTATTCGGATCGCTCGGCAGGTCATTTTTGATAGCTTCCATCTCAGCAATCACGAAATCATAAATCTCTGATTCTTTGGCCCGTGCGTATTGCAGGTACGTTGGATCGCCGCTGAAATCGTACTGCAACGGTTCCAGAATCAAAGGCACACCGCCCATTCGTTTCACTTCCTCGAAATAAAACGACGCTCGCAGGTAACGAGCCTCGGCCAGAAACCGCTTTTTACTGGCTTCATCAAGCTGAGTGGCTTCCGTACATTTCTGGATGAAGAGGTTCATCTCCCGCAGGTAGCCATAATCCCAGTAGTTCCACCAGTCATAGTTATACTCCTGGTTTTTGTGACGGTAATACTCCCCCGCACTTGAAGCAAAGGCCTCGTCGAAGTTGGCGTATTCCACCCATTTTTCAGTGCTCTGCACTTCGGGATACCGGTCATACAAATCCACCAGTACGGTTAACACCAGGTTTGGACTCTGCCAGACTTTATCGTTGGTGAGAATATTCGTAGGGTCTTTGTCAAGAAACTTCTGATCGTTGCAGGACCAGCCTACCCACATCAGTACCAGAAAACTTACGTAATGTATCTTTTTCATAGTCAGCAGATTAAAGTGATAGATTCACTCCGACGTTGACGAATTTATTTTGAGGGTAAGCCAGACCGTTTTCTTCCGTAATCTCAGGATCGATACCAATTTTTTTCAGGTTATCAATCGAGAACAGGTTATACGTATTGAAGTAAATCCGGGCTCGTTTCACTTTTACTTTTTCGAGGATACGTTGAGGCAATGAGTACCCTACTTCCATCGTCCGCATCCGCAGGTAGGTTACGTTGGTAAGCCAGAAATCCGAAGCCCGGTTATTACTATGGCCGCCATCGTTGAAGCGTAAGGCAGGGTATTTCCCGGCTACCCAGGCACTATTCAGGTCAAAGGGATTCTCGCGGTGCCAGCGATCTTCGTAGAAGTCTTTCAGTAACGCTCCGCCGTTCTGAAACGCCGTGCGTAACTCATAATTCCGAACTACCGAATAACCCGATCCCCCCGAGAAGTCAGCCGTAAAGTCAAACCCTTTCCAGGCCAGTTGTAGGTTAATGCCGAAGTTAATGGTGGGGTTCGCTCCTACACCGTTGCCAATCGGACGCATATCGGAATCGTTTATTACGCCGTCGCCGTTGGTATCCTGATAAATCAAATCTCCAGGTAATAGCGTCTTATTACCCTGACCATCAATGTTCACGCCGTATTCAGCAATCTGGCTGAGCGACTCAAACCGGCCAATCACGTGATGCCCCCAGTACAGATCATTAAAGCGGTTTTCACTAGAGTTGCGGTAATAATCCCAGGAGTTATTCCAGCGGGGTTTATACGATTGCAGGAATTTCCGACGAGAGTAGGAAAGGTTACCACCAATCGTAAAGTTTACTTCGTTAATCTTTGTATTATAAAACAGCGAACCTTCGCCCCCCATCTGAGCATCGCTGTTGACATTTTCGTCGGGTAAGCCGTACCCTAATTCCGAAGGAACAAGTACGTCATACTTCCGACCGCGTAAGCCCGTACGTTTCCGGTTGAAGTAATCAAGCGAGCCACTGAATTTTCCGTTCAGAAGCGTATAATCGAGACCAAAGTCAAGGATTTTTGACGTAAACCAGGAAATGTTAGTGATGGGAACGCCCCGGTCACGAGAGCCTTTAATCACTTGACCATCAATAATTACCGTTGAAGAACCGTAGTTATATCCGGACACATAATCAAAGTCACCAATGCCTACGTCATCATCCCCGAGAGCCCCGTACGAACCGCGGAGTTTCAGATTGGTTAATACCCGGTCGCCACCCATCAGGTTTTTGAAGAAAGGTTCTTCCGTAATTCGCCAGCCGCCCGAAATAGAGGGGAAAAATCCCCAGCGTTTGGAAGGAGCAAATTTGTAGGAAGCGTCCCGCCGACCGGCCACTTCGAGGAAAATCTTATTCTGATAATTGTAGTTAACCCGACCAATATACCCCGCACGGGCCGTCTGAATATCGCTATCGTTATAGGTATCCATGTCAGCAAATTGCAGCAGGGGTAACTCATTGGTTTGAGGCACTGAGTGTACCCATACATCAAGCTCGCGACGGGCAATCCGTTCGGCCACAAAGGTGGCGGCGAAATTGTGTTTGCCGAAGCTGTTCTGGTAGTTAATCTGCCCCTGCGTTACATTTTCCAGGATTTTCCGCGTGCCCCGCTCCCGCCAGGGGTTTGTACTCCCGCCCGTCCGAACGTATTTGTCCGTATCCTTATAATAGGTAAAGGCATCGTATGTGTACTCATGACCATTCATCAGGCGATCCGCGAAGTAATATGAATACGTAGCTTTCGCCGTTAGTCCCTTGATGGGTGAGCGATACTCGCCAACGAAGTTGGTTTGTAATACCCGCCAGTCTTCCCGCCAATACCCTGATTTATTTTTATTTAACAAGCCCCAGTTGGTATCATTATGACCGATGTCATTCAGGTATTCCGGATTATCATTGGCAAAAGGACGCTCGGTAGGACGGTTACGGAACAGAGCAAACCGGGGAGCCCAGTAATCATCGCCTCCGGGAACGCCGGGGTTATCCCGCGTTTCAATCCGGCCATTGATCTGCACGCCGACTTTCAGTGAGTTAGTAATCTGGGCATCAACGTTACTCTGAATATTGGTTCGTTTGAAGGTAAACTCCCGACCTAATACCGAGTTCTGAAACAGGTGCGTTGCTGAGATGTAATAGTTGATTTTGTCCGAACCGCCCGTTGCATTGATATTGAGATTATACTGCGGAGCATTTTTCTGAACGATGTACTTGAACCAGTCGAAGCTTTTATAACCCGTTTCTGTACCCTGCTGCCATTTGTTCAGTTCTTCCTGGGTAATGTCCGTTCGACCGTACTGGTTCATTTCCGCATCGGCTTTTCCTAACATCCACTGGTAGGCATTTGTCGTTTTCGGGAAACGGGTCCAGTTTTGAAAGCCTGTGTACGCATCCACATTAATCGTGTTCGAACTGCCCATCTTCCCGCGTTTCGTTGTTACCACGATAACACCGTTCGCGGCCCGAACTCCGTAAATCGCCGCCGACGCATCCTTCAATACCGTAATACTTTCAATGTCGTTCGGTGAAATGTTATTGAATTGACCCGCGTCTTTCTGAATGCCATCAATTACGTACAAGGGGTTACCCATGTTTCGGATCTGAATATTGGCACTCGAACCGGGACGACCGTCATTCATCCGGAAAGTTACCCCCGGAATTTTACCTGCCAGTCCACTACTCACGGTTGAACCGCCGTGTACTTTCTCCAGATCTTTACTGGTAATAGTAGAAATAGCACCAGTAATGGATTCCTTTTTCTGTTCCCCGTACCCTACGACAACAACTTCATCCAGAGCCTGATCGCTATTTTTAAGAGTAATGTTCAGGATCGTTTGTGAACCCACTGCTAATTCCTGCGACTGATACCCCACCGAAGAAAAAATCAGCACGGCATTTCCATCCGGAATATCCAGTCGGAAAGATCCGGTAGCGTCGGTAGTAGCTCCTTTGGAGGTTCCTTTCACGATGACGTTTACGCCGGGTAAGCCTTCGCCCGTGGCTTCATCCCGTACGGTTCCCCGCACGGGAATATCCGCCGAAAGACTGGTTTGTTGTAAAGACAGCATAGGCGTCACACCACTGATCGACGGCATCATAAAAGAGGTTTTGGCAGATGCTGCCTGAACCTTCTTATCCTCCTGAACAATGATGTAGGATCGCTCCTTCATCTTCTGATAATTGAGTCCCAGCGGCGTCAGAACAGCTTTAAGAGCCTGCTCCGCCGACGTGTGTCCTTTCAGCCGTTCGGTGGGAATGGAGAGGTTATCTACCACCCGATTTTCGAAAAGAATATCAACCTTATAATTCGTTTTAATATCCTGCAAAGCTTTCCGCAGGGTTCGGTACGCGGGTAGTTTTGTTCGGGTTTCCTGCCGCAGCGTCTCGGCACGGGCAAAGGTCTGCGAACGGCCCAATCCCGAAAGCATCGTCAATCCCGCCCAAAGGCATAAGGGTAGTGCTTTGTTCATACATTCAATAGCAAGAGGTAGAGTTAGTTTTTCTCAGTTAGGGTAATCGTTTTACCGGCCCGCTCTATACGTAAGCGAAGCATGGTTTTTAAAGCATTCAGAAGATCTTCACCATTTTTAGCTTCAAAGTCTCCCGTCACCAAGCGTTTGGCTAAATTTTGGTCGGGAATCTTCACTTCGTAGCCATAATTTTCCTTCATCAATTCCGCAATTTCTGAAAGTGACGTATCGGTAAACACGTAGCGGCGATGCGTCCAGGCGGCGGCTTCTTCGGGTTTCGGCTTCTTTTTCATCTCGAAAGCTCCAACCGAGGTCATCGTTACCTGATCGCCGGGTTTCATGGTTAGTTTTCGCCCCTGCTTTTGGAAATTGAGTTGCACTTTCCCTTTCATCAGCACAACCCGGGTGCCGCGATTCCGGTTAAATACCACGAACTCGGTCCCCAGTACTTCGACATCCAGATTCCGATTGGTTTTTACCACAAACTGGCGATGGTCTTTGGTATGAACCACCGAAAAACGGGCTTCACCGCTCAGCATTACGTTTCGGGGACCACTTCCAAAGTCAAAACGTGGATACTTCAGGGTGGAATTGGCATTGAGCGTAACTGTACTTCCATCGGGTAATACCACGGGCATTACCTCGCCGTAAGCGGTTTGAAAGGTCTTGTATTGGATTTGTTCCCGGAAAAACCAGCCCGAGCAGATCACTAATACCGCGGCGGCGGCAAACCAAGGCTTCCAGGACCAGAAAGGGGCTTGCTCTTTCTCCTCACTCAGGGGGCGAATGCCCTTCTCCATGAATTTCTGATATTTTTGAAATGCTACTTCGGTATCGGCCTGATACTGGAGACGTTCGCTTTCCCATTCATGCAGTGTCTCGTAGAATACTTGTAGATTCTCCGGCTGCTGAAGCCATTCTTCTATCTGACGGACCTGCAGAGGCGTGGCTCGCCCGGCATGATACTCCATCAATTGGACACGGGTAATCGGTTGCATAAGTTGAAACGAATGATAGAGATGGGATAAGTACCTTAAAGAGTAAAAAGGACGAGGAGGCTGCACCACATCCATTCATCCTTGAGAACCAGACGAAGGGTCGATAAAGCCTTGCTAATGTGCGATTCAACGGTTTTGGTGCTAATCTGAAGCTCTTCTGCGATTTCCTGATACTTCAGGTTTTCAAAGCGACTCAACAGAAAAACCCGCTTGCATTGCGAAGGAAGTTGCTCAATCGTTTGCTCAACTTTGCGTTGAAGCTCGTCGAACTGCACTAATTCGGCAGGCGAAGGTTGGTAGTCGGCCAATGCCAATTCCTGGGGATCGGTGCTTTGGCGGGCTTTCTGGAGTTCCCATCGTAAGTAATTATAGGAACGATTGCGAACGGCCTGATACAAATAGGCCACGTATGAAATAGTTACTGACTCATAAACCCGATCACTCCAGAATTTGCAGAATACTTCCGAGACGATGTCTTCGGCGACTTCTTTCGAGTAAACCAATCGAACGGAATGACTGCACAGGGCCGCGTAATATTGTTTAAACAGCTTCTCACAGCCTTTTTGAGGGTTTTCCCTGAATAATAGTTGCAGCGATTCTTCCGTTTCTTTTCCCATCTGATTACGTGGCTTGAACTCCACCAATCGGGCGGCAGGGATGGAACGGATTACCGGAGTAGATACAGGTAATGACATAGGTGGCTGGAGTCAGGGCATGAATGCGTTTACTGAGCATACTGACAAGTAGAGAGGGATACACCCTGAGTCTATTTTATGATTTTTTAAATATTTTTTTCAACCTTAATAAGAATAACCTTTTCCATCCGAAAATCAAAGTCTATTAATCCTATGAATTATTCAATAAATGTTTTTGAGCACTCAGGGTTAAGGTCCGCTTACTTGTCCTGTAGATAGCTTGATTTATTCGAATACATTTGTACTGTTTTCGTTAAGAAAGCACTCCTCTAAACCTATTTTATTCATCATTACCTTGTCTACTTAACCTCTACTTGTGATAGTAACCCAACCCACGTTAACCGTATTAGTAAATGCGATTCAATCAACCTTCAACTCTATTTTTATTTAGCTCTTTATAATTGGGTACTCATCACATAACCTCAAACCACTTATGATTCGTAGTATTCTTAGCCTTCTCACCTTAACCTTATTACTGGGTACCGCACAGGCACAGACCACTACCGGAGAACCCGTCAAGGTTATTCCCGGACGCTGGTCTGCCCAAAAAGCCAATGAGTGGTACGCCAAACAGCCCTGGCCCGTCGGTGCGAACTTCACGCCCAGCACGGCTATTAACCAGCTGGAATTCTGGCAGGAAGACAGCTGGGACCCCAAAACGATTGATAAGGAACTGGGCTGGGCTCATGACATTGGTATGAACATCATGCGGGTGTTTTTGCATAACCTGTTGTGGGAAAAAGATCCTGAAGGCCTTAAGAAACGCATGAATGAGTTTCTTACGATAGCAGATAAGCACCAGATCAAGATTCTGTTTGTCCTCTTTGATTCCTGCTGGAATGATGATCCGAAATTGGGCAAACAACCGGATCCTAAACCCGGCGTGCATAACTCAGGATGGTTACGGGCACCCGGTACCAAACGGATGTTCGATTCACGTACCTGGGGCAGCCTGGAGGCCTATACCAAAGGTGTCATTACGGCATTCGGCAAAGATCAACGCATCTGGGGCTGGGACTTGTTTAACGAGCCTACTAACAATGGTTACAACGATGCAGTCATGCCTTTACTCATCAAATCCTTTGAATGGGCTCGGGCGGCAAAGCCTACGCAACCCATTACGTCAGGCTGGTGGACGGAACATCCGCTTTCGAATGAATTCATGTTTGCCAATTCGGATATCATCTCCTTCCACAACTATAAACCTGCCGATAATCTGGAGAAGCAAATTCTGGAACTTCAGAAGTTAGGCCGTCCCATGATTTGCACCGAATACATGGCACGCAAGCATAACAGCTTATTTGAAACCTGCCTTCCGATTTTCAAAAAGTATAAAGTCGGAGCCATCAACTGGGGACTCGTTCAGGGAAAAACGAATACGTATTATGCCTGGGACGAGCCTATTCCAAGTGGCGAAGAACCTAAACTTTGGTTCCACGAAGTTTTTCGGAAAGATGGAAATCCTTACAAAGCGGAGGAGGTAAAAGTGATCCGTGATTTGACTAAAAAATAAGAATTCAAGGCCTCCCATCATTTGGGTTGGGAGGTTTTCCTAAAGGTGTTGCTTTACATTTGAGCGATTACTACCATTAGATATCCTCCCTTAATAAACAGTTAGTTAATAATTAATGAACCGTTTCTTTTTATGGGAATCCTTAGTAGTTTCGCCATGAACAACAGTAGCGAGGTACTTTCAATAGTCCAATCCAAGTAAGAAATTTAACTTGGGTGCCGCTACACCCTTATAAATCCTCGTCCTTTGGATGAGGATTTTTTAATTTAAATAACCTCCTTTATCGGTATGAAAATTCACCTGGAAACCAGTCGCTTGCTATTAAGAGATGTGGAAAAAACGGATGCTCCAGCTCTGTTTGAAATGGACTCGAATCCTGAGGTAATGAAGTTCCTCGGTACGCCCAGTCAATCGCTGGAGGAAAGTGAGCAAATGGTTCGATACATCCAGGATCAGTATGTTCGAAATGGTATAGGCCGATGGGCCATTCAACATCGTGAAACGGGAGCTTTCATGGGTTGGTGCGGCATAAAATACCTGGATGACCGGGTAATCAATGAAAAAACGAATTTTCACGATCTCGGCTATCGTTTACTGCCCGCTTACTGGCAGCAAGGTTATGCTTTCGAAGCGGCAGAAGCCTGTTGTACCTATGCCTTTGAAGTGTTGAAACTTTCAACGCTTGTTGGAATGGTTGATGTAGCAAACACAGGCTCCTGCCGAATTATGGAAAAGCTGGGCTTTCAGATCATCGAAGATTTTTACTACGAGACCCAAAAACATCACTGGTACGAGAAAACCTTATAAGTCTTTCAACATCCAGATCGTGCAGCTATAATGCCCGGAATTCCCCAAAGCCTGCGGAATGAAGTGAAAACCCATATGTTCATACATCCCTACCGCAGAAGCCATTTCGGGAAAGGTTTCCAGGTATAACTGACGATAACCCAGTTCAACCGCCGACTCAAAGCATTTCATCATCAGGAATTTACCAATCCCTTTCCCCCGTGATTCAGGGGCAAGGAAAAAGCGAACGAGTTCGGCACAACCCTCGGGTAACCCTTCCGTTGGGGAAACACCGCAGCCGCCCAGAATTTCTCCGTCTATCTCGGCCACCCAGTAAATAGAGCCTTTTTTCTGAAATAGGTTATAAAGATCATCGGTTGTAGGATCCGTATGAGCCGTTCCTTCGAGTGGAACGTTAAACTCTTCAATACCCTGACGAATGATAGCAGCCAGCCGCTGGTTATCCTTGGGTTCAATAAGACGAAATTTCATGTGTGTTGCTCCAATGGGAAAAGCTAAAAATACGAAGGCATTTCAGAAGCAACAACAAACGGATCGCGTTTCCACGATCCGTTTGCTTAGTATTTACGTTCTGACTTATTTTTTGGGTATTAGTTTTAAACACACGGGCATAGACAGGGAGATTTCCTTACCCGTGGGAGTTAATTTACCCGTCTGAGCATTTCGACTGAAAATCACAATATTATCCGTATCCCGATTGGCTACCAGCACCAGCCGACCGGAAGGGTCAATCATGAAGTTCCGTGGATGCTTACCACCTGAAGGAGTAATTTCTACCAGCGTTAGCTTGCCCGTCGAAGAATCAATGGCATACGTTGCAATACTATCATGACCCCGGTTGGAGCCGTACAGGAACTTACCATCGGGCGAGATATGAATGTCCGCACAGATGTTTGTTCCTTTAAAATCCGCCGGAACCGTCGAAATCGTCTGAATGTCCGATAAGGACCCGTCTTTATTATAGTTATAAGCTGTTACAGTCATGTCCAGCTCATTAATGACGTAAGCAAATTTCTGATTCGGGTGAATGGTAAAGTGACGTGGTCCGGCACCGGGGGACGTTCGGGTTGGTTTTCCTTCGGTCAGCGTTCCTTTTTTATCATCCAGCTGATAATACGTAATTTCATCAATGCCTAAATCAGGCACATACAGGTCCCTATTATTGGCGGAAAGGTTAACTGAGTGTACGTGAGCTTTCTCCTGACGCTGTTTATTAGGACCAGAACCTTCATGCTGGAAGGTTTTCAAGGGAGCTCCTACCCCGCCCGTTGGTAAAATGGGTAGAATACTTAAACTGCCGCCTCCATAGTTCGCTACCATTACCCATTTCCCGGTTTTATCAACGGTAATATGGCAAGGTCCGGCTCCGCCCGAAGATTCAGTGCTCAACTTCTCAAGCTTACCGGAAGCGTTATCAAACGAGAAGGCATAAACAGCTCCTCCGTTATCCATTTCCCCCACCGAATATACCTTTTTCTGGTCAGGGGAAATCGCTAAAAAAGAGGGGTTCTTTAACCCCTTAGCTACACTCTCGGGACTAAATTCTCCAGTGTTTGTATTGAAATTATATACATAGATTCCTTCACTTCCTTTTTGGGTATACGTACCCACAAGTAAATGAAAATCGTCATTTTTCTGAGCGTTAACCATTTGAACAAGGCTTAAAAGGGCGACACTTAGAGTAAGTTTTGAAAACATAGGATTGAAGTAGTTTAGAGTATTAGGGTTATCAAAACCCATTCGACGTTCGATATTCAAATCTACACAAAGTCTCAGCTTCCAAGTAGTTTACGTTTCTTTTCAGCCAAATTCCGAAGTTTTTTCCCCGGTGGGAACCGGCGGGAATAGGTAAATCGATAATTCCCCGTCCGAATGAGATACTCTGTCTGAGAAATACCGGTTACTGATACATCTGATTGCACGAGCGATAGTTTTACCATCCATTTTTCAGAATTATAACCGACAGAGGCCCGGTAATTCAGATTAGGCCGCACATTAAATTTCACCTGACCTGGTTCGTTACCCACATATTCCGTACTAATGGAGGCATTCAGATTAGCAGTCAATGATCCGCTTACAAAAAAATGCTGATTGATTACCCAGGTATACGCATACCCGCCCCCGGGTCCGAATTTGAAAAATCGGATCTTTTTGACGTTATAATCGTTAATGTAATGCGTCGGGGCCAGTGTGCTATCTCCGCCCATTACTCCATAAAAAGCCTCTCCGCCGTACAGCCAGGTTCCAGCGGATTTTTTCTGCCACTCGTTCTGAACCATGGCCGCCCGGTAAGAAAACCGGCTTCCATTTGTCATCCGATAATACGACGCTCCCCCCATTCGAACAAACATATCCGGGCGTTGATAATAGGGCTCAGGAATATTCATCGCGAGTTCCTTTGAAGTCAGGTAATATCCTTTATAAAATTGCCCGTAAAAATCGGCGACCCAGTTTCTATTGTAAATGTGTGACTGCAAATCCAGGTATTTCGTTTTACCCTGTCCATAGTCCGGGTTGAGGAAAGAAAATCCATAAGCCAGGTTCAGCGTTACTGATTCAAAGGTAGCTCCAACCCCAAGATTCAGGCTGGTGTTGGGATGAAACGCAATTCTCCGGCTGGGCGTCTTCATCAGCAGACGACTGTACTTTCGGGAAAGGTATAGGCGTGACGTTAGCTGATGCTCGTATGAGTTAATATACGTAGTATCAATGTCTTTCGTAGATTCCTTAGTCCTTATCATCAGATCATCCAGCTCCTGAGCCCATGAATAACTAGAGGATCCCGATAAAAACAGCAGAAGACAAAAAAGACGAAGCATCGGTAAACGTTAGATTAAATCAATCTGCAATGTATAAAAAAATAAAGCCAACGCGAGGTTTGTTCCCAAACCTCGCGTTGGCTTTGTGAATGCTTCAGTATTAAACTGTCTTGGAAAATAAGCGTTCCGTCGTTTTCCGCTGCTTGAGTTTTTCGTCAAATGCCATACAAATATTCCGAATAAAAGCTCGACCCGAATCAAAGATTACGACTCGCTCATTAGTATACGTTAGCAGTCCATCTTTTTTAAAATCGTCCATCATGTCGAGTGAATGCGGCGTCCACTCTGTTTCGAAATGACACATCAAATTCAGGATTTGCTGACGGATGCGTACATCTTCCGCACTAAGAGCGTGGCCTTTAATTACGGGTAACGTCCCCTGGTTTACCTTGTCAAGATACACATCAATATCTTTTTCATTCTGAGCAAAAGCTGTCCAGCAATCGGAAATGGAAGAAGCCCCCAGCCCGATCATCACCTCGGAATGGGTCGTGGTGTAACCCATGAAATTTCGGTGTAATGTTCCTTCCCTCATCGCTTGATAAAGTGAATCATGAGGCAAGGCAAAGTGATCCATTCCGATTTCGGTATACCCTGCCTTGAGTAACAGGTCTCGTCCCCGTTCGTAAAAGGCTCGTTTAGTCGCTCCTTTGGGAATGTCTTCTTCCTGAAACCCGCGTTGCCCCGTTCCTTTAATCCACGGAACGTGGGCATAAGAATAATAAGAAATACGATCCGGCTGTAACTCTATGGTTTTCTGAATGGTTTCTTCCACACCTTGCATCGTTTGAAAGGGTAAGCCGTACACCAAATCATGGCTTACGGAGGTGTACCCCATCTCCCGAGCCTGACGCGTTGCTCTTTCAACATTAGCGAAAGGTTGTATCCGGTGAATGGCTTTTTGCACTTGCCAGTCATAGTCCTGAACGCCAAAGCTTACCCGGCGAAAACCCAGCTCATGCAGGGCCTTCAGATGCTCCGCGGTTGTGTTATTGGGATGGCCTTCAAAACCAAAGTCAATGTTTTCAGCTAACTGCCCACCCACGAGTAACTGTTTCAGAAACCATTGTAAGTTCTCCGGTGAAAAAAAAGTGGGGGTTCCGCCACCCAAGTGAATTTCAGCGATATTGGGACGTTCCGGCAGATAATCCAGGTATAATTGCCATTCCTTTAAAACGGCTTCCAGATACTTCCTTTCTACGCCGTGGTTTTTGGTAATGCGTTTATGACAGCCACAAAAGGTGCATAAGCTCTCACAAAAAGGTAAATGGATATAAAGACTAACCAGGCCGTTGGAGGTCCGAAATTGTTCCTGCAAGCGGTGTTTCCAGATTTCCGCTGAAAAAGTGTCAACGTCCCAAAAGGGAACCGTTGGATAACTCGTGTATCGTGGCCCGGCCACGTCATATTTCTGAATTAACTCGGACTCGTTCATGGGTACCAGTGCTTCTCGTATTACTAAACGTTACGACGCAAAGCTCCTTCACCCCCGCAGGCATTCCAATGACTTTTGTCACCCAAACTCCCTGCATTTATTACTCTTGGTACGTTTCTACACCTGACCGGGCTATATATTTGCAAAGGATTCACGCATCCATTATTCTTACTACACCATGCCCTTTCCCTACGACTATCTCAAATCATTGCACATCATCTTTGTGGTGAGCTGGTTTGCAGGTTTGTTTTATTTACCGCGGTTACTGATTTACCACACTGAAGCCCATCATAAGCCAGAACCCGCCCGCGGCATTTTGTCTGCCGAGTACAAGCGTAACGAAAAGTTACTGTTCAATGCCATTATGGTTCCGGCTATGTGGCTAACCATTCTCTCGGCCAGTTGGATGCTCTACTTATTTCCTTTCTGGCTCCAGCAGCCATGGATGCACCTGAAGTTAACCTTTGTTGCAGGGGTAATAGGCTATCATTTTTACTGCCGGAAATTGATTCTTGAATTACGCAGAGATCATTTTCGCCATAGTTCCATTCAGTTACGACTCTGGAACGAAGTGGCCACCATTTTACTCTTTGCCATTGTTTTTCTGGTCGTATTGAAAAACGCCCTGGACTGGATTTACGGGGTAGCTGGATTAATCATTTTTGCGATATTAATCATGACTGCCGTTCGTCTTGTGAAACGTCGCCGTGAACAAAAGCAGCAAAAGCCTTAAAAAGTACTTGGCAGTTTAGGACTCAGCTTCTATTTTTGTGCCAGATCTAAAAAGAATTTCATTATGTCATCCAATAGCGAATCAACCTCTTCTACAAAGGCTCCTCAACTAGCTGGTTTCTTATTAATAGCCGCTATTCTCTGGATTTTCGGCGATACTTTAACAGCAATTGTAGGCACGCTGCTAGTTGGAGCTGCTTTTGCTGCTTACAACTCACCCCGTCACTACTAAGATTCAGACCATTTTAGGTCCAGGATTTTATGATTATAAAGGAAAAGTCTGGCTTCGGTCAGACTTTTTTTGTGCTCTTACCCAATCCACTGTAAATTATTTTTAAAGTTTTTTTCGCCAAATTTTATTTTACAAAAGCTGTTATCTACTAACTAATCAAATTGACGTTCGCTGAGGTATGGCCTATAGAAGCAAATTATCTCATGTTTAACAAAACATTATCAAAGAATAATACAATTATTTCCTCCAAAAAAATTTATTTTTTTTCAGACGTGCTTTTGAGACGTACTTTTTAAAAAATCAAACAATATTTTGTTTGGACTGCCTTTTATGCAACGTGTTTTTGTAAGAAACTACAATTTCTTAGCTAAAATTAGTGTTTTTGTAAGATCACGTCATTAATTAACCAAAGCGTAACTATTTGATTGTCTGCGAGTAATAGATGATTTTTGTTCAATATAAAGCACAGTAAGTAGTAAAGTGCCTACCAGAACTCGAAGTTATTATCTCGCATAAGCCATGAATTTGTTTTTCAATAATATCCTTACGATGTCATTACCCCGAACTCCTGGGATGTCTCAACCCGGTGCGGAGTTCATGTTGCCTTTCATTGGAATTGCTATTCTTTGTTTAGGCATTGGCATTTATTTTGCCAATCGTCGTCAGCAGTGGTTACAACAATCGGCAACGGTTGAGGGAATCATTGTCGACGTATTCAAAAAATACAACCGAGATGATAAAATGGGGAATTTCCCCTTGCATTTTCCTCAAGTAAAATTCAATGTGGGCAATCATCAGTTTGTAGCCCTTGGTGAAGAAGGAACAAATAGCCCTTTACAGGTTGGTTCTACCATTCCCGTTCGTTATAACGTAGGAAATCCAGAAGAGGCAACGCTGGGAACCGAGCATGCTCCAGGTATTCAGCCTAAAGTATTCTACATCGGTGCCGCCTTGTTTTTCATGATTGGTGTTTTATTTGCTTTATAAGCAATCATTTCTATAGTTGAGCCCCATACTTTTCGGAGTGTGGGGCATTTTTATGCCCATTCTAGCAAAAGCATCTCATAGTAGCAAAACAGAATAGGTTCACTAACTTTCTACCTTATCCTTCATATTCCTGAAACTTGAGACCTAGGCATTTGAGAAAATTTCAGTCATTGCTTTATCGGGACTGGCACAGGTTCTTACGTCTTTTTATTTACTTACTCTTTCCGAAAGACTAGGCAAAAAATTCCATTGTAAATAACCAAGTGATCTTGTGAATTTTTTAAGAGTTTCCAAATTTCATTTAGAAATTCTCAAAGAATACGGCATTTCTTTTGGCAAGTTTGCATATTTGCAGTCAAGAGGTTTTTAGTATAAAAATTCTGTGAACTGCGGTTCGCCTCAAAACGTAATAGATTATTTGGTTTAACCTCATTACTGCATGACTCCTGAATACGTCCGTAAAATCAAACGCCTGCTGGTAGCAAACCGCGGCGAAATTGCCATTCGCATTATGCGGGCCGCTACGGAATTAGGAATACAGACCGTTGCTGTTTATACCTACGAAGACCGTTATTCACTTCACCGATATAAGGCTGACGAAGCCTATCAGATTGGCCGTGATGAAGACCCGTTGAAACCTTACCTGGATGTAGAAGGGTTGATTGCTCTGGCCAAGCGTAAGAAAATCGACGCTATCCATCCTGGTTATGGCTTCCTGAGCGAAAATACGCATCTGGCGACTCGCTGCCGGGAAGAAAATATCATTTTCGTAGGACCCTCACCCGAGGCTATGCAAGCTTTAGGGGATAAGGTAATCGCGAAAGAGACCGCCATTAAAGCCGGACTTCCCGTTATTCAGGATGCTAAAATTAAAGGCGAACCCGCGGAGAAAGTGCTATCTGAAGCTGAACGCATTGGTTATCCCCTGATGCTGAAAGCCGCCGCTGGCGGTGGTGGTCGAGGCATGCGGGTCGTGCGGGATGCGGAATCGCTGGAGCGTTCCTATAATGAAGCCCGTAACGAAGCCAAAAATGCGTTCGGTGACGATACCATTTTCATTGAGAAATTCATTGAAAACCCCAAGCACATCGAGGTTCAGTTACTCGGTGATCAACACGGAAATCTATACCACCTCTTTGAGCGGGATTGTTCCGTTCAGCGTCGTTTTCAGAAAGTAGTAGAAATTGCTCCTTCGGTAAACCTGAAACAGGAAACCCGGAAAAAACTCTACGAATATGCCGTTGCCATTGGTAAAGCGGTGAATTACTCGTGTGCAGGTACAGTTGAGTTTCTCGTCGATAAAGAAGAGAACATTTACTTTATCGAAGTGAACCCCCGGATTCAGGTGGAGCATACCATTACCGAAGAAATTACGGGGATTGATTTGGTTCGCAGCCAGCTACTGGTGGCGATGAACTATAAACTGTCTGATAACGGTATTTATCTGCACGGACAGGAAGATATTGAGATGAGTGGCTTTGCCATTCAGTGCCGGATTACGACGGAAGATCCCGCCAACGGATTCAAACCCGACTTCGGTACGATCATTGCCTATCGTAACGCCGCTGGTTTCGGGATTCGTCTGGACGAAGGTTCGACCTATCCCGGCATGAAGATTTCTCCCTACTTCGATTCAATGCTGGTGAAGGTTTCTTCTTCCGGCCGGACGTTCAAGGGAGCCATTCAGCGTCTGGAACGGGCTTTGGTTGAGTTCCGGATCCGTGGCGTTAAAACTAACATTCCTTTCCTTCAGAATGTACTCGCCCACCCTACGTTCCAGTCGGGTGCGTGTACGGTACAGTTCATCGATAACTCGCCCGAACTGTTCAATTTCCGGAAATCACAGGATCGCTCGACGAAACTGCTTCGTTACCTCGGTGAAGTCATCGTGAATGGTAACCCGGATGTGAAGATCAAAAACGAAAAGACGTTCCGCACACCTATCGTACCTCCGGTAGATCCTTACGGCGAGTTTCCTCTCGGAAATAAGGACCGTCTGAACCGGATGGGTCCCGCAAAATTTGCGGAATGGGTGAAAGAACACAATACGATTCTCTATACCGACACGACCTTCCGGGATAGTCATCAGTCCCTGTTAGCCACTCGGGTTCGTACGGACGATATGCTGGAAGTGGCTTCAGGTTTTGCCAAGTCCTTCCCACAGTTATTCTCGATGGAAGTCTGGGGTGGAGCTACGTTTGATGTATCCATGCGTTTCCTGCACGAAAACCCCTGGACTCGTCTGCGTCAGTTCCGCGAGGCCATGCCTAACATGCTGCTCCAGATGTTATTCCGGGGTAGTAATGCCGTAGGTTATTCTGCGTATCCGGACAATCTGATTGAAACGTTCGTTGAAAAATCCTGGGAATCGGGCGTGGATGTCTTCCGCATTTTTGATTCCCTGAACTGGATTGATGCGATGAAAGTATCCATCAAAGCCGTTCAGGAACGTACGGGTGGTATTGCGGAAGCAGCCATCTGTTATACCGGTGATTTCCTGCAACATAAGAACAACCCTGATTACAAATATTCGCTTCAGTATTACCTCGATCTGGCTCGTCAGCTGGAAGATCTGGGAGCTCATATGCTGTGTATCAAAGACATGGCGGGCTTATTGAAACCTCAGCAGGCTTCGATTCTGGTGAGTGAGCTGAAGAAAGTACTTAGCATTCCCGTGCACTTACACACGCACGATACCTCATCCATTCAACCTGCTACGTATCTCAAAGCGATTGAAGCGGGTGTAGACATCGTAGATTGCTCGATTGCAGCCATGTCGGGATTAACTTCTCAGCCTAACTTCAACTCGGTAGTAGCGATGATGGAAGGGCACGAGCGGGAACACCCGATTGACCTTTCTTTACTGAACCAGTATTCCACGTATTGGGAAGATGTACGTGAGTACTACTATCCCTTCGAAAGTGGTATGCGTTCGGGCTCGGCTGAAGTATATGACAATGAAGTACCCGGTGGTCAGTTCTCAAACCTTCGTCAGCAGGCCATTTCACTGGGCGTTGGCGACAAGTTTGAGACGCTAAAGAAAAATTACATCACGGCGAATCAGCTGTTTGGTGATATTGTGAAGGTGACACCGTCGTCCAAAGTAGTGGGTGATATGGCCATTTTCATGACGTCCAATAACCTGACCTCGGAAGAAATATTCACACGTGGTGACTCTCTGAGTTTCCCCGAGTCTGTTAAAGGGTTCCTGAAAGGCGAACTCGGTCAGCCCGTAGGCGGCTTCCCCGAAGAACTACAAAAGGTTGTTTTACGGGACGAAGAACCCATTACGGGCCGTCCGAACGACAGCTTACCTCCACTAAATCTGGAAGAAGATTTCGCTGCATTTAAGAAGAAATTCCCGAATGCCGAATTCTACATGGGTAACGACGGAGCCTTCCTGGACTACCTCAGTTACAAGATGTATCCGAAGGTTTACGAAGACTTCTACGTAGCCTCTGATCGCTACGGTGACGTTAGTAAGCTTCCAACGCCGGCTTTCTTCTACGGTTTGAAACTGGACGAGGAAGTTCTGGTGACGATTCAGGAAGGTAAAACCATCATGATCAAATTGTCTTACGTGTCAGAACCGGATGAAACCGGACACCGCACGGTAACCTTTGATCTGAATGGGCAGGCCCGCCGGATTTCGATCAAGGATAATACCTTTAAGGCTACCAAATCTCAAAATGCAAAGGTAACCAAAGCCGGTCAGGTGGGGGCACCGCTTCAGGGTCGTCTGAGCCGTATTCAGGTGAAAGAAGGCGAAGAGGTGAAGAAAAACCAGCCTCTGTTCGTAATCGAAGCCATGAAAATGGAAAGTATCGTAGCCGCACCAATAGCGGGTAAGGTAACCTCCATTGTCCTGACTGAAGGTACAGTAGTTGAACAGGATGACTGGGTAATTACCATCGAATAGCCATAACTTAGTTGCATAACAGAAGGCCCGTATTTGGGGATCAGACATTCGATCCTTAAATTGGGCCTTCTCCCTTTTTCAGGGTAATATGGATTAAACATTCTAAACTTAACTCTCTATTGCATGCGTACGTCACCTATTTTCATTCTTGCTTTATTTTGTCTGAGCTTCATTGCTTCAGCCGAACGTCCTTTAAAAGAGAAATGGAAATCACTTTTTAATGGGAAAGATTTAACGGGCTGGAAAGTATACGGTACTGAAAAATGGTACGTAAAAGACGGCGAACTCATCTGCGAAAGCGGCCCGGATAAGCAATACGGCTATTTGGCAACCGAACAACAATTCAAGGATTTCGAAGTAGAAGCTCAATTTTTACAGGAAGCCGACGGTAATAGTGGCATTTTCTTTCACTCCTCCATTGATGGAACGAAAGTGTCGGGCTGGCAGGTAGAAGTAGCTCCCCCGAACCATTCGACGGGTGGTATTTATGAATCATACGGTCGTGGCTGGTTAATTAAACCTGATCCCGCGAAAGATAAAGCTCTGAAAATGGGCGAATGGAACACCATGAAAATCAAAGTGCAGGGTAATACCGTAACCTCCTGGTTGAATGGTCAGGAAATGGTAACGATGACGGACGATGCCTTCGGCTCACGGGCGGGCAGCATTGCTCTGCAAATTCACGATGGCGGCGGAATTAAGGTTCGCTGGAAGAATATCAAAGTTCGGACTTTGTAAACAACGTAATGCGAAACAAAGAAAACGCCACCCTATGTTCGGGTGGCGTTTTCTTTGTTTCGGGAAGATGTTCGCAGGAGTCAATGAACTCGTGCATACCTATATAAAAGCAACGAACATTACGCTGTCACCAGAAATACACCTTTAGTCCTTCATCCGGTGCAACGACTGCCTTCTGTTTTGTATCTTTCCGCAATAACACTTCACTCCCCTAGACATGAAGAAACTTGTATGCTCGGCAATTCTGGCCGTGGCAGGGCTGTCTCAGCTACAGGCCCAAGACGTTTACTTTACCTCCTATCCTACCATCAGTCCCGATGCGAAAACGTTAGTCTTCACTTATGAAAACGACCTTTGGAAAACCGATCTCGCCTCCGGCATCAGCACCCGTTTAACCGCCATGCAGGGCAGCGAAACCCGGGCTCGTTTCTCTCCAGACGGCAAGTGGCTGGCTTTTTCGGGAACGCAGTATGGCAACAATGACATTTATCTCATGCCCGCCGAAGGAGGCGAAATCCGCCAGTTAACCTTTCACGATGGTAATGACCTTATGGATAGCTGGGGCTGGGATTCGAAAACCATTTACTTTGAATCTACCGCCTTTAACGGGGGCACCGCTTACACCATTTCTACCGATGGCGGTACGCCCAAACGCATTTTTGGTCATTACTTTAATCGCATTCACAGCGTAGCTGAACATCCTTCTTCAGGAGAGTTATTCTTTAACGATACCTGGGAAAGTGATAACCAGGCCTACCGCAAAGGGTATAAAGGTGAATTTAACCCTGATATTCAGTCGTATAACCGTAAAACCAAAGCCTACAAGCGGTATACAGATTACAATGGAAAGGATATGTGGGCCACCATTGACAAAGCCGGTAACGTATACTTTGTTTCGGACGAAGCCAACGGTGAGTACAACC
>CAJYHS010000107.1 GCA_913774715.1 uncultured Siphonobacter sp. | reverse complement strand
GGTTTATGGATGTCAATCAGCAGGGAGAAGGGATTGTTGATGTAACTACGCACCTGGTTGATCTGGTACAGTGGGAATGTTTTCCTGAGCAAAGTATTGATTACCAAAAAGATGTCAAACTGAATTCAGCTCGCCGCTGGACGACGGATATGACTCGCAGCCAGTTCAATGCGATCACCAAACAGAAAAATTTTCCTGAATACCTGAAGCCAAGCATCGTTAAAGACAGCATTCTGAAAGTTTATAGTAATGGAGAAATTAACTATCAGCTGAAAGGTGTTCACGCGAAAGTTTCGGTAATCTGGTCCTATAAAGCACCTGAAGGTGGTGGCGATACGCATTACTCCATCATGCGGGGAACAAAAGCCAATCTGATCATCCGCCAGGGACCCGAGCAGAATTTCGTTACGACCTTAACCATCGAACCCGTGGCTAATAAAGTAACCGAAGCTGAAATGACGGCGGCTTTGAAAACGATTCAGCAGACATATCCGGGCGTAGAACTGAAAAAAATTGAAAAAGGCTGGGAAGTGGTCATTCCTAAAAAGTATCAGGATGGCCACGAAGCTCACTTTGGCCGGGTAACCGAAAATTACCTTAAATATCTGAAAGAGGGTAAGTTACCGGAATGGGAAGTGCCTAATATGATTTCGAAGTATTACACGACTACCCAGGCCTTACAGCTGGCGAAGAAATCGAAATAACCCTAACAATTACTCCTCTAAATCCTATGAAAGAAGAAAACCGCCGGCAGTTTATTCGGCAATCGGTAACGGCTACCGCTAGTATGATGGGCTTGCCTGCTCTAGCCTCTACGTTATCCGTGCCCGTGTCAGCACCGGCTAGAACCTGGGATAACCCACGAGTAAAATTTTCGGTGATTGGCATTAACCACTCTCACATTTATGGGCAGGTGGAAGCCGTGATTCGAGGCGGAGGCCAGCTGGTTTCTTTTTACTCGAAAGAAGCCGATCTGGCGGCGGCTTTTGCCAAACGGTATCCGCAGGCCAAACAGGCTTCCAGCGAAAAGGAAGTGCTCGATGATAAGTCGACGCAACTAATCCTGAGTTCGATTATTCCCGATCAACGCGGTCCGTTGGGTGTTCGGGTGATGGAAGCTGGTAAGGATTACATGGTCGATAAACCGGGCATTACCAGTCTGGATCAGTTAGCGGAAGTACGCCGGGTGCAGAAGAAAACGAAGCGGATTTTTTCGATCATGTTCAGCGAGCGTTTTGAAAACAAAGCGACCGTAAAAGCGGGGGATTTAGTAAAAGAAGGAGCCATTGGGAAAGTCGTACAAACGATTGGTTTAGGGCCACACCGCATTAGTCTGATGAGTCGTCCGGATTGGTTTTTTGATCGGAAACGCTACGGAGGAATCATTTGTGACATTGCCTCGCACCAGTGCGATCAGTTTTTATTCTTTACGGGATCGACTAAAGCCGAAGTGGTCGCTTCGCAAACGGGGAATGTTCACTTTACGAAATATCCTGATTTTGAAGATTTTGGAGACCTGATGGTTCGCGGCGACGGGGGCACGGGTTACATCCGGGTAGACTGGTTTACGCCCGACGGCCTGAAAACCTGGGGAGACGGCCGCCTGACGATTCTGGGAACCGATGGATACATTGAAATCCGTAAAAACATCGACATTGCCGGACGAGAAGGAGGAAATCACCTGTTTTTAGTAAATCAGAAAGAAACGCGTTACGTGGATTGCAGTCAGGTGGAATTACCTTTTGGAAAACTGCTGGTCGACGATGTGGTGAACCGGACTGAAACGGCCATGCCTCAGGAACACTGCTTTCTGGCGACGGAACTAGCCCTGAAAGCCCAGCAAAAAGCCCAGAAGCTGAACCTGAATAAAGCATAATAGTTTCTTATAGGATAAGGATCGTTGCCAGCGGAAACGCTGGCAACTTTTTTATGGTAGCAAACCCCTTTTCAGCAAACAACCCTTGTAGAAACGTCCATTTATGGCCTCTGGGTAGAGGCGATTTTTAGTTTCCTTCATATTATAAGCACTCCCCGGCTGAGACGCCATCAATGGACGTCTCCACCAAAGAAAACGTTTTGGGTGCTTAATATCCGACCATAAGGCAATCCCTTGTGTATCTTTCGCCGTAAGAACATCGTAGCGAATCTTCATGAATCCCGTATTCCCGACCTTAGGGTTAGAACATTTTCAGGAAAATGCCCGCAATGAAGTGCGTTTGCTGGATCATCTCATCCATGGGAAAAATACGATCACCGCTCCTCATAAGCACGACTTCTTTCTTTTTTTCCTGGTAGAACAAAGTGCAGGAACGCATACCATTGATTTTGTTGATTACCCCGTGGCTGACCATCAGATTCACCTTCTCTTACCCGGTCAGGTACACCATTGGCAATTAGCAAGTGATACCAAAGGATATCAGCTAATGCTCAGTCAGGCATTAGTGCAGACGTTCACGGATTACCTTCGGTTTTCTCCTGTATTGACTACTCCAATTCTTTCATTAGACCACAAGAGTTATCTCGTCTTTCAACAGGAATTTGATCAGTTATCAGCCGAATTAGGAGCCGTCCAGCCCGATTGGACCTTAATTGGCTTAAGATGTCGGATTATTTCCCGGTTAATTAGTAGAGAGCTGGAAAGGAATCCGTCATTTCCGGCCATGGCTTCTCCCGTGCTGGTGAATTATTTACAACTACTGGAAGAAAATTATAAAACGGAAAAGTCCGTAAGCTTTTATGCAGACCGCCTACACGTCACGCCCAATTACCTAACCATTCTTTGTAAAAAATACCTGGGCCTTTCCGCAGGCCAGATGATTCATAACCGTTCGCTACTGGAAGCCAAACGATTACTACAAGTTACAGATACTTCGATCAAGGAAATTTCCTATGAACTAGGCTTTGAAGATTTAGCTAATTTTTCGAATTTCTTTAAAAAACAGACTGGGGTTTCGCCGCGAGCTTTTCGGCAGGAGTTATAATATTTACAAGTTAATGTGTTTTTTATATAACATTTTCTAGTCACACTTCTGCTAGGTTTGCAGCTTCAAAAGATCGTAATGATGCTTACTCGCAAAGCTTTTCTTCAACAAACCCTCGGAGTTATGGGAGCTGGAATCGTAACCAATGCATGGGCGGCGGATGCCTTCGCTCAGGAACCCACTAAAACGCAGATGATCCTAAAAAATGTTCGTCTGGAAACTGGATTTAAACGTGATGAGCTGGAAGTAACCCGGACAAAAACGGAGCTGTTTGTTCTAATTATCGAAGAAGGAAAGATCAAATCGATTCAGCCCAATCGGGATGTAAAGGAAGCCATTGATGCCAAGGGCTATTTGCTGTTACCTGCTACGAAGGATATGCACATTCACCTGGATAAAACCTATTACGGCGGTGAATGGAAGGCTCGCTCCAAACGACAAAAGTCAGTGAGGGATATGATTGTCCTGGAAGAAAAAATTCTGCCGGGCATGCTTAACACCTCAACGGAACGGGCGGAAAAATTGATTGAGTTATTACAATCCAAAGGGTCGGATTTTGCTCGAAGTCATGTCAATATCGAACCTGCTTCCCAGCTGAATTCACTTAAGAATCTACAAAAAGCTCTTGATCACAAAAAGGAAGGGTTTGCCGCTGAACTCGTCGCTTTTCCACAACACGGTCTTTCGAAATCGGAAGGATTAGTGAAAGAAGCGGCCCAAATGAACATTGATTTCATTGGCGGTTTGGATCCCTTCAGTATTGACGGTAGCGTTGAAAAACCGATTGATTTTACGGTTCAGCTCGCTTTGGATTATAAAAAAGGTATTGATATTCACCTCCATGAATCGGGTGAAAGCGGACTGAAAACCGTTCAGTATCTAATTAAAAAAGTGAACGAAAACCCGACTTTGAAAGGGAAAACCTTTTTAAGTCACTGCTTCATTTTGGGTAAACTGGAAGGAAAACAGCTGGATGAAACTGCTCAGCAGTTAGCCGAAGCCCAGATTGGCGTGATTTCAACGATTCCTTTTGGAAAGTTAATAATGCCCATTCCGACGCTATATCAGCATGGCGTTTCAGTCATGACGGGAACGGACAGCGTGGTCGATCACTGGAATCCTTTCGGTACGGGTAGCATGATTCAAAAGGCGAATCTGATGGCTCAGTTGTATGGGTATTCGAGTGAATTGGAGCTTTCCCGATGCTTAGGCATTGCTACGGGTAACGTTTTGCCGCTGGATGAATCCGGTAAGCAGCAGTGGCCGAAAGCGGGAGATACGGCTAGCTTTAATCTAGTGGAAGCCAGCTGCTCAGCGGAAGCCGTGGCTCGTAACTCTTCAGTGAAGGCCTTGTATCACGAAGGTAAATGTGTGTATAAAGGTTAGTCTTTCTAACTTCCCGAAAGTTGAAAAACTTTCGGGAAGTTTCAGTTGCCCGTTAGGAGATTTGTCTTAACGAAGCAGTTACCGACACAAGCAGTTATCAGTTTTCTACCAACTGCATAAAAAGCCTCGACAGTGTTTCCCCAGCATCCTGACAAAACCCCGTATGCAGGGGAGACGTTTGCAGAATCGTACTCCGATTGGCTGCCAGCCAGCGAAAACGGGAAGCAATGGGTAACTGACCAATCACGCCACCTTCTTTTCTTCCCGCACAAACTTTTTCGAATGCCCGCAGACGTTCCTGTAATTCTCCTAGGTTGATTTTGGAATAAAGGGCGGATAGTCGGCCTTCGTCGAGCATGAATTTGGTTTGAAGAAAGCCTTGTTTCGGACAGTAGAGAATAACGCCGACGTTCATAAATTCTTCCCGTTCCACGCGTGGTACTACGCGAATCACGGCGTACTCAAATAAGTGCTTTTCTTGCATTTTCTGCTTCTTTGACGAAAATTTCCGACGCGGCGAGTCGCGTTTGTAAAAATTGAATGTAGACCTGTCGTTGCTCTTCGGGCGTTCCCTGCGAAGGGTCCAAGAGTAACCAGTCGTCGGGAATCAGATTCACGATGGCTTCGATGCGTTCGGGCGTTAGCAGCGATCGAAACGAGCGGTCTACTTCTGCCAACTGCGAAGCCTGCGGTAATAATACATGGTCTTTCACCTGCACAAAAGGACGCGTGCTCTGAGCCTGCCAGTTATCCCAGTTATGATGGAAATAAAGCGAAGCTCCATGATCAATAAGCCAGAGTTCCCGGTGCCACATGAGCATATTCGTATTGCGGGCGGTGCGATCCACATTGGTAATAAAGCAGTCGAACCAGACAATCTGGGAAGCCAGTAAGGGCTCCACCGTTGTCACCAGAGCATCAAACGTAATGGCTCCCGAGAGGTAATGTAAAGCCAGATTCAGGCCGCCACTGGTGCGTAGTAAATCCTGAATTTCTTCATCGGGTTCGGTGCGACTCATGTCGGGGTCAAGTTCACTGAAGACAAGCTCCGGAATCTTGAAGCCCAGTAGACGAGCCAGCTCGCCACCGATTAGTTCGGCAATAAGAGCCTTTATGCCTTGCCCGGCTCCTCTGAATTTTTGCACATAAAGAAACCCATCGTCGGCCTCGACAATGGCTGGTAATGAACCGCCCTCCCGCAAAGGAGTAACGTAACGGGTTACCTGCACCGTTCGGAGTTCAAATTGTATATCGTTCACAGGCTTAATGAGAAACTATCAATTCTAAAAATTGAATTTAGAACGAAGGTAAGGGGTAATTAAAAAAGATACCCCCGGATTTTCGTCCGAGGGTAATCATTCCAAGAATAAATGAAGAATTAGTTAACCGTTTTTATGCCCATATTCTCGAACATAAAAGCCCATTTATCGGCTTGTTCTTCAATAATTTTAGCCGTAGGTTTCCCCGCTCCGTGCCCGGCCGAAGTCTCAATGCGGATAAGCACCGGATTCGGCCCCTGGTGTTTTTCCTGCAAGGTAGCTGCAAACTTGAAGCTGTGAGCGGGCACCACCCGGTCATCGTGATCGGCGGTGGTTACCATCGTTGCCGGGTATGGGGTTCCTGCTTTGAGTTGATGCAGAGGCGAATAGCGATACAGGTTTTCAAAACTTTCCTTTGACTGAGCACTCGAACCGTACTCTACTACCCAGCCCCAGCCGACGGTGAACTGATGAAAACGAAGCATATCCATTACGCCAACGGCGGGGAACGCTACTTTAAATAAATCAGGACGCTGGGTCATGACCGCCCCGACGAGTAAGCCCCCGTTGGAGCCTCCCGAAATGGCCAGCCGTTCCTTGCTGGTGTATTTTTCTTTTTGCAGGTACTCCGCCGCCGCAATGAAATCATCGAACACGTTCTGCTTCTTTTCCAGCATACCGCCTTTGTGCCAGCTTTCGCCGTATTCTCCACCGCCGCGGAGGTTGGCCTGAGCATAGATACCACCGTTTTCGAGCAGAATAATATTGGAAGTACTAAACGCCGGAGTCAGGCTTACGTTAAAACCACCGTAAGCATACAGCAGGGTAGGGGCCGTTCCATCCAGTTTCAGGCCTTTTTTATAGGTTAGAAACATGGGAACTTTCGTGCCGTCCTTGCTGGTAAAAAAGACCTGTTTCGTTTCATAAGCAGTGGGGTCGAACTTTACTTCTGACTTACGGAATACTTCCGATTTCCCCGTGGCGATGGTGTATTTGAAAATCGTTGAGGGGTATAAAAACGAAGTGAAGACGTAGAAAAGCTCTTTATCGTCCTTGTTACCTCCCCAGCCACTGGAACTTCCTAGTCCGGGTAACTCAACGGCATGATCGAGCTTGCCACTTTTCAAATCATACTCAAACACCCGATCCGAAGCATCTTTGAGATAACTGGCAAATAATTTGCCTCCTCCCGTGCCCGCGGATTCGAGTTTTTCCGGTTTTTCGGCGACAAAGTCCTGCTGTTGCTTTGTTACCGGATCAACCAGAGCGATGCGGTAGTTCGGGGCTTTTTCATTGGTGTGGACCAGCAATTTGCCACCAATATTATCAATTACGGAATAGTTATGCTCAAACCCTTTGAAGAGAAGCGTAAAATCCTTCTGGCCCTTGCTTAAATCTTTTACCCAGATCTCCGAGCCGTCGGTTCCTTCCGAGCTATTGATGATTAGAAAACGTTCGTCTTCCGTAGTTTGAGCAAAGAAATAACGAAGGGGATGGGCCTTATCTTCAAAGACCAGCTGATCTGCCGATTGAGCTGTACCTAATTTATGGTAATAGATTTTATGGAAACGATTGGCCGCCGAAAGTTCTTCTCCGGCCTTAGGTTCATCATAGCGACTGTAATAGAAACCATCCTTATACCAGGCCGCACCGCTGAATTTAAGCCAGTTGAGCTGATCCTTGGTCTTTTTACGGGTCGCAATTTCCATCACTTCCATTTCCTGCCAGTCGGAACCCGCCCGGTTGATGCTCAGGGCTGCGTACTTATGATCGTGGGAAAATCCGGCAAAGCCAGCCGTCACCGTTCCGTCTTTGGATAACTGGTTAGGATCCAGAAAAACCTCGGGTTGGGCAGTTAACCCTTGCTGGTAATAGATAACTGCCTGATTTTGCAGTCCGTCGTTTTTAGAGAAAAAGTAATACGAACCCACGCGGAAGGGAGCACCGTATTTAGGGTAATTCCAGAGGGCTTCCAGCCGCTTTTTAATGGTATTTCGAAACGGAATTTTTTCCAGGTATTGAGAAGTAAGCTGGTTTTGTTCAATGACCCAGGCCTTGGTAGCGGCAGAAGTGTCGTTTTCAAGCCAGCGGTAAGGATCAGCGACGGAGGTTCCAAAATACTGATCACTTACGGTATCGTCTTTTCTGGTTTTCGGATAATTCAGGGATTGTGACATACAGGTACTTGCGTAGGCGAGGCCCAGCGATAAAAGCCAATAGGAATGTTTCATGGGTTATCGGCACGTGGAAAAATGACTCATTAAGATAAGTAAATATAAATGTCTTCGTGGATTTCAAAGTAACGTAATCGACTTATGAGATATAAGTTTCACTCCTGTTAGTAAAAAGTTTAAACGTTGTTTCAGCACATTTTGCTTTACTTCTTATAATTTATGCGATCGTAATCTATAATTTTTATTAAATTTGTAGAATACAACCGCAAGAATAATGATTAATCGATTGCTAGAAACGCAGTTAAAGGCTCGCTGGGGAACGGGGAAAGCTCTGGTGGTTTTAGGCCCGCGGCAGGTCGGAAAAACGACGCTTCTCAAGAAACTCTGTGAAGAGCGAGGTTCCTACCTTTTGCTCAACGCCGACGAAGCCGAGGTGCGTAATCAGCTGGAAAATGCCAATGTCAGTCGGTTAAAGCAGATTCTGGGATCTAATACCATTGTTTTCATTGACGAAGCTCAACGCATTCAGAATATTGGATTGACGCTGAAGTTACTAACGGATCAATTACCCGACCGGCAGTTACTCGTCAGCGGTTCCTCTTCACTCGAACTGGCCAATCAGATTAATGAACCCTTAACCGGACGGAAATGGGAATTTCGAATGTTTCCGATCTCCTGGGCAGAATTAACTAACTCCGCGAGTTATCTGGAAGCCCACCGGCAACTGGAAACGCGACTGCTCTACGGCATGTATCCCGACGTAGTAACGAGTCTGGGGGATGAACGGGCGGTTTTACAGCAATTGAGTACGAGTTATCTCTACAAAGATATTCTAACGTTCGGGGGCATTCGTCGGCCCGAAATTCTGGATAAATTACTGGTGGCACTGGCCTTACAGGTAGGTTCGGAAGTTTCATATAACGAGCTGTCTCAGCTGCTGCAAATGGACCGGGCTACCGTAGAGAGTTACATTAGCCTGCTGGAGAAGGCTTTCATTATCTTCCGCTTGCAGCCCCTGAGCCGGAACCTTCGCAATGAGATCAACAGCAGCCGGAAAGTGTACTTCTACGATAATGGGATTCGCAATGCAATTCTGGCCGATTTTAAACCGCTCAGCTTACGAGGCGACGTGGGAGCCTTATGGGAAAACTTTCTGGTAAGCGAGCGACAAAAACATCTGCATTACAACCAGCAATGGACTCGAAATTACTTCTGGCGAACCTATCAGCAACAGGAAATTGATTACGTAGAAGAACAGGATGGAGCCTTTCGGGCCTATGAATTCAAATGGAATCCAAAAGCGAAAGCCCGCTTTTCAAGCACCTTTCTTGAAAGTTATAAACCCGACGTAACGCAGATCATCAGCCGGGAAAATTTTGATGACTTCGTGGGAGTCGTTTCATGACAATGAGTAAAGACTCATCTTATTTTCCGCTGAAAACGTATAGAAATCAGCGTGCTAGGTCATGCATTAGTGCCACAATCAAACAAATGCTAAGTCCAGACGTTTAGGACAGGAAGGCTACGTTTCCTAAAAAAACAGGTACGATCCTTTTACCGTTTCATAACTATTCAGTCTTAAAACCAGAAGTATACTTTAGTTTTGAGAGCTTTTGGTTTCAATTGTAAGTTCAATTCTTCTAAATAAAAACGTTAGTAGGTACTCCATGAAAAACAAATGTACGGGCTTTATCCTTCTTCTAATGGTACTGGCTTTGCCCAGTTATGCTCAGTGGTCAGTGGGACTTGAAGGGGGCTATAATCAGAATGCTCTTTATACCAACGCGGGTGCTCTGTCTTTTACCAAATATGCACCGCTTCATGGCTTTTCGGTGGGTATACCCGTTCAGTATCAGGTAAAAGACTGGTTCTCCATTCAGGCTGATCCGCAATTTATTCAGAAAAACTATCAGATGAAGCGGACGCAGTTTTTTGAAGGCATTTATCAGGATAACCTTAACTCCTACGTGAAATTACCCCTGATGGGACATTTTACTTTTGGCGGAGAAAAGCTTAAAGGTTTTCTGAATTTAGGTGGTTACGCTTCTTACTGGGCGATGGGAAAGATTAAAGGTGTACAGGCGGATATCTTTTCCGACATTGAATCTTCGTCTGATACCCAACAATACGACCGTTTTCTGGAGCTGAAAAAGGGCTATTCGTATAACGAATCCTATACCTTCGATGATCGGAAGGATAATCGCCTAGAGCTGGGCTGGCTGGCGGGTGTTGGCGTGAGTTACCAATACAAAAAGTATCAGTTTTTCGTGGAAGGTCGGTATTATCAATCCCTAACGGATCAGCAGAAAGATTACATGATCAATCAGGTTCCCCGGTATAACCAGACGTACACGGCTCAGATTGGTTGCTTGTATCAGTTTACCAAAAAGCCTAAACAATCGTCTTCGTCCAACTAATATTGCTGTCCTGATGAGGTTTAAAACCTATATAAAGGACTTATTCTGAGAACAATATGAAACTTATCTATTCTATACTAGCAGCCCTCCTGGTAATGGGCGTTGTTTCCTGTCAGAAAGAACTACCCGATCTTGAGCAACCCGAACAATATGTAGTCGGAAGTTTCAGCGAAGAATTTGAGGCCTTCTGGAATGGCATGAATAGTAATTATGTCTTCTGGGATGTTGACCCGACCGACTGGGATGCGGTGTACACCAAGTATAAGCCGCTTTTTGCTCAGCTCAATATCAACCGGGACGCGGATATTCGCAAGGCTTATACGTATTACCGGGAAATGACGGCAAATCTGGTGGATTCGCACTACGCCTTGATTCCCAGTAACAATGCTTTACTCGATTCGGCTACGATCAATCCGGCCTATAAGCGAATTCAGAAGCGTTCGGATTTTCACCCGGGCATTTCCGAGCAGTATTACTACAATTATGTCTATCAGTATTACATGGGTCGCAATGGCCTGAGAAGCATAGACAGCACCGCTGGATCGGTGATGGTGGCCGGAAAAATCAGCAACAGCGTTTTGTACTTCCACTTCTCGCAATTCGACATTAAGAGCCGTTACGAAAACGGAAGCACCGCTGATCGGCAAGTATTACAATACTTCTTTAATGCTTTAAACGACAATTCGCTGACCGGCGTGATCCTGGATCTTCGGGGCAATGGTGGCGGAAATTTGGCGGATTTGAACTTCCTGATGGGATCCTTTACCGATAAAGCCTACACATTTGGAGCGACGCGTTCGAAAGGGGGACCGGGGCGACTGGATTATACGCCATGGATTGACGCCAAGGTCACACCCAAAACCGGAGCCCGATCCTTTACTAAACCCGTGATTGTCATTACCGATCAATATTCAGTGAGTATGGCCGAAATTACGGCCATGGCGGTAAAAGCTCTTCCGAATGGCAATGGCCGGGTGGTAGGAGAAAGAACCTGGGGGGCGAATGGCCCACTAATTTCGAATGTATTTTACAATGGCGGGCAATTCTCGACGGCTCTTTTCAATCTGGTATATACCTCTTCACAGATGTTACGCTACAAAGACGGCATCGTGTATGAAGGCGTTGGTTTTCCACCCGATGTTACGGTTAATCTTAATATACCCTCCTTCCAGGCCGGACGGGATAACCAGTTGGAACGGGCCATTACCTTGATAGGACAATAACGAAAATTAGGTATTAATGATAGGAAGAGTGCTGATTTGCAAAATCAGCACTCTTTTTTTATTTACAAAAGGGCACGGTCAATAATCACTTTTACTTAATACACTGGCCCAGAATTTCCTGAAATGATAATAAAGCAAATGAATTGAGGTAATGGTGTAGCTTTAGTTTCGGCCCTGAATCTTGACCACTTTTATTCATGGCTAATTGTTTACGCTTTCTTTCCCTTTCCTTCCTTGTATTACTATCCAGTCTGACCCATCTTTACGCTCAGAGTTCGCAGGCGGGTGTGGCGGGTTTAATTACCGATGAAGAGAAAAAACCTTTACCCGGAGCTACCATTCAGGTTCGCAATGAATCCACGGGCTTTAAAACGGCTACGGTAGCTAACTCCAAGGGCGAATTCAGTTTTCCGCAGGTCCCGCTGGGTGGTCCTTACACCGTTCAGGTGACTTCTGTTGGTTTTGCCGAGCAGAAACGCAGCGGTTACATGCTCAACCTGGGTGACGTACTGCGACTGGACATTCAGATGTTTTCTTCCACGAATAGTCTCAACGAAGTGGAAGTGCGGGTGAGTAGTTTAAAGAACACCGTTCCCACACTCGGGGCGGCTACTTCCATCTCTTCCAAAAATATTCTTCAGTTACCAGTCAACGGACGGAATTATACGTCATTGATTGACCTTTCACCCTTGAGTCAGGGGGGAAGTATTTCCGGTCAGCTGGCTACTTCGACCAACTTTACCATTGATGGGATGACCGCCCGTAACGCAACCTTCGGTGGTGCGGCGGCTTCGGGTTCGCCTTACTCCATTTCGATTGAAGCGATTCGTGAATTTAAAGTGGTAACCAACCAATACGACGTAACCTTTGGTCGTAGCGGCGGAGGTACCATTAACACGGCTACCAAGTCTGGAACCAACACCTTCAGCGGAAGTGCCTTTACCTTCATGCGGGCCGACTGGTTATCTTCTCCCAACGACATTCGCGGCAATCGCCGGAACGTGCCTTTTTCCACGTATCAATACGGATTCTCACTCGGTGGACCGATCATTAAAGACAAAGCTCACTTCTTCGTAGCCTTTGACCGTCAGCAGGATGCTCGTCCCTTGCAAATTGCGGATATTCAGGGAGCGGCTGACGAACAGCGTTTTAGCGTAACTCAGCGTACGCTGGATACGTTTCTGGACATTGCCCGCAGTAAATATGGCGTGGCTAATACTCCGCAGTTTGGATCTTTTCCTAAAAGACAAAATACCAACGCCCTTTTTGCTCGTCTGGATTTCCAGTTAAACAGCAATAACCTGCTGACCATTACCAATAATTACATTAGTGATGTAAACAATCAGAGCATTGGTGACAATACGGCCATTAACCTGTTTGAAGTCTACGGAACGAGTAAAAACCGCAGTAACAGTACCATGGCGATGCTACGGACGACGTTCACGCCTAAAATCACCAATGAGCTGAAACTGCAACACCTTTCGGCAGGAACGCAAAGTATTCCCAGCAGTCAGGTACCTTCTTCTAACATTCCACGGGCTATCGTAGAACGAGTTCCTTCAACGGTGGGGGGTAATACGGTGTACACTTCGATTCAGTTGGGTGGACAGCGATACGTACCGGAATTCTTCTTTAGTAACGTGGTGCAGTTAAGTGATAACCTGTATTACAATACCGATAAAGTGAACTTCACCTTCGGAACGGATCTCATGTACACCCACATGAACTCATTGTATGCCAGTGAAGTCAACGGACGGTTTTTCTTTACGGGGATGGATGCATTCAATAACCAGACTCCCTACCGATACGCACGTGAGATTCCTTTGGTGGAAGATGCCAGTGTGAAGCAGAATTTCATTAACGCCGCCTTGTACGCTCAGATGCAAACTAAAATTGCTCGTGGTCTGGACTTTATGGCGGGTATCCGGGCGGATTACACCGATTATTTCAACAAGCCTAACTTTAACCAGGTAGTGTTTGATGATCTGGGCT
>CAJYHS010000106.1 GCA_913774715.1 uncultured Siphonobacter sp. | reverse complement strand
ACCAGCCTTTGCCGTATTGCGTTGCCAGCATTCCGCCGTTGAGGGGTTGCTCATTGGGATCATTGCTACTAAAAATGGTTTGGTATTCAGGGGCCCATTCATCGGCAAAATATAAACCACGTTCCTGAATCCAGCCGTTAAAGTCAGCCTTTGTAATTTTATTAGGTGTATTGACAATGGGATGATTGGGTTGCAGTATACGCATTTCCGCTTCTTCAACCGTTACCCGGTCTCTGGACAAATGGAAAGGATAGGGGCCCATGCCTTTTTCCAGCGACTGAATGCCTGCGTTGACCTGATACTGAACAATCATAGTGCCACCGTTCTTTACGTATTCCATCAATCGGGGCTGGTAATAATTCATGCGGTTGTTCACGTTATAGGCCCGAACGCCGACCACGATGGCATCATATGCCGCTAATGGTCCGGTTAATTCTTTTTCTCCCAGCAGGACTACAGAACAGCCCATCTGGCGTAAAGCCGCTGGAATTTCGTCGCCTGCACCGGGAATATAGCCAATCGTTTTAGCCTTATTCTGAATGGCTAAGCGAACCAGCTTGGTTTCTGCGGTGGGAAAAACTGCCAGGGGGGGAATGTGCTCGTAGCCAATTTCGTATAATCCCCGTGAGGAAACTTCGTCCTTCGTTTTTATGACGACTTTCACACTGGCGTCGGAAGCTTCTTTCGGAGGTATTAACTGAAAAGTGACCGTCTGTTCCTGGAATTTAGTCGCGAAATCAACCGGAATCTGAGTGGGCTCGGACCTCCAGCCTTTCGGCAGTTCCAGACTCACTTGACCAGATACATTTGCTTTCGAAGATTTCAGCATCACACTATAACTCTTCGGCTGACCGTCAGGGAAAACCAAAACTTTATCGGAAGGCGTAGCCGTAACAACCGGACGAACTTCAAATGGGCGGTATAACTCCCCGCGAACGGCATCGGTATATTTGTAAGTAACCGGAACCTGAAGAGTTAAGGGAAGGCCATTGATTTCAACTGAAAATTCGGTCTGAAAATCAGCGGTTTTTTCGGGTAAGCCATTGATAGCCAGGTCGTCTACCCGGTACATACCTTTCCCCATTTTGGGTTGAAGTAGCCAATACGGTTGCGTAATGGGTTGATTTAGTGGAATGGTAAATGTATTGCTGAGGCGTTGTAACTCATTGTCAGGTAAAGAAAGGCTGAGCGTCGTATCTTTCTGAAAACCCTTGAAACGCACTGCTTTTAAAGTGACTGGGGTTTCAGATCGTTTAATAATCGTTGTCGTAAGTGTAACGGGTTCGCCACCGGCGACAGCAAATTTCGACGGATTACTTTCATAGTACAGTCCGGTACAAGCCACAATTAACTGCGATAATTCTTTCTTCTTTTGTTCTTTCCAATAGGCATCGTCCAGCTTATCTACTACTTGATACGCTTGAACCAGCAAAGGAACAATAGCTGAAGGCTGATCGGGTTTAAATTCCTGAATGGCCTGGGTAATGATACGTTGAACCGCTTCGCCGCCCTTCACGCGTTTCCAGCTCGTCTCTACTCCATCAAACAGGTCTTTTGTTGCCTGGTCGCCGTTTTTATGAACGAGGTATTCGATCTTGACTCCCCGGGATTTCGCCACACCAAAGCCCTGGGATTTATGTTGGGAACGACTTTCAGCAGCCAGCTCCGGATAGGAGATACCTAGCAAGGGATTATACCCACCAATTTCAACCGAAATCCAGCTACCTTCAGCGGGTCGTTGAGAAGGGTTAACGCCAAAAGAAAACGTATTCCACATGATGCGTTTAGGTTGCCAGGGCTTTACGAACTTAAGCTGTTCGGGAAATTTGGTAGGATCACTCGCCATTTTAAAGGCTTCTTCCGCCAAGTAAGCCGAAGCCGAGTGGTTGCCATGCCCGGCTCTTGGATCGGGTGGAAAACGGCAGATCATGACGTCTGGACGAAAGTTACGGATCCGCCAGACGATATCGGATAGAACGGCGTCCTTGCCCCATACATCCAATGTTTCTTCGGTATTTTTAGAGAACCCGAAATCGTTGGCCCGACTGAAGTATTGTTCTGGACCGTCAATAGAGCGGGCTCCTAATAATTCATACGTACGAATCAGACCCATCAAATCAGCTTGTTCGCTGCCAATCAGGTTTTGTCCGCCGTCCCCGCGAGTAAGGGAAAGGTAACCCGTGCGGGCCAGGCGGTCCTTAGCCAGCCAAGCTAGCATAACCGTGTTTTCGTCATCCGGGTGAGCTGCCACGTAGAGGACTGAACCCAGCACATTAAGTTTTTTGAGCTGAAGAAGAATCTCTCCCGGAGGAAGCGGTTTGGGCATTTGAGCATACCCGGCATTATAAAGGAACAGGAATAGAGCGAAGAGTAAAAAACGAAGCCTCATTGAAAATTGCTCAGGTTATTAGTAGACAATGGAGCTTAAATGTACCAAAGTATAGTCAAACTAAGCCCTTTGTTGCGACGAAAGCCGGATACAAATTAATAACTGTTAAAAAATGTGTATTTAATTAATAATAAATTGAATTATATCTTTGGTATCTCGGAAATCTTTTTAACTTTGGAAAAGACCAAAACGCTAACTACAAAAACTCATGATCTTCGTCTGTATGGCCATTCTGGGATTGCTGATCTACGCTGTATTTCATCAGTCCACCACGAACGAAAACGTATCACCTCTGAGGTTAGTTGCTTCGATCATGATCGCGTTGAGTTTACTAGCGGGGATGCATGTTTTTATTCGCGAACGGCGAGTGGCCCGGACCACGGCTTCTAAAGTCATGCAACACCAAACTGGCGTTCAACAGCATGTGGCAATGGCCTTAAGTAAACGAAGATAAAAATGAACTAGACTAATTATATATCTTTATAATATACCACTCACTTAATCTCAAAGACCAAGGAAGCGACTAATCGCTTCCTTTTTTATTTTAAAAATTGATCTTTCTGATGATGTTTATCATTAATCATACTTGGTTAAAGTTAATATTGAATGATAATTACTTAGAATTTATAGCTATACTTTTATAAGTATTGAAGTGTCAGACAGTGTTTAAGTGTTTGATAATTAGGGTATTAATACATGAATTTTTTGATTGATGCATTTTATTATACTTTATTAAATGATAAGAATAGTTATCATTTAACGACTGGAATAATTTTTTTAATGTCTACTTGGTTATTTAAAACTTATCTAAGTACTAGTGCATTTTCTTTTCGAGTAATCATTAATAGCGAGGTTCCTAACTATTAATTTATCCCTACACCGAATTCAATACTCTTTGAATAATAATGAATCAGCCTTTTTGAAAGGGCTGGAAAATGGTATTGCGTATGTATTAAATACAATGATAGGTACGCTTAATAAAGTCATTAGTAGATGTTCAGGCTCTATTATTAACGCATGAAAAAACTTCAACCCTTGTGGCTTACTCTGCACGCCAACGGAGTGAGTTATTACTGTAAACGAATGAGTATCCTGGCGTTCTGTGTTATGACTTATACGGAAAGTCAAGCTCAGCAAACGCCACCAGACAGCCTCAGCAAACCTAAGGTTGACACCACCTCTGTTCCGATTATTAAATCAGATACGGTGCCAGTACCCGTCCGACCTACGGTAAAGCCGGATTCTTTGCCAAAACCCAAAGTTAAACCCGATTCGGGTTCCGTT
This sequence comes from uncultured Siphonobacter sp., assembly GCA_913774715.1. Lineage (GTDB taxonomy): Bacteria > Bacteroidota > Bacteroidia > Cytophagales > Spirosomataceae > Siphonobacter. Next base: position 1,031 of record CAJYHS010000106.1, on the reverse strand, counting down.
CCTGTTATCAAGTCGGACTCAACGGTTCGGCCCACAGAGTTAGCAAAGCCGAAACCGGATTCTACGCCTCCCCGGAAAAGCATACTTCAGCAGGATTCGGTACCTATACCCGCGGTAAAACAGGATACCGTTCCTAAACCCACTACGACGCCAGCTAAAGTCGATTCATTATCTATACCGCCACCGCTTCAAAATGCAGCTACGGACAGTTTACCGGGTGGTAAAGTGGTAAAGGGAAAAGTTTCGGATGAAAAATCGGGTGGATTACCCGGTGTTGGTATTACCGTAAAAAACACCAGGATTCAGACCATTACTGCGGCCGATGGAACGTATCAGGTTAAAGTCCCCAACACGCAGTCGATTCTGGTTTTTAGTTTTACTGGTTATCAGCGTCAGGAACAGCCCGTTCGAAGTTTAACTACGATTAATGTATCCCTGAAACCTGATGTCAAAGCATTAAAGGAAGTAGTGGTGGTAGGATATGGGACTCAAAACAAACGAGACCTGGCCAGTGCAACTTCCCGCGTTTCGTCTACCGAAATTAAAACGGCGGTAGTAAATACCATCGACCAGGCCTTGCAGGGACGTACGACAGGGGTACAGGTAACGGAATCTTCGGGTGAACCGGGGGCTTCTACCGTCGTTCGGATTCGCGGTAACAACTCCCTGAGTGGTAACAATGAACCTCTTTACGTGGTCGATGGATTTCCGATGCCTCCTTACCGCGAAGCCTCTGCCAATTTCACGGGCGCTTATGCCCAGAATGGTCTTTACGGGATTAACCCTAATGACATTGAAAGCATGGAGGTGTTAAAAGACGCCTCGGCCACGGCAATTTATGGATCGCGGGGAGCCAATGGGGTTATCCTGATTACGACGAAAAGTGGAAAACGAGGTGAGGGGCGGGTAGAACTGGTCAACCGAACTTCATTCGGGCAAATTGCTAATCCGGTTCAAATGATGAACAGCCGTCAATACGCAGAAGTGATTAATGAATCGTATGCTTTAACCAATCGCCCGCCCGCTTTCAC
>CAJYHS010000105.1 GCA_913774715.1 uncultured Siphonobacter sp. | reverse complement strand
GCATCCGCTTCCGAGTGTAGCACATGAAACATGATTTCCTTGCCCGCATTGCTGAGTTGTCCCGCCCGGGTAAATAAATCACCGAAGTTTGGATTCAGACTCAGTCCGGCTCCATCGATGATTTGCTTGGAAGCATCCGCCGCAAGCTGATATTCTTTGTTATACAGGGCCGTGCGGGCTTTCAGACCCAAGGCGACCGCCTTGCTAACCCGTCCGTACTCCGCCGGTGCCCAGGCCAGACTACTGCTGGCTGCATCAAGCTCGTCGTAGATGAATTTGATAATCTCCGCTTTCGGCTTTCGCGTTTGCGTGTAAAACTCTTCTGGCGATAAGGGTTTTGTTAACAATGGTGCATCCCCAAACATAAAAGTCAGGTAAAAGTAAGCGTAGGCCCGTAAAACCCGGGCTTCAGCCTGAAGCCGGTTGTAGGTTGCCGCCGGAACATTCCCTTTTCCTTTTTCCATGCCTTCGATCATCGTATTGGCCCGCTGAATGGTTGCATAGGCAAAGGTCCAGATGTTTTGGGCATGGGCGTTGTACACATCAATATTGCCTTCGCCTAAATCAAGGCCACGCAGGAGGGCCAGATCCGTCCAGCCATCCATCATGGATTGGTAAGGAGTGCTTCCTGTATTCCAGTAAGCGGATCGGTATACTGCCGTTAAGGCCCCGTTCATTTCATTTTGATTATTGAAAAACTCACCCGTAGCCGGAGCATCCAGTGGAGCCTGTGAGAGGTAATCTTTGCAACCCGAAAACAGGGTCATCGATACGCAAAGGCTTAGTATAGAGAGGAATCTGTAGTTCATGAGGGTTAAAAATTAAGATTTAAACCAACGGTGTAGGTACGCATGATGGGATAAAATTCACCTCCCGTATCCCGCTGTTCCGGATCAAAGCCGGGGAAGAAGTTAGTCCACGTAATCAGATTCTGGCCACTCAGGTAAATACGGGCCGATTTGATTCGAGCCTTACTGGTAAAGGCCGTTGGCATGGTGTAACCTACCACCACGTTTTTCAGACGTAAATACGCCGCCGAACGTACCCAGAAAGAAGAGGCTACGTAATTGTTAGGAATACTGTTAACGGTCAGACGTGGGTACGCCGCGTCAGTATTATCGGCCGACCAGGAGTCTTTCTGGTACTCAAACATGGTTCCCTGGAAATTGGAGGAAAAGAAAGGACGAGCAGCCGTTCCCGAGAGGTAATTATCCTTTTTTCCTACGCCCTGAAGGAAAACCGTAAAGTCGAATCCTTTGTACTGGCCTGAAAGATTCAGACTGTATTCATAGCGAGGAAAGTAGTTACCCAGAATCGTGCGGTCGTAACCATCAATTTTTCCGTCCGGTTTGCCATCTGGTCCGCTGAGATCGCGGTAACGAATGTCGCCCGGAGCCGTATTGCCGTAATGGAACGGAGCATTTTTCACTTCTTCCGCCGTCTGGAAAAATCCATCCGCCTGATACCCGTAATAGGAATCCAAAGCGTAGCCTTCCTGTTGTATGGTCGCTCCATTGATGATGGGTTTGCCGCCATTACGGAGTAACGTATTCTTCACGTCCGACGCATTCAGCTGAACCTGGTAACTGAAAGCTCCCACTTTATCACGCCAGCCCAGACCTAATTCCCAGCCTTTATTCCGCATGGAACCGGAGTTCACAAACGGGGCCGTTAATCCTACGTACGAAGGAATAGGAACCAATTGAAGCATATCGACGATATCCCGCTGAAAGAAATCAGCCGTCAGATTCAGGCGGTTTTTAAGCAAACTCATATCGAGACCCAGATCCAGAATCCGGGAAGTTTCCCAGCGAATACCGGAATTGGCTGCGGTCGTAAGGGCATAACCGGGCACGACGACATTACCGAAGTAATAGTTATAAGCTGTTCCCGAATTAAACAAAGCATACGTAGGATAGTAATCCGCTGCTCCGCTCCGAATCAGATTCTGGTTACCCAGCGAACCGTACGATGCCCGGATTTTGGCTTCACTTATCGTAGATCGAAGGTTTTCCCAGAACGATTCCTGAGAAATCCGCCAACCCCCTGAAACGGAAGGAAAGAGTTTCCACCAGTTGTTTTCCCGGAACCGGGAGGAGGCATCCCAGCGTCCGTTGACTTCCAGCAGGTATCGCTCGTCGTAGGTATAATTCAGACGGGCGTAAGCCGAAACCATGGCAAAACGATTTTCACCGCCGTTCAGCGTTTGTCCTAACTGATCGCCACC
>CAJYHS010000104.1 GCA_913774715.1 uncultured Siphonobacter sp. | reverse complement strand
CCCATCCCACTTTTGTAAACCGAATTGGAATAATCAATCGTTGCAGAGGGCTCCTGATCAAGGAAGGTCATGATGGCATCCCCTGGACGAACCTGCAGGTTATTGGCATTGTATAAAAACTCATTGGTTACCCCTGCTTTGGGCCAGTTCCCCCGGTAAGCCGTAGTAAAGGTCCCATCGTAACGGGAATCGTTGGTTTTATCGGCAAACGTTTTAGTAATCACTTCGTGCGGCGGAGCCATCCGTACCCAGGGGCGACCTAAGGACTGAGCCGCTTCGCGTTGTACTGAGTTAACCGTGCTAGGAGCACTCCAGTTGGTTTTTGAACTGGTAATACTGGTGTAATTCCAGGTAAGCATCCATACCGCAAAGTTATCCGCATCGCCACCACCAGCGTAGGTCAGGCTGGAACCGTTGAACAGCTCACTGGTTTCCGTGTGATCGGCGTAGAGTAACATTTCACTATTGCGATCATTCGAACCAATATGCACGTCATAATAGGTATTCTGTAATCGGAAAGGCCCTGGATTATTGATAGCCTGAGTAGCGACATCGTAAGCTTTCTGAAAATACCACTGAGCATCGTGTCCGTCCGGATCAGTCCGGTTGGTAGTGGGATACGTGGGAATATTATTCGGATTTTGCAGCCACCAGCCATAAGTCAGGTACGCTTTGGACAGATACAGGCTGGCCAGTGTTTTGGTAACGCCCCCAATAACCCGTCCATTAGCAGGCAGATCGTTTACGGCTTTTACCAAATCAGGGAAGATCGCTTTAGTATAGACTTCAGGAACGGTATTACGTTTTGAGGTTCTCAGCGTGGAAATGTTAAAGGCTAATTCACCAGAACCCAGATCAAGGGGCACGCCTCCAAACGTTTGCACCAGCATGAAGTAGTCGAACGCCCGGAAAAACCTGGCTTCAGCAATCAGGGCCTCTGAAATACCAACGGCCGTAGCATTCTCAATAACGCCGTTAGCCGTGTTGATATTCGGGAAGGCATTGTACCATAAATTACTCGCGTCGCTGGCCTGCGGGGTAATGAGCTGGCCTCCGGATAAATCATGCGTTTGAAAGCCGCTTCCGCCGCCGCTGGCTCCCCAGGTGGCCTCATCCGTACCCGTTAGACATGAATTGTAAAAGTAGGCATTGCCAAAAATCCAGCGAAGGTGAGCATACATACCCGTTAATCCCCCGTATACCCCTTTTTCCGTTTTAAAATAGTCAGGAGTATAAATCGCCCGTGGCTTTTCGTCTAATATTTTGGTACAACTCGTAAACAATAGGGTTAATACAGCTATTGCTTTGAGGTTTTTTATGTGTAAACGTTTCATAGCAAATCTTTTAAAAAGTCAGGTTAACACCTACGATATAGTTTCTGGTCGAGGGCGTATTGGTGCCAATGGTCAGGATGCGTCGCAGGGAAGAAGACAAAGGCACTGCCGCGTTTTCGTTTCCATAGGAGTTGGTTTCGGGATCCATGCCTGACTCGCGGTGGTAAGGTGAAAACATCACTACCGGATTCTGGGCTGTGAAATACAACCGAAGGGAATTCATGCCTAATCTGCCGATCACTTTGCTATCCACATTGTAACCCAGGGTCATGGTACGTATTTTCAGGAAAGAGGCATCAAAATAGCCTAGGGTACTACCATATTTCGGATTATCCCCTCCAATACCTCCGGGTGCGGGGTATTTGGCTCCCGTGTTTTCGGGTGTCCAGTAATCCACGCGCACGTTATTTCCTGCCCGGGTATTCAAATTGTTGAGGTAGCCCGAAGAACCGTAAAGCGTACTATTGAGCAATCCGCCACTTTTGAAAACCCCCACAATGTTCAGATCAAATCCTTTGTAGGCCACTCGGGTATTAAGACCTCCCTGGAAATTAGGCTGCATGTTAAGAATCTGACGATCTGAAGAATTAATGGCCCGCGTGGGAGCTCCGTCCGAAGTATAATCTCCCGTGTATTTCACCCGGATCATTCCTGGATTACCGCCCGGTTCATAGACATTCCGGAACTGATCATCTTCCTGCCAGAGTCCTACCTTCTCGTAATCAAAAATGACGTTAATGGGATGACCCACAAACCACCAGTTACCTTCATCACGCTGTTGTCCGGAAGACAGGGAAACTAGTTTGTTACGGTTCGCATAGACGTTAAAACCTACGTCCCAGGTCCAGCCGTTCACGTTTTCCAGTACCGTTCCGTTCACGTTAAATTCAAACCCTTTGTTCTGAGTCTGGCCAATGTTGGCCGTGTAGCCGCCCACGCCCGAAGTAGGTGGTAATCCTACGCCTAACAGTACATTTTTGGTTTGCTGCTCGTAAAGTTCAAACGTACCTGACAGGCGGTTATTGAAGGCTTTAAAGTCCAGACCGATATTGATTGTGTTGGAAAACTCCCATCCTAACCGTGGGTTTGGAGCATTAGATACGTAAAAACCAGTTGCGTAATTGGCATCACCGAAGTTGTAAGGGCGAGTCGATAACAGGCCCAGCGTTTCGTAAGGGTTAACAGCCTGATTGGAAGTTTGCCCGTACCCTACTCTGAGTTTCAACTGGTTGATTTGTCTGATTCCACTCATAAACTGCTCCTTGGAAATATTCCAGCCGGCCGAAATAGCCGGGTAAGCATTCCATTGGTGGCCCTGGGCTAAGCGGGAGGAACCATCGGCCCGGAAGGTCACGCTCAACATGTACCGATCATCGTAAGAATACATAACCCGACCCATGTACGATAGCAGACCCCACTGGTTATATCCCTGATTGGCAGGGTTTACCGTGATGATTCCATCGGCCCGTCCTAGGTTATAGAACTGAAAGGCGTCGGAAGGAATATCCCGGGCTCCGATGGAGGAAGAATTAAACGTATTTTGCTGGGCTGAGTACAACCCAACCGCGTTAATTTCATGTTTACCGAATTTACGGTCGTAACTAATCAGGTTTTCAATAGCCCAGTTAAGGGTATGTGAATTGTTAATTCCGGCGGTAGATTCGTTGAGAGGGTTACCGCTAAAAACGCCTTGCCCGGTATAATTTCCTCCCGTACTTTGTCTATAGTTCAATCCTAAGTTTGCTCGGTATTTTAATCCCGTCACACCCGGAATCTGCACTTCAGCAAAGATGGTGTTGTAAGAACCATACGCCCGAGTCTGGTCAATGTAACTATCGCCCAGAGAGTTAAACCGCTCCAAAGAAGGCACCCACTGAGGACCAGAGGTTTGTTCCTGAATCAGGGTTTTCATCGTGCCATCGGCATTGTATGGATTGGCAATTGGCGATCTTTCCAGGGCCATCCCTACAGCAGGAATGTTGTTACCATTGCTGACGGTAAAATTGGAATTGGTTGAAAATCCTACCCGGAAATGTTTGTTAATATCCTGGGTAATCGAAGCCTGAAGCGAGTACCGGGAATAATCCTGAAGCGGAACGACGGCGTTTTCTCGGTAATAGCCCAGGCCAAAGGAATAGCTTCCATTTTCAGAGCCGCCCGATACGTTAATATCATGGCTACTCATGAGTCCGGTTCGATAAATTTTATCCTGCCAGTCGGTATTTACATCGTTGGATTCGTCGATCGTATTCTGAAATTTTTGCAGACTTGCGGCCCGCAAAGCGACGAACTCAGGGCCATTCATCATCGGATACTTAGCAAAAACGGTCTTGGGGCCATGAAAGCCGTTGTAAGAGAAGGTAGCCTTTTGCCCTCTTTTACCCGTATTGGTCGTAATGAGAATAACACCGTTAGCTCCCCGGGAACCGTAAATGGCGGTGGCAGAGGCATCCTTCAAGACATCGACGCTTTTGATGTTGTTTGCATTGATATCCGTAATGGATCCTGAGAAAGGAATACCGTCTAAGACAATCAATGGAGCATTATCCGCCCGCAGGGAACGCTGACCCCGGATGAGAATATCCATAGCAGCTCCGGGTTTGGTGGAAGTCTGTGAAATCTCCACGCCCACAACCCGTCCCTGTAACGCCTGCGATAAGTTAGGGGCAGGAACCTCCCGCAGGGTCGTTCCTGTTACGGAAACGACTGAGCCCGTCACGGCTTCCTGACGCTGGGTACCGTATCCCACCACGACAACTTCGTTAAGCACTTTATCGTCATTGGAAAGCACTACGTTTACAACGGTCTGTGAGCCAACCACAACTTCTTTGGGAGCATATCCTACCAGTGAAAAAATCAGCGTTGCGTCGCCTTGCCGGAGTGTAAGTTTAAAATTACCATCCTGATCGGCAGTTGTCCCACGGGTAGTTCCCTTAATCAGGATGTTTACGCCAGGAAGTCCTTCTCCATTTTCTCCGGTAACTTTACCCGTAATTTCAGTATCAACGGCCACCTTCCGTCCGGGTCCGGCCTTGGCTGTCTCCCGGACGCCAACGCGGGGGTTAGGTTCGGCCATACTGGCGTGAGTCAACACAACCATCAATACTACTTGCAGCAGCGGAGACTTTAAATCCCTTCTACAAACCTTCTGAATGGTAGAAAATCGATGCATACTTTTCTTATGATTTAACAATGTACTTGAGATTTAAAGGCAAAATCTTCCCGGCCATTCCTAGCTAAGAATGGAACTCTTCTCTCTACGCAGTTCAGTCAATGGGGCAAAACGCTTGCCTGGCCACGCTTTCGTTCATCAGTTTATGACCCTAAACGTTAGGCTGAAACTGATACCTGCATTAGTCTTTATTCTGCTGAAATAAAAACTAACTCTACTCCTTATACGTATACTTTGATTTTCTTTTAGACTATTCTTTATCGCGAGCTTGAATAGGCCGTACAAACGGTAGTTTCATCTGATTTTAAGAATACATAGGGCCTATCTTTTTAAAGGAATAACCTTTTTTTAGCCGGTCAGCCCCTAGTAAACCATCAGGATAAAAGCATAATTTTTTTGATAATATATTTAACTTATCATTGAACAAATGTAGTTCCAAGCGGAAGAATAAGGTGAGAAGATTTGTGTAAATAAATGCTACAAATGTTCAAAAAGGGTACTTTTTATAAAAAATGGCGTACAAAATTGAACAGAACCCTGATTTTAGGCCCTAAAAGCAATAGTATCTATCTACATACGTCGGGATGAGGCCTATTTCCCTACTCTTTCTCTTATATCATTACTCCCTTTACACTTTCTCCCACACTTCTCGCCAGCGAGCATATTCAGAAGGTCTAACCCGATAACGGGCATAATTGCCTTCGTGCAAAGACAGAAGTTCGGTGTCAACTATCTCAATAAATCGGCCCTGGTCGGCTTCAGGAACATGCCGGGCAGCCTGCTGAATGGTCTTTGCGGCCTCCTGCTGACTCATGGATCCGATGATAATTTCCGAAACAAGCGTACGAACATTTCCCGGTATTCGAGCCGGAAGGTATCCGGCTCTCCCAAAGACTGTCGCACGGCTGCGTATCGTAAGGCTGAACGCTCATAAGCCCAGAGGAAAATGTGTTTAAACAGCTCCGTCTGATTTAATTCGTAAAACCCAGTAATCCCTGCACATATAAATCATTAGCAACATCCACAAAGGTTAACGGAGCCAGGTTATGACGATTCAAAGCAATATTGGCGGCTAACCGTGACACTCGTTTAGTAACATCATCGAAAGGCTGCTCAAAAGGATCGTTAATGGCTTGAGCTTTGGAAAGTATAACTCTAAACAGCTAGTCAATGAGCTGCGGCATGGCCAGAGGAGTAAATACTGAGTTGGTAATTCCTACGCCAAACGTTCGTAAACGACCAGAGGCTGCGGGGTCAGGGTATAGTAATTGAAATCTATTTCTTGCGTGGTCTGTACGATAAACTCAATGGCGTCCTTATGATTAAGAATCATCTGAGCTTCGGCTACTGATCTATGATCGGATAGCTTACCCTGCCAGATCAGATGCTGGGTATCTAACAGACTATTGGTATTGCCTTCCAGAGATCTGGAGTTCCAGGATAAATCAATGAGCAATCGCTGCAGGATTTCTTTGGCATAAGTCCCGGCGGGCTCATCTAAGCGATTGGTCTGCCCTAACGCTGCTAGTGCATTGCTTTCTTCCGGCGTCAGGTAGTAATCAATATTGGGACGATAGGAAGTTAAGAAGGACGCTTGATAGCCCACGGGTCGACGCCTGTGAACAGGCAACCTTAGCTGTTACAGAATATTTTTACCTGCTTTAGACAAGGGAATCCCTGCGGTCAAACGTTCCTGAGGGATCGGATTAGGGTAACTTACGGGTTGCACTACCTGATAGGTAACTGCTCTTGATTTCCCGGAAACAGAAATAACCCCTGTTTTTCATAGTTTTTCAAGCCGCCGTTGCAACGTGCGTCTTTCAAAGTCCAGCACTAAAGCATTCGTTAACGCTTCCAGGGAAGCTCCCTGTGGAAATTGTTTAAGTGTTTCTACAATCCGCTCTAGTTCAAAAGATACTTTATTCTATTTGACTTTCATGACGGGTTATTGCGACATTTGTGCGACAAAATTAGTATGAAATTGTCGCACAAAGACCATATTACCAGTTACTCGACATAAAACATCCTATAACTGTCGCAAAATCTGATTCTTCGGCGGTTAAATGCACACAGGCTCTCTACCCAGTAATTTAGTTAGCAGTTACTTTCCCTGCCTCTCTTCTATTTTTGCCTTCCTTCTGCTGTAAATCATCGCCTAAATCTTCCCGGGCCCGATCCGCAATTTTCTCTAGTTCTGCGACAATCTCCGGGTGTTGTTCCAGCACATTATAGCGTTCGCCGGGATCACGCGTGAGATCGTAGAGGGCTTTGGGAAAGGCATGGGTTTCGGACGTAGCTCCCGGTTGACCCTCTCTTCCAGGCAAGGAAACTTCGTAACTGCGGCCCGGGTGAGCAAATATCAATTTCCAGTTATCCTTGCGTACGGCTTCCAAGCTATTTTTTCGGTAGTAATATAGGAACTCGTGGCGTGGCGTTTGGACATCGTTGCCCTTGAGCAAATCAACGAATTCGATGCCATCAATTTTCTCCGCGGGAAGCCTGGCTCCGGTGAGCTTCACCAGAGTGGGTAAAATATCAATCGTCGAAAGCAGCTTATTGGAAATACGACCCGATGGGATAACGCCCGGCCACCGCATAATCGTCGGCTCACGTTGGCCTCCTTCAAAGGAAGTACCTTTTCCCTCTCTGAATCCACCCGCCGAACCGGCATGATCGCCATAGTTGAGCCAGGGACCGTTGTCACTGGTAAAAATGACGAGCGTATTCTCATCCAGTCCCTGAGTCTTGAGTTCTTTGAGGATCTGCCCCACCGACCAGTCCAGCTCCATGAGCACATCGCCAAAGATTCCTTTTTCACTTTTACCTTTGAATCGTTTGGAAGCAGCCAGGGGTACGTGTGGTAAAGGATGGGGCACGTATAAAAAGAAGGGCTTATGCTTGTTTTTCCTAATGAAGCCTACTGCTTTTTGCGTAATCGTCGGTGTGAGTTCACTGACGGCCTCGAGATTGCTGATTTGCTTACCGGACGTATTATTTTCGATCCAGTGCAGAGGCGGATAATTGGCCTGTTTCTGCCAGGGATGCAGCGGCCACATGTCGTGCGAATAAGGCACCCCGTAATACTCATCAAAGCCCTGCTGCAAAGGCAGAAATTCCGGTTTACTGCCTAAATGCCATTTACCGAATATCCCAGTGGCGTAGCCCTTTGCCTTGAGTAATTCAGCGATGGTTTCTTCTTTGGGGTTTAATCCCACGAGTGATTCAGGCCCCAAAGCTCCCGAGATGCCAATCCGATTGGGATAACATCCCGTCAGTAGAGCGGCTCTTGAGGCACTGCAGACCGCCTGAGCAGCCATGAAATTGGTAAAGCGGGTACCCTCCGCTGCCAGCTGATCCAGATTGGGGGTTTGGTAACCCAGGGCACCCGTAACCGACAAATCCCCATACCCTAAATCATCCATAAAAAAGAGAACAATATTGGGGCTTTCTAAAGAACGCTTCTGCCCCTTTGCCGGGAAAGCTAGGAGTGCGGTCCCCACCATCCATAGAATGAAAGGTAATCGTTTGCTAAGATTCATATTTTAATCTACGTTTCCCGTTGAATGGATGTTGAGTACAGTCCGCTATTAGATTAATTGATCAAGGAAGAAAATGAAATGGCTGCTTCATTGTTTTTAGCGAAGCTCTGGTTTATTGGATGTGTTCTTGCCTACTAAATAAAAGCAGAAACAGTAAAACTACCAATCTATTAACTTAATAGGTTGCTTGAGAGGATTAAAACACTGCTTCGGTTTCTATGCTATTATGTATCAAGTGTTTACTTTTTGCCCCTCCAAGCTATAGTTCTTAGATAAGTTCTTCTTTAGATTCCTATTACGGTTGTATTCCGTATATCAAGACACTAACCATCCAATCTACAGGATCAACACGAATGGTTCTAGAAGTATTCTTAAGTAAGAACCTGTATAACAATCTGTAAGAGAACCTATGATCATTACTGTGGGAGCTACCAAAGGCGGAGTATTTCTGCCGAAGCGGAGGTAAGCATGCTATAATGCAAATACAAAGTACTCCAATACAGCAAGTAGACCCATAGAATAACAGACTTTACGCTCAGACCTTATCATTAGTTTATTAAAAAACTTCAAACAGACAACGCTCATTTGCTGAGCAGCAAGTAACTAGCTTTCTTATTACCACAAAATGCATGAGATTTTAGGTAATAAGAATTACTTAATGTTCACAATTGAGCCTGCTTCTATTATTTTTTTATAAAACCACAAAATGCATGAGATTTTAAAAGGGTCAAAATTTTTGGATCACAGTAAGCAATTGATAATCAATAACGATGGCGTTATCAGGTCTGAACAAAAACCACAAAATGCATGAGATTTCACTAATTATTAAGCTAATAAATTTTTTTAATAAAAAAATTACCTTATAAGTAACTGATAATCAATATTTTATGTGCATACGCCTATTGAAAAACCACAAAATGCATGAGGTTGGTTAAGTATCTGACTATTAGATAGTTAACGTCTGCTTATTACCACAAAATGCATGAGGTTATCAACTTTTAAAGTTAGAGAGGATAGTAACACCGCCTAAGAAATGTAAGTTTTATCGACTTTGATAAAGCACCGCTATAGCATTAAATTTGAATACTCTGTTAATCACGGGATTACGAACGGTAGTACTCTTTAAACTAATGGTTTAGTTTTCGGATTACTTTACTTTTTATGATTTCATTACTTTCTTTCAAAAATGAGCGTGCGGCGAAGCCGACGCAGGCCGCAAAAGAGCGTGGGGGAATTAATTGATAATATTGATATTATATTAATTGATTAATGCTGAGCTGTGGATAACATTTTTAATCCATTGATTATCAGTAAGTTAATTTAGCGTATTACCACAGAATGCATGAGGTATTACCACAGAATGCATGAGGTATTACCACAAATTGCATGAGATACTACAGTCCGTATTACCACAGAATGCATGAGGTATTACCACAAATTGCATAAGGTGGTCGGTAAAAGTAAAAACAAAAACTACATATATTTTATTATTGTGGTAATACCTATTACTTTTACCTTCCTCTATGACTTCGGGACCTGCGTATGAAAAGCTTAATAAATATCAGTAACAGCCTTAACCTTACTAAACAGGAGTTCACTACGGTAGAAAAGCATATTTTACTTATAACGCTTCTACACTTGAAGAATCGTCAGGGTTTTGGTGTAAATATTGAAGAGAAACTAATAGTCTCTTTTCCATCCAGTGATATTAAAGAGACGAATTTGGTTCGGATCAAGGAGTCCCTGGACAAAATTACATCTCGAAAAATCTTCTTTGATGAATCAACCAAAAGTAAAGATTACTTCGGCTACATTGTCCCCTTTACCTATGCCAACTACGAAGGTAGAGTAGGAGCCAGTTCCACGATTACGGTTGAACTCAATAGTCGCTGTAACAAACTCTTTCTTGAACTAGCCAATGGATACACGACGACTGATCTTCAGACGATTCTGAGTCTAAAGAGCGTGCATGCGATACGGATGTATGAGCTTTTGATGATGTATCGTAAGAAGAATACCTGGGTTATCGAATTGGATCGGCTCAAGGGGTTGCTGGGGCTTAACCTGACGGCATATAAAAGTTTCACTGACTTTGAGACCCGGATTTTAAAATATACTCAGAAAGAACTTTCCGAACACTGTAATTTATTTTTTGACTGGGAGATTGCCGCCAAAGAGCGTAAAAAAATAACAGCTCTTAAATTCATCATCCAAGATGCGGAAGGCATGGATCGCGAGTTATTAGCAGAGGAGACCCATAAAACCATTGATTATGTAAGTTCGCTGGGTGATGTGGAAGTAGCCGCTAAAGTTCGGGCTGCTTGTTTAAAATACACTTTTACTGAAAAACAGATTCAATGGATTCTGGAAACGAAAGAACGCGTTAGTGAACTGATTCGGATTGATTTAATCGTAGAAGATAAAATCAGCCGGGGAAAACCGCCACGAAACCGAACCAAGTACGTAGCTAAAAGTATGGGTTTTGATAAATTGAAGTTGTAATGACAAGAGGTACTACAAGCGTAAAATAACGTATTCCCCCCTGATAATACTCTATAAGTCCTTTCATTCTTACTTAACAGACCCTTTAAAATAAGCTCGTTTTCATAAGGGAGTGCCTTACTAAAATAGCTATTGAGAAGATATGATTTAAAATTGACTCTACTAGATCATACCGAGGTTAGTTAAAGTGTGACCTTCGTCAACCTCAATACAGATTAACATTATTTCGCCTCTTAGAGTCTCATGAATCACTCCAGGTTATTTGTGTTCCTTACTACTGCCATGCTAGGGACAGTAGGCGGGTTGAGCACTGCATTCACTTCCCCAGATGTTACCTTAAACATCCCTTCTAAACCGCCCGTAACTCGTCCCCGAGAAGCCTGGGTGTTACGATCGGTTCTGGATAATCGACCCCGCATGCTGAGTGTGGCCTTACACGATAAACTCTGGCTGGCCTATAATACGCAAACTGCTTCCCTTTACAAAGCCTGGTTAGGAACCATTGATTTCAGCGGCCCCGTCTATACCTCGGCGCACGGACCTCAACCCGTATCAGTAGGCGTGACTTATATGCAGGAACCCGACGCAAACCCTTGGCGTATTCTCACCAATGGCACCGAAGTTACTCCGGGTATTACCTACAAAGGTCATTCGATAGTCAATAATCAGGTAACTCTCAAGTACGAGTTAGATTATCAGGGCAAGAAAATCGGTATCGAAGAAAATCCTGAATTTTTTGAGGCGGCTGGAGATCGAACCGGCTTCAAACGAACATTCGTAACCAAACATATT
>CAJYHS010000103.1 GCA_913774715.1 uncultured Siphonobacter sp. | reverse complement strand
AATAAAAATTAGTTAAGCTATCATCTACTAGGGGGTGAGCAATGGCGGGATTTTACGAGAATCCCGCCATTGCTCTCTTTATACTTTAATTTTCACCTTCTCCGGCGTCGGGTATTCCAACAATTTCGAAAAGTCTACTTTCCAGAAATCTAAATCCAGCAGACGGCCCTGGGTATCTTTAGTAAGAGTAATAACCACGGGCGTTTCGTCAGAGTCGGTATATTCTACCTGAATCAGATCGCCGTCGTAGGCATTTGGGTCACCGCCCAGGGAAATGCTTCCCATTTTCCCGCCTTCATACTCATCCACCAGCTCATTAATGGGATAATCTTCGGGTTTTAGATTCAGTTGTTCTAAGAGGTAATGAATCAGCGTGCGTTCGTTTTCGCGAATGGGTCGTAATGAGCTCATAAGTACAGGACAAAAAATAGATGAATCAAACTTACGGCAAGTCGGTGAGGAGTGCGACAGAAGCCAGGATTTTCTTTCCGAAAAAGCTAAGATCGTACAGCCACTGGTCAAATTCAGGGAAGATAGGCACGAGTAACCGTCTTAGTTTTGAAGAATACCCCAAGGGGTTCATTTTATCTCTAGTGCTGCCATTATGCTTAACCTCTTCACTCGAATTTCCGTGGCCGGTACGCTGGCCCTGAGTACGCTATCTCCTGCTTTTAGCCAAAGCAAAAGTCTGGTTAATACGTCCCAGAGTAAATTTGCCCGTTTGAAAAGTCCTGATCTTTCAGCCGTTCAGTGGACGCAGGGGTTTTGGGCCGATCGCTTTCAGGTGTGTCGCGACGCCATGGTGCCGGGCTTATGGAAAACCTACACCGATGCTAACGTAAGCCATGCTTTCCGAAATTTCGAAATTGCCGCCGGACTGGAAAAAGGTAATTTCAAAGGTCCGTCCTTTCACGATGGCGATTTCTACAAGACGCTGGAGTCGGTGGCAAGTATGTATGCCCTCACGAAAGACCCGAAGCTGGAAGCCATGCTCAATCACGCCATTGAAGTAATTGGCAAAGCCCAAACGCCCGACGGCTATATTTATACGAAGGCCATTATCGAACAGAAGAAGACGGGTGAGAAGAAAATGTTCGACGATAAGCTCAGCTTTGAAGCCTATAATTTCGGGCATTTGATGACGGCGGCCTGCATTCATTACCGGGCCACGGGAAAAACAGATTTCCTGAATATCGCTAAAAAAGCTACTGATTTTCTGATTGGATTTTATACCAAAGCCAGCCCCGAGCAGGCTCGTAATGCCATTTGTCCTTCGCATTACATGGGCATTACGGAGATGTACCGGACGACGGGGGATAAAAAGTACCTGGATCTGGCTCAGAAACTGATCGACATTCGCGGACTGACCGATGGCACGGATGATAACTCCGACCGCGTGCCTTTCCGGAAAATGAAGAAGGTGATCGGTCATGCCGTGCGGGCGAATTACCTCTTTGCCGGAGCCGCCGATGTATTCGCCGAAACGGGTGACAGCACCTTACTTTCAACGCTTAACCTGATGTGGGACGATGTCGTGAACCGCAAAATGTACGTGACCGGTGGTTGCGGGGCTTTGTACGACGGCGTTTCGCCCGAAGGCACTTCCTATCAGCCCGATACAGTTCAGAAAATTCATCAGGCGTATGGCAAGGCGTATCAGTTGCCTAATCTTTCGGCCCATAATGAAACCTGTGCGAACATTGGTAACCTGCTCTGGAATTATCGTATGCTGCAAATCACGGGTGAGGCCAAGTACGCGGACGTTATGGAGCTGGCTTTGTATAACAGCATCCTGTCGGGCGTAAGTCTGGATGGTCATAAGTTTTTCTATACCAATCCCTTAGCTGCTTCGGATGAGTATCCGTATAAGGTTCGCTGGATGGGAGGCCGCTCGCCTTATATTGCGTTGTCGAATTGCTGTCCACCGAATGCTGTCCGAACCATTGCCGAAGTAAGTAACTACGTCTATAGCCTTTCCGATCAGGGCGTTTGGTTAAATTTATACGGCGGGAATCAGTTAAAAACCGTTTTAAAGGATGGTTCCGCTCTGCACCTGAAACAGGAAACGAATTACCCCTGGGAGGGCAAGATTACCCTTACCCTGGAAAAAGCTCCGGCACAGGCGTATTCAGTTTTCGTACGTATTCCGGGCTGGAGTAAAGGGGCTACGATTCTGGTGAATGGTAAAGCTCAGTCCGCTCCGCAAACGGGTTCGTATGCCGAAGTACGCCGCACCTGGAAATCGGGAGATCGCATTGAGATTAACCTGCCCATGACGACGCAGTGGATTGAAGCGAATCCGTTGGTGGAAGAAACCCGCAATCAGGTAGCCGTTAAACGCGGACCACTGGTATATTGTCTGGAATCCGTGGGTGATGAGAAGGTACCGATGGATCAGATTGCTTTATCAACTCAGACGAAGCTGAACCCGAAACTGGTACAGATTGAAAAAACACAGGTCATGGCTCTGGAAGGAACTGTGCCGCAGTTACCGAAACAGAACTGGACCAATCAGTTGTACCGCGAAGTAAACACCGCTCCCGAAGCCAAGACCACCGTTCGACTGATTCCGTATTATGCCTGGAGCAACCGCGGGCATTCAGAAATGGCGGTTTGGTTACCCTTTATTCGATAAGGAAGAAATGCTGCGAGGTTCGTCCGCGTTGAAAACGCGGACGAACAAATATTATAAGTGATCCCTAAAAAAAATGGGATTATGATGTTAGTCCTCGGCTGTGTCGCGGATGCTGGAAAAAGTAGCGAAGACGCTTCAGCCTAGCTATTATTTCAGCATCAATAGAACATCCTGTTGCCGTTCTTCCGGAGTTACCTTCAATTCTTCCAGCGTTCCATTTCGCAGAATTCCTTCAACAATCGTTTGATACGGAGCATGTAGCTTAAAGCGAACGTCCCAGGTTTTAGGCCAGGCGGGAAATAAATAAATCTTTTTACCGTCGGCCTGTAACAGCATTTCCTGTAAACCAATCATGCCCGAACCGCCCCAGTTATGGTCAGGAACCCAGTCGTACCCTGGTCCCCAGAAGGCTGGAAAATGACGACCGGAATCTTTTAGCTTTAACAAGTTTAATCGAGCCGCCTCGTCGGTCAGGCCCAAGCGGGCGGCGAAGATATTATCCTGTTTCCAGCCTACGTGACTGCGAAATCGGAGAACATCAGGGTCATACCAGTAAGTATTAATTGCAGTGTCCAGATTGGCCTTACCCACGCCATGCGTGCCCCAGGGAAAAACGGGATACAATTGCGGCGATTCGGTGTTATTAATGCGTTCCCACAACTGAGCCGGTGCCAGCATAACGTGCCCATCAATCGTTCGGTAACTAATACCGGGTAATCGACTCAGCATTAGCTCCCAGTTTTTGCGATGTTGAGGTGTCAGATAAGAATCAGGTAACTCCAGCAATCGCGTTAAGACCGTTTTCAATCCTGAAATCGTAGAGGTAGCATTGTAGGCCATTTTATACGTTTCCGCTGCCGAACCTGGGTATAAAACGAGTTTTCCATTGCCATCAAGAGCCTTACTGCCGCGTTTTTTGGCCAGATACTGGTAATGTTCGTTGAAAAAAGTCAGGCAGCTTTCAATCAGGGGCAGGTATTCCGAAATCTCTTTTCCGGCGTAGCGTTCCGTTTCCATTATCATCAGGCAGAATTCCAGAACGGTATCCCACTCGTATTCCAGCCAGGCGTTATACTCCATACCGGGATCGTAGTCGGCGGGGCGTTTCCAGGTATACTCGGCAGGGTTGGGTAAGCCAAAATTTTCAATCTGCTCCGTAAAACTTGCTCCGGCGTGGTTCCAGTACAAGCGGGTTCGTAGCTCCGCATTTTTTAAGGCTTTCTGATAAAATTTAAATTGCGATTTCATAAGCTCCCAGTCGCCGCTTTTTAGCATCGGCCAGTAAACCAGTCGTTGATTTTGAGCCGTATGAACGCCGCCACCCCAGTTCCGGAAATCGGGGGTAAATTTCATCGTCGAATCCGTTCGGGAAGGATCAACCGTGAATAGGCCACCGTTGAACTTAGTAGGGGAAGACCCCATCGCATTACAAGCCAGCATGTACCGAAAGAGCTGGTAGTTTCGCCCGATTTTCCACTCAGCCCGTGTGGAATCATTCCCAATCTGGATATAACTTTTCTCCCAGAAGTCTTTCCACCATTGAAGGGTTTTCTGACGGTCCGTGCCTGAGTTAACCTGCTTTTTCAAGCCATTCAGCCATTCCTGACTGGTTTCAGCTTTCTGTGTATGTAGTTGAATGGTCAATTGATGCTGTCGGGCGGGCTTCCTGCTAACCAAGGAGTAACCCTGAAAATCAGTATCCAGGTAAACGCCCTGATGCGTTCCATTAGGTTTAAGGTTATTGCCGGAAAGGATACCCCCAAAGGTTAAGTTCCGGAGCGGATTATCCAGCGAATCTTTGATGGATTCCAGTTTCTGCTGTCGAACAGCCACGTCGAATACCGAAGGACCGGAGCCATTTTCATGGTAGAATACTACCGCGTTATTCTGAAACTGTACCTCGTCCTTACGAGTAACGATTTCACCCTGGGGAGCAAATTTGTAGGAATTCTGATTATTCTCCTTCCCCTTCGAAACCCGATCTTTATACCGCCAGCTTTCATAGATTATTTCTGATTGCGTGGCTTCGTTACTCACAATATCGACGTAAATACGGGGCTGGAATACATCTACCCAAATCTGGACTTTGGTAGAAAGGTTACCCTTGCTGGCCGTGATCTGAACGGATCCTTCCCGGAGCTTTAGTTCCTGAGTAAAATCATTCGGAGAATCAAAAGGATTAGGGGAAAGCTTCACCCGAACTCGTCCTTGTTTCAAGAGCGAATTGTTATGATCGAAGGTTCCGCTGCGAGCCATATAAAACAGCAAGTCGCCTTTTTCTACCCAGACGTTCAGTCCAATATCTCCACCTCCGCAGGGCATTGATTCTCCCGAATGCTGGCTGGGACTTTTCCATGTAACATTATAGGATGTTGTCTTCTCTGATTGGGCTAGCGTATGTTGCCAGTGCAGTAGGAAAACAACCAGAATCAGGATGCCGGAAAACCGTATAATCTTAGGCATAATACAAGGTAGTAGAGGATAATGGCTATTTAGCCAACCGGAAGTTCCCAGTTTTCGGGAAGCTAATCGGTACAAGTTCAAATAAACATAAGACTTTACCATAGATCAAAACCTAAGGTATGACCTAGCTAAGATTGTATAATTAATAGAGAAAATGATAGATAATCATGGCTAAGTACCTGCTTACATTTGTATTCTCTAAACTTTATGATTACCTGAAATGAATCGTTTTCTAGCCATACTTACTCTATTGATGATCGGCATGCAGCCGGTGCTGGCTCAGCAGAAACTGACGCTGGTGATTCCTGTAAAAGCTCACGAACGGATTCGCTTTGGAGCAGAAAAACTTCAGGATCAATTACAAAAATCAGGTTATAAGACGGAATTAATTGAGAAAAATGAAGTTAAAAACCAGCCTTCTCAAATATTGATCGGTACAAGAGCTGATGCTCTGGTGACGAAAGTTTCATCCTTAGATAATTCCACAAAAGAAGGGTTTATTCTGGAGAAAATCCCCGGTAAGGCATGGGTGGTGAAAGGAGCCGACGCTTCGGGTACTTTATACGGCTGTCTGGAGTTAATAAACCGGATGAATCCGAAGTTACCCGAAAAAATTTCCGAACGTGATCAGCCCGAGATGGTACTTCGCGGTACCTGTATCGGGCTGCAAAAACCATATTACCTGCCCGGACGTACGGTATACGAATACCCCTACACGCCCGAAACCTTTCCCTGGTTTTACGACAAACAGCTCTGGATCCAATATCTGGACATGATGGTAGAAAATCGCTATAACTCTCTCTATCTCTGGAACGGACACCCCTTTGCTTCCTTAGTAAAGCTAAAAGAGTACCCGTATGCTGTAGAAGTAGACGATGCAACGTTCAAGAAAAACGAAGAAATTTTCAAATTCCTGACCGAGGAGGCCGACAAACGCGGCATCTGGGTGATTCAGATGTTCTATAATATTTTACTGTCCAAGCCCTTTGCCGAAAAGCATAACCTGAAAACGCAGGATCGCGAACGGCCCATTACACCCTTAATGTCCGATTATACCCGCAAATCCATTGCGGCATTTGTTGGGAAATATCCAAACGTAGGATTATTAATCACCCTGGGAGAAGCGATGGAAGGCGTAGGGCAGGATGATGTCGACTGGTTCACGAAAACCATTATACCCGGCGTACAGGATGGGTTGAAAGCACTGGGTCAGAAAACGGAACCTCCCATTGTGCTGCGTGCTCATGATACGGACGCTCCCCGAGTAATGAAGGCGGCCTTACCCATGTATAAAAATTTGTATACAATGGCAAAGTTCAATGGCGAAGCCCTGACGACGTATACACCCAGAGGTAAGTGGGCAGAACTGCACCGGACCCTGAGTAATATCGGTACGGTTCACATTGAAAACGTACATATTTTAGCTAACCTGGAGCCCTTCCGATATGGTTCAGCGGATTTTGTCCAGAAATCAGTTCAGGCCATGCACAACGTGTATGGAGCAAACGGTTTACACTTATATCCACAGGCTTCTTATTGGGATTGGCCGTATACAGCTGATTCGGCATCTACCCGTTTATTACAGCTGGATCGCGACTGGATCTGGTATCAGACCTGGGCTCGGTATGCCTGGAAAGCGGATCGAAACCGTAGTCAGGAAATTAATTTCTGGGGTAATCAACTGGCTCAGAAATACGGGCTGCCACTGGAAAAAGGCAAAGCCGTACTGGAAGCTTACGAGCAAACGGGCGAGATTTCTCCCAAGCTCCTGCGTCGCTATGGAATCACGGATGGGAACCGCCAGACGTTGACGCTGGGGATGTTAATGACGCAATTGATTAATCCGTTTCGTTACGGATTGTTCACGTTGATGTACGAATCTGAAGCTCCGGAAGGGGAGATGATTATTGAATACGCCGAGAAGGACTGGAAAAAGGAGAAACACATCGGAGAAACGCCGATGATTGTGGCGGATGAAGTAGTCGCTCATGGGAAAAAAGCCGTGGAAGCGATTAATCAGGCGAGTAAAGGCGTAACCAAAGATCAGGAGGAGTTTGACCGACTGAAGAATGACGTGTACGCTCAGAACGAAATGGCTCAGTTTTACGCCGATAAAGCCCGGGCCGCTGTTTCGATTTTACGGTACAAATATTCCAGCGATATTAAAGATCTAGAGAAAGCATTACCCTTATTACAGTCGAGCGTAGCTCATTACGCCGAGCTAACGAAACTAACAAAAGGGACTTACCTGTACGCGAATAGTATGCAAACGCCACAGCGAAAAATTCCGATGCGGGGCGTGAACGCTACGTATAAAAACTGGTACGAAATGTTACCCGTGTTTGAAAAGGAATTACACACCTTCGAGCGAAAAATTGATTCGCTGAAAGCTCAGACGGGTACGCAACAAAAGCAGATTATCACGTTTAAACCAGCGGAAGTTCCGCTCAAAAACCAGACGTACTATTCGGTAAAAGCCGGTGAAACGATTTACTCGGATACGACCAGTAAGATTGTCGCAGTTGCTCCGGAATTACAAAACCTGAAAGGGTTGAAAATGGCTAAAAAGCAACAACAAACCGAACGTACTACGCTGACTTTCCACACGGACAAACCCGTCAAATTGCTGGTAGGTTTTTACACCGAAAAGAACGCAAACCTGTATTTACGGGCCCCCGAACTGGAAACAGACGCCAGTGCCAACGATTACGGACAGGCCGAAATCAAGATTACCAATGGCGTGCAAATCGAAGGTTACCCACCCGTGAATGTGCATAGTTTCAGCTTCGCCGCTGGCGATCATACGCTTCATTTGGGGCGGGGCCAATGCGTATTGCTGGGCTTCGTGGACGGCAATCAGGAAATTCCCGTATTTGACGGCGGACTGGCCGGTAGCCAGAAAAACATTGACTGGCTATTTGAATAAGTTTAGTGAGACAAAAATGTAGAGACGCGATTGATCGCGTCTGGGGTTAATAATTAAATAAACAATTTCCCGAAAGTTTTAAACTTTCGGGAAGTTCATAGAAACCGAATGATATAATGAGGCGTCAGACCTTTTTAATCAGTATTTTATTCTTACAAAGCGTCTTCAGCTTCGGGCAGTCAGGTTTGATTTTATCCGACAAAGCTCTGCGGAGTTACGTGGCTTCATTCAATGCGGAAGATCAGGAAGAAGCCGTGAAAAATTACGTAACCAACGCTCAGTCGGCGGATTGGTTATCGAAAAACGTACCCTGGTTTGACAGTCCCGACGAGGTATTAAACAAGACCTATTATTTCCGCTGGTGGGCCTTTCGCAAGCACCTGAAACAAACGTCAGACGGGTTCATTTTTACGGAATTCATTACCCCAGCCAAACACGCCGGGAAGCATAATGCCATCAGCAGCGGTCTGGGTCATCACATTTACGAAGGTCGCTGGTTACGAGATGCCAGGTACATGGACGATTACATTTCGTTCTGGCTTTTTGTGGATCCCAAGCATTCCGTGCAGCGTTTTCACTCGTTTAGCAGCTGGATTGACGACGCCATTTACAATCGCTTTCTGGTCAATAAAGATCTGGCATTTCTGACGAAAACAGCCTCTGCACTGGATGAAGATTACCGACGCTGGGAATCCGAGCGGCTGGCTCCGAATGGTTTATTCTGGCAGTTTGACGTCAAAGATGCCATGGAGGAATCCATCAGTGGGGGGCGGAAAGAGAAAAATATTCGCCCGTCCATTAGCAGTTATATGTACGGGAATGCCAAAGCTCTGGCTGCCATTGGTAAGCTTCTGAAGAACGATACCCTGCAACAGAAATACGAACAGAAAGCCGCGAAACTCAAGCAACTTGTGCAACAGGAGTTATGGAACGAGTCCGCTGGTTTCTTTGAAGTGAAACTGGAAAAGGGGGGCTTTTCCAACGCCCGCGAAGCCATTGGCTTTATTCCCTGGTACTTCAACCTGCCCGATGATCTACCCAAATACGAAGCTCAGTGGAAGCAGTTCCAGGATACAACGGGCTTTAATGCTCCCTGGGGGTTAACCACCGCCGAACGCCGACACCCCGAATTCCGTACGCACGGTTCGGGACATGGTTGCGAGTGGGATGGTGCCATCTGGCCCTTTGCGACCACGCAAACGCTGAAAGCCTTGGCTAATTACCTGACCAATTACAAACATAATTCAGTCGTCAGCCCGAAAGATTTTTACGAAGAGTTACACACCTATGCGAAGTCGCACGTCATGAACGGAAAGATTTATCTGGGTGAGTATCAGGATGAAAAAACGGGCGAATGGCTCAAAGGCGACATTCCCCGTAGCAAGTTTTATAACCACTCGGGTTTCGCCGATCTGATTATTAATGATCTCGTCGGACTGAAACCTCGGGAGGACAATACCCTGGAGATTACCCCGCTGATTCCCGAGGGAACATGGGACTGGTTTTGTCTGGATCAGGTACAATATCACGGCAAAACCTTAACATTTCTCTGGGACAAAACCGGGAAAAAATACGGCAAAGGCAAAGGCTTTCGTGTGTTTGCCGATGGTAAAGAAATTTATAAAAGTAAGTCCTTAAAAGCCCTGAAAACCAGTTTGTAACGGTTCATCAGATTCCCACTATGAAATATGTATTATCCTTACTGCTGGTCGGGTTACTGGCGACGACCAGTCAGGCTCAGCAGTACTTCAATGTCACGATTTATGGAGCGAAAAAAGACAGCAGTGCTCTGGCGACACAAGCCATTAAAAAAGCCATTGATGCGGCTTCTAAACAAGGTGGAGGAACCGTTTATTTTCCGCCGGGTAAGTATAAAACCGGACCTGTTCACCTGAAAAGTAACATCACCATTCTGATTGATGCCGGAGCTGAAATTCACTTCACCGACAATTTTGATGCGTATTTACCCATGGTGGAATCTCGCTGGGAAGGAACGGATGTAACGAACTTTTCACCGCTTTTTTACGCGAATAAGGCAGAGAATATTGCCATTAAAGGCCGGGGATTGATTGATGGTCACGGGAAAAAATGGTGGGCTTATTCGGAGGTTCACGTTAAAAAATCGCCCGGATCCAAGTGGCAGGATGAATTTCACCGACTCAATAAAGACATCCTGCGTCCCGATCTGCCGGGCTGGGTAGAACGTGGGTTTCTGCGTCCGCCTTTTATTCAGTTCATGCACTGCAAAAATGTGCTGATCGAAGGCATTACCATTCGTAACTCACCTTTCTGGACGGTTAACCCCGAGTTCTGCGAAAACGTAACCGTTACCGGGGTAACCATCAATAATCCTCCATCGCCGAACACCGACGGTATTAACCCCGAATCCTGTCGTTACGTACACATTTCCAACTGTCACATCAGTGTGGGCGACGATTGCATTACCATCAAATCGGGAAAAGATCGGGCGGGTAGGAAGATGAACGTTCCCGCAGAAAACCATACGATTACGAACTGCACGATGTTATCCGGTCACGGAGGCGTGGTGATTGGCAGTGAAATGTCGGGTGGGGTGAAGAAAATCGCCATTTCCAACTGCGTATTTGACGGAACGGATCGCGGCATTCGCATCAAAACCGCTCGCGGTCGCGGGGGAGTGGTGGAAGACATTCGGGTCGATAATATTATCATGAAAAACATTCGGGATCAGGCGATTGTGCTAGATATGCAATACGCCAAAACCAATCCCGAACCCGTGAGCGAACGCACGCCAGCCTTCCGGAACATTCATTTCAGTAACATCACAGCCGAAGTAAATCAGGCGGGTTATCTGAACGGTCTGGAAGAAATGCCGATTGAAAATGTAACCTTCACCGACTTACAGATTCGGGCAAAAACGGGTTTCGTCATCAAATCAGCCCGCGACATTGCTTTTCATCAGGTCAAAGTAAACACCGAAACGGGATCGTCCATTCACGCTGAAAACGTGCAGTTACTGGAGATAAATGCCGTGAAAAACTCTACGCCGAAAGCGGGCAAGCCCATACTGGACTTTGTAAATGTGCAGGATGCGTTTATTACGCAGGCCTTTCCCGTAGCCGGAACCGATATCTATTTGAAAATCAGTGGGGCGAAAAGTCAGAATATAACGCTGGAAAGTAATCAGCTAAAAGCGGCAAAAACACCCGTTCTGAAAGCAGACGAGGTGAAGGAAGAGATAGTTTTGAAGTAAAGAAGTAAAGGAGATGTTACCGTAAAGACGCGATTCTGTCGCGTCTTTTACTTTGTTTTCCATGGGTTATTCATACACACGTAGAGACGTCCATTTATGGCGTCTGGGTTAGGGATGAAAATCGTTTGAAGGTAATAAAAAACCGCCTCTACCCAGACGCGATAAAGTCGCGTCTCTACCAAAGAGGCCATTTTCAACGTAGAGACGTCCATTTATGGCGTCTTGGTTAGGGATGAAAATCGTTTGAAGGTAATAAAAAAACTGCCTCTACCCAGACGCGATGAAGTCGCGTCTCTACTTGAATAATTGTGGTGTTGACCTTGCGGAACGGCTCGAACTGATTGTCCTGCAATAAGGAATAGCTAAACCTTTTATCGATGAAATGTAAAATAGTATTACTGATATTGCTGAGTTACGCAGGCTATGCTCAGAATTACAAACTGAGTTATAATCAGCCCGCTGCCAAGTGGACGGATGCCCTGCCGCTGGGCAATGGTCGCATCGGTGCGATGGTGTTTGGAGGCGTAGAAAAAGACCGCATTCAGTTCAACGAAGAGACCTTATGGACAGGTGAGCCCAGAGCTTTTGCCCGGCCCGGAGCAGCAAACTACCTCGCTGAAATCCGGCAGTTATTAGCTGAAGGTAAACAGAAAGAAGCCGAAGCCCTGGCCGAAAAGCAGTTCATGGGTCTGAAAAGTAATGAGGGAAGCAGAGACCAATGGCTTGCGGATATTCGGGCGGGGAAAGGAATCACGGGTAACCCGGCTGAATCAGCCTATAATGATGCCGACTGGAAAACCATGAAAGTGCCTTCGTTTGACGGTTGGGAAGCCGTCGGTTTTGAAGGACTGGATGGAGCTCTCTGGTTTCGAACCAGCTTCAACGTTCCCGAAAGCTGGAAAGGCAAAGATCTGGTGCTGGATTTAAACCGTATTCGCGATGAAGATCATACCTATATCAACGGAACGCTGGTCGGTTCGATGCAGACGGCAGAACCCCGGCAGTATACCATTCCAGGTAAACTACTGAAAGTAGGTAAAAATGTTATGGCCGTCCAGGTCATTAACTTCGTTGATAAAGGTGGACTGGCGGGTTATAAAGACACGACCCGGGCCATTGGTGTGTATCCGGTCGGTGCTTCAGAGGCGGAAAAGATTTCTTTAAATGGTTACTGGAAGTATAAAATTCAAAACAGCGAACCTCCGGCTGTTCCGCGTTACCAGGCCGATTATCAGCCTTTTGGGGATATATACCTGAATTTCCCGAATCTGAAAAATATCAGTAATTACAGTCGGGAGTTACGTCTGGAGGATGCCACTCTGCATACGCAGTTTATGGCCAATGGCGTTCAGTATCATCGGGAATATCTCATCAGTCAGCCGCAACAGACGATGGCAATTCACTTAACGGCTAATAAACCCGGAAGCATTAGTCTGAAGGCTTTGCTGTCGAGTCCTCATGCAAAATATACGGTTCAGAAAGAAAGCAGTGAGACGATTCGTCTGGACGTACAAGTGCGGAATGGAGTCTTACGCGGCACGAGTTACCTGCGGGTAGAAGCTCAGAAAGGAAAAGTTCAGGTAGTGAATAACGAGCTGGTCATTGAAGGAGCCGACGAGGTGAATTTCTACCTGACTGCTGCTACCAATTTTGTGAATTATAAAGACGTTACCGGTAAACCCGATGTTCGGGCCAAACAGGATTTGGATCAGCTCAAGGGAAAAACCTACGCTCAGATTCATCAGGATCACGTCAAGGAATACCAGAGTTATTACCGTACTTTTTCCATTGACCTCGGACCTACAACTCAAATCTACCGGCCTACCGATCAGCGACTGGCGAATTTCAGTAAAGCTCTCGATCCATCCTTCATGGCCTTATACGTTCAGTACGGACGCTATCTGCTGATTTCCAGTTCGCGACCTAACACGCAGCCTGCCAATTTACAAGGCATCTGGAATGATTTACTCGCTCCGTCATGGGGCAGTAAGTATACCACGAACATTAACCTGGAAATGAATTACTGGCCCGCTGAGGTGCTAAATCTATCGCGGTTGAACGAACCTTTGTTCCACATGATTGATGAGTTGGCACAGACGGGTAAGGAAACAGCGAAACAGCATTACAACGCTCGTGGCTGGGTGTTGCACCACAATACCGATCTCTGGCGGGGTACGGCTCCGATTAACGCGTCGAATCACGGCATATGGGTAACGGGTGGCGGCTGGCTCAGTCAGCACCTGTGGGAGCATTACCTGTACTCGCAGGATGCGAACTTTCTGAAAAACCGGGCCTATCCAGCGATGAAAACCTCGGCTCAATTTTTCGTGGATTTTCTGGTAAAAGATTCCCAAACGGGTTGGCTAATCAGTACGCCGGGTAACTCGCCCGAAAACGGTGGCCTGGTCGCTGGTCCGACAATGGATCATCAGATCATCCGAACCTTGTTCCGTAATACCATCAAAGCCAGCGAAATTCTGAAAACGGACGTGACTTTCCGGGACACTTTAGTGGCGAAACTAAAGCAGATTGCTCCGAATCAGATCGGTAAATTCGGGCAATTGCAGGAATGGCTGGAAGATAAAGACGATACCACTAACAAGCACCGTCACGTCTCGCACCTCTGGGGCGTGCATCCCGGCGATGATATTACCTGGGAGCGGTCACCGGAGTTGATGAAGGCGGCTCGGCAGTCGCTCATCTACCGGGGGGATGAAGGCACGGGCTGGAGTCTGGCCTGGAAAATTAACTTCTGGGCGAGATTCAAGGAAGGCGAACACGCCCTGGAACTGGTGAAATTATTACTACGACCCGTTTCTGGTAAGGGGGGCTCTTACGTGAATTTATTCGATGCTCACCCCCCGTTTCAAATTGACGGAAACTTTGGCGGTTCGGCGGGAATTGCCGAAATGTTCCTGCAAAGTCATACTGCATACGTAGACCTATTACCGGCCTTACCTTCCGAAATTTCCAACGGAACGATTAAAGGAATGTTAGCACGAGGTGGATTTGAGCTGGATTTTAACTGGAATGAGGGAAAACTCAAACAGGTAACCCTGCGTTCCAAAGCCGGACAAACGGCCCTGCTTCGATACGGCAAGCAGGAGGTTTCTTTAAAAACTGAAAAAGGAAAAAGCTACGTGCTGGACGGAGCTTTGAAAGTCATCCAATGAGAAAAATTGCGTTTTTCTGCCTGCTAGTCGTGCAGACTTTATGGGGTCAAACCAGACAGGAAATCGATCTGAATGCCAACTGGCAATCGGTGGTAACGGACGACTCGCTGACGTATCCCGATTTTCATCGCAGTACGTTCGAAACGAAAAACTGGAAAACCGTACAGGTGCCGCATAACTGGGATCAGTACGGGGGCTATCGCCGGAAAATGAACGGGAATCGTTTCGGAACGGGCTGGTATCGGAAAAGTTTCCGTGTGAAGCCATCGCCGGCAGGAAAACGCTTTTTTCTTTTTTTCGAAGGAGTAGGTTCATACGCCACGGTTTGGCTGAATGGAACGAAAGTAGGTTACCACGCCGGCGGTCGAACGACATTTACATGGGACGTTACCTCAGTAATTTACACGGATAACCGTCCTAACCTGCTGGCCGTTCGTGCCGATCATCCCGATCCAATTCAGGATTTACCTTGGGTAAGTGGGGGCAGTTCAAGCGAACGCGGTTTTTCGGAAGGTTCCCAGCCGCTGGGTATTTTTCGTCCGGTTCAGTTGATCATTACGAATGAGGTACGGATCGAACCGTTTGGCATTCATGTATGGAACGACGCTACGATTTCTGCCGCATCTGCTCAGCTTCATTTTACGAATGAACTGAGGAATTATTCTTCAAAACCGCGTTCTCTCTCGGTCGTTAATCAGTTGAAAGATCAGTCGGGTAAAATCGTTTCAGAAAAAAAGATAACTCAGCACCTGCTTGCTAAACAGCGAGTTACCCTAAAGCAGGATTTATCTGTTCTGAAAAATCCACACCTCTGGTCGCCCGAAACGCCTTATCTCTATCAGCTTCACACGCAGATTTTCGAGAATGGGAAATTGATTGACGATCAGAAAACGGCGTACGGTATTCGGAAAATAGAGTGGGATTTATCTGCCAAAGCTCAGCATCGACTCAAAATTAATGGCAAACCCGTTTTTATCAATGGCGTAGCTGAATACGAGCATATACTGGGCGGTAGCCACGCCTTTACGGCGGAGCAGATTCGTACGCGAGTGAATCAGGTAAAATCGGCTGGTTTCAACGCATTCCGGGATGCTCACCAGCCGCATAACCTGCGGTACCATTCGTATTGGGACGAAAGCGGCATTCTCTGGTGGCCACAAATGGCCGCTCACATCTGGTATGATACACCCGCCTTCCGAAGCAATTTTAAGAAACTATTAATTGAGTGGGTAAAAGAACGCCGCAACAGTCCGTCGATCATTTTGTGGGGGCTGGAAAACGAAAGCACCTTACCCGAAGACTTCGCGAAAGAATGCAGCGATCTGATTCGGGAACTGGACCCAACGGCTTCCTCCCAACGAAAAATTACCACCTGCAATGGCGGCAAAGGTACGGATTGGGACGTTCCGCAAAACTGGACGGGTACCTATGGCGGTGATCCGCTGGCTTATGGCGAAGACCTGAAACGGCAGATTCTGGTGGGTGAATACGGAGCCTGGCGAACCATCGACGAGCATGCCGAACGACCCGGTGTATTCACCGAAAATCGTATGACGGATCTGATGGAAACCAAAATCCGGCTGGCCGAATCAGTAAAGGATCAGACCGCTGGTCATTTTTTCTGGTTACTGAATTCGCACGATAATCCCGGTCGCGTGCAGGGTGGGGAAGGCCTTCGGGAGCTGGATCGCATCGGTCCTGTGAATTACAAAGGGCTTTTTACGGCTTGGGAAGAACCGACGGATTCGTATTACTTATTCCGTTCCAACTTTGCCCCGAAAGAAACCCAGCCCATGGTGTACCTCGTCTCGCACACCTGGCCTGATCGCTGGCTGAAACCGGGTAAGAAAGACAGTATCATGGTGTATTCCAATTGCGATGAGGTAGAGTTATTCAACGATGTAAATCAGCTTTCGCTGGGCAAGAAAACCCGGAAGGGTATTGGGACGCATTTCCAGTGGGACGGGGTAATGATTCAGCATAATGTGTTGTATGCCGTGGGTTATGTCAAAGGCAAGGCCGTAGCCCGTGATGTGATCGTCCTGAATCATTTACCCGAAGCTCCTCATCTGAAAGAGTTATACGGTATTATCCCAAAAACAGAATCCAAACTCAGTTACCTGTATCGGGTGAATTGCGGGGGGCCAGGTTATGTGGATGCTGAGAATAATAGCTGGCTGGCTGATCAGCACAAAACGAAGGATAATACCTGGGGTTCGAATTCCTGGACGGATGAATTTCCGGGAATGCCTGTGTTCTTCGCCAGCCAACGCCGAACGTTTGATCCCATTCAGGGAACAGTGGATCAGAAGTTATACCGCACGTTCCGATACGGTCGTGACCAGCTGAGGTATACGTTCAACGTACCCGATGGCGATTATATCGTTGAGTTATCCTTCATTGAGCCCTGGTACGGCACCGGCGGCGGACTCGACTGTACGGGCTGGCGACTGTTTGACGTGGCAATTAACAACGAAGTGAAAATCAGAAATCTCGACATCTGGAAAGAAGTCGGGCACGATGTCTTACTCAGAAAAGTAATTCCGGTTACTGTGAAAGGCGGCGTTCTGACTATTTCTTTTCCACAGGTCAAATCTTCGCAGGCTATTATTTCAGCCATTGCCATCGGAAAAATGGGGCAAACTGAGGCAGTAAAAAGCGAAAACCCTTCCATTGGATCCTGGCTGGATACAGGAGATGAGCTATACGAAAACTCAACAACGCAGATTGCTTCGCTGCCCTCAACGCTGTACGGAGCCTACTGGCTTAAACGAAAACAGGCTGATAGCACCGCTATTGAGTTACCTATTTCAGAAACTTCCGATGTATTTATTGCGGGGCAATTCCCAAAACCGGTAGGGTATGATGATACTAAAACCTTCCTACAAACCGATGAACCCGCAACGTATGCAGTTTATCGGAAACGAGTGGAAGCTGGTGCGAGGTTGCTCGTTCCACGGGCTAATTTCGTAGCCTGGCAAACCGTCAGTTCGATGGAGCCGGCTTATGATCTCAAAACCATCACCTCTTATAAGGCTACGAAGGCCGGAACAACCGGAGCAGGGCTTGTGAAAGAATCATTGATGGATAAAGAGCGAGTTGCTATCAAAGAAAATAATAAAGGTACCCTGGACTGGCAGTTTTCGGTTGGGGTAGCCGATACCTATTCGCTGACCATCAAATATCATAACCCTACGCATAGGCCCCTTCAGATTCAGCTTGAGTTAATTTTGAGGGATGGTACCGTCATTAAACCCGCCGAAGTTCAAACGCTTGATCCTTCAAAACCCGGAAAATGGACGTATTTTGCTACCAGCACGGGAACGATGATTAACGCCGGAACTTACACGCTTCGGGTAAAGCCGCTGGATGCCGTAGGGCTGTATCTGGATGCAATGGATGTACAATGAAGATAAGATCGTATAATCTGTTGTAAAAATTATATATATAAACCAAATAGTACCATCATACATTTGTGATACGAATGAGCACTACTTATAGTTCTGATTTCAAAGAAGTTATCTGACGAAACCGGCCTATTGATCAGTGTTGAAACGCAAGGTACAATGGAAATCGGGACGGGTTTATACTGTAAAGATTCAGAAAATTACGTCTTTCCAGTGGACATAGCCTCTACCGATTATTATGAAAAATTTGCCTGTTATTGATCTGACCATTATTGCTCTGTATTTACTCGGCATGATTTGCGTGGGTTTTTACTTTTCCAGAAGTAATAAAAATGAAGAACAATTCACCAGGGCATCCGGCCTGATTCCGGGCTGGGCCATTGGACTATCGATTTACGCAACTTTTCTTAGTAGTAATACCTTTTTAGGAGTTCCCGGAAAAGCCTTCGGCGGTAACTGGAATGCTTTCGTATTCAGTTTATCCATGCCACTAGCTGCGTATACTGCTAGTCGTTACTTTGTTCCCTTTTATCGAAATACGGGCGAAATATCGGCGTACACGCACCTAGAAAAACGGTTTGGTCCCTGGGCTCGAACCTACGCAGTTGTCTGTTTTTTACTGACGCAGTTAGCCCGAATGGGGTCCATTTTTTTCGGCATTGCGTTGAGTTTACAAGCCTTAACGGGTTATTCCATGCAGACCATCATGTTGGTCATGGGTATCTGCATCATTATCTACACCGTCATGGGTGGGATTGAAGCGGTGATCTGGACGGAAGTAGTACAGGCGATTATCAAGACTCTGGGTGCTCTGATTATTTTGTACCTGATTATCAGTGAAATGCCCGGTGGCGTAGCTAAAATCGTGGAGATTGGAGAAACCAATGATAAATTCAGTTTGGGGACCTTCGCACCGGACTTTACGGTTTCGTCCTTCTGGGTAGTGTTATTATACGGGTTTTTTATAAACCTGAATAATTTCGGAATGGACCAGAATTATATCCAGCGGTACCATACCACCAGCTCAGCCCGGGAGGCTTCGCGTTCGCTTTGGCTATGCGTTTGGTTGTATATACCGGCATCCCTGCTCTTTTTTGTAATTGGGTCCTGTCTGTTTGCTTATTATGAAGTACACCCGGAATGGATCGAGTCGATTAAGATGCAGGTAGCTTCCGAACAGTTAGGCACGAACGCCACTGCCGCAGAGATTTCGAAGGCGATGACCAGCCTTCAACCCAGCGATTACGGTGATAAAGTCATGCCGCATTTCATGGTTACTCAGATTCCGCCGGGCGTGGTGGGCTTGATTGTCGCGGCAATTTTGTCGGCGGCGATGAGTACCATCAGTTCAGGAATGAATGCCTCAGCAACAGTGTTTTCTGAAGATATTTATAAGCGTTATGTTAACGCAGATCTTTCTCAGAAACAGGGGCTTCGGCTCCTGCATGTGGCAACGGTTGTGTTTGGTTTTTTAGGCTTGGCAGCGGGTATAGCCATGATTGGTGTCAAGAGTATTCTGGATATCTGGTGGACACTCTCCGGCATTTTTGCGGCGGGTATGCTGGGGCTGTTTTTACTGGGAATCATCAGTCGGCAATCGGGTAACTACGAGGCCATTACCGCCACTATTATTGGAATACTGGTAATTGTGTGGATGACCTTTTCCAGTTACATTCCCGAAGAATATGAACATTTGAAAAGTCCTCTGCATCAGAATATGATTATCGTGTTAGGAACTCTGACCATTTTCCTGACGGGATTACTATTAACTAAATTCAGAAAACGCTCTCTAAAAGAGAACAAGCCTGTGAGTACCAGTACCATACTATAGCAATACTTCTCGTTTCCCAAGTTTACATTTCAACTTAACTACCTATGAAGAATTCTGCCAAAGGCTTTATTCCGGTCATGCTTACGCCTTTCCATAACGATGGATCTATTGATTATGAGACACTTACTAAATTAACAGAGTTTTATCTGGAGTCTGGGGCGAAGGGCTTATTTGCGAATTGCCTTTCCAGTGAAATGTTCGAATTAACCGATGAAGAACGTTTACGCGTGATTGAACACGTAGTTAATGTTGTACAGGGCAGCGTGCCCGTAGTAGCTACGGGAACTTTCGGCGGACCCATTGCTGAACAGGCTGATTTCGTACGAAAAGTGCACGATAAAGGAACTGAGGCCGTGATTTTAATTACCGGATTATTAGCCGAAGAAAAGGACTCTGATGTGGTATTCAACGAACGCGTATTCGATTTACTGAATCGTACGGATTCCATTCCTGTCGGTTTTTACGAATGCCCGGTACCCTACAAACGCTTACTTTCAGCCCAGCAGCTGAAAAGTTTTGTAGCTACGGGCCGAGTAACGTATCATAAAGATACCTGTCTGGATATCAGCCAGGTAAAGAGTAAACTGGAAGCCACCAACGGTAAAGGGTTTGGTTTGTACGATGCATATATGGTACATGCCGTTCAGTCTTTACAGGCGGGGTCGGCGGGACTTTCCTGCATTCAGGGTAACTTCTTTCCGGAGTTAATTGTCTGGTTGTGTGAAAATTATGATGCACAACCCGAAGCGGTGGAAAAAGTACAGAAATTCCTGATTGACCATATGGATGTCATGCACAACGTGTATCCCGTAGTATCCAAGCAGTTTCTGAAAAAACGTGGGTTTGATATAACTACCTTTACTCGCCGTAACGTTGGACAAATGACCAACCGAATTCAGGTAGAAATTGATGATTTATACCAGAGTTATAACCGCCTGAAAAACGAAATTGAACTAAAAACTGTGGTTTAATTGACCCTCTGAAGGTATTTCCGTTTGTACTCAAGCGGTGTTACGCCCGTTACTTTTTTAAAATGCCGATAGAAATTGGAAACGTTGTTAAATCCGCAGTCAAAACAGATTACTTCGGTTGGAACTTTGTTTTCAATCAAAGATCGACAGGCATGACTAATTCTGATTTCAATTAGAAAATCGTAATAGGTTTTGTTAGTAAGGAGCTTAAAGTATCTACAAAAGGATGTTACACTGAGGTTGCTAATCGCCGAGATTTCTTCCAGTGTAATGTCCTTTTTGTAATGGGTTAGGGTGTAAGTACAAACCTTATTCAAGCGTTGCGTATCAGCTTCATTCGACTGATAAAAAGCACCTTGACCATTCACGATAGGCGTGTATTCATCCGTTTCAGCCAGGGATTTTAATATGGACAAAAGGATAATAATTTTATCCAGATTAGTAGCCGTTGTCGCTGCATGCATTAAATCGACCAGTTTCTCTTTGATTTCGCCCGTAATAACCATTCCTTTTTTTGCTTTCTCAAAGAGCTTGGGAATGAGATAGGCCTCGGGTAATTTAATTAAATCTTCACCCAGGCAATCGGGTAGGAAATGTAGTACTAGAGCTTCTACTTCAAAATCAGAATTAGACTGAAAATATTCTTCTTTACAACGCCAGGTATGAGGCAGGTTTTCGCCCAGCAATACCATATCTCCCTTTGAAAAATTACTGATATTATCGCCAATAAAGCGAACCCCTTCTCCACGAACGACATAATGAAGTTCCAGTTCAGGATGGTAATGCCAGATGGTTCCAAAGTTAGGTTTGACGTCATTGCGAATGCTGAAAGAGCTCTCGAGTTTGACGGGGACTTTATGGAATAGAGGTTTCATAGTAGTACGGAAATAGATTTTAAAACCACCTGGTTAGGTAAGGTCAATAAAGTGAAACGTAATCTTAGCACGTTTATTAGATCTTAGCATAACCGCCTATGGTAATGATATGGCTGGCACCAAAGGCTTTGATTCTAAAGTAATTAGAACTATAAACTATTTTTTTTAAAATATAAAGGCTTGTTTTTCAGGGTAAAGGACCTCAAAAAACGTCGGGTGCTATAAACTTGTGATAGAATTATTGTATTAGGAGAAATAAGATGTAATGGCGTACAAATATAAGTATTCAAATTTATTGTATGATAATTTCCTATAATAAGTTGATAATAATTGAGACTTATTTATGAATAAATAAGACAAAATTTGTACTATTCAAATAAAGATATTGGTTTAACCATTGATTATTCATGCTTACTCTTGCTCATTTAAAGTTTTTATAATCAGCATTTAATTTTCTTTTACGGGTAACTGTTGGCTGATTATCGTCATTTATTATTCCTGACGTAAGTGATTATTACTAA
The DNA here is from genome assembly GCA_913774715.1 of uncultured Siphonobacter sp. Taxonomy (GTDB): domain Bacteria; phylum Bacteroidota; class Bacteroidia; order Cytophagales; family Spirosomataceae; genus Siphonobacter. The sequence continues at coordinate 2,742 of CAJYHS010000103.1, read as the reverse complement.
TCTTTTAATTTCTACATGCACTTAATAGGTAAGCTATTATGAAAATCAACTATTGTGCTTTTTTAACTCTTCTTTTTTGTTTACTGACGATTGTGTCAGAGGGACAGGATAAGGGAACAACCACTGAAAAAGAAATAGCCTATACACAAACCATTACCAAGCGGGCCGATAAAATTGTACAAACCCTGGGAACTGCTGATTCCATACGGGTAAGAGAAGTGATTGTGGCTCGTTATCGTCAGATTAACGATATTCATAATCAATACAACAATCAGAAAAAACAGTTCAAAGAAAAGAGTTTCGATACGAAAGAAAAGCAGGAAAAAGCTCTTCAAAAAAATGAAGAAGAACGTCTCTCAAAACTGAATAAAGGCCATAAGAAATACATTGCTAAGCTTGAAAAGTACCTGAGTGATACGCAGGTAGAACAGGTAAAAGATGGCATGACTTATGGCGTGGTACCTATCACTTACAAAGGGTACCAGGAGATGTTACCTAACCTGACGGCCGATCAGAAGAAACAGATCTTGTCCTGGTTACACGAAGCCCGCGATTACGCCATGGATGCAGAGTCTTCCGAAAAGAAACATGCCTGGTTTGGAAAGTATAAAGGCCGGATTAACAATTATCTGTCGGCATCTGGCATTGATATGAAAAAGGCCAGTAAAGAATGGGAAGAACGCATTGCCCGAGAAAAGAAACATTAATATACACTCCTCCTTATATAACTGTTTTGCTATGAGTCTTATTTACGCCTCAGACATCTTATGAAAAAAATTGCAAAAGTAACTTGTGTAATCTTTTCAGGGTTCTTGTTATGCCCGGCACTGAGCCACGCGAACCCTCAATTGAAAGCCTTTCCCACTACTCATAAAAAAGCCTCTGTATTTGTCAATTTAACGGGTACTGTCCAGGATTCGAAGGGCATGCCGTTGGTAGGGGTTAGCGTTAAGATTAAAGGTTCAAACTCTGGTACGGTAAGCGACGTAAAAGGCGTATTTCGACTGAACGTTCCTACGGGTGATGAAACACTGATTTTTAGTAGTGTAGGGTACAAAACGCAGGAAGTACCCATTAATAAACGGACGGAGTTACTAGTCGTGTTGGAAGACAATCAGGCGGCTCTGGATGAAGTTGTAGTAGTGGGTTATGGAACTCAGAAAAAGGTAAGTCTGACGGGTGCTGTCGCTCCGGTGGATATGAAGGCCATTCAGCAGTTACCCGTCGGGAGTTTATCAGCGGCATTGCAGGGCCAGTTACCCGGCGTAAACGTAGCCGGTGGAACGGGCCGACCCGGCGATAACGGAGCCATTACGGTTCGTAATCCCATTGTTTTGTCCAAAGATGGGGGAACGACTCGTCCGTTATATGTCATTGATAACGTTGTTCGCACAGAAGAAGACTTTAACCTGCTGGATGCTTCAGAAGTAGAAGCAATTTCGGTACTGAAAGATGCTGCTGCAGCTATTTACGGAGCCCGTTCTAACCAGGGTGTTGTGGTAGTTGCCACCAAACGCGGAAAAGTAGGGGCCCCTAAAGTGAATTACAGTGGTTCGGTAGGATTTACGGATGCCATTCGTCTACCATCCATGATGAATGGCTATGAGCAGGCTACCTATCTGAATGATTATTACCGGACGCAGGGAAAACTTCCCAATGATCCGGTGTATTACTCGGAAGATGAGTTAGAGCATTTCAAGAATAATAACTACGACTGGCTGCGAATGGCCTGGAAGCCTTCCGCACTGACTCGTCATGCCATAAACGTAAGCGGTGGATCGGAGCGGGCTACATATTATGCCGGGGTATCGTATAACTATCAGAATGCCAACTTCGATAATATCAATGCCAACAAATGGACATTCCGGGCCAGTACAGACATTAAAGTTACCAAAAACCTGAAAGCCGGATTTATCCTGAGCGGAGACTTATCTCAGCGTCGGATGTATTATTTGAAGCAGGGGGGAGAAAATCCTGAAAATGACATGAGAGGGTTACTATACACGTCTCAGTTCAATCCGCCTTACGTGAATGGTCTGCCCGTGTTGCAACCCGGAGGAAACCAGAACAACCTGGAGTCATTTCACTTTTTCGAAATTCAGAATTCCAATAACTATACCGCTACCCGGAATACAGGCATGAACGTAATGGCTAATCTGGAGTATGACGTGCCGTTTGTGAAGGGTCTGAAAGCACGGGTATTGTACAGCAAAACCATGGATAACTCCTTTGGTAAACAATACGGTACTCGTTATAACGTCTATAATTTCAGCATGTTAGGATCGAACCGCCATATTGTGGGGGGCGACGTGGTAGGTAATCCCATTGCCCTGAGAAATGGAGATCAGATTCGTCTTAACCCTGGTTATACGGACAGTTATCAGTTCAATGGGTATCTGAATTACGATCGGCAATTCGGTAAACACCACGTATCGGCCATTGCCTTCTTTGAACAGTCCGAACGTCATACGGATATGTTAGCAGGTTTGCGGGAAAACCCGATTATTGGTGGGTTAGATAACATGCGTTACGCAACCGGAGCACAAACGGCCGAGGAAACAGAAACGGAATCAGGAACACTCTCTTACGCGGGTCGGATTAACTATAATTACGCTGATAAGTACCTGGCTGAAGTAGCGTTACGGTACGATGGTTCTACTAACTTTGCTCCCGAGTATCGCTGGGGTTTCTTCCCTTCGCTATCGCTGGGCTGGGTATTATCGGAAGAGCCTTTCTTCAAAA
>CAJYHS010000102.1 GCA_913774715.1 uncultured Siphonobacter sp. | reverse complement strand
TTAGTCTTAACAACCTCTACTCTTCACCAATGCTCTGGTTATTATGATGAAACCATCCAACTTTATATTTGCTCTCTTGGTAGGTATTCCTGCGGTCTTATTTTCCTGTTCCAAACCCTCGAAAGTAGAACCAGATGTTACTCTTCCCGCCGAATATGAACTCAGGGAAATTCATTACTTCAAAACCGATCAGGTAGGATTAGATACGGTAATGGTGAAATTAAATGGGTCTACCCTCACCAATCCAGGTAATGTTCTGATGACGCAGACTTTTGAAAGTAACTACGACGACTTGCAGAAAACGTCCAGGTTTGAGATAAGTAATTTGCAGACGCTGCCCACAGATATAAAATTGGAAAGCTTTGCAGTGGAAGTGCCTGAGCGGTGGAATATTGATGGGACGTATGGCTATTTTTCTGAGAAATTTATGCTTAGTTCCAGCGAGCAACAAAAGCCTTATGGAGCGTATAAAAAGGAGAATATTACAGTCAGGGTTCCTGCCAGATCAGCTGTTGTCGTAGAACGTCAAATTGAGGCATATCCTCTGGGTTGTTCCTTTCGTGCAGTAGTTGTTAATAAAGCTACTGGACAGCAATATCCAGTGATGGGGAATTGGCGGGGCGTTTCTCATTATAATAATACCTCCGTTACCTTAACGGAACGGGCTTTGTAAGGTAATAGCGAAACGTTTGGTACTACATAATACTGACTATTTCCTGGCTGTTGTTGGGATTTTTTCTTTGTTATTGATAGATAGTCTGATGGTAAGAAGATTTAAGGCTTTGAGAAAGCGGTATTCGCTCAGTCTGGAACTGATTTGATAAGGCCTCTAAAGTTTTCTTCTACTACATCGAGGCTCTCTGGATCATTAATGAGAGTCCAACCTGCGTATAAGCAGATCACTACTCTCTTCAGTCTGCTCCAATGAATACTCTTACTCCCGTTCACTGTATTCAAGCAGACTAAATAAGCCAGCAGAAGAATCGAGGTAACTGCCCATACTAGCAATTATGCTAGATTCATGGATTCTCATTCAAATGCTTTACAAAACCACTGTAGGTGTTGAATGATTGTTTTATAATCATTCATACATCCTTAGGAGCCAGGGGTTTCTTCCCATACGTCACAGCAATTGCAATTACGCAGGCAACCGCCACATGATTATAGTTAGGCTGATAAAGAGCCATGGCTTTTTCAAACGGTAACCCTTTCATAACCCGGTAGAGAACTTCAATTGCAAATACGCTGGCAAACGTACCTGCGGCAGTAATCAGGAAGACTTTGATAAACTCTTTATAGCTAAACATAAACACATGATTTAGATAGATACTTGTCTAAGATCGTGCTTGAGTGGGGGCTTATGAAAAGAATTCGGATGAACGGCGGTGAAATTAGAGAATGCCTTACTGTGTGAACACCCTAATAGTGTCTGGCCTAACCCAAGTTTAGGGTTATTAAAAAAAATCATTTACTGTTTTTTCTTTGAGCTATTAAATAAGTGATGGTATAGACTAAATTCAATGGTAAAAAAAAGGCAATAGCAATAAGTATCTGCTCTTTCGAAAGATGCGGAGTAACGCCGCCGAAGATAATTAATGTTACGCCTAAAATAATAATGTAAGTTGCCGCCAAACGTAAAGATTTCTCTGGGTTAATTACCTTATCTACATCCACATTACTAAGAAGGTGTATGAGCTTATATCTCCAAATAGCGATACCCAAAAGAATAAGCAGAACGCCAATAGAACCTAGAATCCATTCCACATTGTATAACGTTTAGAGTGAAGGCATAACGTTATCAAATATACGAATTGGATATTACAATTATACGTCTATAACTGAGTTATGATCAGTAGTTTGTTTTATCCGGGCAAGTTTTTTCGCTCATTATGTGAAGCCTCTGCAAAGGCCTATAGAGGTACCTGCCTGCTTGCTTCGCTCCCTACCAGTAGAATTAGTCATATATGGTTTGGATTAGTCTCTGAGAAAGGATTTTACCAGATTTTCTGAAAATCTCTAACGGCTATAATGTGGGATGATGAAACCTTTAGCAAAAGGTAGCACTGGGCTACCTTAATGAGGAATCATGCTGTATTTAATTGGCAAGGATTTAATTCATTCTATATCTTCCGGCATGATAGAAATCAATGATACTTCAGAGACTTTTTTAAGGTTTTCTGGCCGGGAGCTTCCTGAGCAAGTGTTCACCAAAACCTATGATTATTATGTATTCCCCGATTACAACTTTTTTGCCACTGGTACCTATGCCAATCTCATCTTTGGTCTTGAAAGAGTTTTAAATGGAGAATATATCCGTTTGCATACGCTTGAGAAAAAGATAGGTGAAATATGGCAATATGATCAAGAAGTTGCTGATGTGCCTTATCCCTGTTTACAATTAGACGTTTGCCATGATCCAGAGGTAGAGTGGAGTCAGGCGATGGATCTAAATGAGCAGGGACTGTCGATCTAAGGTGAATCATGTTTCAACCCCGTTATGTACGGGGCTTCACAACATTGGGCCCTCTATCTGCATAAATATGACGAAGTTGGCGTATTGGGATTTGATACCATACTCCTGGAGACGTTCGTATCATTGGCCATTCCCGTCAAAGGACATTTATTAAACTCAGAACAGGTAATAGAGTATCACAAAAGGATATCGAGAAATCTAGAGCTATTGGCTGCTTACGACGCCAATTTTGTTAATACATATCCTGTGTTTTTGATCTAATGGTGATAATTAAAAATTGATTCAGCATCATCTTTTAATAGTGCAAGTGGAGGCCTGATTATAGGCATTGAACCTACGTCAACTCAAATCAGAGTCAGATAAATATCGGTACTGGCGGTATTACAAGGTCTTCTAAAGGATACTCAAAACCATAGCTATTCACCTCAAGACTCCTATTACCTCCGTAGAAATACCTCTCATCCTTTTGAAACACGGTATGACAGGAAATGTAGCTAATTTAAGGCTGAAACTACCCAAATGATGACGACACTTACCTGTATTCACGACCGAGCAACTCTTCAGCGGCTATCCAATGGTCAACTGCGAACTAGAAAAACTAATATGCAGCGAATAGGGCTTTTCATGTTAGTGCTTTTGATCGTGATTGCAGGAGCAGCCTTTACACTGGAGTCATACTTGGTAGCCGCTATTAGTTGGGCTATGATTCCTGCCCTTTTGGAGTATAGAAAGAAGCATAAAGCCCTTATGAAAGAATTTCAAAATCGTAGCCTGTCTAACTAGTTACGAGGCAGGACTGGCGTACGAACGTTAAATGATTAAGTCATGCCTCTAGCATAGAAGACCAGGAACATCTCTAAGCGTTTATTAGGAGGCAAAGGACGCGATTGATCTTCGTTAACGATAACCTGTATGCTAAATCAATGAAGAGCGACCAGCCTATTAGAAATACAGGCCGATAATAGGAAAGCAAGAAGGAGAAATCGGTTCATAGCGGTGAGGTTAGAAGGAGCCAATATACCAAAGGGGAGCATCAGTGAAAGAATCAGACGCTAAAAGAAGTTAAGTAATGGCTATTGATGCTTAAGCATGCTAATGACCAGACCCATTTGTCCCAAATGATAGAGATCGTGTTGAATAATACCATTGATGAGATAGTCAAATGTATGTCCCTGCTCGTTATAGGGAATAGCCAATACTTCATCTGACTGCTGACGTAACAATTCAATCAAGCGGTTCTGATTATCTGCCAGTTGTTGCTGTAAAGCGTGCCATCCTAAAATCTGAAGCTGTTGCATTGAAGGCCAGTCCTGGGAGCTTTGCATTTGTACTTGATAAGCATAGTTGCCTTCCAGTCGCTTGATTAACACCTCACGCCAGGCGATCATATGAGCTAGGATCTCTGCTACCGAGTGAACCGACGGATAGGGTCTTTTGAATGCTTGCTTACTAGACAGCTTATTGGTCTTTTTCAAAAGGGTTTCATCAAGCCAGGGCTGTCCGTTAAACAGGCTTTCGAGTTGGGAAGTATAGTAGGCAACTGTCATGCGTTGGTGGGTAAGGTTGTGGGTAAAGCTAGGAAGAAAGTTGTGATTGCTGCTAGTTCAAAATTGAATTATCCTCTTACTCTTTACTTATTTTCAAGCAATGAAAAGCAAATCAATTCAAGCCGAAGCCGCTTTCCAGGTTGTAGAAGCGTTCATGGTCTGTTTCTTCATTCGTTTAATTAAATCACCTGCTAACTGAAAGTTTTCCGTCTAGGCTGCATCTGTAGGTTTTCAGGAAAAGGAACACTTCACTCACCGTAACAAGGCGGGTTCTCAATGGACTGCCTGCTCACGATGTTGCTCAGAAGTATATGAACCTCAGGCGTATTTTAAACCGACTAGCTCTGGCAATTCCTGACTTACATATGTAATTAGAACAAAGTAAATTTACAGTCCAGGCTTTATTTGGTGAAAGATTCCCTAAACTCGTCTGGCATCGGAGCGGGTTTTAGTTAGCAGTAACTGTCTCTGGGGGCCCAGGTAGTCTTTGGCATGCCTCCGGGAAGAATGGTAAAGTGGTAATAATCCGTCTCTGCCTGAGGATTAACCCGTTCTACAGATTTGATAAAACGCTCAAAACGATCATTATATACGTTGGGTAGTATTCGCACCGATCTGTTTGATTCGTCAAAACCAGGAGTATAGGCAATCTTCCAATAAGGAATGTCTTTGTTGCCAGTTGACTCGGTGAGTCGAATAGCAAGGACAAATTGCAAAGGAATCTTCTTTTTCTTCACGTAAAAGAAAGTGTCATCAAAGCCAATGCAGGTATCAGACAAAGCATAGAAATAATAGGCGATGGATCCAATTAATAGAAATAATGGAGCATAGATTTCTATGCCTAAAGGCGAAACGAGTAGTTTAATCAGAAAAATACAGATGCTAGGAATGGCGGTAACGAGAGCTGCCCATTTGAAATGTTCCCTGGATTGATTAAGCCGAATGGAATGGGCATATAACTACTAGTATAAGAAGTGCCACTGAAATAGTTTGGCAAAGATGAAATTCCTAGAGCCTTTTAGGTATTATTTTACACGAATGGATGAATTGAAAAAAATAATTAAACTCAGCTGGTTGTAAATAGGCGAAATCATTAATACTAAATCTTGTGTCCTTAAGGCCGTACTGGAAATGAATTTATAAATACCCAGGAACAAGACGTTAGAAAGTAGCATATTCTCCAGTGAATAGAAATCATTATCTTGATAAAAGCAGATTGATAGCGAACCCTATACGTAATAGCTGAGGGTGTAGTATCTTTTATTTAATCCCTAGTCCACCGCTATCCTTCTCCGCTGCTTTCCTAGTTATAAGTTCAACTACAATAGGAGTTTATACGAGCAGCAAGTTGAAGGAAGAATAGCTTAGGCAGACTGTTGTCGGTACCCCTTCATTGCATTTAGGTAAAAATATAATGAAAAGCGAATAGGAGAACCGGATAACAAAAAAGGGAACCTGAATAGAGGCTCCCTTTTAATGGCGTTAAAATCAGTTAACTGGTTGATTTTAAGTATTTTACTGTGGAGACGGAGGGATTCGAACCCTCGTCCAGAACAGGGACGCCACGCGTCTTCTACATGCTTAGTTGTCTTTAAGTTGTCGGGAACTAATCAGGTCGACAACAAACCGAATTAATTCCGTATTCGCTAGTACAGATAGGGCTCAGCGAAATCGGCCCCTCCGACACTACCTTTCGACGTCCCGAACTCCGACCCAGTAGTGTGATGGTTCGGCGGAACGATGGCTAATGGTTAATCCTCCGGATTAAGCAGCCATAGCGTAGCTATTGTTGCCAGCTATTGTTTTAGAAGAGTTTTACACGGAAGATTCTTCCAACTTCCGACATGCTTACACCCGCAACCTCAGCCCGCTGTCAATACCCGTCGTCCCCGGATGATTGTGCGTCCTGATTAATCGTAAAACTTAACTGACGTATAGGTTCTGGATTAATTTCGGGGCACAAAGATAACTTATTTTCCTGATAAAATGTTCATTAATTACTGAAGACTTACAGACCAAGTTCGCTCAGTTCATCTTCACGAACCATCAGAAGTATGGCAGAATGAGGAATAATGAGGTATTTCTCGCCATCAATTTCCACATCGTACCCATTCCGACGCAGAAATAAAACCTGATCTTTTTCCTGTACCTGAAGCGGAATATACTTCAGAGACTCTTTCTTTTCCTTCCAGGGCTCATCCTCATCATTTGCTGCTGGAATCGGAAAGCCTGGGCCTACCTTCACAACCACGCCCTGCTGAATATCTTCCTTCTCCGTGACGGTAGGAGGTAAGTATAAACCCGAACGGGTCTTGTGTTGATCACTCGTGGGGCGAACCAGCACTTTGTCGCCCGACATCACTATTTTTCTAAGGGTATGAATGCCATCCAACGTACTCATCTTTGTCAAATTCTGTTATTCTTTTTCGGTTGAAAAAAGAATATTCCCTATTAAACTAGACGGTAAAATTGTCAGGAATTTTTCCTCTTTTCCCTAGCTCCAGTACTTCTACATCAAAAATGCGGCTGTCAGCTATTTTAAAACGCAGAGCTGTCATGATGCGGTGAAATCCTTCCTTCCCCGCCGCTCCGGGGTTCATGAATAACATACCCTGATACTTGGGATCTCGTTCTACCCGCAGAATATGTGAATGCCCACAAATCAGCACATCCGGTTGCCCTTCGGCGAGTAACTGACGGGCATCTGGTTTATAACGACCCGGCGTTCCGGCGATGTGTGTTATTCCGATGTGAACGCCTTCGCAGGTAAAATGCGTTATTAAGGGAAATTGCCCGCGAATGGGAGGGCCATCAATATTCCCATAAACACCACGAATGGGCTTGGCATACATTTGGAGGCGTTCGTAGACACCCGTGCCCCAGTCGCCCGCGTGCCAGATCTCGTCAGCCCATTGGCAGTGGATGTCCAGAGCCTGATCAAACCAACCGTGGGTATCAGAAAATAATAAAATCTTTTTCATTTCTAAAGTATCCTTTTACCTTGCTGCCCATCAGCAATTTCACTGAAGGTCAGTTGAAATCATTTGTTCATTATTCGTTGGCGTCCGGGTACTGTCCAGAGTAAGACAAAATCTTCTCAAATGATTGATTCAGGGCAGATTAGCTGTATCCGGCAAGGCGATTATTTAACTAATTGCTTATGATCATTACTCCTTTTGAAACCGAGCTCTACCAAAAACTAAGCGTTTTTTTCGCTCAGCACGGATTTGAATTGCTGTCAGATCGGAAGCAATTCAGAAAACAAACTCCGAGTGGGTTTCATAATGTGGTCTTTTCAACTTCCTATCAGGCTCAGGAAATCTGGCTGGACGTTAGTATTGGCTTACGTCATCAGGAAATTGAATTTTTAGCTCAGCAATTTCTGGATATTTCCGAAGAATACCAGAATGACGCTAATACGCTCGTGATTTCAATCGGCAAATTTAATGACGATAAATACTTTCGTTACAAATTGAATGGAACGGACGATCTGGATGACGTTTGTGAACAGATTAAGGATTTTCTGACACACGATGGTTTTGCATTCCTACAAAAGTACGATGGCCTGAAAGCCCTCGATCAGCTACTTAATAAAGAACCGTCGAAACCCTGTAAATATCTCTATAATCAAACGCATCGTTGTTTTAAAGGGATCATTGCTGCCAGATTTACCAATAATGAGCGATTTTTGCGTCTTATTGATCTCTATCGATTACAGGTAGCAAAACTTGGAGCCAGCATTGACGAGCAGCAGACGTTCGAACGATTACTGAGTTTCCTGCTTTATCATTCTTTAAACTAAGGTTGTATGTTGTTCGTTACTGGTTGTCGGTATCAGTACCGCAAAAAAGTAATGTAGCTGTGGAGCAACTTAGTGTTGATGCTTGCACAGAAATACCCATAACTGACAACTAATAACCCTAAACTGACAACTGAATTAATGTCTCGTACTGCTTTTATTACCGGAGCAACTTCTGGAATTGGCCGGGCAACGGCTCTGGCTTTTGCTGATTTGGGTTATCGTCTACTCTTGCACGGACGTCGTCAGGAGCGTTTGGATGAACTGAAGGAGTTACTCAGCGAAAAGGTCGAAGTTTACACGACGAATTTCGATGTACGGTACCGGGAAGATGTGGAAGAGGCGTATGCGAAGATTCCAGAGGAGTGGAAAACGATTGATATTTTACTGAATAACGCCGGGAATGCTCACGGTTTAGGCCCCATTCAGGAGAATGATCCCGATGACTGGGATGCAATGATTGATGGAAATGTCAAAGGAATTCTATACGTTTCGAAACTGGTGATGCCCGGAATGATCGAACGCAAAAGCGGGCATATTATTAACATCAGTTCCGTTGCCGGCAAGCAGACGTACCCGAACGGAGCTGTATACTGTGCTTCGAAGTCAGCCGTAGAAAGTATCAGCCAGGGGATGCGTCTGGATCTGAATCCCTATGGAATTAAAGTAACGAACATTGCACCCGGTGCGGTAGAAACGGAGTTCTCTATGGTACGTTTCAAAGGCGATGAAAAGCGGGCTGATTCAGTGTATCAGGGTTTTACTCCCTTAAGTGCTGAAGACATTGCCGATACAATCACCTTCGTCGTAACCCGACCTCCACATGTGGTGCTGGCTGATGTTCTGATTTTCCCAACCGCTCAGGCTTCGGCTATGATTTTGAAGAGGGATTAATCGGTAGACAGGTAAATCAAAGAGCTTATCCAGGACGGATAAGCTCTTTTGATTTACGACACAGAGTTATTTAAAGAGCGTTGACTTTTATGCTTTCGAGAGGTTTTCTTTTGAAAATCATTCGACATAACGCTGATGTTTCCGTCCACTTCCAGAACCGCCAGATCAACGTCTTTCAGATCAAGAACACCGTGTTCCCGGATGGCAGCTTCCAGCTCGTTCACACTGATCTCCGCCCGGGCCAGGTTTTTATCTTTTACTTTCCCTTTATAAACCAGCATGATCGGTTCGCCTTGCAGAAAGTGGCTGACCCGCTGGTTTTTGTACATAACCCGTTTCAGAATCAGATTTCCCAAAAATAATGCTCCAGCAGCAATGATGCCGCCGGGCAGGCTCGTGTCTGACCCTACCATCGCGTTTTGTACGGAATTGGAAATCAATAAGATAAACACCAGGTCGACGATGGATAACTGGGCCAGTTCTTTCTTGCCAAACAGACGGATCGCCGCAATAATAAATAGATAAACGGCCAGAGATCTTCCAATGATGTCGAGGTATTGCATAATGAATAATCAGTTTATGAAATGTAATAACGTAATCCTGAGCGGGATTTTAGTTTTTTGATTCTCAGCTTTACCGAATTTCGGTAAGAAAGAATCTTGCATTAATGGAATTATCTGGATTTAACTCTTCTGGATTGATTAGGCATTAAAAAAAAACGACCCGAAAGCTATAAACTTCCGGGTCGCTCAATAGGAGCAGAAGGATAACCTTCAATTACTTCAATTCGCTGGCCTTTACTTCTTTGGTCCACTTCAACTCACCACGGGCATTGTACGTTTTTACGGTTAATATCCGTTCGGTTCGGGAACCGGTGAGTGACATAACTGCGAAATTACGTTCCTGTAAAACCGTTTCGGGTAATAGCGTAGTCGCCACCGCTTCTTCTTTGGTTTGACGGGCCGGGCCGGAGGTAAACGGAGAAATCGTGAAGTCGTAGAAAGGATAAGCTTTGGAACGTTCCAGTTTATGAACCGCCGTGTGGTGACGGTCGCCGGAAAGGAATACGACGCCCGGAATTTTCTGTTCGGTAATGCGTTTGAGTAACTCTTCCCGTTCTTCGGCGTACACCGAATAATTCTCAAACTGAGCCGTTGGGTTGATTACCTGACCACCACAAACGACAAATTTGAAAGTCGCCTGACTAAAACGTAAAGCGTCGATCAACCAGTCTAACTGCTGCTTACCCAGGTAGTCCTTGTTCTTGCCTTCCAGATCATTTGGTGCACGCCACCAACGGTCATCCAGCATGAAAAACTGGCAGTCTCCCCATTGGAATGTGCTGGTAATTCCTTCTTTCTCAAAGGTATAATTAGGGTTACCCCAAAAAAGCTTGAAGATGTCCAGAGCATCACGTTTCATCCAATAACTACGGTCGGCATCGTTCGGACCATAATCATGATCATCCCAAATCGCATAGTGGTGCGTATGAGCCATCAGCGACTGTAACTGTGGAAAAGCCCGACCGTGCGTCATGCGACGAAGCATACCCGTACGGGTGTTCCAGTCTACTTCACGGTAATAATTGTTATCACCACCCCAAACCATAAAGTCGGGTTTCAGGCTGTCAATTTTGTTGAAAATCTCATACTGCTGACCGTAAGGTGTGCCGGGACGATCATATTCAGGTTCGCCTAAATACGCACAGCTTCCGAAAGCAAAGCTAAATGCTGGAGGGTCGGTGCGGAATTGCCAGAGTTGCTGCGTCTGGAACTGAAGAGCGTAGGGGCGGGCCACTTTCTTGCCATCTACCCAGATTTCATAATCATATTTCTTACCAGGTTCCACCCGATCAGCATACATATGGGCAATGTAGGCGGTCGTTTTTTCAGTAGTTACTTCATCCGTTGACCGTTTGTTTCCGGGCTGACCTACTTCCCAATAAACGATTTTTACTTTTGCGGGCTTCTGGGTCTGAGCCCAAAGCATCACTTCCATGTAATCGGAGTAGCCCAGCATAGGACCACTTTTCAATTGAGCCTGAGCTTGCAGGAGGAAACAGGAAAGAAGACTTAGCAACCAGAATCGTATCGATTTCTGCATAAGAACAGTATTAAATTTTAATGAAGAATAGCTCGTTGACTTGCTGGCTACAAAATTAGGGGTTATGCTAGATTATGCAGAGGAAGTTTGGGAAGGTTTGAGTTAGTTTGATGAGGTTTGATTTTTTGTTTGAAAGGTTTGAAAAGCTAAACAGCTATCAATCTGAATAGAGTTATTAAAGTTGAAACCGCTGCCAACTTTTTCGCTGGCCGCAATACTCTAGTATGGAAACGTGGTCTGCCGATTAAAGCAAGAGCGGGATAACGTATCTAATTAACATCATGTTGCCAGCCCGGCCACGCTGGCAGCATGAATGAATATTTACTGGTAGCAGGGTTTCACCTATTAAACAGACTCAAACAAAAACTCAAACTTCTCTAACCAAACTCAAACCCTCCAGACAGATTTGTCAAATCCGTGGTTTTCTGCCAATTTGCAACTTTATTTAATGCTTCCCCATGCAAGTTCGAGAAGGCTCTTATTACATACAGAATCAGAAAGTTACTGATCTCGCCGCTCAGTTCGGCACGCCGCTTTACGTGTACGACGGCGAAAAAATCGTACAGCAAATTCAACAATTACAAGAAGCGTTTGCTGGTATTGACCTGAAAATCAAGTATGCCTGCAAAGCATTAACTTCTATTTCTGTACTTAAACTGATGCGTAAACACGGCGTAGATCTGGACGTTGTTTCACCTCAGGAATTACAGATTGGCTTGCGTGCAGGGTACTCCGGTAGCCAGATGAACTTTACACCCAGTGGAGTTAATTTTGAGGAAATTGAATTTGCGGTAGAAAATGGAGCGTTTGTCAACCTCGATAACCTCGATGTTCTCGAAAAATTTGGACAAAAATACGGCTCTTCAAAACCCTGCATGATTCGCATTAAACCTAACGTTGCGGCGGGAGGGAATGCAAAAATCATGACGGCTCACGAAGGGTCTAAGTTCGGTATCGATATTCGCCAGCAGGCCGAAATTCTGGCTTTGGTTGAAAAATATGGTCTAAAAATCGTGGGCTTACATCAGCACACGGGTTCAGATGTGAAAGAAGCTTCGGCGTTCATTGAGGCGGCCAGCCGGATATTTGAATTTGCCATGGCCTTCCCTGATTTACAATGCATTGATCTCGGCGGAGGTTTTAAAGTGGCTTACAAAGAGGGCGATTATACCACCGATATGGAAAGTTTCGGAAAAGAATTGTCCGGCTTTTTTCAGCAATTCTGCGAACGATACGGGCGTAAACTTCAGCTTTGGTTTGAGCCGGGTAAATACTTGGTCAGCGAGTGCGGTTACCTCTTAGTGCAGGCAAATGTCGTGAAAGAGGCTCCTGGCCGTACGTTTGTGGGTGTAGATTCTGGGCTGAATCACCTGATTCGACCCATGATGTACGACGCGTACCATCATATTGTGAATGCTTCCAATCCTGACGCCAGTGTACAGGAAACGTATGATGTTGTAGGTTACATCTGCGAGACCGATAACTTTGCTTTAGGTCGCTCCTTGAATAAAGTTACGGCGGGTGACATTCTGGTCTTACTCAATGCTGGAGCTTACGGTTTTGCCATGAGTAGTCAGTATAACAGTCGTTTTCGTCCAGCAGAAGTATTAATTCTGAACGGCGAAGCTCATCTGATTCGTCAACGCGAAACGATGGAAGACATTCTGAGAAATCAGGTTGAAATTGATGTCTAATAAGGGTTAAGTCCGATAGAATTACTGGTTTGATAGGTTTGAAAGTGATTATAAATGTCATAAGACACTTGTGATTGATAGACTTTCAAACTTATCCAAATCAGATCCAGCCTCCTGCAAACCCGCCTAAACCTATGTTGACTAAATCTTTCCTGATCCTTACGTTCTTTAGCTTTTGCTTGGGACTGACTACTAGTCATGGCCAGCAGAAATTTGCCAGCCTGGGTGATTTTAAGCTGGAAAATGGTCAGGTTATTCAAGACTGTAAAATTGGGTATCGAACCTTTGGAAAGCTGAATGCCCAGAAAACCAATGCGATTCTGATTCTTACCTGGTTCGGAGGGGCTGCCGAGAATTTAAAGGGAATGGCAAATCCCGGAAGTATGGCTGATAGCACTCATTTCTTTGTTATTGCGGTAGATGCTATCGGTAATGGCGTTTCTTCTTCTCCGTCCAATTCCACCAGACAGCCTAACGAAAAATTCCCTTTGTTCACGATTCGTGATCTGGTAAAAAGCCAGCACGAGGTGGTAACTAAGAACCTGAAAATAAATCATCTATACGCCGTGATGGGTGTTTCAATGGGAGGGATGCAATCGTTTCAATGGTCCGTGAGTTACCCTGATTTTATGGATCGAGTGGTTCCTATGGTGGGTACCCCACGTCAGTCGAGCTATGATGTGTTGTTCTGGAATCTGGAGTTGCGAACGCTGGAGCGAGGTAATTATAGCCGTGAAGCGATGAAAACGACGGGCCTTATTCACGAGTTGAATTTGTTAACCCCTGAGTATGGCCAGAAAAAGCGGCCTTTCAGTGATGCGATAACCTATATCGAAGGCGTTGAAAGAAATCAGGATGCCATTAACCCTTACAACTGGGCCAGCCAGATTCGGGCGATGCTGACGCAGGATATTACTCAGGGAAAATCACTGGAAGAAACGGCGAAAGGAGTGAAGGCGAAAATGATGATTATCGTTGCTACGCAGGACCACATGGTTAACCCGGCTTCAGCGATGGAGTTTGCAAAGTTCGCGAAAGCTCCACTGGTGGAATTAACCAGTAACTGCGGCCACCTGGCTACGTCCTGCGAATCAGAAAAGGTTACGGCTTTTGTCCGTTCTTTTTATGGATTATAAGGTAGAGACGCGACTTCATCGCGTCTAGCCGGCGGATGCATACACATTCGAATGGTAACAAAACAGGCTCTTTGCCAATCTAATGTCATAAAACCGTCTCTATCCAGGCGCGATAAAGTCGCGTCTCTACATGAACAGACGTTCCGTCCTCCCGTGGCAGAAAACAAAAAATCCCGAAGTATTGCTTCGGGATTTTTGCTGTATCATTTCCTCCGGGCAAAATAGAAAAGCTGGGAGGGTAAGTACTTCAATTTTTCGCTCAAGGTGAAATACCCTTTACCATTTTTCTCAAAACACACTGCTTCTCCCTGAGGTTCAAAGACGTACGGTAGCATAAGCTTGTAACTGGAAAAGATAACGTCCTGAATAGGTTCGTTCACGTCATCCCGATTCCAGAGATACATCGTGGTATAATTTCTCAGGATAATCTGCTTACCGTCTGCAGAGAAATCTCCGCTGGTGATCATGTACATGGGTAAATCGCAGATGTACATGGCTGGCATCGGTTTATCAAACTGCTGGGGATAAGCCAGTTTATAGAGTTTTGAAAGCCCCGGACTTTTGGTAATCACGTAAATGTCCTGCGTATTGGGCTCAATCAAAATTGCTTCCGTATCGCGGCTGCCTTCCGGGTAATAAAAAACAATCCGGTCGTATTCCTCTACTTTCGAATCAACAGATTCAGGCTCTTTGAAGCGATAAATGTAATATTCAGGATATTGCTGAAGATTATCGCCCGTGTCGGCCAGATAGATGTAATTTGTACTATCTTTTTTGTCAAAGAATAAATCCATATCCTCCCAATCTCGGTTGGGAAACGGTAAATCAACCCGGCCTTTTAACTGACCCCGGTAGTTGATTAATGAAAGACGGTTGGGGTTATTGCCATCTTCCTGCACCCACAAGTGCCCGGGCATCGAACGACTGTCAGCCATGCCTGAGGCTTCGTCTATAGTTCCGGCAGGGATACTATGGGACTGCTCGTATTCAAATATAAAGGGTGGCGGCTCTGGTTGAGAACGTGTCAAGCCTGTTACCATCAACCCTAATACAATGACACGGAGCGTACTCATCTTAATAGGCGGTACTTTTCTCATCTATACAAAAGAACTAAGGATCAGCTCTATATCAAAAAAACTGTACGAATCTCCTTATATAAACCAAAAAACTCTGCAAATAGTCTAAGAAAACTGGACCATTTGCAGAGCTACTATAAAAGTACTTTAGGATACTATCGCAAAACTATTCAGCCCGCCATACTTCCTGGCTACCACCCATGGATAGAATTTCCAGCCGTGGAGGAGATGGAAGCAGCACCATTTTGGCATCCAGATTAGGAAAATCTTTCAGGGTAACCCAAACGCCGTCACCGGGGCCGATTTCGAATTCTTCCAGTCCGGTTTCTTCGTTAATTACTTTTTCATATTGAGTACGAGGCAAGTAAGCCGTTGGAAGTAATACGTCAGTATCTGGGCAGAAGTTCGCATGCACACGTTGCAAAATGTCCTCAAATTCGTCACCGTATTCGTCTACAAAATCGTCTTCCAGAGCTTCCAGCGTTTCTTCTGCGTCATCGTAGCCGGGATGATCGTATCCCATTTCACGAAGAGCAAAGCGTTTCGATAATAGATTAAGTAAAGTATCGTTTAGGGCCTGAGTGTTCATAAGGTTGTATGTAAAAATAGAGTGACGCGGCAAAAATAGAGGCAATTCATGAAAAAACGAATCATTACCACATCAGTCTTGACTTATTTATTGAGTAATAAAAGACTTTTCAAAAATGCTGTAATCCCAGAGGTGCTGAGAATCGGAAAGAATGGTGCCGTTCTGAATCTGAAGCGGGGAGGGGATATTATTAAAGTATAAACCACCCGTTCCAAGTCCCTGAGGTAAGGGATTCTGAAATTCACCAGCAAACTGGGCAATGGCATTCAGCCCGATGTTGGATTCCAGAGCGGAGGTTAACCACCATTTAATCTTCAGACGATTGGCAATTTCGATCCATTCTTTACACGCGGTAAATCCGCCGAGTAACGTTGGTTTCAGAATGATATAGGGCGGTTGCAATTTTTTGAGTAACCTCATTTTATCCATGTAGTCAGTAACGCCAATCAATTCTTCGTCAAGAGCAATGGGAATGGGAGAGTTTTCGCAAAGATCCGCCATTGCCTCGGGTTGCCGGGGCTGAATGGGTTGTTCAATGGAATGAATGGATAAATCGGCTAATCGATGCAGCTTTTCGGAGGCCTCTTCGGCGGTCCAGGCTCCATTGGCATCAATGCGAAGGGTGATGGCATCGGCAGAATATCGTTCACGAATGAATTGGAGACATTCCAGTTCCTGCTCAAAATCAATCGCTCCGACTTTCATTTTGATGGTTTTAAAACCGGAATCCAGTTTTTGCTCGATTTGCTCCAGCATCCAGTCTTTCTTCCCCATCCAGATTAACCCATTAATCGGGATC
>CAJYHS010000101.1 GCA_913774715.1 uncultured Siphonobacter sp. | reverse complement strand
CCTGTAAAGTTGCCTGAGCGACCAGCATGGTCCTTCGCTTCGCTCTGGATGACAGATAGGTAACAAACTCCTCCCCCCCCCCTGTCATCTCGACCGCAGGGAGAGACCTTACTTGGGGTTAGGATTTATTCCCCGCCTGGAAAGTTGCCTGAGCGACCAGCAAGGTCCTTCGCTTCGCTCTGGATGACAGATAGGGAACAAGCCCTTCCCCCTGTCATCTCGACCGCAGGGAGAGACCTTGCCTGGGGTTGGAGTTTACTCCCCGACTGGAAAGTTGCCTGAGCGACCAGCAAGGTCCTTCGCTTCGCTCTGGATGACAGATAGGGAACAAACTCCTCCCCCCCCTGTCATCTCGACCGCAGGGAGAGACCTTACTTGGGATTGGAATTTACTCCCCGACTGGAAAGTTACCTGAACGACCAGCAAGGTCCTTCGCTTCGCTCTGGATGACAGATAGGGAACAAGCCCCCCCCCGTCATCTCGACCGCAGGGAGAGACCTTGCCTGAAGTTCCGTAACTTCTCTCTGAATGAGAGATGTATTTTACTGTAAATGCTTCTAATGCAGAATAAGATTGTTAGTTACGGAATCAACCTCCGGTTTTCCTTAATACCAAACACATCGGCCAAAGCCCGCCTGGCGGCGTGATAGCCACACATGCCATGCACCCCTCCGCCCGGCGGCGTGGAAGAAGAACAGATGTAGAGTCCTTTTTTAGACGTTCGGTACGGCGACAGCCGCAGAGCGGGACGAGTGAATAACTGACCGATATCCAGAATACCTCCGTTAATATCGCCACCAATGTAATTAGGGTTATATTCCTCGATTTGGGCGGTATTAAAACTATGACGGGCCAGAATCCGGTCTTTGAACCCCGGAGCAAATCGCTCGATCTGATTTTCAATCACTGCCGTGCGATCCTGCGTAGACCCGTGCGGTACGTGGCAATAGCCCCAGGCCGTGTGTTTTCCTTCGGGTGCCCGCGAGGGATCGTATTGACTTTGCTGAGCCAGTAAGACGAAAGGGTTATCGGGATGTTGGCCCTGTGAACTCAATTTTTCAGTGTGCGTAATTTCTTCGAGCGTATTCCCCAGATGAAGCGTTCCAGCCTTCCGGCATTCAGGATCTTTAAAAGGAATCGGGCCGTCCAGAGCCCAGTCTACTTTAAACACGCCCATCCCATAGCGATACCGATTGAGTTGATTCCGATACAAAGACGAAAATTCATGTCCCGCAATTTTTAGTAACTGCTTCGGGGTAATATCAAATAAAACGGCGTGACTGGAGGGCAACTGCTTTAGCGATGTCACGTAAAAATTGGTTTCAATCTTCCCACCAATCGACTCAAAATAACTTACTAGAGCTTTAGCGATGGATTCCGAGCCACCTTTGGGTACGGGCCAACCGCGTAAATGTCCCGCTGTTAGCAAAACCAGACCAATCGCTGAAGTCGTCCAGTTACTCAAGGGTTGAATGGCGTGAGCAGCCATTCCAGCCAGTAATCCCCTACCCTGTTGACTTTTAAAAAGTCCACTAAACCAGGTGGCCGGCGGTAAAGCGTGCAGTCCAAAACGGGCAAAATCAAGGGGATACGAGGGGAAGCTTAACGGACCCAGGGTGTCGACGGCAATTTTTGGCCAGACTTTCCGGAGAAAACGAGCCATAGTTTCATAACGCTCCTGATCTTCGCCCAAAGTCTGAGCCGTTTTTTCAATGGAATGATACAAAACGGCCGGATTCCCCTGATCGAAGGGATGAGCCGCCGCCACTTCGGGATAGATGTATTCCAGCCCGAATTTTTCCAGTGGTAAAGTATTAAAGAACGGCGATCCCGCCGCCAGCGGATGAATAGCCGAGCAAATATCGTGTCTGAACCCGGGCAGGGTTAACTCCTGCGTACGAAGTCCGCCGCCGATGGTCGATTTTCCTTCAACGACCAGTACCGAAAGCCCTGCTTCCTGTAAGGTAATGGCCGCCGCCAGTCCATTCGGACCCGATCCCACGATTACCGCATCAAAATCTCTTGTTGTCATGGTGATTACCCCTTAGCCGTTACTCAAAAGAACCCGGCCATCGGGTTTTAAAATCCAGCCCGTGATGGGGTTAAAGTGATAGCCGCCTTTACTACCCCGGGCGGTTACTAATTCCTGGTAGGTCGGTTGGCGATACCCCGTTTCATCCGTTACCCGACTCTGGATTTCCGTTTCCCGACCGTTCCACTGCCAAAGGTACCGAAAGCCGGTATGGGCTTTATCCAGAACCGGGCCATTTAATGAAGCCGAATGCCAGCTTTTTCCGGCATCGGTGCTGATTTCTACCCGCTGTACTTTTCCCCGGCCACTCCAGGCAATGCCCCGAATCTCGATCCAGCCTTTTTGCACCTGAGCCGGATAGGCGGGAAAAGTAATGATCGAACGGGCATCGATGTCAAAACTAAAGTAACGGATTTTCCCGTCTTTCACGGGTTCGGTATACTTGGACGTTTCCTCCCGCGTCAGGTACGGAGCATCGGAAAATTCGATTCTCCGTAACCATTTGATGCTCATATTACCCTCGTAACCTGGCAAAAATAAACGAAACGGATAG
The DNA here is from genome assembly GCA_913774715.1 of uncultured Siphonobacter sp. Lineage (GTDB taxonomy): Bacteria > Bacteroidota > Bacteroidia > Cytophagales > Spirosomataceae > Siphonobacter. The sequence continues at coordinate 8,212 of CAJYHS010000101.1, read as the reverse complement.
CCCTGTTCGGGGCGAATCGCTTCACCATTCTGGGCGTAGACAATCATGGCATCATCCCAGCCTTTCTGCACGGGAATACTGCGGGTCATCACCGCCGCATCTGAGCCTTCGGCCAGAAACCACGTCGCCTTTGGGTCTACTCCTACCTGCCGGAAAATCGTGGAGAGCATCACGCCCGTCCACTCGCTCTGACTGGTTAAGCCGCAAATATCCTGCGGACTCAGTTTTTCACTGCCCGAACGGAAGTTACCCGAACATTCCAGAAAACAGATGCGGGTAACCGAAGGAAAGCGTTTCAAATCCGCTAGTGTCAGCACAATGGGTTTTTCCACCATGCCGTGAATAACCAGTTCATGTTTAGCCGGATCAATGGCGGGAACGCCGTTATGATTGCGTTCAAAATGCAAATCGGAAGGAGTAATTGTGCCGAACAAATCCTGCAAGGGCGTTCGCGACGAAATGTCCGAAGGTTTTTTAACGGGTTTTTCAAAAGCCGAACGCGTCCCGACCTGTCCCGGCGGAACGCCCGGAATTTTGGTAGGATCGGTTAGTTCAGCCTGCGTAACCGCCATTTGAACGGCACTGGCAAAGGGAGCTTCGACCAACACTATGGCCGCCGCCGCCGCTCCACCAAGCAGTTTTCGCCGACTTACTTTGGTATGCAGCAGCGTAGGTTTTTCTCCGGGTAATACTTTCATAAAACACTAGCGAATAATGGGGCCACCCGTCCGGTCATCGAGGATGTACTTTTTCAGGGCGGGCATCCGAACCGCCGGAAGCGTCTGAGCATTCAGCTCCGTTCCGGGTTTGATGACCTGATTGGCTTCGAGCAGAAAGGCCGTTAAACTATAGACTTCTTCGTCCGTCAACGTTCCAGGTTGGTTAAAGGGCATGGCCCGACGAATGTAATCGAAAACCGTCGTAGCATACGGCCAGTAGTTACCAATGGCTTTTACTTGGGAAGAATCGGTTGAAACCAGTTTGTCATTGGGGCCTTCTACCCCCGTAACGCCGTGACAGGCGGCACACTTCTGAGCGAAAATAGTCTTCCCCTTTCGAGCCATACCCGAACCTTTGGGTAATCCTTTTCCATCGGGTCGTACATCGATATCCCAACGGTTTATATCCGCCGGAGTGGCTGGGCGACCGAGATTGAAAATGGTATCTGAGGCGATACCCCAAGCGGGCGATGGCTTCGGAAAAGACCGAAAGCCACTCGCCCAGCTTAGAAGTAATACGGATGTCGTAATTTTAAAAATTGTCTTCATCATTAATTAATCGTACTTACCCGCTTTGAGGGTGCTTTCAGAAAGGGCATACTTCCGGTTCACCCGATCCAGCACAACCTGAATGGAATCCTTGTTTTCGTCAATACCTTTTAAAATCACCCGATTGCCACCATTCAGGGTCGAATAATGTAAAATCATGCGTTTGCGAAGGGGAGCCTGAGCTTTCACGGTGCCGCTATTACTCTGATCCCAGCCGACGAATTTGATACTTTCCTTACCAGGTTCTTCGGCTTCGGTAATCATGCCGCGAGTCCGGCGGGTGGAACGGGCCAGCGGATGAATTTTTTCATCTTCGGAGCCGATGATCTTACGGGTTTCTGCCGAAATCCAGGGATCTTCTGCTGGTTTTTCTTTCCGATCCGAACGGGCAGCTTTGCCTTCAATCTCGCGGGTTTCGCGGTTTTGCCGTCCCCGGTTTTTATCCTGTAAGTACAGAACTTTGCTTACGGTATCGGCTTCGTAATAGAACACCCGTTGTCCACCCGCAACCCCGGTTAACTCGAACGTCCGGTTAATGTCCCGCATGGGCGAGCCGCCGCCGTTGGATAAATCCAACTCAACCGGGCGATTGACTTTAAAGGTTAAAGACGTCCAGTTTTCGAACGTAGCCTGTTGCCAGCGAACGCTATCTTCGGGAGAAAAAGGAAGAATTTGATTATTAATCCTGAACTCGGTGACGTTGTAATTACCCCGCAACTCCGGAACACCTTTCAAGGCCGGTTGCTTGTAAGGATCGTAGAGGAAGTTTACGCCCTGTAAATAAAAGAACCAGACAATAAACACGCCGATGACACCCGTTTTTAAAGCCACCCGACTCCATTTCTGCCAGGGTTGATCGAAGGTGGGGTAATAATGCACGGGAATGGTTAACCGCTCTCTGATCAGCAGATTGTATACTTTTGGAATGTCATAAATTAATAAAAAGGCCGACAGTAACACAAAGTACGAGCTGTACACGTGAACGCCGCCGTCATACTCAAAATTGACAAAAACGATGTCGGCCAACGCTCCAAAGAGTAATACCGAACCCCAGAAGGTAGTAGCCCGGAAGAATAACAAGGCTCCGGCCAGTACTTCTACGACTCCGGCGAACACTTCGTACCAGGGCACGATACCAATGGAAAGCCAGTAAATTTTCTGAAGCGTCAGATCACCGAAATCCGTATTCAGGATGCCCATCGACGGGTAAGGTAACTGCGTGGGAAAGAGTTTGGTATACCCAAACCCAATGATGCCGATTCCGGCCCGGTAACGTACCACCACGCGAAGCCAGTAATAGAGCAGATTGTATTGCTTAGGTTCCGGTTTTTTACGTTCGGCCAGGGCCGTCCAGATACCACCAACCACAAGGGCAAAAATCAGGGTAATCACCCAGGTAGCATAGCCATTGAGTGGACTGCCGAAGATTTTATTACCGAACAGGTTTAATCCCGACCCGAACCGGGCAATGTCGTAAAGATCACGGTAATGCAGGCTGGTCCAGTCAAAGGTAAAGAGATCCTTATACCAGCCCGGATCGTTCGGCAGGGAAATGCTCACAAAAAACACGAAAGCAACCCGGAACAGGAACTTCGTTACTTTTGACCAGGGTTTAGGCAAAGCGGTTTTCTCAACCAAATCGACCTGCGGCGTAGGAGTTTCCAGATGAAGAGAGGACATGGTGTTTAAAGTTTAAGACCTTTACGACGACCTACTTTTTTAGCTTCATGAATCAGGTATTTCTTATCCAGCCGATCCAACACGACCTGAATCGAATCCCGATTTTCGTTCAATCCTGAAAGAATAATCTGATCAGCCGTTGGACGTTCGAAATGCAGGACCAGCGTCTCGTTTGGATAATGGCTGTTCTTATTTTTCAGCTGAAGTGTCTGAGCTTTAGCATCAATATGATACGCATAATAATGCCGCCCCATCGATCCCGTGGACTCGTAATTGCGAAGGGAATCCTCGGCGAAAATTTCTTCGGTATTCAGCGAATCAATCAATACCGGACGGTTGGAACGGACACTCAGCGTAGCCCATTTTTCAAAAACCACGTCTTTCCAGCGAAGTGAATCAGTTTTGGAATAGGGTAACTCCTTGCCATTTACTTTGAAACGGCTCACGTTATACACCCCCGCCGCCTGAGCTAAGCCCGGTTGCTGAGGATATTGATACGAGCCTTTCTGGTGACCAGCGTAGGTCTGATAACCGTAGAAAAAGACGAAGAAGATGATAAAACCTACCTTCGCTACTAGGCGGCCCGTGCGTTGCCAGTTTTCAGAAAAAACGGGCTGAAAACGATTGGGTATCGTTGCTTTTTCCAGGGATAACAGATTGAACAGGCGAATGGCATCGAATGAAAATAGGAATAAGGCCAGACTAATCAGATACAGACTGTAGACGTATTCGCCCCCTTCGTAAGCCAGATTAGAGAAAAACACGTTTCCGGTAAAGGGCAGAATTATCAGTGTCGCGATGGTCGCCGTTTTTCGATACAGCAATAACAAGCCGCCCACAATTTCTACCAACCCTAAGAAAGATTCATACGTAGGAACCACGCCGAGACTGATGGAAAATAATTTCCAGGCCGAAAAATCGCCGTAGTTGGTATTCAGGTGACTTAAGGAAGGCAAAGGCGATTGTTCCGGGAAAAACTTCAGAAATCCATACGCCAGAATACCAACTGCCAATCGGTACCGCACCAGCACCCGAAGCCAGTAATAGAGTCGGTTATACTCCCCCGAAGTTTTATCCAGAATGGTCCAGACGGCAGAACCAATCGCCGCGATGACCGCAACGATGCCCCAGTTGAGAAAGCTATCCGCTCCGCTGAGGAATTTGGGGCTGTATCGCGAAAGGTAAAATATCTCCCGATAGCCCAAGCTGTTCCAGCTCAGGATTTGAGCATAGTACTTATAATCCAGCGGAACGACCTGAAGGAAGAAATAAATAAAGACAAACCGGAAGAGAATTTTCTCTGCCCCACTCCACTGGGACGAGGGAACTTCAAGCGTAGCTGCCATAGCGATTGAGATTAATAACCTTCGTTTTGAATCAGTGCTTTATCTACCAGTAACTGGTCCACGGGCAAGGGTAATACGAAACGTTTGGCGTCAGTTACCCCCAATACGGCTCCCGCCCGGTTGGTACGAACGAGGTCAAACCAGCGATGCGGTTCGAAGGCAAATTCCAGGCGACGTTCGTTTTCGATAGCCAGTAGTAGGGCATCAGTTGTGGTAGCGGTGGCGGCAGCTAAACCCGCCCGCTCCCGAACGGCATTAAGATCACTGGCCGCCTGCGTTAACTTATTCTGCTGCGTCCGGGCCTCGGCACGAATGAGGTATTGTTCGGCGATGCGTAAGACGTAAGAAGGATCGGAGCCAGGGTTGCGGTAATACAGATTGCCGTACCAGCGATTCTGGTTATCCTTGGCAATGAGTGTATTGCGATTTCCAGCAACGGTTGCATCATTCAGTAAAGTAATTAACGCATCGCTCGGGGCCCACTGACGGGTGCCACCATTAGTCTGCGGTTGCCACTGGCCGCGGTGCGAGTTAATTTCGGTGGTTCCATTATAGAAAATTTCAAAAATGGATTCCTGCGTACCGCGAACGTTATTCGCAAAAAAGGCACTGTACGGCTTAATCAGGCTATAATTCGTTGCTTCACCAATTAGCTTAGTCGCGTAGGTTTCCGCCTGAGTCCAGTCTTTTTGATACAGATAATACCGAGCTTTCAGGGCCCAAACCGTTTTCTGCGTGGCTCGGTACCGATCCACCGTATTGCTTAACAAGGGTTCGGCCGCTTCCAGGTCTTTCAGTACCTGAGCGTAAGTTTCGGCCTGCGTGCTGCGGACAATACCCCGGTTATCGGTGGGGCGGGCCGTGGGCTGGGTAATGATCGGAACGCCACCCCAGATCCGAGCCAGATCGAAATAAGCCAGTGCCCGCACGAAGTACGCTTCGCCGATGTATTGTTTTTTCAGAGCATCCGTCAGCGTGGGATCGCTTACTTCGTTCACCTTCACAATGACGTTATTGGCCCGGTTGATGGTCTGATAAATCGCCGTCCACACGCCGCTGACCATGCTGTTATCGGCGTTGACCCGGTGGTTAATAAATTCCTGCACAATCGACTGCGAACCCGTCCACTGCACATTATCTCCCGATAAATAGCCAATGGCCTGAAAGTTGGTACCGTAATAATTGCTTCCGGCCAGGGCACTGTATACGCCCCGAACGGCGGTTTCAGCGGAAGTTTTATCGGTAATGGTTACGGCGTCCGAAATGGATTCCCGGGGTTTTACATCCAGAAATTTTTCGCAGGAAGTCAAAGCCGTAACGCTAATCAGCGTAAGAAGATAGGTATGTATTTTCATGAAAGTTCAGATCTTAAAGCGACACGTTGATACCTAATTGCAAACCCATCGGCTGGGGCGGTGTACCGAGGTCAATACCCTGCTGGTTCTGATCACTGCTGGCACTCGATTCGGGATCGAGGCCCGTGTATTTAGTCCAGAGCCAGAGGTTACTACCCGCCGCGTAGAGCCGCAGTGTTTCCAGACCCACTTTTTTAGACCAGTTTTTCGGGAAGGTATAACCCACCGTCAGCGAACGCAGCCGCAGGAACGAGCCGTCTTCCAGCCAGCGGCTTCCGCCATCGCGGTAGTTATTCACGTTCACGCCATCGGGACGAGGCACGTCGGTAATGTCGCCGGGTTTCTGCCAGCGGGCGTTATTACTCGCAAAAATCACGCGGGCGGCATCGCGGGCTCCCCCACCCTCGCCAAAGAATTTATTATGGTTATAGACTTTGTTACCATACGAGAACGAGAAGAACAGGTTCACATCAAAACCTTTGTAGGTCAGATTATTGGTAAATCCACCGAAGAGCTTAGGCCAGATGCTGCCGCGAATCTGACGGTCGGCAGTAGTGATTTGTCCGTCTTTATTGACGTCTTCATAGACCACATTCCCCGTCTGGGGGTCAACGTACAACTGGTTATATACCCAGAAAGAATACAACGGCGAACCCTGTTGTTGCAAGATCAGATCGCGGCTGCCGTAACGTAAGGGCGTTTCGAGTTTTTCGATGTTATTTACGTTACGAGCCAGATTCAGACTCGTCGTCCACTTCAATTCCGGCGTTTGAATGTTCACCGATTGCAGAGCTAACTCAAACCCTTTGTTACTGATTTCGGCGGCATTACTCCAATAGGTGCTGAAGCCCGTCGTGCTGGGGAGTGTCAATTGCAATAAACCGTTCGTGGTGTATTTGTTATACAGGTTGAATTCCGCTGATAAACGACCACCGAAGAAAGAAGCATCCGCCCCAACGTTCCATTGCTGGGTTTTTTCCCATTGTAAATCAGGGTTACCTAACTGCTGGGGGGCAATGCCGGGGTTACCCTGATAGGAAGCTCCACCCGTCCACAATCCCTGAGCGGCGAAGTTGCCGATGCCGTTCTGGTTACCCGTAATTCCATAACTGGCTCGCAGTTTCAAATCGCTCAGCACCGTCACATCTTTCAGGAATTCTTCCTGACTGATTCGCCACGCCGCTCCGACCGAAGGGAAATAACCCCATTTTTTATCATCCCCAAAACGCGAAGAACCATCCGCCCGAACACTGGCATTCACCAGGTATTTTCCGGCGTAGTTATAATCAGCTTTGGCAAAGAACGAAGCTAAGGTGCTTTTGCTCCAGCTCTGCGACCCCGCAGTGGTGGATGCCGAAGAAATCTGAGTAAAGGCATTATTAGCAAAGCCACGACCTTCGGCGTACGTTCGCTTCAGCACATCGCTTTGTAGGGTGTTTCCCACCAGAAGTCCAAACCCGTGTTTGCCAAAAGATTTGCGATAAGCTAAGGTCTGTTCGTTAAGCAGACTGGAGAACTGCGTTTGCGAAGAAGTCGCCAGACCCGCCGGACTGCCCGCAATGAGCAGGTTATTCCAGTATTCCGATTCGTCGTAACCGTTATAATCAATCCCAAAACTGGTGCGGAATTTCAAGCCGGGTAACAGTTCTGCTTCACCGTACAGGTTACCAATGTAACGCAAACTGATGGAGTGAACGTCGTAATTATTCAGTAACAGCGTCAGGTTATCAAAACCGGCCCGACCGACCAACACGCCATTCTCATAGGGAGAAAGATACGTGGGTGTATGTAAAGCCGCCTGTAACAATCCGCCCTGGGGTCCATCCCCCGCCCGGGCCTGATTGCGGTAGGTTCGCGTTAGAATGTTACTGACCCCAACCTGCACTTTATCGTTGACTTTTTGATCGAGATTTACCTTGAAGCTGGCCCGTTCGAAATTAATGGGCTTGATGATGGCTTCCTGCTGGGTGTAACTGCCGCCGATGTAATATCGAGTATCATTGGTACCTCCCGCCAGCGAAAGATCATAGTTTTGCAAACGAGCCGTTCGGAATAACTCACCGAGCCGATCATACGTCTGCTGCTCTTCGGGTAAGCCTCGACCGCCTTCACTCACGGGACGGAACGGACGGTTGGATTCGGTGCGGTTCAGCGACGGTGTATCTTTTCCAGTATTAATCCACCATTCATTAACTAATTGAGCGTGTTCGGGTCCGGTCGTTAAATCCCATAGTCGGGGAGCTTTATTCCAGCCCGTTGAGGCATTGAAGTTAATCTTGGGTTTCTGATCGAACTTCCCTCGCTTGGTGGTAATCAGGATTACTCCATTTGCCCCACGGGAACCGTACAAAGCCGTCGCTTCGGCATCTTTTAGAATCTCGATACTCTCAATATCGTTGGGATTAATGTCGGCGATGGGAGAAGTAGCTTTCCCGCCTGTGCCAATGGATTGTAGACTGGTGTTGTTAATAAAAACGCCGTCTACGACGTACAAAGGATCATTATCCGCATTAATCGAAGTAGCCCCGCGAACGCGAATATTCACCGCTTCGCCGGGAACGCC
>CAJYHS010000100.1 GCA_913774715.1 uncultured Siphonobacter sp. | reverse complement strand
CACTAGTCGTCCAGCGGAAGGTGCCGGGTATATTAATGGAGTTAAGGGCGAATTCCCAGCCTTTATTCTGCATGCCGCCAATGTTCTGCGTAGAACCCGAGAAGCCCGTGGTATACGCCAATGGCGTACCTGAAACCAGCATTTGATTGGTATTTTTCACATACACATCCGTAACCAGATTCAGCCGGTTATTAAAGAGGCCTACGTCTACTCCTAGGTCAAATTGAGCAGTAGACTCCCAGCCTAAACGGGCATTAGCCAAGATATTAGGGGCTAAGCCATTAACTACTCCTCCCCCGAAGGCATAGTTAGCCGTAGCCACACTACCGATGTAGGCGTAATAGGCTAAGCTATTTACTCCGTTTTGAATTTCGCTGTTTCCGGTTAAACCGTAACTCATGCGTATTTTCAAATCATTGATCCAGCGGTGATTCGTTAGAAAAGGCTCCTGGCTGATATTCCAGCCGGCTGAAACGGATGGGAAATAACCGAAGCGTTTTTGGGGACCAAATTTGGATGAACCATCGGCTCGCATGGCCGCCGAGAAAAGGTATTTGTTGCGGAATGTATAATTGGCCCGGGCTAAAAAGGAAGCCATTCGCCAGCCTTCTCGGAATGAGTTGGTCAAATCCGTCTGACCGCCGTTAGTGGTCGTTACCAGATCATTTGGGAAATTGGTAACCCGGCTGATCATGCGTTCAAAGTTTGCCCCCTGAAACGTAGCTCCTCCAACTAAGGAAAGCTGATGATCGGTCTGGAAATGCTTGGAATACGAAAGAATGTTTTCGTTTAACCAACCTAGTTCCTGAGAGGCAAAAGCAAAACCAGAGCCCACGCTGGGTGGTGGCGTACCGGTAGCGGTAGGAATAAAAATATTGTTTTTCAGATAATTGGCATCCAGACCTACACTACTACGAAGGGTAAACCCAGGCTGGAAAGTATATTCAGCATACGTACTGCCAATCATGCGGGTGGTATTGATCGGGTGCCAGTAGTGTAGAGCTGATGCTAAAGGATTATCAATGAGGGCAAAACCACTGGTATAATTAGGTCGGGCATAATTGCCGTTAGCATCATAAACCGAAATGGTAGGTGTTTGAAGTAATGCTCCGTAGATCAAACCACCTTGTAATTCATTACCCGTAGCTCGGTTGATCGTATTTGTTGCGTTATTAACGGTAATGCTACTGCCAATTTTAAGTTTTTTAAAGACCTGCTGATCCAGGTTAAGGCGAGCAGAATAACGTTTGTAACCTGAGACTTTGATAATGCCATCCTGATTGAAATACCCTAGCGAAAGAGCATACTGCGTAGCTTCATTCCCCCCCGAGATCGACAACTGATAGTTTTGAATAGCTGCTTTTTTAAAAATCTGATCCTGCCAATTGGTAGTAGTGGTCAAGCGGGAAGGGTCGGAAAGCTCTGGAATAGGGCGGGCCGCTACGGGAACGGATGTCGGATTACCTAAATCGCCCCTGGCATTCGCTCTGGATTCGTTAATGAGTTCAGCGTATTGAATCGAATTAAGGGTAGGTAGTTGATGAGCAACAGATTGAACCCCATAATAGGCATCAAGCTCCACGCGAGCCTGTCCAGCTTTACCCCGTTTGGTCGTAATCAAAACCACCCCATTGGCTGCTCTGGAGCCGTAAATAGAAGCTGCCGAGGCATCTTTTAAAACCTCCATTGAGACAATGTCATTGGGATTAATCGCACTCAGGGCGTTATGCACTACCCCTGTACTGAAAATTCCGGCCGGACCATTGTTATTAGTAGTTCCCCAGTTATAAAATGGAACGCCATCAATGACGTATAAAGGTTCGTTACCCGCGGTGATGGAACTGGTCCCCCGAATACGAATGTTAACAGATCCGCCCGGTTGCCCCGAGGTTTGCGTGACCTGAACTCCGGCTACCCGGCCCTGCAATGCCTGATCCATCCCAGTAATAGGTACCTGACGCAGGGCTTTTTCACCGACCGAGCCAATCGAACCGGTCAAGTCCCGGCGAAGCTGCGTTCCGTAGCCAATGACGACTACCTCATTAAGGTCTTTAATCGAACTTTTTAACTTGATATCAAGAAAGGATTGATTACCCAGTGGATGTTCCTGGGTATCCATACCGATATAGGAGAATATGAGTATCTCGTCTTTGCTGGATACTTTCAGAGTATATCGGCCTTTACTGTCCGTAACGGTAGCATTATACGTTCCCTTGATTAACACGTGTACCCCGGGTAAAGCCTCACCGGTTCTGGCATCGGTCACCACACCAGTGATGGTAATTTCTTTCTGCTGATGCTGCGCCTTTGAGGTAGTTTTAATCGGGTTGGCTTTCGCTTTTTCCTTTAAGATTACGTCGTCATCCCGAAAGATGGCTTCGAGCTGGGTGTCTTTTAAAATTAATTCGAAAGCTTGTTGTAAGGCAATTCCAGCTAGTTTTACGGATACTGACTTACGAGGAAGGACTTGGGGATTGTAATAGATGCCAATACCTGATTTCTCGGCAATAGCATGTAAAGCAGTTTCTAGATTCGTGTTGATGAAGTGAATGGATATTTTCTTTTGAGAGATTTCTTCCTGAGCGGGTTCGTGTTGATAGCCGGGGCCCAGTTGGGCATGATGCACCTGAGCGTAGCTGAGTCGGGGCATACTTATCAGACAACTTCCAATCAAGAAGTAGAGCAGTTGTTTCATAAAATGGGATGTTGGGGCACTAGAAGTCAGTTCACTTCTTGAACAGAGGTGTGATTAATGAGCGAATAAAAATGGGATGATTACTTCTCTGAGAAAATAACGGTATCGTTTTCGATTTGATAATTGATGTTGAGCGAAAGCGATAGTTTGGGTAATAGTTGAGCTAAAGGTTCGTAGCGGCTACTAGCCGTCAGGTATTTATCCTGCATAGAAACAGGCCAACGCATTTTTACATTGTAGAGTCGTTCTAATTGTTTGACTACGATCGGAAAAGCAACGTTATTAAACTGTAAAGTATGATTCTTTCGCCAACTCAGGTAATTCTGAACATCACCAGACTCGACGGTCAAACTTCCATCCAAAAGAGCCTGGCCCCATTGATTTTTTACTAGACTTACTGATTTTCCCTGAGCATTGCTTAGGATTACCTTCCCTTCAGTAACGGCTACCCATAGGCCCCGTTCGTATTGTTTAACGTTGAATTGAGTCCCAACTACTCGAATAGCCGCCTTCGAGCCTTCAATAATAAAGGGCTGTCGCTTGTTAGGAGAAACTTTAAAAAATGCTTCACCCGTTAAATGTACTCGTCGAAAATCTCCCCAAAATGATTCCTGATAAGATAACCGAGCCTGGTGATTTAACTGTACCTGGGTGCCATCAGGAAGTAATAAAGGGTGAATGGAGGTTGAGCTATATACCACTGGTTGGGTTTGGTACCATCGCCAGCCTAGTCCACCCAAGCCTAGTAAGAGCCAACCCACGCAAGCTACAGCTACCGAACTCTTCCAGGACCTTTTTGAAAAGACAGAAACGCGTTTTTGAAGAAGTATGGTATTCACCATTTCATCGCCTTTTCCAAAGGAGAGCAAAGGATTAGGGATTTCTATAAACGTATTCCAATCCTTTTCCATCAGATTGAAAAAAACATCCGAAGGTTGTTGCTTTAATGCTTCACTTAGTTGTTGAAGTTCCTTGGCATCGCATTCGTTGCGAAGGAATTTATCAAAAAGGATCGCTATCGAGTCAGAGGTATGCAAAGCTTTTCTAGGCTTGTTATTCTATCTACAATTGAAAGGAAGGTAGGTACTACTTGAATTAAAAAAATATTTCGGGAGTAGGGGAAACGAGAAGTTTACTAAGCAGCAAAAATGCAGGAATAGATACCTCCGAATTCATTTCCAGGGATTCGCGGATGCTTTTGAGTGCTTTATTAATCTGTACCTTAATGGTATTCTTAGAAAGATTAAGCTGTTGAGCGATTTCCTCGTGTGATAAGCCTTCTATACGACTGAGCTGAAAGATTTGCCTTCTTTGAGGGGGGAGCAGCTCTAAGGCACTTTGCAGAAGTTCCTGATAGTTTTGAGCAATTACTTCCCATTCTGTTTGCCGATTATCTGTTATATTTTGAAGCGTAAACGCTTCAAAAGCTGCCTGATGAGTACTCTTCTTAAATTCGTTAAAAATTTGATTTCGACTGATCCGAAATAAGTAAGCTTCAAAGTTTAATTCGGGTTGTAGACCCTGACGTTGCTCCCATATTTTTAAGAATGTATCCTGAATAATGTCTTCTGCAACGTCTACAGATTTAACGTAGCGAAGGCTGAACTTATAAAGTTTGCTTCGATACCGATGGAACAAAATTCGAAAGGCTAGCTCATCTCCGTTCGAAACACGGGTGACCAGCGTGGAATCAGTTGGTAGTAAGGTCATGGACGTGGAAGATAGGACTTGCTAGTAAATGTAGATTTACTAGTTTGAATGATCCTTCACCTACGTATGGTGTTTATGTTATCTTTCTATGAAGTGGGGATTTTAAAGTCAGTTATAACCAGACAAGGATCATAGTCAAGCTCTTTTAGGGGTATACATTATGTTCTATAATTGGGTTTATGTTAAGTAAGGTGATGTGTTCGACAAGTAAGAGAGGCTTTGTTAACTAGCTGGAGAATGAAGTATACTAACATTCTTTCTGAAAAGCGATAGGAGGTATAACTGGCAGTAAGCTCAACCGCTTAAGCTTCTGATTATCTTAATAATTGAAAACGGACTTTGATTATTATAAAGATTGTAGGTGCCCAAAACCTAGCTTCTAGTAACTACCACTTTTCTCTTCGTAATTTCATAACTTACATCCATTTGATAGCAAAAATATTTACGACTAGTGAAGGCCTGCTGGGAGTAAAGGCAGAAACGATTCTGTTTACTTTATGTGAAGTTCAAACGTCTATTAGTTAACATAATCAAAGTTATAATACAGGAAATAGGTTATTAAATTACAATAAAGTCTGAATAGAATAATTTATATCGTTTGCAACTTCTATGAGCTTATTAACATCAGGTATGCAATTAACAAGGAGCTATTAATTACATAGCACCTTGTTAATTTGTTAATGTATACTTATGAAAACGTACTATTCTGTCCTTCTTTTTCTAACTGGTTTTATTTTTATACAATGTAAACCTCTAGTCGATTACCAATGCGAGGATCACTATGTATTTATTAATCAAACTAGTCATGCTTTTACCTTGTCAAGTTACACCATTCATGAGTGGAATGAAGCTACTACTGAGTTAAAGCCAGGTCATGATACTACGTTTGTAGAAGTATATCCTAATACCGGTAAAAGGCCTAAAGGCTTTAACCCTACTCCTCTACCTATGGTACGTGATTCTCTGATCGTACAATTCGATGATGGAAAGAAGCTGGTATTCAAACCCGATTCAACAGGATATAGCTCAGAGTACAGAAGTGTATACAATCCTGACAACTATGAAAATACGGTAACGGGCGGGCGTTACCTGTGGCGGTATACCTTTGATGAGCAGGATTATGAACGAGCTAAGTAGTCTAGTGTCTTACCTGCTAGATTTTAGTAATTACTTATAAAAGACTTACTATCATCGGTTTAAGTCGAGGCATAAGATTAAATTTTCCTTGGTAAAGAGTTTATTAAGGTTAGAATACACTTTTGCTTTAAGTATATCATGTGAATAGCAATGAATCTATTGTGTACTTAACCTCGCGTATGAAAACCTTTTTATTTCTGCTCTTATCTGTTTCGATGTTTAGTGGTTTGAAAGCTGAACATACCTGTGTGATTTCTTCCTCCGGTATAGCGAAAGATAGTGGTCAGCGTCAGGAAAATCCGGTAATTCCCGGTGATTTTGCCGATCCTTCAGTAATTCGGGTGGGCAATACCTATTACGCTACCGGCACTTCCTCCGAATGGGCTCCTCATTTTCCCCTGTATCAATCTACCGATTTAGTTCATTGGAAAGCTCTGGGTTACGTGTTTCCTAAAACGCCTTCATGGGCGTCGGCTTCGTTTTGGGCACCGGAGCTGTATTACCGCAATGGTACCTACTTTGTGTATTACGTAGCTCGTAAAAAAAGCGATGGCATTTCCTGCATTGGAGTAGCCACCGCCCGTAATCCAGCTCAGGGTTTCACGGATCAGGGCATTATTCTGGAATATGGAAAAGAGGCCATTGATGCCTTTATCATGGAAGAAAATGGACAGCAATACATCACCTGGAAAGCTTACGGACTGGATCAGCGACCCATTGAGATTCTGGGCAGCCGGCTTTCGGAAGATGGACTCAGGCTTGAAGGAGAACCCTTTACAATGTTGCGGGATGATAAGAAAGAAGGCTTGGAGGGCCAGAGCCTGGTCAAGCGTAATGGCTATTATTACCTGTTTTATTCGCCTGGAAATTGCTGCGGACGAGGCTGTAATTATAAAATCGAAGTAGCTCGCTCTGCCTCCATTCAGGGACCCTACGTCCGGTTTGAAGGAAACCCTTTGCTTGCTGAAACCGATGAATGGAAATGTACCGGCCACGGCACGCTGGTAACCTCTAAAGAAGGGAAAGACTATTACCTCTATCACGCTTACAGTAAAAAAGATGACGTGTATACGGGTCGTCAGGGAATGTTAGGTGAAGTGAGTTGGGATCCTAAAAGCGGATGGCCTCGAATAAAATCACTCGGTGATCAGGCCGATGAAATCAAAAGTTTTAAGGATGATTTTTCAGCAGCGTCTCTGTCTGGTGAGTGGCAATG
>CAJYHS010000099.1 GCA_913774715.1 uncultured Siphonobacter sp. | reverse complement strand
CTGGCCGTTTACTTCAACCGCATCGCCGATGCATTCCGTTTTCATACGTTTTTCTTCAAACTATCCATTTTGATAGCTATTGCAAAGCTAGAATACTCAAAATAGTTTTGCAACTATAAAATTTATAGTATTGAAAATCAAAAGCAAATGGCACTCATTATTTTAGGGCATCCTAATTTGGAAACTTCCCTTGCTAACAAAGCCATCCTCGAAGTTCTGCAGAAAAGTGAACTGGAACTGGAAGTAAGAAATCTCCAGCAGCTGTACCCTGATTACCAAATTGATCCTAAAGCCGAGCAGGAAGCTTTGCTGCGGCATCAGACTATAGTTTTTCAGTATCCCGTGTACTGGTACAACATGCCGGCCATTCTCAAACACTGGTTCGATGTGGTGTTTGAATATCAGTTTGCATATGGTTCGCAGGGATATAAATTAAGGGGTAAAAACTTTGTCCCCAGTTTCACCGTAGGCGGTCCTGAAAGTGAATATCATACGAAAGGTGAGCATCATTTCCGGGTGTATGAGTTCTGGAAAAACCTGGAGCAAACGGCTTATTATGCTGAAATGAATTATGTAGAACCAATGTATTTCCACGGCACCTCTTTGAATGCGGGTTTTACGGAGTTGCAGATAAAAGAAAAAGCCAGACATCACGCAGAACGACTAATAGATAAACTTCGGGAGTTGAAATAGCTCGGATAAGAGAGAAGATTTTGATGCGGCTTTTATGATTAATTAAATATTTAATTATATTAATCATATATTTAGAAGAGATAATGCTAATGATTAACGGACAATCGGAAGCTATTCTCTAACGACTCTAAAAAACCTATGTATGAAAAATCTCTCTACTCGCCGGGGCTGGATTAAAAAATCGGCTTTACTTGGTTCAGCAGTAATCGTCGGTCAGAATTGGGAGTTATTACCTGAAATGGCTGCGGCTCCTAAAGTAACCCGGCGGTTACCCATTAGTGTTTCGACCTATTCGTACTGGCATTTTCAGGAACAGAAATATCCCATTGAAAAAGTGATAGAAGATGCGGCCCTGATCGGATTTGATGGGGTGGAAATTCTGCATCGTCAGATGGCCGATGAGTCTATTACCTATCAGAACAAACTCAAACGCATGGCCTTAGACCGGGGATTGTCGTTGCCTTTGTTATCCATCCATCAAAGCTTCGTAGATCCCGACCCGGCCAGGCGTAAAAAGGATATTGAACATACTGAAAAGTGTATCAATATTGCCGTGCAAATGGGCATTCCCTGCGTACGAATGAACACGGGAAGCTGGCGAACAGTCAAACGCGATGCGGCTTATTATAGAGATGGTATAGAACCGCCCCTCAAAGGTTATACCGATCAGGACGCGATCAACTGGTGCATTGAAGGTATGCAGGAATGCCTGAAAATTGCCGAAAAAGCGGGGGTAACCTTGGCCATAGAAAACCACTGGGGCTTGTCTTCCAATATTGATCACTTACTAGCGATCTACAAACCGCTGGCGTCGTCCCCCGCCATGGGTATGAACGTCGATACGGGTAACTTTGTAGGAGAACCGTATAGCCAGCTCGAACGTATCGCTCCTTACGCGACGATTGTGCAGGCCAAAACGTACTACGGCGGCGGCCATTACTACGATAAAGATCTGGACTATAACCGTATCGGTAAAATTCTGCAAAAGGCGAATTTCAAAGGATATATTTCGCTGGAAATGGAAGGTAAGGAAGATCCGCGTACTGCGGTGCCTAAGAGTTTAGAAGTGTTACGGAAGGCTTTTACGTATACGGAAGCATAGAGAGCCGTTACCCATACGAGAGTTCTTCCCCGTACGGGTAACGACTGATTATTTCTTAATCGCCCCGAACAAAAACTCCAGCCGCTCCGCATCGGGTAACACTTCCGCTTTTACCTCATTACCCAGATTAATAATTTTCTTGTCCTGAGTCGTGTAGAGGGGCCAGTTAGGCACGTTTTTGCCGTTGGGGTTTCCCGTCGTAATAAAATTCAGCCAATAGGCAGACATGATCCGGGACAGTTCGCGGTCTGCGGATTGCCACGGACGATGGAGAAAGGCAAGGTTATCATAGGCGTACGCGACTTCACCGGTGTGAAAGGCTCCGTACTTCGCGTATTCGCCCGTTCCGGGTACTTTTCTGGTAAATCGATACACATAGACCGGCTGGCTCTGTTGACTCTGGGCATTCGCCCATGCATAATTTTGTACCCCAAAAATTAGATCACGGCCCAAATCATATTGGGATTGTATGGTTTCCGTTTCATTAGTAGCGGGGTAATGCCTGAGAAAAGCAGCAGCCTGAGTACCGTATTGCTTATATAACTGTTGCTGGTAATCTTCGGCCTTGAGCAAGGGGCCTCGTAATAGGCCTTCATCTTCATTCCATCCGGTTAATAAAGTAACCGGATTCTGTTGATGAGTGGCGAATAACTGATGAATCGGTTCAGTTAAGATATATCCGTCTATGATGGGGCCTCGGGTGCCTAAATCCGTTTTCAGAATGTCCTCGGCAGGTTTTTTGCGTAAGTCCTCCAGCGATGCTGCTTCGAGTGCATGCATGAATTTAATACCTGCTTCCTCGGCCTGAGCTAACCCGGCATTGGGAGTAGTAAAGTTGGCTCCACTTTCAGCGATGGCTTGTTGGAAGAGTCCTTTCGCCTTTGGACTTGCAACTAGGCAGTTTACACTCATCGAACCTGCTGATTGTCCAGCAATAGTAACCTGGTTGGGATCCCCCCCAAAGTTTCGAATGTTTTTCTGGACCCACTTAAGGGCTGCAATCTGATCCATCAATCCGTAATTACCGGAAGTGTTTGTACCCGATTCCTGGGTAAGCTGAGGATGAGCCAGAAAGCCAAAATTACCTACTCGATAGTTGATGCTGACGAAAACGATGCCCTTCTTGGCCATTGATTCGCCATCGTAAATGGGAACGGCACTGCCTCCACTCATAAATCCGCCGCCGTAAATCCAGACCAGAACCGGCCGTTTTTCCTGAGCCGATTTGGCTCCTGTCCAGACATTGAGGTATAGACAGTCTTCACTGATAGGTTGTTTTGGAATCAGAAATTCCTCGCTCCACATACTGAACGGGGCCGGAGAAGCCTGCATGGGGCTTGGGCCAAACTGCGTACATTTCCGGGTGCCTTTCCAGGACTTAACGGCTTGCGGAGCTTTCCAGCGTAATTGACCAACGGGAGGAGCCGCGAAAGGAATACCTTTGTAGATGCGGATATTTTCATGAGTAATTCCAGAAATCAGACCTCCATCTACCTTGATAGGAGCGGGGCCTTTGAAGGAACTTAAACCGATAAAGAGCAGTAACCCAATGAGTAATAACTTTTTCATAGTTGTAGAGGTATAATGAATAACTACGCTGTTCTGAATATGCAATCCAGGACCAGTCCGTTACGAATCTGTGATCCGTAGGTGGGGATTATAAATCTCCAACCGATCGCTTTCGGATTGCAAATCCGAAAGAGCAGAGTTACTCCGAACTAAAAGAAATGGAAGGGTAAGGTAGGAAAGAAAAAAGAGCTAAACAACCGAAGTTATTTAGCTCTTGCCTGTAGTCCGTACGGGAATCGAACCCGTGTTTTATCCGTGAAAGGGATACGTCCTAACCCCTAGACGAACGGACCATTTTATGTGGTTAAGCGGCGATTTTGTTGTCGTTTCGTTTAACGTGGTGCAAATATAGAGGTTTTTTAAACGCAAACGCAAGTGTTGGGCTGAAAAAAGATGATATTCTTTTAAAGTTTATTCGATTTATAGGTTTTGTCTAACAAATTGGATACTTGAAGCCCTTTTTTTGAAAAAAAGGGAGAATCATCCTGAATGGTGATTCTCCCGAAGAAATTACTTGATTTGATAGGCGGCAACGGTATTACCATTGAACGTCGGAATATAAATCACTCGCTTACTTTTATCAAAGCCTATGTCCGCACAGTTCTTTTGATCGGGACGGGTATCTAGTAGCTGTTCCAGTTTTCCATCGGCGGCGTGCCAGTAATGCAAAACGCCTTCCCAGCGGGAAAGTAGGAAGTTTTTGCCATCTGGTTCGATGCCGTCACCGGAAGGCATTCCTTCCGCCAGTTTTTTCAGAGTTTTATCGGGATTCACTTCAAAGAAATCGCCACCGCCCGAAGAAATAATGTACATTTTATTTCCAACAAACCTGACACCATTTGGACGTTTAAGTTCGGGACTTTCCAGGAATACGGAAGCCGTTTTCCCCTTAATCACATACACCCGATCCGAACCAGAATCCGTTACGTATACTTCGCCCGTAGGAGATACGTCAATATCATTGAGATTTACGGCTCCGGTGGGAGCAATTTTATCTTTGATTTGACCCGTTCTTACGTCAATTACGGCCACTTCGGTAATATCAGCTACGTATAGTTTACCCTTGGAAATGCCCATGCCTTTGGGAGCATTCAGGCCATCGGCCCATTTCAGCGTTTGTACGACTCCGTTGGCTGCCAGGGTTGAAATAAATCCTTTTCCGTCGGCTTCCCAGGGTTTACCATCAATGTTACTCACGTAAATGGAATTGGTTTTTGAGTCAACCAGAACGGATTCAGGCGTGCGAAGCTGATCACTTTCTGTTTCCCAAAGCTTTTCGAGTCGTGTTTGAGCAGAGCTGGACAACGCAAGTAATAAGCAGCTCGCGGCTAAGAGGTTTTTCATGAGTATACGAATGAATTAGGGTTGAAAAAGAAAGGCTGGAAAAGTTTCCTTCACCAGCCTTTCTACAAATACTACAAATCCGTTAAAAATTAAAGTTGAGGCTGTTCCGCAACGAGAGTTTCATCCTGGTGGTGATCAGGCTTTTTGTTCCGCATCATAAACCACAGCACGCCAAAAGCGATGATCAGGATAGCGGGGAAGATGGCCATATTATCCAAAACTTCCTGTCCGGCAGCCAGTTCCATGGCATCACCAGAGAGACCGCGAGCAGCAGCGTTACGTTGTTCGTCATCGATCCATCCACCAATAATGGGCTGGAAAATCGAAGTGGAGAACATACCCATACCACCCATGATGGAAAGACCGAAGGCTCCCGATTTGGGAATGTATTCAGCAACGAAACCAATCATGGTAGGCCAGAAGTAACATACGCCGATGGCGAAAATAACGGCTGAAACGTATACCATAGCTCCAGTAGACTGGCTCATTAAGACAATACCAATGGTCGTGATCAGGGCAGAAGTCCACAGAACGCCGGTAGGGTTCAGGTTGTGGACCAGCGGACCAGCGAAGTAACGTCCAACGGCCATTAATCCGGTTACTAAGGCCAGAATCAACAATGGACTAGCTCCCGCTTTGCCCAGAATAGGTTCAACCCACTGCGTAGTTCCAAACTCAGAAATGGAAGTAAGGGCCATGCAAAGCAGCATGAAAATATATAACGGGCTTAACATTGCCTTGATATTCGTAACGTTAGATACGCCTTCTTCCGCCTTCGTTTCAGGGAAAGCCTGGCCCGCAAACATGGCAATGTAAATGGCAAGCGGAATCATAATGATACCCATCTGTAACTGCCAGCCCAGGCCTCCTTCCGTCATGAATTTTGAAACCAGACTACCAATCACAATACCGCCGGGGAACCACATGTGGAGGCGGTTCAACATCTGCGTTTTCAGTTTTCCTTCATACATGTCGGCCACCAGTGGGTTACAGGCCGCTTCTACGGTACCGTTACCCAGACCAACGAAAAAGGTAGAAATTAATAAAGTCCAGAAACCGTCTGCAAAAATGGTGGAGACAATACCAATGAGGTGAGTGACGAATGCTACCCAAATGATTTTACGGGGACCAATGATGTTATATAATGGGCCACCAAAAATCATGGCGATGGGGAAACCCAGGAATGCCATTTGGTTAACGTAACCCAGCTCTTTGGAAGTAAGGTTGAATTCAGTACCTAACTGGGTAAGGACACCCGCCCGAATGGCGAAAATCATGGCGGTGGTAATAATCCCAAAACAGCTTGCAACTAATAGGCGGCTCCGGTTAATGGATTGGGTCATAGCCATTGAGGTTTAGAAATAGGGTTTATGGTGGTTATAATGATGTCTTTAGCGTAAAGAACGCTCGTAGAGTTAACGAATATTTCGGCTAAAAAACGAAAAGATATGCATTTTAGCTAGAATTTATGGGGTTAATTCTTGAAGCAAAAAACAGCAGATACCCTTAAAATAAATATCAGTTTCTCCGGCTTATGTCGATTCTTCATTTGAAATCTGCAAATTGTTGTCAAACTTTGGCAGCCTTAATTTAGGCGGGATATGGGGTGTATTTTGCTTAAATACGTGATTTTCTGAACATTTACAGATAAATCAGGTCATACAGAAGAGCGGGTGTAGGGAAGGCATCATCACTCCAGTCTCATCTTTCCATTAAACATTATATTACGTCTTAAAAACACCTCTAATCATGGCTAGAAAACTCAGAATGGGTATGATCGGTGGAAGCCTGGACGCTTTCATTGGCTCCGTTCACCGTCGGGGAGCCGCTTTAGATGGCGAAATTGAGCTGGTATGCGGAGCCTTCAGTTCAAACCCTGAAAAATCAAAAGCAACGGGTGAAGCCCTTTACTTACCTGAAGACCGGGTGTACGGAAGTTTTGAAGAAATGATTCTTCGAGAAAAAGAACTTCCTGAAGGTGAGCGGATGGATTTTGTTTCGATTGTTACGCCGAATCACGTTCATTTTCCTCCCGCCAAAATGGCCCTCGAAAATGGATTTCACGTCGTTCTGGATAAACCCATTACGTTAAATCGGACCGAGGCGGAAGAACTGAGAGCTATTTGGGAAAAAACGAATCTGGTGTTCTGTCTGACGCATAATTACACGGCTTACCCCATGGTGAAGGAAGCTCGTCATCTGATCAAATCTGGAGCAATTGGAGAAATCCGTAAGGTCATCGTTGAATATCCGCAGGGCTGGCTGTATAAGGATGTGGAAAGTTCAGGCACTAACAAGCAGGCTGGCTGGCGGACCGATCCCGCTAAGAGCGGAGCCGCCGGAGGAGTAGGAGACATTGGAACTCACGCTGAAAATCTGGCTGAGTATATCACGGGTTTGAAAATTACGGAGTTGCTCGCGGACCTCACCATTTTTGTAGAAGGCCGTCGCCTGGACGATGATGCGAATATGTTACTGCATTTCGAAAACGGAGCGAAGGGAATTCTGCATAACAGCCAGATCTGTAACGGCGAAGAAAATGACCTCAACATCCGGGTGTACGGAGAACTTGGCGGATTGAAATGGCGACAAATGGAGCCTAATACGCTGGTTTGGACCAACCAAGAGAAAGGATCGAAAATCATTCGTACGGGCGTAAATGCCGAGTCACGGGCGGCACAAGTGCACACCCGTCAGCCAGCGGGCCACCCCGAAGGTTACGTGGAAACTTTCGCCAGTCTGTACCGGAACTTTGCGTTTGCCGTTCGGGCTAAAGAAGCGGGGCAGGAGCCTGATCCCGATTATGATTTCCCAGGCATTAAAGAGGGCATTCGCGGAATGGCTTTCATTGATACCGCTCTCAAATCCAGCAATGACGGAGCGGTCTGGACGAAGTTTGAATAGGTTAGTAGCGTTAAATAAAGTTTGATTAATGTTAGAAAAGGTTTGAAGACGTTTGCCAACTTCTTCAAACCTTACTAATCTTGTAGGTTAACAAATCTTAGATGCCAACTATCCATCGTTTTGAAGAATTACTGGTCTGGAAAATAGCACGCGAATTGTGTCAGGAAATTTATTTATATACAAATCGTGTAGAATTTAATCATGACTATTCTTTAAATAAAAAATCAGATACGTGCTTCCGCTGGTTCTGGAATGGATAATATTGCGGAAGGCTATGAACGAGGGAGTCGAAAAGAATTTATTCAGTTTCTAACGATTGCGAAAGGTTCTGTTGGCGAAACCCGTTCGCAACTCTATCGGGCATTAGATGCAAAATATAAAACGACTAAAGAGTTTGAATCCGCCCATACTAAATGTCTGAATCTGGCAAAAATGCTTTATTCGTTCATTGAACATTTAAAGAAATCCGAAATAAAGGGGATTCGATATAAGGTTCAGGAAGAAAGCGTTTATTATGGAAATGACCAGCCTTTTAGTATGGGTAACCAGTTTTTTGCTGAAGAGTAAACTACTTCAAACTTTATCAAACTATTAAACACTCCAACTCTTAATCAAGCATTCTTAAACCTTCTCAATATCTCATTTCACTGATGACAAAAATTAAAGTAGGCGTTGTTGGAACTGGTTTCATCGGCCCCGCTCACATCGAAGCGTTACGCCGATTACCTAACGTGGAAGTAGCCGCTCTCTGCGAAGTAACGTCTGAATTAGCTGCCGCCAAAGCCGCTCAGTTAGGTATTGCCCGTTCGTACACCTTTGATGAATTATTACAACAGGAGGACATTCAGGTCGTTCACATCTGTACGCCCAACTTCCTGCACTACTCGCAGTCGAAAGCTGCATTGTTAGCGGGTAAGCACGTCGTTTGTGAGAAACCGCTGGCGAAAGATCTGCACGAAGCAGAAGAACTAGTAGAACTAGCCGCTCAGACGGGTCTGGTAAACGCCGTTCACTTCAATCTTCGTTATTACCCCTTGGCTCGCCAGATGAAAGCCATGCAGGAAAAAGGTGAACTGGGTGAAGTCTATTCCATCATGGGTTCTTATCTGCAAGACTGGCTGTTCTACGAAACAGATTACAGCTGGCGTCTGGAACCCGATAAGTCAGGAAACAGCCGGGCTATCGCCGACATCGGTTCTCACCTGATGGACATCATCGAGTACATCACCGGACTAAAAACGGTAGAAGTCTTCGCTGACTTTAATATCATCCACAAAACGCGTAAGAAGCCTCTGAAGCCCGTTGAAACCTATTCAGGTAAAATGCTTCAGCCCGAAGATTACGCGGATATCGACATCACGACGGAAGATCACGCGAACGTTCTGTTGCGTTTCAACAACGGAAATCGTGGCGTAATTACGGTATCTCAGGTATCGGCTGGTCGCAAAAATCAGTTGAAACTGGAAATCGCTGGTTCAAAACAAACGTTTGCCTGGAATTCAGAAGCACCTAACGAGTTATGGATTGGTAAGCGGGATGGTAACAACCAGGTACTGATGCGGGATCCTTCACTGGTTCACCCCGAAGTTCGTTCCATCATTACCTTCCCCGGCGGTCATAACGAAGGTTTTGCCGATACTTCCAAACAAATGTTCAAAGAAGTGTACGCCGCAGTGGAAGCGGGTAAAATGCCCGAAAATCCAACGTTCCCAACGTTTGCCGACGGCTACCGTGAGTTACTGATTTGCGAGAAAATCCTCGAATCAAATCAGAAACAAGCTTGGGTGCAGGTATAATTTTGAATGATTGAAAGGATAGCTTTGTAAAACATCGCTATCCTTTTTAGCTGAAATAAAATGATAGACTACCGATCTATAATAACCATAGAACCAGGAATACGGCGTGGAAAGACCTGTATTCGTGGCATGCGTATTACTGTAGGTGACGTATTGAGCTGGTTAGCTGTCGGAATGACTTTTGAAGAAATTCTGAATGATTATCCAGATCTTACCCAGGATGATATTCTGGCTGTGCTGGCGTTTGCAGCAGCAAAAGAGCAGCACAGCCATCGAATTGCTATTCGATCAGAATATTTCTCACCGGATCATTTCCAAAATCAGTGCTGATTTTGCCGAAGCTACGCATGTCCGTGAAGTTGGATTGCGGGATGCTGCGGATCGGGTTATATGGGAGTACGCTAAAGAATTCGACTACACCATTGTAACCAAAGATGATGATTTTGAAAAATTTCATTTGGTCTGGGGTGCTCCACCGAAAGTAGTGTGGCTAAAGATTGGAAATAGTCAAACCGATGAAATTGTTCGTATTTTAATTCAGCAAAAAGATAGAATTCAATATTTTATTCCAAAAGAACTGGAAATAGGGTTACTTGAAATTTTTCCTCTTACCATTATTCTTTAACTAATCTTTAAACCATGAAAAGTTTAAAAGGTCCCGGAATATTCCTGGCTCAGTTCATTAGCGATGCAGAGCCGTTTAATTCAATCGATAGTATTGCCAAATACATGGCAAATCTGGGATACAAAGGAATTCAGGTTCCTTCAGGCGATCCCCGGATGATTGATTTGAAAACTGCCGCTGAGTCAAAAACCTATTGCGACGAGTACAAGGGAAAATTGGCTGAGATTGGTCTGGAAGTAACCGAACTCTCTACGCACTTGCAGGGTCAGTTAGTAGCCGTTCATCCGGCTTATTCAACCATGTTCTCTGGCTTTGGGCCGAAGGAAGTGGCGAACGATCCAGCGGCACAGCAGGCCTGGGCAACGGAACAGTTGATCTGGTCGGCTAAAGCCAGTCAGAATCTAGGTCTTACGTCACACGTAACGTTTTCAGGTGCTTTGTTATGGCCTTTCGTTTATCCCTGGCCTCAGCGTCCGGCCGGACTGGTAGACATGGCGTTCACGGAATTAGCGAAACGCTGGACTCCGATCCTGAATGCGTTTGACGAGGCTGGCGTGAACGTAGGCTTTGAGTTACACCCCGGCGAGGATTTACATGATGGGATCACTTTCGAAATGTTCCTCGAAAAAGTTAATAATCACCCAAGGGCCGGCATTAATTATGATCCCAGTCACTTCCTGCTACAACAACTGGATTACCTGCAGTTCATCGACTTCTATCACGACCGCATTTATGCGTTCCACGTAAAAGACGCTGAATTCAATCCTTCCGGTAAACAAGGTGTGTACGGCGGTTATCAGGGCTGGGTAGAGCGGGCTGGTCGTTTCCGCTCTTTAGGTGATGGCCAGGTAGATTTCAGTTCTATCTTCAGTAAAATGGCTCAGTATGATTACGACGGCTGGGCAGTGCTGGAGTGGGAGTGTGCCATCAAACACCCCGAACAGGGTGCCGCTGAAGGAGCTCAGTTTATTACCGATCACATGATTCGGGTAACTGAACGGGCTTTCGACGATTTTGCCGGAACGGGTGCCGATGAAGCTTTCAATAAAAAAGTATTAGGCTTATAATGTGTTTATACTACCAGCTTTTTCGCTGGTAGCAGAAACTTAGTTACCCTAGCAGAATAATGCTATAAGTATAGAAAGCTGGCAATAAAAAGGCCTTGCTGAGTTAATCAGCAAGGCCTTTTATAGATATAATAGTCACTTAAGCGTGCACTTTATACTGTTCAACCCAGGCATTAATCTTACTCAGAATATCTTCCGGTTTAATCGTATCCATATCTGCGTTCACGCAAGTCAGTGATTCCGCTTTTTTCCCAACGGGCCCCCAGCGACCCGCGTCTTTTGTATGAATATCCGTGTATAGACCAAGCGTATAAATCCCCGAAGCGGCGGCAATGTGAACGGGACCCGTACTACAGGCAATCAAGCCGTCGGCTTGACTAATGAAGGTAATAAACTGGCTCAGGGGCATTTTTCCACTGATATCAGTTACTTCATCCGCGTGCTGGTCCAGCCAGGGTTTCAGTTCTTCGTGCTCCTTTGCCGATCCGCTAATGAAGATTTTAAATCTTGTTTTATCAATTTGCTGAATGAGTCGGGAGTAATTTTCCAAACTCCATTCTTTACTATTCTTATGTGATTTGGGATGAATAATGAGATTAAAGCGATCTTCGGAAAGTAAGGCTTTAAACTCCGGCTGAAGGGGCTGGAAACGAGTAAGTCCATAGTAATCAGTTACTTCATTCCAGGAAAGATTACGCTTGATATTCAGCCCTTGTAATAATTTAACATTCAGTTGAGCTTCGTGCAAACCAGAGTTTTTTCGACTCAGCGGGATGAGTTTGTTGCAGGTATACCAGTAAAAAAAACGATTCATGGTACCAATTCTTCTTTTAATACCTGCTTTCTTCAACTGCTTGGCTACCACATCCGAATCCTTCAAATGCACAGCCACGTCTATGTTTTCCTTGGCCAGTAATCGATTGATTTCCTCGGGAGATTTTCCAGTCCAGTCATCAAAGTTTACAAAGCCGTCAATGTGCTCACTTGCCAGGGCAATGTCACGGGTATAGGTGCGTCCTAAAACAGAAACCTTTGAATCGGGATATTTTTCTTTAATCAGTCCACACACGGGCATGGCCAACACCATGTCTCCCACTGCGTCAGTTCGGCAAACTAGTATATGTTTATGGTTAAAAGTCTGGGATGATGGCATAAACGAAGTAATAGGGTAATGAAAGAGCGGGACCGATGATCTTTCTGTTCGTAAATTTCAGTAGTGATAATTTAATATAAAAAACTAGGGAGAAGGGCTGTAAAGATATAGTTCTTCGAGTAAAGCTGATGGTGACACCGAGATAGATTTTAAAACCAGTTCAAAAAAAGTGAGTTGTAAGTACTAGATTGCTACTATTGATTAATAAATAGATTGGTCAACGAAGCAATCCCATTTTAGCTCTTAGATTTGCTGACAATCACGTGTCCAGTGATAAGGTAAATTTGTAAAAACAAGTTTCCTTACGTGCAGGAATTATTCAGTAAAATACTACATTTCAACAAGTTAACCTCAGATTCATGAAAAAGACACTCATCGGTATTCTGTCGCTGGTTACAGTTACCTGTCTTGCCCAATCCCCCAATTCTCTTTCCAAAGCGGAAAAAAAAGCAGGTTTTAAATTACTTTTTGACGGCAAAACCACCAACGGCTGGCATAAATTTAACGGTGAAGGCATCGGTACTGCCTGGAAAATTGAAGATGGTGCCCTCAAGCTGGATGCTGATGCTCGCAAAGGCGGAGCAACGGCTGGAGACATTGTTACCGACGGTGAATACAAGGATTTTGAATTGAAGTATGATTCTAAAATTTCTGAAAATGGTAACAGCGGTGTGATGTTCCACGTTGTTGAAAGCGATAAATATAAATACCCCTGGTTAACCGGTCCTGAAATTCAGGTGATCGACAATGAGCGTCACTCCGATAGCAAACTGGAAAGCCATCGGGCGGGCAGCTTATACGATCTTATCCCCGCTAGTCCTCAGAATGCGAAACCAGCCGGACAGTGGAATTCGATGCGGGTGGTTCTTGATCAAGGTAAGTTCACGATCTATCAAAACGACGTGAAAGTGGTAGAAACAGACATGAGTACGCCTCAGTTTGCAGAACTGGTTGCCAAATCGAAATTCAAAACGATGCCTGACTTTGCCAAGTTTGCTACTGGTCACTTTAGCCTTCAGGATCACGGTGATACGGTATGGTTCCGTAACATCAAAATCCGCGAAATTAAGCACTAAGATTTTAGAAAAATCCGTAAAAAGCCTTTTCAGCGAAAGTTGGAAAGGCTTTTTTACATTACAGCGGGAGTTCAAAACGGTAGAGACACAACTGAAATCAGTCACTGTCAAAAGCTTGGTTATTTATTATACCTAAGCTCGTTTTCTGATATAAGTGCACTTAATAAATTTTACATTTGCGATCACCCATAGGTAGATAAGAAGTATATAGTATGTGTTGTAATAAACCCTAGTACGCGTATGTATGAAGACCGAATATTACGAGCAGACCTGCGTAACAAGATCATAAGCGTAGAGGGGGCTGCTGCGTTCATTAAAGACCAGATGGTCGTGGGAACAAGTGGGTTTACCAAGGCCGGAGACAGTAAGGCCGTACTACTGGCCTTAGCTCAGCGAGCGAAAACCGACCCTTTGAAAATTACGCTCATTACCGGAGCTTCGCTGGGACAGGATACGGACGCCGCCTTGGCTCATTCCCACGCTCTGAATCGCCGGATGCCTTTTCAGGTTGACCCGGTATTACGTAAGAGTATTAATTCGGGGGAGGTCATGTTCATGGATCATCACCTCTGTGAAACCGTCGAATTACTACAAAACCAGCACTTGCCTAAATTGGATATAGCCGTCATTGAAGCGGCTCGCATTGAAGAAGACGGCAGTATTGTGCCAACGACATCGGTAGGTAACTCCGCTCATTTCGCGGTCCTGGCCGATAAAGTAATCGTGGAAGTCAATCTGTCAATGCCTCTCTCGCTGTGTGGCTTGCATGACGTTTTCATGGCGGGAATCTATCCTGACCGTTCGATCATTCCGATTACCTCGCCTTCTTCCCGCGTGGGTCGTACTTCCATTCCGGTTGATCCCGAGAAAATCGTGGGTATTGTTATTACCAGCGTCAAAGATAGCCCGGCTCAGATTGTTCCACCCGATGAAAAGACGACGGCAATTGCTTCACACTTACTGGATTTTTTTAATCGGGAGGTAAAGCAGGGGCGGCTTAAAAAGTCATTGTTACCCTTGCAGGCAGGTATTGGTAAAGTAGCGAATGCTGTGTTATCGGGCTTTATCAATAGTGATTTCGAGAATCTTACCATGTACTCTGAGGTATTACAGGACAGTACGTTTGAGTTAATGGACGCCGGGAAAATGATCTATGCCTCGGCTTCGTCAATCACGGTCTCAGACGAATGGTATACGAAACTCATGAAAGACATTGATAAGTACCGCGATAAGATGGTGTTACGGCCTCAGAATATCAGTAATGCTCCCGAAGTGATACGCCGAATGGGGGTCATTGGCATTAATACTGCCATTGAGTTTGATATTTACGGAAACGTAAACTCCACCCACATCAGTGGTACGAAAATGATGAATGGCATTGGTGGTTCGGGTGACTTTGCCCGTAACGCCTTTCTGAGCATTTTTGTGACGCAGGCGGCTTCGAAGGGTAACTCAATTTCGCACGTATTACCAATGGTTTCGCACGTCGATCATACCGAACACGATGTAGATATTCTAGTAACGGATCAGGGCCTGGCAGATTTACGAGGGCTGGCTCCCCGCGAACGGGCAAGAGCCATCATTGCCAACTGTGTACACCCGGAATATCGGGAAGAATTACAATCCTATTTTGACCGGGCCTGCGAACGGGGTGGACACACGCCGCATCTGCTGGAAGAAGCGTTTAGCTGGCATACCCGCTTAACCGCAACCGGAACGATGAAGAAGGTTAATGTTTCCGTATAAAGGTCTCCGTACAGAACTTCCCGAAAGTTTATAACTTTCGGGAAGTTCATTGACCAATTTTTGATACCTGTCATTGGAAACCAAGCGAAGAAACTTACTTAGAATTGGGTAACACTTTCCAAGTAAGGACAAACCAGTCTTTCTCAAGTTCGTCTACACCTATATAGAAGCGTTCACCCTGCATTCGGAATAACAGATTAGCTATACTTAAGTACTATTCTCTCTTTGAATAACTCATGCCTAAGAACAGCAAATAAGCCACCGCTACAATGCCCAGGCCGCAGGCTTCACGGGCCAACTCCTGATTCGGAGTTTTCATGGTTAAGCCTTCATTTTCACTAAAGAAACCTTCCCAGGCCGTCATTTGAGTCCAGGAGCTGATTGCCCAGGCCGCCGACCAGATGAGTAAAACGAGTAAGAGTTCCCGATTAAATCTGCCCTGAAATGCTCTCAATGCCGTATACGCAGCAATCAGATAAATGGTCCCCCAGAGTAACGGATCAGGATCGTTGTATTGCCAGCCCGCAAAGAGAAGGAAAACAGGAACGAGGAGTAAGGCGAGGTATTTCATGACGATTATTTACAAAAAGCTTCAACCGCATCGGCGGCTTCCGCGTAGCCTAATTTTTTAGATTGCTGAAAGCTCAGACACGCCGCCTCCCGGTTCCCAACCAGATTTTGAGCTAAGCCCATATTAAAGAAGGCCTGCGGAAATTCAGAACGTAAACCAACCGCCTGTTCATAATCACGGATGGCGGAAGGATAGTTCTTTTGTTCCAGATAAAGATTACCCCGAACAAAATACGTCTCAGCGTTTTTAGGAGCTAACTGAACCGCTTTATCAAAATCAGTAGTAGCCTTTTGGGGTAACTTTAATTCAGCATAAATAAACCCGCGATTTAGGTAAATCTCTGCCGAGTCGGGGGCAAGGGTAGTTGCCTTGGTTAAATCATTGATAGCTGCTTCAAAATCGCTCTGAGCCATGCGAAGCTTGGCCCGATTGAAAAAGGGGAGGTATAAGGATGAATCCGCCTGGATGGCCTGATCATAATCCATCATCGCATTGCTGAAATCTTTGAGCTGATAATGGGCCACGCCACGGGCGTTCAGAGCTTCAGCATTCTTCGGATTTGCCTCTACAGCCTGGTTTAACTCCAGGATTGCTTCGTTTAATTTATTTTCTCGCAATAATTTTCGACCTTCTTCCAGGTGTTTAGTAGAAGAGTTACAGCTTGATATGCAAAGAGATACGCCTAAAATAAGGGCAGGTAGATGGAGCAGACGAAATTTTTTCATGCTGCAATTTACGCTTTGACTTGACATCGTGTCAAAATAAAACGATCTTTGCAGCGGCAAATCAGGCCAGCTCCTGTTGAATCCCCCAGGTCTTGACCGAAGCAAGGGTAGATGGTTGTAGCGGTTCGTGGTTTGCCATTTTTTATTTTATAGCCTTTCCTATTTTAGTTTCCTCCTTTTTATCGCTGGCATTTCTTTTGTTACGAAGGTGAACCTTCTGTATTAATAGGTATTTAAACTTTAGGAATACGAATAAAAGAAAAGCTTCGACCTGATCAGATCGAAGCTTTTCTTTTATTATGAAGTAAGGCAGCTATTAGTTCCGGTATAAAACAGACTTTACAGCTGATACTACACGCTTAGGATTGGGTAATACCTCTTCAACCAGTGTAGGAGCGTAAGGTAAAGGTACATCGCGGCTAGTCACACGAGCTACGGGAGCGTCAAGGTAATCAAACGCGTAACGTTGCAGGTGATAAGCTACTTCTGAGGAAATAGAAGCTAGCGGAGCGGCTTCCTCAACGATTACGCAACGGTTCGTTTTCTTGATTGACTTAACTACGGTTCCGTAATCAATCGGACGAACAGAACGCAAGTCGATTAATTCAACCGAAATACCTTCTTTTTCCAGTTCTTCAATGGCCGGCATAACGATGCGTGGAATTACTTTACCAAAGCTTACGATGGTAACGTCTTTTCCTTCCTTTTTCACGTCAGCAACGCCGATGGGGATCAGGTATTCGCCGTCGGGCACCTGGCCTTTGTCACCGTACATTTGCTCTGACTCCATGAAAATCACGGGATCATTGTCGCGAATGGCAGACTTCAATAAACCTTTGGCATCCGCAGGGTTGGATGGAATAACTACTTTCAATCCTGGCGTGTTAGCGTACCAGCTTTCGAAGTTAGAAGAGTGTTGAGCCGCCAGCTGACCAGCGTTACCCGTTGGTCCACGAAAGACGATGGGGGCATTATACTGTCCACCTGACATTTCATAAATCTTAGCCGCTGAGTTGATCACCTGATCAATGGCTACTAAGGAGAAGTTGAACGTCATGAATTCGATAATAGGACGCAGACCGTTAGCGGCTGCACCCACGCCGATTCCTGCAAAACCTAATTCGGCAATAGGAGTATCGATTACGCGTTCTGGCCCGAATTCATCCAGCATCCCTTGGGATACTTTGTATGCACCGTTGTATTCAGCAACTTCTTCGCCCATTAAAAAAACGCGGGGATCACGTCGCATTTCCTCGCTCATTGCTTCGCGAAGAGCCTCCCGAAATTGTAATTCTCTCATGTTCAGAGTTTCTGTCGTATGTCCAGCTTGAAAGTCTTCGTAAAGACCTTCAAAATTAGGCATGGATCAGCAATTGACAAGGCACAAACGCAATCATTCCCGATTTATACTAATGTTTTTATAAATGGTTATTCATTATCAGTGTATTAAAAAGATACTGTCTTGGATATTTTATAAAAAGAAGATTAAAAAAGGATTATAGCCCTATTAAAAATGTAATTATTGTGCGATTAAATGATAAAAAACTTTTATTGTGTTTGTTTTTTGGTTACTTTAGATCGCTATTATTCTGGTAATAGCCATAATACCTAACTCATTACGCGTAGTCAGGTTTCTAAAGTCACTCGCTTGATTTGAAAACTTGCTCCAGTAGCTCCCTCATTGAAACTGAATAGTCTAAATTATCGGTATCCAACGGAATTTAGGAAGTGCCCGTATTAACTAGTGTTATAAGTAAAATTAGTTAACCAGTGTTTGTATTCCGCTACTTGAAAAGGGAGGAATCACTCATGAGGTTTTTCGTCATTTCACCCGTATGGTCCCGTCGCAACCATACCAGCAATGCTCAGAAGAGCCTCATTGGCAGAGTTTAGTTTTAAATAGTCAAATCAGTTTAATCCGGAAAGATTATGACTTTGGAAGAATTTCTTCAGAGCGATGGGTGCGTTCTTATGCTGGTATTCCAGCAATATAGCCCATCGGTGAGCCAGTCAGAACGTCTGCTGGAGACCTTTGTAAGCCAGCATTCGAGTGAGGCTCGTTTGTTGCGAGTAGCTTGTGGTAAAGAAGATGAGTTATTTAAACGGTATAAAATTCGGTCGAATCCCACGGTATTAGGTCTTCGAAAAGGTCGCGAAATTTGGCGGCACGAAGGCCTCACCGACGCCGCAACTCTGGATCAGTTGGCTTCTCAGCTAACAGGGAATTATGCGTAGCCGCTCGAACTAGCTAAAGTTTGTCGTACTTTTGCAGACTGAGAAATCATTAATGCATGGTACCCATTCGGTCAGTATTAGCAAAGCCCGTCGCGGCCTGGGTTATATCAAAGCGTCGTCAGTGGGAATTGAAACCCGCTGAAACGCAGAACATATGGTTTAAGAACTTACTGGATTCCGCCCGGAACACCGAGTTTGGGCGGAATCATTATTTTAAGGACATTCAAAATCCGGCTGATTTTCGTCAGGCCGTCCCCATTCGAGACTACGAAGGACTAAAGCCTTACGTCGAGAAAGTTACTCACGGGGAAGAAGATATTTTATGGCCCGGAAAGCCCTTATACTTCGCCAAAACTTCGGGCACCACTTCAGGGGTTAAATACATTCCCATCTCCAAAGAATCCATCGGGTACCACATCTCAGGTGCCCGCGATGCTCTGTTGAGTTATATTCATGAAACAGGGCGGGCCGAATTTCTGGACAAAAAGCTGATCTTTCTTTCAGGAAGTCCGGAAATGACCCTGAAAAATGGCGTTCATGTGGGCCGACTTTCAGGTATTTCCAATCACCATGTTCCGGCGTATCTGAGGACAAATCAGTTGCCAAGCTGGGAAACTAATTGCATTGAAGACTGGGAAACTAAGCTGGATCGGGTTATTGATGAAACGATTCATCAGCCCATGTCGCTGATTTCTGGTATTCCTCCTTGGGTGCAAATGTACTTCGACCGCATTCAGGCCCGTACAGGCAAGAAAATCAAGGATGTCTTCCCGGATTTTCAGGTCTTCGTTTATGGAGGCGTGAACTTCGAGCCTTACCGAGCCAAGTTATTCGATTCCATCGGAAAGAAAATTGATTCCATCGAGACCTATCCCGCTTCGGAAGGATTCATTGCCTATCAGGATTCCCAAATGAATCCCGGCTTGCTGATGCTGCTTAATCAGGGTATTTTCTACGAATTTGTTCCCGTGGAGGAATTCTATAATGAAAACCCCCGCCGACTAACGATTGGCGAAGTAGAGTTAGGAAAGAATTACGTAGTCATCATGAATACCAATGCCGGGCTTTGGGGGTATAACATTGGCGATACGGTCAAATTTGTTTCCAAAGATCCTTATCGCATTCTGGTAACGGGTCGAATCAAGCATTTCATTTCAGCCTTTGGCGAACACGTCATTGGGGAAGAGGTAGAAAAGGCAATGGCTTATGCGGTGAGTCGTCAACCCGAAACCCAAGTCGTTGAGTTTACGGTTGCTCCACAAGTAACACCCGCCGAAGGAGGGTTACCTTATCACGAATGGCTCGTCGAATTTGCCAATCCGCCTCAAAATCCTGAACAGTTCCGGCAGGACCTGGATACGCAATTGACCAAGTTGAACGTCTATTACGACGATTTGATTACGGGAAACATTTTGCAGCCTTTAAAGATTAATAGTCTGCGTCAGGGAGCATTCATTGATTTTATGAAAAGTCAGGGGAAGCTCGGTGGACAAAACAAAGTACCTCGTCTGGCTAACGACCGAAAAATCGCCGACGAATTAGGCAAATTTCATTAATTTTTAGTAGACCGTTTTCTGTTTGGACTAAATGAAGACAGCCCCCGGGCAATCCCATGAGTAGTCTGAATTGAAAACAGGAAACGGTTCACTGAAAACTCCACTATTCCCCCATGCAGAAACGTAGTATTGCTATACTGGGCTCGACGGGCTCGATTGGAACGCAGGCACTGGACGTCGTTCGGGCTAATCCCGGAGCTTTTCAGGTCGAAGTGTTATCCGCTCAGAATAATGCAACTTTATTAATAGAGCAGGCCGCTGAATTTCGACCAAACGTCGTCGTAATCGGTAATGAAGATTTATACGATACGGTAAAACAGGCCCTGGATTCGCTGGATATTAAAGTCTATTGCGGCATTGAAGCTCTGGCTAACGTCGTACAGATGGATACGATTGATCTGGTGCTTACATCAATGGTGGGTTATGCAGGCTTATTACCTACGTTGAAAGCCATTGAAGCAGGAAAATCTATTGCTCTTGCTAATAAGGAAACACTCGTAGTGGCAGGAGAACTCGTTACGGAAGCCGCTCGTCGGAAAGGTATTAATATCTATCCCGTCGATTCTGAGCATTCGGCTATTTTTCAGTGTCTGGTAGGGGAGTTTCATAATCCGATTGAAAAAATTATCCTGACGGCCTCGGGCGGTCCATTCCGTGGGAAAGACCGGGAATTTTTAAAAACCGTTACGAAGGCTCAGGCTTTAAAACATCCAAACTGGGTGATGGGAGCAAAGATTACCATTGACTCCGCCAGTCTGATGAATAAGGGATTGGAAGTAATCGAAGCCAAATGGCTTTTCGGACTGGATACGCCTCAGATTGATGTGGTAGTGCACCCGCAGAGTATCATTCACTCGCTCGTGCAGTTTCAGGATGGCTCCATCAAAGCTCAGTTAGGCTTGCCTGATATGCGGTTACCCATTCAGTTTGCAATGGGTTATCCAAATCGAATGCCTTCTGATTTCCCTCGATTCAGTTTCCTTGATTATCCAACGCTAAGCTTTGAACAACCCGATGCCGAAACTTTCCGGAATCTGGCCTTGGCGTATCAGGCTCTAGAACGGGGCGGTAATGCCTGTTGTATTCTGAATGCAGCTAATGAAATTGCCGTAGCGGAGTTTCTGAATGATCGGATTGGATTTCTGGAAATGTCTGATCTTATTGAAGATTGCATGAACCGGGTATCGTTCGTGAAAAATCCGACTTACGAAGATTATGTGCAGACTGACACCGAAACCCGCCGTCTGGCTCAGGAGCTTATTAAATCACATTCCATTCATTAAACTATGACACGCTACGCTCTAGCTCTAGACCTCGTTGATGACCCGCAATTGATCGCTGAATACGAGGAATTCCATAAAAATATCTGGCCGGAAATTCACACAAGCATTGCCAGTCAGGGGGTTACGAACATGGAAATATACCGAGCTGGTAACCGTCTGTTTATGATGATGGAAGTGGATGAAACGTTCAGTTTCGAGAAGAAATCGGCCGCTGATTCGGCAAATCCGAAAGTGCAGGAATGGGAGCAGCTAATGTGGAAATACCAACAGGCTATTCCTGCCGCTAAACCCGGTGAGAAGTGGGTAATTATGAACAAAATTTTTCAGTTGTAGAACGAGTTGAGAGATACGTATAAAACGATAGATAAGCCCGCCGAAGGGCTATTTAAAGACAAGGGAAGTAAGTTTTTTGCCTATGCTTACCCGTTTACAGATGAAGAAGATCTGAAAATCCGGATCGCCTCATTAAAAGACCTACACCCCAAAGCCCGGCATCATTGCTGGGCTTATCGTTTGACTCCTGACCGTAGCGTTTTTCGGGCCAATGACGATGGAGAGCCTTCAGGGTCAGCGGGTAAACCCATCTTAAATACGTTATTGTCGAATGATGTTACCAATATACTGGTCGTAGTAGTGCGGTATTTTGGCGGTACGTTATTGGGAGTACCGGGACTGATCCATGCGTATAAAACTGCCACTCAGGAAGCTTTGAATGGGGCAGAAGTTATCGAAAAGCAGGTCATGGAAAAGTACGCTCTTCGGTTCGATTACCTGCAAATGAATGAGGTGATGCGGGTTATGAAGGAAGAACCCGTAACGGTTATCAAGCAGGAGTTTGATAACCAGTGCCTGATTGAGTTCACCATTCGAACTTCTTTATCGGAATCAGTTACGGGTCGTATCGAGAAGATTGAAGGAATTGATTTGGAACATATAGAAACTATTTAATATAATTATAATGATAATTTATTTGCTTATTATGTGAAAAAGGTTCTTCTGTATTGTAGATGATTTCCTACATTTATACGATCAATATGTTAGCAAGTGTTTGATGATCAGCTACTTAATAGGATTGTGTGCAGATTGGCCAGTTTGGCACATAGTTTTAAACATATATATCTGTAAACCAGATGTTTTAAAACGAAAAAGAAACACTTATTAATCTGAGAATATCCCTGAGGAAATTCAAAAGGTATTAATTAAGGATTTTCGTCAAACCGCAGAAAGGTAATAACGTTTACCAGAGGGTTTGAAAACTGGAGACCCTGTATTGTTTACGAATTACACAGGCTTTATGTTTAAGTAAAAAACCTGTCAGTTCGACTCCTGAGAGCGAAACAATAGAGAATGTAATTCCGGAAAATCACGTTTCAAGCGTAATTGGAAAGGGAGAGTAACCTATTACGAGTGCTCTATCAACTTTTCCAGACATTAGGTTTTTTTGAGAAGTGGCCAGTGTTAACTGACCACTTTTCCCTTTTATATACGTTTTGAATGAGAAAATAAATAGAATAAGTAAATAGCCTATCCTGTTCAATTATAAAGGAATAACAAAGACAATCCTAACGTAGAAACGCGATTGATCGCGTCTGGATTAAAAGTGGATGAAGTTGAGTGTAACCTTATTGTTACGGTGTCGGATTAGTAGGTCGGAAATGTCTGTAAAGGATTTTATAGCATAGCCTACGATAGTGCTGTCAGCGAAAGCTGGCAGTGGCATCTCTAATTTGTATATATTGCCAGCCAATTTTAAATAGCATTCATTTTCAGCTAATTAGAAAATAAAAAAGCCAGATCGAGTAGCTCGATCTGGCTTTTTACTAGTCAGGCAATACAAAACATTGAACTCCCATTACAGCATAGCCTGATAGGTAATCCAGGCGGCTACATAGGCGATAGCGGTCATGTAAGTAAATTGTACGGCGGGGTAGAACCATGATTTTGTTTCGCGGTACGTGGCTGCCAGGGTACTCATACACATCATCGCAAAAACGTAGAAAATCAGTAATGAAAAAGCAACCGCAGGCGTAAAGCGAGGGCCGCCCGTTTCAGGATTGATTTCCGTCCGCATTTTGTTTTTTACGGTGTCTGTATCGTCATCTCCACCAAGGCTATAGATTGTGGACATCGTTCCGACGAATACTTCGCGGGCGGCGAAAGAGGTTAATAAGGCGATACCAATTTTCCAGTCATAGCCCAGCGGACGAATAGCAGGTTCAATGAAATGTCCGAATCGACCGGCATAAGAGGTCTCCAGCTGTGCAGAAGCAATCGCATTTCCTAATTCTTCCTGACTCAGGGTTGGGTTTTCCTTAATGACCTGCTGCTCGGCTTGTTCCATCGAATCCCCGGGGCCATAACTGGCTAATACCCAAAGAATAATCGAAATGGCAATGATTACTTTCCCCGCTTCCGTGACGAAGGCTTTTACGGCGTTCCAAACGGCCATAACTACGTGATCTAGTCGAGGTAACTGAAATACGGGCATTTCCATTACGAAGAAACTACGCTCTTTCACTTTCAGGACTTTCTTCATTACCCAGGCTGAAAGTAATGCCGAGACGAATCCGAGCAGGTAAAGTAGCATTAGAGCTAGTCCCTGTAAATTGAAAATGCCCAAGATGGTTTTTTCTGGAATCACCAGTCCAATCATAATCGTAAAGATGGGCAGGCGGGCGGAGCAACTCATCAGAGGAGTTACCATGATGGTGATGAGGCGATCTTTCCAGCTCTGAATCGTTCGACTACCCATGATAGCAGGTACAGCACAGGCTACACTGGAAATCAAAGGCACTACACTTCGTCCGTTCAAGCCTACTTTTCGCATTAGCTTGTCCATCAAAACCATAACTCGTGCCATATAACCTGACTCTTCCAGCAAGGAAATGAACGTAAAGAGAAAGGCAATCTGAGGGATAAATACCACTACACCACCAATACCGGCTACGAGTCCATCCGTTAATAAGCTGGTTAATAAGCCCTCGGGTAAAGTAGATTTCAGCCACTCATTCAGGGAAGCCATGCCGGAATCAATCCAGTCCATGGGGTATTCCGCCAGTGAGAAAATGGATTGAAAAATAAGAAAGAGAATGGCGAAAAAGCTGGCATATCCCCAAATAGGATGCAAAAGAACCTTATCCAGTTTCTGCGTGAACGTTTCTCTGGGCTGATCATCTTTTTTACGAATGGACTCATCCGCAATGGCTCCCAGAATTTTGTATCGATTAACCGTTTCTTTTGTCTGAAAATCAACGTGCTGAAAGCTGTGACGGCGGTTAATATCACCTAGCAGCGTACGGTTTTCAGAAGTTAGAAACCGCAATTTTTCAATCTGGCCTGCCATTAACATCGCCAGATAGTCATTCGCAACTTTAAACTGGGATTTGATTTCCTGAATAAATTCTTTGGAAACGGTGTCAAGTCTCAGGACGGGCTTAGGCAGTTCCGAATGCTCCATCAATTCGCCTTTAATGGCAAATTTCAGATTTCCCAATCCTTCTTCTGACTTGGCATTAATCAGGACTACTGGCACGCCCAATCGTTGCGAGAGTAAATCTACGTCAATGATTAACCCGTGAGCTTCCGCTACATCAACCATGTTCAGAGCCAGGATCGTATGAAACCCAAGATCAGATACCTGGCTGAATAACAATAAATTACGCTTTAGATTGGAAGCATCCGCAACCATGATTACTACGTCAGGGTAGTCTTTGCTGGCAGGGTTTGCCAGAATATCAAGTACAACCTGCTCGTCGAGCGATTTAGGGTATAAACTATAGGTGCCGGGTAAATCGACAATGTCAACTTCAGTAGTTTTATCCAGACGAGTTACACCAATTTTACGATCGACGGTCACGCCAGGGAAGTTCCCGGTTTTTTGTCGGAGGCCCGTGAGTGCATTAAAAAGCGAGGTCTTGCCGCAGTTAGGGTTACCTACCAGAGCAATTTTGGGATTCTTATTCATTTACTAGGGGTAATTCGCATGAATTTCGGAAGGTTTCCGAAAGAACTAAACTATTGTAACTCAACGACGGCTGCTTCATCCAGTCGCAATGAAAGGGTATAATCACCCACTTGCAGGCAGATAGGATCTCCCAACGGAGCAATGGCCATCAGACGAATTTCAGTGCCCGGCAGGCAACCCATTTCGAGTAATTTAAGAGCGAGATTAGGATCATGGAAACCGGCGATTACCCCCTTTTCTCCCAGCTTTAATTGCGATAAGTTCCGAGCAGCCATAGCAATAGTGATGAAAAACGTCTACTTGTTATTTATATTCATTCTAAAAGAATGTCAAAAGTAGGAAATAGTTCCTAACCAGAATCAGATTTTTTTAATAATTCCACTTATAACGAAACCTGATAAATGGATCAGTAATGGTAATGCAATAGGCGAGATTTACAAAAAATAAAAACAACCAGCCGAATTGTGCCGTACCTTTGCGGGAAAGTACAGGAAGGTAAAAAGCCACCGGAAAAAGCAACCGGAGCGTGCCAGTAATTAGTAAAGTATGCGGGAAGTTAATGCCCTGATAGCGAAAGAAATACGTCTCGAATGGAGGCAACGTCATGCCCTGAACGGGATGTTGTTATATTTGGTTAGTACGATTTTCGTATGCTACCTGAGTTTTCGTTTGAAGGTAAATAAACTCGAACCTATTACCTGGAACACACTCTTCTGGATTATTCAGCTTTTTACAGCAGTGAGTGCCATTGCCAAGAGTTTTACGCAGGAACGAGCCGGCCGGTTATTGTATTATTACACTCTGGCCAGTCCGTTAGGAGTGATCCTTTCCAAGATGATTTATAACACGGCTTTAATGCTGGGTTTGTCGCTGGTAGGATTTGGCGTATACGCTTTTGTGATGGGTAACCCTGTGGGCGATCTGGGAATGTATCTGGTATCGATTGTGCTCGGTGCGATGGGTTTTTCCGGCACATTGACTATGGTATCCGGAATTGCTAGTAAAGCCGAAAACTCACCCACGCTGATGTCGGTGTTAAGCTTTCCGATCATCCTTCCCATGCTACTAATGTTGCTGAAGCTTTCCAAAAATGCCCTGGATGGGCTGGACTGGAATTCCAGCAGCGACGAAATATTAACCCTACTGGCTCTGAATGGAATTGTCTGGATACTATCCCTGATTTTATTCCCGTTTATTTGGAAAAGCTGATTTTCAAGGAAATCTCTCCGTGAATAATCACTAGTTACGTTACTGAAACCAGTGTAGCTCTATCATCATCCCGAATGTTGGGAAACATTCAACAAACTGAATTTTTAATTAGTCGCTTATTTAGATTGCTATGGCTTGGTGGAAATATGTATGTATGTTTTTGCTGTTTTACGTCTACACGGGAGGTTTGCTGTTACCCATACCGCACCAACCGATCCTCTACGAAACAGCCCGGAATTTGTACTTCCACGTTCCTTTATGGTTTGCGATGATTTTATTGCTGGTGTTATCCGTGTGGTACGCCATTAAATACCTCCGTAAAGGTAACATGGACGATGATCTTCAGTCGGTTGAATTAGCGAATACCGGTCTGATTTTCGGCATTCTCGGTTTCATTACCGGAGCCATCTGGGGGAATTATACCTGGGGAAGTCCGTTACCACAGGATCCCAAGTTGTTATCGACCGAAATTGCCATGCTGATTTACCTGGCGTATTGGGTATTACGCGGTTCCTTCCGTGACGATCAGCAGCGGGCCCGGATCTCGGCTGTATATAACATCTTTGCATTCGCCGCTTTCATTCCATTGACTATCATTTTGCCCCGTTTATCAACAAACTCGTTGCATCCTGGAAATGGTGGTAACCCTGGTTTTAAGATTTACGACTCTGATCATACCATGAAGTTCGTTTTTTATCCGGCGATCATTGGGATGATTTTATTAGGTTACTGGATTTCAACGCTTCGGATTCGTTACCGTCGCCTGGACGCCATTGTGCAAGAGAACTAAGCAAAGTCATTGGTGAAGCCAGATTTGTGTAGTCTCTTTGTTTTTACATCAACTCAGCTCAGCTGACCATTTTAAAAAAGTTAAGGCCAGGAGACCCGATTTCCAGCCATTGAATACATGAAAAAAGCAGGATTATTTTTACTGTTAACCCTTCTCTCAGGCAAC
Source organism: uncultured Siphonobacter sp. (assembly GCA_913774715.1). Taxonomy (GTDB): domain Bacteria; phylum Bacteroidota; class Bacteroidia; order Cytophagales; family Spirosomataceae; genus Siphonobacter. The sequence goes on along the minus strand of CAJYHS010000099.1, from coordinate 85,318 downwards.
CTTTTTGCTCAGCAGGACGTTGAAATGGCCGATACGATGCGTTCAAATGGCAAAATTTACGTCGTTGTAGCCGTAATTGCCGTTGTTCTGATCGGTTTAATCATTTATCTTCTGAACCTGGATCGGAAACTGACCCGACTGGAAAAAGAAATCAAAAAATAGTACCCCTAGTTTACCCTAATTTCGAGCATCACGATGAAAAAAATACACCTCTTAGGTATTGCCGTTATCGCTGCGGCTATTTTCATTCTTCTTTCTACGGCGGGTGACGCCAGTACGTATGTTGATTTTGCGAAGGCTGAGGAAATGGCAAAGGAAGGTGACGACAGCAAAGTACACGTAGTAGGTAACCTCAAAAAGGACATGGCCGGACAAATTCTGGACATGGATTACAATCCAGCCATTAATGCCAACCTGTTGACTTTCTCACTGGTGGATGACCTGGGTGTGGAACGTAAGGTAATTTATCACGAACCTAAACCACAGGACATTGAGAAATCAGAGAAAGTGGTGGTGGTAGGTCGTATGGAAAACGGAATCTTCGTCTGCGATCAGGTATTACTCAAATGCCCTTCCAAATACAACGATGCCAAAGCCCCAACGGCAATGAAATAAATTGATGATTAACTCTTTTAATCAGCTCTTCGGGAAGCTAAGTAGAAGAGTTTCTTCATTCACTCATTCAATCATTGAATTATGCATTACTGGATTGGAAATACGGGTCACCTGGCTATCCTGACATCGTTCGTGACAGCACTGGTGGCGACGTTTGCCTACATAAAGGCATCACAGAACACGCTGGAGGCCAGCTCCTGGCAGCGATTTGCCCGGTATTCTTTCTACGCTCACACCGCAGCCGTAGTTACTGTGGTAGCCAGTCTGTACTGGATCATTTACAATCATTATTACGAATACCATTACGCCTGGGATAACTCTTCGCGTTCATTACCAGCGTATTATGTGATTTCGAGTTTCTGGCAGGATCAGGAGGGGAGCTTCCTGCTCTGGATATTCTGGCTGGCCGTTATTGGTATCACACTGATTACATATTTCAAAAAAAATACACTCGAACAGAAAGTAAAATTCGAAGCCCCCACTATGGCCGTTTTTGGTCTGGTGCAGGCTTTTCTTTGTTCGATGATTCTGGGCGTGGTTATTCCGGGCCTGGAAATGAAAATCGGTTCGTCACCTTTCCTGTTATTAAGTGAAGCTCACCCCGAATGGCCCGTTTGGGCCCTGAAGCCCGAGTTTATTCCCGAAGACGGTAATGGCTTAAATCCCTTACTTCAGAACCCCTGGATGGTGATTCACCCACCAACCTTATTCCTGGGGTATGCTTTAACGCTTGTTCCTTTTGCCTTTTGTATTGCCGGTTTGTGGCGGAGAGAATACAAAAGCTGGATCAAGCCTGCCTTACCCTGGACGGCTCTGGGAGCATTGATCTTGGGCGTAGGTATTATGATGGGTGCCATCTGGGCCTACGAAACGCTGAATTTCGGTGGTTACTGGAACTGGGATCCCGTAGAAAACGGCATTTATGTGCCCTGGCTGGTACTGGTTGCAGCTTTACACACGCTCATTATTTACCAGAATAACAAGAGTACACTTAAGATTTCCAGCATTTTGGTCATTGCTCAGTTTGTCCTCGTATTATACGCGACATTCATGACGCGAAGCGGGATTCTGGGAAATGCCTCTGTTCACTCCTTTACGGACTTAGGTCTTTCTGGTCAGTTATTAATTTATCTGTTGACGTTCACGGTATTATCCATTGGATTATTGGCGTGGCGTTGGAAGGAAATGCCTAGTTCGGATAAAGAAATCTCGACGTACAGCCGTGAGTTCTGGATTTTCTGCGGAGCTACCGTGATCTGTCTGGCGGCCTTTCAGGTTATTACTACGACTTCGATTCCGGTGTATAATGCATTGGTAGCCAACTTTGGCATCAAGTCAAATATTGCTTTGCCTGCTGATCAGGTGAAGCATTATACCGACTTTCAGCTTTGGTTCTTTGTGGTGATTGTGATTCTGAACGCCATCGGACAATACTTCTGGTGGGGTAAAGTAAAAGCGGATAGTAAGGAGAAGGAACCTAAAATAGAAGGGAAAGTCTTGGTTACCCGTGGCCTGAGTTTCAACCTGGGTGCCTGGGAAGTATTCTCAACGCCGCTAATGATCACGTTTGTACTGACGGCAATTCTGATCGTAGCCATGCAGGTGGGAGCTTGGAACTGGATTTATCTGGTATTATTACTGGCGGCTATCTTCTCGCTGGTGGTTAACTTTTCTACCATTCTGACGGTATTGAAAGGTAAATGGCAGCTTTCGGGCGGAGCCGTTTCGCACATTGGTATTGCCTTGATGTTGATTGGCGTTCTGTTCTCTTCGGGGTATTCGAAGGTCGTTTCCCAGAACAAATCAGGACTGATCATCTTCAACGATAAAAAAGTTGATACCAAAGAAAACGTAGATAACCAGTTACTCTGGATGAATCAGCCCCAGCAGCTGGACAAGTATCTGGTAACCTATAAAGGACAGTTCCTCGAAGCTCGTGAAGTGCCCGGCTACTTACCTAAGTCATGGGTAGAATTGATCGAAAATGATTTCCATGCCGTAGCTAAACAGGACATCGTAAAAGATGGAAAGACTTACTACAAGAAAGGCGATACGCTGGCAGTTTTCCCCGAAAACACGTATTACGAAGTAGAATATCGTCAGCAGGACGGCAAGATTTTCAGTTTGTTCCCTCGCGTTCAGGTGAATCCAAGAATGGGTAATGCGGTTTCTCCCTCCATTCGTCATGAGTTAACCCGCGATGTTTATACTCACATTACGGATGCTCCGATGCCGAATCAGGAAAAACAATGGAGTGCTACGGAAACGCAAACTGTATCGGTAGGGGATACCCTTATTCTGAATGATTACGTAGCCATGTTCCGTGGCGTAGAACCCGTTCGTGAAGTAGACGGTATAACGCTCGGCCCTCAGGATGCCGCCGTACAGGCCGATGTAGAAGTATTTGACAAGAGCGGACGTAGTGTGGCCGTGAAGCCCATCTACTTCATCAAAGATCGAACGGTAGGTTTGAAAGCCGCTACGAGTGATGAATTAGGGTTACGTTTACAGCTGGCTCAGATTGATCCTAAAACGGGGCAGTTTACTTTCAATATCAATACCTCTCAGCGGGATTATATTGTGATGAAAGCTCTGGAGAAACCACACATTAATTTGCTGTGGATTGGTACTGGCTTGTTGGTCGTGGGTATGTTCCTGTCGACGGCTCGGCGTTTCAAGGAGAGCAAATAAGGAATACGCATGAAAGGGTTTACACTTAAAGAAATACTCTTACTCTCCGCTTCGGTTGGTTTTCTGATGATCTGGGTCGGAGAAATTATCTCAGGGCGGGTCAACTGGCGGGAGTCTTATTTCTGGCTGATGTTTTCGGTGTTTACGTTGCTGGGTTTTCAGTATTATAAAAACCAGCGGGTGATGCGGGAGAAAAGCCAGACGCCCCCTGCTCCGGAAGGTAAGCCTCGTAAGAAAAAGTAAGAAAAAGCCCTGTTCTGAAAGAGCAGGGCTTTTTTGTAGACATGCCTTCGTAGAGACGTCCATTGATGGCGTCTCTACGAGGGGAATAATGATCCTATAAAGGTAACCCCAACCGACTCTTACCCAGACGCCATCAATCGACGTCTCCGCTGGGGAATGTGAATCAATTGAAGGTAATCTAAAAACCGCCTCTTAGCATAGAGGCCATAAATGGACGTCTCTACAAAACCAATTGGTATGGAAAACAGCAAACCGAAAACAGTAAGCCAAAAAATGACTATTTTGCAACAAACTTTTGCAGGCGACTGCCTGTGCTAACGGATGACTTCCCAGGAATTTCTCATCATTCTACTTTCCATGCTAGCCTCCGCCTTCTTTTCGGGCATCGAAATGGCGTATGTGTCAGCGAATAAATTATACTTCGAGTTACAGGCCAAGCAGGGTATTGTTACCGGCCAGATTATTTCCGCTTTTCTGAAACAGCCTTCCAAATTCATTGGAACGATGTTGATTGGAAATACACTGGCTCTGGTTATTTACGGGATTTACATGGAAGGATTTCTCCATCATGAATTCGAAATCTGGTTGTCGCAGTTACCCGAATCCCTGAGCTTTTTACATAATGATTTTGTTCAGATTATCCTGCCTTCTTTACTGGCAACGATTCTGATTTTGGCCGTTGCAGAATTTACTCCCAAGTCCTTATTCCTATTAAATCCTGACGTTTTTCTGGAAGTTCTAGCCATTCCGATCTGGCTGATTTATTACTTGATGTACCCTTTGGTCTATGCCATTGTTTCAGCTTCCAAATGGTTTATAGTAAAAGTGTTACGGTTGAAGTACTCCGAAGTGAAACCCATTTTCGGAGTTACCGATTTATCAAATTACCTGGAAAATATTAACGTTCCTGAAGGTAAAAAGGAAGAAGTGGCCGATGTAGATACCAAAATTTTTAACAACGCACTGGAATTTCGGCAGGTAAAAGTTCGGGACTGTATGATTCCACGAACTGAAATTGTTGCAGTAGATATTGAGGAAGGAATGAAGGGTTTGAAGAAAACACTTCAGGCTAGTGGGCATTCGAAAATTTTGGTTTACCGGGATTCGATTGAGGATGTGATCGGATATTGCCACGGTCTGGCGATGTTTAAAAAACCGAAGGACATTGAAAGCATTCTGAATCCGATTTTAATTGTGCCAGAAGCCATGTCGGCTCAGGATTTGATGATCAAGTTTACTCAGGAGCGAAAAAGTGTAGCTCTGGTCGTGGATGAGTTTGGCGGAACCTCAGGACTAGTTAGTCTGGAAGACATTATTGAACAGATTTTTGGAGATATTCAGGATGAATATGATGATTCGGAAGACTGGGTTGAAAAGAAACTCGATGACCGAACTTATCTGCTATCAGCTCGTCATGAAATTGATTACCTCAATGATAAATACGGCTGGAATTTCCCCGAAGGTGATTATGACACGCTCGGTGGCTTGATTATTACCATCAATGAGGACTTACCCCAGCAGAATGAGGTCGTAGTATTGTATCCGTTTCAGTTTCAGATTATGGAAATGAAAGATGCCCGAATCGATACGGTAAAGCTGACCATTACCGGGGCTATTCCTGAAGAGCGAAAGCCTTCTAAAGAAATACGGCATTAGCGTAAAAAGGCTCCGAAGGGAGCCTTTTGCTTTTATAGCAACCAAAGTGAAAAGAGAAAAACGCCATCGCCGATCCAGCGATATCGTTGATTTTTCAGGAAAAACTCAGAGTCGTAACGAATCTTCAATAAGGCTAAACTCATCAGGATTTCTGTAAATGCGAATCGTCGCTGATAAGGTAGAATCTCAGTAAGGTTAATACTTAGAAATAAGGTTAAGAGGGCAGCTAAAATCAAGAAATTGACGATTTTAGGTAAACCCTCCCGGAAGATGCTGGCGAAATTAGGTGAGGAAAGTTTGCCTTCCTGCGTCTCCATCCAGGAGAATAACAGCAGATTCTGAAAAGCAATCAGTCCGAACATAACTGCCAGACTTTTATCCTGCCAGGTAATGTCGGCTTTATTGGCGAAAGCAACACCCCAGACACCGCCCATATAAACCAGAGCGGTAATGGGTTCTTTCAAAAAGTACCACTTGCTTTTAAGCCCTAGCCGATTTACCATAAATAGATACAAGGCCACTACACCGGTCAGTATCAATCCCCAGCGAATGAGCGAGAGGGGTAAAAAAGGAGTAATAGCGGCTGCCAGTACTCCGGTGGTAATGGTAGCCTTCCATAAGATGGAGGCATTTTTTACGTGAAACTGATGGCGAGGGGTATTTGGAACAGGCTTCCTTCGGATATCCAGTAAACGATCCAGCGTATAAATAAACCAGGTCGTGAAGCCCAGGCTCAATAGGGCCCAATAATTAATTTCTCCTCTTCCGTCAGGTAATTTACTACCGGCAGCGGCACTCAAAACGGCACCGGCTACTACATCCAAGTTAAGCCAATGAATTCTTTGTAAAACAGATCGGACTCCCACAACTGATACTTTTCAAACCCCAAAAGTAGAAAGCTTTTTAGTCCTCAAAGTCGAAAAGGGGAAGATATGTTTTAAGAAAATGAAAGAATAAGACGGGGCCGTACTGGAAAGGGGGAAAGAATGAATGTGCCATTCCGTCAACTACGGTCTCATTGACACCTATGTTTAGCAAAATAAGCAGGTGCCAGATGGGATTCTGGCACCCGCTTAGCCTCCACTAGGAGTTATTAAACGGCGATGTGAAAAAGAAAGGAGGTTTGCTAAGGTTAGTTGGCGGCAAGTTGTACTTTGATGGGTACACCGTCGGCGATTTCTTCGCTGGCTCGTTTGAGAATCGTATCTCCAGCTTTCAGTTCTCCGAATATCTGCGTTTGTCCAACGGATTCGTCCCCTTTTTGCACCGTTACCCAAATGGCTTTTCCGTTTTCTACCCGAATTACGAAGGTGCGATCCATCGTGCTGACGATGGCTGTTTTGGGAACGTACATACTGCCTTCTGTAGAGTTGACGGGTAACTGGGCCGAGGCGTACATGCCCGGTTTTAATTTCTCACTTGGATTTCGAATGTCGATTTCGATCAATTCTGAACGGGTTTCGGGACGAACTGTATTCGAAATCCGGCTAATTTTTCCGGTGAACTTCTGGTTTGGGAAACTGCGAACGGAGAATTGGACCGGGCTGTCTTTGTGGATATTACCTAAATAAGCCTCTGGCACGGCTACACGTAACCTGAGCCGATCCAGCTGTTTAATTTTAAGCATAGGAATTCCATTTTGTCCACCGGGACCCACGAAAGCTCCGGGTGAAAGACGACGGTCGGTAATCACTCCCGTAAACGGGGCCGTGATTTTCAGATAACTCACCAATTGCTGCACGGATTGATAGTGAGCTTTGGCTGCTACAACGGCCAGACTATCTGAAATAGACTTCGTGCGGGAAGCGTCCAGATCGACGGGAGAAATGGCTCCTGCCGTACGGTTAGCTCGTAATACCCGTTGCTGAGTTGCTTTGCTGGCCTCAAAAACCGCCTCTGCTGCTTTTACTTTTGAATAAGCTTCGGTCAGGTTGGCCGTTAACTCGGGAGCTTCCAGTTCGGCCAGCAACTGACCTTTATTGACTTTATCGCCAATATCCACATGGATATTTCTGACGTAACTACTCACCCGGGGATACATATCCGTTTCATAGTAACTCTCCAGCTCGCCGGGTAAGTTAAGCTCGCGGGTAGGGCGGGAGGGTGCGATTTTTACGGCCTCATAACGAATTTCTTCATCCGTTGCCGGGTCACTGGAGACCTGCTTTTTTTCTTCCGAATGACAACTGCTCAGGTAAAACCCAACGATTAAAAAGGTAATCAATCGGGTGAAAGGTCGGGTATGCATAGTAGATGGAATGTCAGATTAAGCAATTTCGTTTTCAAGAATGGCCTTCGCTTTCCCGTCATAAACCGGACTGTTAGGATCATCAGGGTTTAGTGATGATGAAACGAAAGAGGTTTTTCGCTGCACTGCCGCGAACACTACGGGCAAGATCAACAGAGCCGCTACGGTTGAAAAGAGTAAGCCCCCAATAACTGCTCGTCCCAAGGGAGCCGTTTGCTCGCCGGACTCACCTAAACCACTGGCCATGGGAATCATCCCGGCCACCATAGCCATTGCTGTCATTAAAATCGGACGCAAACGAGCGGCTCCGGCTACCCGAGCGGCGGTTAAAGCATTTTTATACTGAAGTCGTAACGTTTCCGCGTTGGTTACCAGCAACAGAGCGTTCGCTACTGAAACCCCTACGGACATGATAATACCCATGTATGACTGCAAATTCAGCGTTTGTCCTGTTGTTAGCAGGAAGGTTAGCGAGCCCGCTAATACCGCTGGAATACTAACCAGCACTACGCCTGCAACTTTGAAAGACTGGTAATTGGCCGCAAGTAATAGGAAGATAACTACGATGGCTAAACCCAGTCCGAACTGAAGGCTACTCAGGGTTTCATCGAGTAACTGAGCCAGTCCGCGTAATTCCACACTAGAGCCCTTAGGAGGGTCACCCGCAGCTTTGATTGCCGCCCGAACTTCCTTCGAAGCAGAACCTAAATCCTGATTGGAGATATTAGCTGAAACGGTAACGATCCGGCGAGGTCCAATCCGGTCAAATTCCCCCGGAATGGTGTTGGGGGTAATGGTTGCTACGTCGCCCAGCGTGGGTCGTAGCTGTCCTTTTACCAGTGGAATACTCTGAATATCGGCAATGGTATTCATTTGTTCCTGCTCCATCTCTACCTGAACCTGATAGGCGAAGCCCTTGGATTCATCCAGCCAGAGGTTTTTAGCGGTAAAACGGCTGGAAGAAGTGGCAGCGACGAGCGATTTAGCAATTTCGTCGATACTTAAATTTAACTGTCCGGCCCGTTCCCGGTCGATTTTGATTTGAATCGTTGGATAATTCAGTGGCTGGTTAATGCGTACATCCCGTAGGCTAGGGATTTTTTTCAGTTGCGTTAATAAGCGATTGGCATAATGCTGACCGTCTTCCAGACTTTTTCCACCCACCTGAATTTCAATGGGTGTTTGAGCTCCCTGACTCATGATTTTATCCGTCAGGTCAATGGGTTCGTAAGACAGACGTACACCGGGAAGCTTCTGAGCAACTTTTTTGCGGATCTCATCTTTCAACCGATCCAGCGATTCTACTTCATAACTATCTGCCAGCTTGACCTGTAATACAGCTTCGTGCGGACCAGCATTAAAAACATAGAGTGAACTGGTTCCGTAACTGGAAGGCGTCATGCCGACGAATGCCGAAGAAATGGCAATGTTTTCCGGCCCAACGATCTGCCCAATTTGCTTGATGACCGTTTTAGTAATTTCTTCCGTTCGTTCAATGCGTAAGCCTTCCTGAGCCACAATCCGAACCTGAAACTGGCGGGCATGGTTTTGACGAGGCATCATATCCTGTCCAATCTGGCTGAAACCTACGCCAATCAATGCCGCACAAATCAGCAAATAAGCTGCAATCACGATTCCTTTATACTTCAGCAAACGGTCCAGCAGACGGAGGTAACCCAATTTGAACCGTTCAAATCCCTTGACTTTCTCGGGATTTTGGGTTTCGTAAGACTCCTGAGCTTTTTCCTGTGATTCATTTAAATCGGGGAGAATGCTTAGCTCATGTGATGTAGGATGTGCATGGTTTTTCATCCACCAGTTTGAAACTACCGGCACGAAAGTCTGCGACAGGATGTAGGAAACGATGATGGCGAATCCAACGGCAAAGGAGAGCGGCAGGAACATCCCACGGGGCACGCCATTCATCAGGAAGGCTGGGGCAAAAACAGCCAGAATACAAAGCGTAATCAGCAAGAGCGGAAACGAAACTTCCTGGCAACCGTCCAGAATGGCCCGGGCTTTGGTTTTGCCCATCTCCATATGCTGGTGAATATTTTCAATAACCACCGTCGCCTGATCGACCAGAATACCAATCGCCAGAGCCAGACCTGATAAAGTCATGATGTTAATGGTCTGTCCAGCGGATTGCAGTAATAAAATGGCCGCGAGAATAGAGATTGGAATGGTTAACACTACGATGAGTGAGCTCCGCCAGTCGTTCAGGAAGAGCAGCACCATTAGACCCGTTAACAGGGCTCCAAGTCCTCCTTCAACCGCCAGACTATGAACGGCCTGGGTTACGTACACCGACTGATCGAATTCGTAAGTTAATTCCACGTCGTCGGGCAACAGAGACTTCATATCGACCATCTTCTCCTTCAAAGCATTCACCACACTCATGGTCGAAGCTTCCGCCGACTTGGTAACAGGAATGTATACCGACCGTTTTCCATTCACTAGGGCATAACCCACGGCTACGTCCGTTCCGTCTTCTACGGTAGCAATGTCCCGCACAAAAACCGTAGGTCCGACGCCTTTGCGTAAAGGAATATTCAGGAATTCATCGACTTTATCGAGAACGGTATTGTTGGGAGTCATGATGGAAAAATCACCAATCCGTACGCTACCACCGGGAGAAATCTGGTTATTACTTACTACTGTTCTTACGATATCATCTGGCGTTAATTCATAACTCCGCATTTTATCCGGATCTACCCGTACCACAACGGTCCGCTCGTTTCCGCCAAAAGGTGAAGGAGCGGATGCTCCGGGAATCTGGGAAAACAGTGGTCGAACCCGAGTTGAGGCCAGATCCTGCATTTCTCCTAAGGAAGCCCGGCGACTGCTAAACACTAACTGTCCCACCGGAAGACTCGAGGCATCAAAGCGAACCACAATGGGAGGAACGGCTCCGGGCGGCATGTAACTCATCACACGGCTTACCTGACTGGCTACCTCGCCGGCAGCCTGAGCCATATTTACGTCTTCGTAGAACGTACATTTCACGAGACATAAGCCTTGAATATTCTTTACCTCAACGTTCTTAATACCCGACACATAAAGCATCTGGTTTTGGTAACGGGTTGATATAAACCCTTCCATCTGGGCGGGGGTCATTCCGCCGTACGGTTGGGCAATGTAAATGGTCGGTAAGTTCAGTCGGGGGAAAATATCGACGGGAATTCGGTTCAGAGCCAGTAATGAAAACACGAGTATCGCAACGAGTGAAACGATGACGGTAATCGGTTTGGCTAAAGCAGCTTTTATCATATCTTATTGCGGAATCTGGGTCATGAATTCTTCGAGATTACCATCGGCGGCGGCTTTAATTAATAGGGCACGCCAAAGGCCATTAACGGCCAGGGCCTGATCTACCTCGGCCCGGTTCAATAGAGCTGCCGTCTGAGTTAAGGTCTGAATATTATCCAGACCGGACTCGTACCGGGCCCGAGCCTGAGCGTAGGCTTGCTGAGCGGCTTCGAGTTGAAGAGGCGATTGCTTGACTGTGGCCTGAGCCAGATCAATTTGCAGGGTAGCATTTTCGGAACTGGTTCGCAGAGCCAGACTTTGCTGGTTATATGATTCTTTATTGGAATTAACGCGTTCGCGTTGAGCCAGAGCATTATACTTGGTTCGGAATAACTCCGTAGGTCGCCAGATGGCCGTTACGCCCACAACGTAGTTAAAAGCCCGCAGGGGCAGGCCTGCACCGAGGGAAGGATCAATGCGAAACGTTCCATCACTTTGCGGACCTTCACTAATGCCGGAACCACGGCCCTGAACTGAACCCAGTAAGGAAATGGAAGGCAAAGCATTGGCCTTGATCACCGAGCGATTGGCTTCACCCAACGCCATCTGATTTTGCAGAACGCGGAGCTGCGGATGCAGTCGCGAAGGTTGCTGATTCATCAGATTCAGGTTAGGCAACTGATCATAGAAAACCAGCGAATCAAGTTCATATTGCAAACTGGGTTTGCCCGTTAACTGGGTCAAACGGAGTAAATGTTCCTGAGCCAGTTTGTGACTTTCCAGTACCTGAAGCCGGGCACGAGCTACTTCAGCATTGCTTACCGCACTGTCAATACCGGGACGTAACCCGCCCGAAGTGCTGGCACGGGTAATACTTTGCAAGGCTTTCGCCCGATCCAGGTTGGCAATTTGCAGTAATACAGCTTTCTTGAAATTGAGCGTTAGCAGGTACGCTTCACATACCCGCACCTGATGCAGAAATAACTCATTTTCATAATCCACCTTGGCCTGCTCAATGGCTAAACTAGCCTGATTACGGCGGGCCTGCCGACGACCAAAGGTGATGGCTTCCCAATCGACCAGTATCGAACTGGAGCTGGTCCAAGTTGCCTGATTGTTAAAACCGTCGGTTCGAACCCCACCAATAGGAACGACTAATCCTCCGTTGGAAACGTAGGGGCCCCGAACCTGATTGGACGTACCGTTTAAGGCCTGAGCCTGAATACCCGCCTGGGGTAGAAAAGACATTTTCAAAGCTTCAGCATCGGCTTGAGACGCTTTAATCGTCGCCAGCTTACTCCGTAGCATTGGATAATTGGTCTGGGCCTGTTCCAGCACTTCACGAAGGCTAATCTTCGTGGTTTGAGCCGTAGCATGGCTCAAACCTAAATAGCTGAAACAGCAAATACTAAAAACAACTCGAAAGGCTCTGCTCGTCATAGGACTGATTCAATAGACGCATCAAACCTATAACCGCGAGATTAGAATGAAATTAGAACCTTATTAGAAGACATTAGAAAGCGTGTTTTCAGGAGTATCCGGGCAAGCGAATGTGGAAAATCAGGGAGTTAGGGAATGAGATGGATGTTCCAGCTTATAGAGAAAAAAGGCTTCCTTCGACGACTGGTTAGCTACGGACGGATGTTTTCGAAAACCCCAACTTAAATAATAAGGTCCATACCAGGACATCAGTGATGGGTAGGTATCACGATCTACCGATTTGTTCAGTTCCGCTGGTAATAACTCATATTCCTGAATCTTTCCGAGCGTTTTATCTTTCTGGATCTGAAGAGACCGAACCTTGGATTCGTGCGTGTACGTTAGGAAAAGCGTCTCGGAATCTTTTTTACTGAGTTGAACCTGAGGAGCTAGTAAATCAGAAGTAAGGTCTTTTAACTCCATGGAATTATCCCATAGTAACTCGCCCGAACGATTTAGGCCGCACACCAGAGCGTGGGTATAACGGAAAGATTCAAAGCTGTTGGAGCTACGGCGACTGGTTACGGCTGTTGGAGTGTAGGAGTTACTCGTTTTAGTTTGAGGGAAATAAGCTTCTGCTACTACCAGATACCCTTCTTCGGTAGGAATAAGATCCTGAATCTGAAGTAGATAGTGGAACTTCATGTCTTTGCCCTGCTTTTTATGCTCCGCAATTTTGTGACGTATCCGTTCCTGCCGACTGGGTTTCAGGTAATTAAAGAAATTCTGTAAATCCGAAAAGGGAACGTACTGAATCTTATTTTCTGGTCGATCAGTCACTTTTGTCAGGTATAATCCCTGCGAATAATCCGAGCAATTCAGCGAGTAGTTACCCACCAGTAATGATTCCCCATTGTCCAGATGAACGATTTTTGCCGTAATCAGACTCCGTTCAGAGTCATCATTCAGGGTGGTCTTGTTTAGTAAATGCCCATCGTACGAATACGTGTACATCTGAAGCAGGCATTTCCCTTTCCGGTTGTATTTTCCAAACACGTGAATTTTGTTACCGGATTCGTCTACGTCCAGATCATGAATGTTCAAGTGAAAGTCAAACAACTCGGGTAAAGCCTTTGAGGTTTTATCGAAAAAGCTGAACGATACCACTACGGGCCGATCGTTATACATGCCACCCAAGAAAGCCTTATTACCCAGAATTTTAAATTTGGAGACGATGTCGATGGCTGGAACTTTGCCTTCAATGACTTCCATATCCCCGTTGTCAAGACTGGTTTTCCAGATCTGGATTTTATCCGAATCCGGATCACCGCAGAGCCAGTATATGTGTTCCGGGGTATGGTAGGAGAGTAGAGCTTTGTAAGGCGGCTTTAACTTGAATTCTCCTTCCCAGCGTAAAGCCAGGGTAGAATCATAACGACTGAGCTGATACGTATGATTGATTCCGCGGGAAGGATTTTCCAGAATTTTGGTAACTAAAACGCCTTGTTCCCCCAAAGGAAGCACTTCAAAATCGTCCGTAATTTTCTCATCCCTCATAATTTCCAGTCGCTTCGAAGGCAGCATTTGAGCCCAGAGTGAGCTGGCATATAACCAGAAAATAAAAAGTAATAGACGTTTCATAAAGGCGAAAAATAGGGTCGTTACCAAGTAATAATACCCCGGCATAAATCCAGCCGAGGTATTAGCGAATGTACTGAAAATGAATGGATGGCACAAGAACCAGGCTATTTCCTTTTCTCAAAAATTCAGGCAGGCCAGCCTGAATGAAGGTAGCTATTTTAGGTAGGTGGAAGTTAATCAATTCTTTAGTAAGCGGGTTCGTTATCACCAGGTAGCGGAATGCCTAAATCATAGGCCCAGTCTTCCCAGGGGACGTATTCTTTAAAGATCATGATGCCAACGATAAGAGCAAAAATGGCCGAAATCAATACGGCTCCGGCAGCCAGATCCTTGATCTCTCCGGCGATTTTCCGATACTCGGGCGATACCATATCTACGGTTTTTTCAAACGCCGTATTAATAGCTTCCGTTACCCAGACCAGCACGATGCAAATCATCAGATTAACCCAGTCTTTCTTCGTAACGTCCAGATAAAAACCCAGAAACACGACAATTGAAGTAGCTGCCAAGTGAATACGGGCGTTATTCTCCGAATACACCATGACTTTCAGTCCTTTAAGGGCATACTGAACACTTCTGAAAAACTTGGGAATATCAATAGGCATAACTGCGTTTCAAAATGGTTTGACTGTAGGTTGATGAGGTTTGAGGCTATTGTAAAGATATTACTCCCAAACCACCTAACCCTCTTTTAACCACCTCAAAAGTTTTCAAACTCTTTCTTTCTGCATCAAACTTAGGAGGACGAGGTAAGAAATACCAATCATTACTGAAAATTCGAGCGTCATCAGGATGGCTTGTTTATTAACCAGGCTTTCCAGAATCTGCTGAAGGAGTAATCCAGGCTTAGTGAAAGGGTGCCAGCTGTTCAGGCGTTTCACGCGGCCGAGATAGATACCAAACCCGCTCAGGGGTAATACGGCAAGCATCACGTATTCAGACCATTTCGGAATGATTTGCATCAGATTTTGCCGCATCCAGTGGAAGGATAATAAGCCACAGATGAGACTGGTCATGGCATAGCTAAAAATCATCAGGGCGTCGTGCCAGGCCGGTATGCCGATAGTGTGCTGGATATGAATAAAATCCGTTATCACGTACGGTGCATTCGGGAAAAAGAGTAGCCACAACGTCCCGATGGAGGCCAGTTTAAGTTTCGAGCCTGGTTCGTGTTGGGAAACTCGTTCAAACCAAAGGGAAAGGAAAAGCGGCATCCAGGCCAGAAACAGGTTCCAGTTAATCATCACATACCAGCCACCATGGGTAATGCCAAAACGAATAGCCAGAAAAGTAGCAGACAGAATTGATAACGCCGAAAGGCTGCCAATCTGAAGGGTACGGGTGTGTAAGAGCTGCATAATTGGAAAGGTTGAAGGTTGAGTATTATTCCTGATCGTAAACGTGATACCAATCCAGCTTACGGGTGAGATACATGATGCAGGCCAGAATGAGTAATAAGCCAAGACTACCCAGTAACAAAGCGTAATCTTCCAGTTGTAGTAGTGAATAGAAGAATCCGTAAAGCAGAGCCAGTATGCCATTGAAAATGAGCGTATATCGAAGATCTTTAAAGACGCTTCGCGTATACATCATAATCAGCGAAAGAATCGTAGCCGTGCTGAGGAGGTAAGCCCAGTTGAAAGATATATGCTCAGAAATGGAAAGTAGCAGAATGTAAAACAAACAGATAGCAAAGCCTACCAATAAGTACTGAATGGGATGTATGCGGCGACGGCCCAGAATTTCTACAAAGAAGAAAGAAGCAAAAGTTAGCGTCACAAAAATCATGCTGTATTTGGCCGAGCGGGTAGTCTTTTGATACTCATCGATGGGTAACAACAGCTTGACTCCAAAGACGCCATTCGTTTGGGAGGGGTTAGCACCGACATAAGCTGGTGGAGCTTCTGAAATCTGAATTTCTCTGGTACTAGGTGTTGCTGTAATGAAAGAATCAATACCCTGCTGCGGATAATTCCGGTTGTATTGAAGCACCTTCCAGTCCACAGAAAAACCTTTAGCCGTGATTTTTCTTTTCTCCGGTAAAAAAGTCCCTATGAAACTTGGCGTTGACCAGGGAGAAGTCAGATGAACGTGCGTCTCTTTGCCGAAAGGAAGAAACTGCAAATCGCTGCTGCCATTTAATTGAAGGCCTAAATCAAAGGTAAATGGAGTCTTGACTTCCGGAGAAATGGAAACAGGAGCTCCTACGCCCGAGCTAAATAGATCTTTAGTAGCTTGGCCGGGGTCAAACTCAATGGCCTGGTTATTGAATTTTAGCTGAATAGCCTGACGAATTCCTTTAGGGTCAGTAATACCCAGCGAGACAAAGGCATCTTTCCAGATAATGGATTGAGGAGAAATCTTTAGCTTTTCAAAATCCGGGAAAGAAAACTGTCCGTTAATCCGGAGTTGTGATCGGTATAGCATCACCACATAGATGCCCCGATATCTTTTTTCTGGTTGTACGTTACCCTGGATATGAAGCGTTTCGGGTAGAAAGTGGGCGTATTTAACAAACGTTTGAATGCGACCTTTTTCGTCTGTGGTTTCGACTTTGAAAGGAATCGTTAATACAGGACCTCCAACGATCTGTTGTTCACCCCATTTAGAACTTACTTCATTGATTGAAGCGTCCCTTGTAATCTGACGTTCTCGAATCAGGTTTTCTATCATGCTGGATGGAATCAGAAGCAGGATTACTAGAAAACCAATGGTAAATAATTTAAGTGAGATGGAACGATTAAGCCAATTGTTAATGCGTTCCCAAGTAGAAAGATTAGAAGGAGTTTGCATATTTTATTAAAGTACTTTGAATTACAAAGTTGAAGATTAAAAAAAATTAAGACTTGGCCGGGACTGATTTTAAAAGAAACTCCAGTGCATTGAGGTGTTCCTGAAAGGCCTCGCGACCTGTTTCAGTAGCTTGATAGGAGGTATTCGGTTTGCGACCAATGAATCCTTTTCGAATGGCCACGTACTGTACTTTCTCCAGAGCCATCAAATGACTGGCAAGGTTACCATCGGTTTGCTGAAGGGTTTCTTTCAGCGTATTAAACTCTACCCAATCGTTTACCATCAGCACGGACATAATGCCCAGGCGTACCCGATTTTCAAATGCTTTATTTAATTGATCAATAAAACTTTTCATAGCTAATCAGACTCTCCTGAGTCCGCTTATGCCCCGTATTTACGGTACATGATGATACCGTACAGGATGTGGAGGACGCCAAAACCCAGGGCCCAAAATAACAGGCTGGTGCCCGTGGTCGCAAACCACCCGCAAAAAATTCCAAGAATTATCTCTAAAACTCCCAAATTTCTTAACTCGCTATGGGTGTATTTACTGGCGTTGATCAACGCCATTCCATAAAATATAAGCGTGCAGGAAGCAATTAATTCGGGTGCTCTAAAGAGCAAAAAATAACAAAAAATGGCTCCAGTGCCTAAGGGAATCGCCATATTAATAAGCAATCGTTTGGAAGTGGAATCCCAAAGTTTCCAGCCTTTCTGACGAGCCCGACGATTGGTAAAGTAAAGACCTCCAATGATTGATAACAGAAGAACGCCTCCAAAGTTAACAATGAAAAACCGATAAAAACCGTAAGGATCTCCTACATAGGCTTGTCCGATCATCGATTCGGTTCCTTGCAGAAATTTCCAGGCAGCGGCGGCTCCGAGTAAGGCAACTGTTCCTATAAAAACTCCCGATAATCCGCTTAAGGATAAAAAGCGGGAGGAGCGTTCCATCATTTGACGGATTTCAGATAAATCGCGTAAGGGTCCTTCTTCTTGAATCATAAATCGAAGTACTTTGTAGTGCAAAGTAAGCGAAACCTGATTTAATAAGTCAATAGAAAAGTGAAAATTTATTTTTAATGAATGAAATAGGACGGATGGGAAATCTGAAAGAGCGTAATCAACCAGTAGAGACGCGATTCTTTGCGTCTCTACAAAATTAGTGTTGAGGCTGGTCTGGATTTGCAATCCGGGATCCGCCGGAATTAGAGCGATGAAATTACTTACCCGCTCGCTGTCCAATCCAGAGCCCTACTAGAACCAGAATTGTTCCGACGGCGGTATAAATCGTAAAAGGCTCGCCCAGCAAAAAAGTAGCGTAAGCAAAACCAAAAACCGGGCAAAGGAACAGAAACAGCGAGGCCCGAACGGCATCTTCCTTCAGTAGTTTTAACCAAAGCTGAACGGCAGCTACAGAAACGAAAATGGTTAACCAGAATTCGGTGGTCCAGAAGCGACCGTCGTAATGATTTTCTTTTTCGTGGAAAAAATAGATCAGGGGCAGACAAATGATTCCTGAAATCAAAGCCTGCCAGCCATTGATACTGCTTCGGGATAACTTCCAGTCGATTTCAGAGAAATAAATCGTAGCCACCGAATAGGAGAGCATACTGAGAAAAAGCAGGAGTAACCCCTGGGGCGTGGCAAAGCTGTTTTGCAGTAGGGGATACGTGGCTACCCCAACCCCGGCCATTCCCAGGGCAATGGCAATCCATTCCGTTGGGCCTACTTTTTTGCCCGTGTAAAAAGCAGAAATAATACTGATTAATAAGGGGTTAATAGCAATGGCTAAACTGCCAATTCCCGCCGCAACCTGCTTCATGGCAAAGACAAACAAGCCTAGATACACCACCGTATTAAGAACGGCAAAGGTGATCAGTTGACGCCATTCTTTTCCTTGGGGTATTCGCTGTTTTTCAAAAACGAGTGCGTAGATCAGCAAGAAAAAACCGGCTCCAAAATAGCGAATATCAAACAGAACCATGGGCTCTGCCGATTGCAAACCGAATTTGGCCGCTACGGAGGCCGAAGACCATAAAGCCGCAAATACTAAACCAGTGGCGACGAAAGAGTTTTTCACAATAGGAAGAAAGAAAGTATAAAAAAAGGCGGAATGGTTAGTTCCGCCTCTGATGATTATTCGTCAATGAATCGCTTCGTAATGGGCTGATATGAGTCAATTCTGCGGTCCCGGAAATAAGGCCAGGTGGTTCGAATCCGATCAGCCACTTCCAGATCCAGTTCCTGTACGTGAACGGTTTCCTGATCGTGCGGAGCGAGGTATAATAAACCTCCGTGGGGTTTGGCAACGAAACTGCCGCCCCAAAACTCCTGATCAGCCTCGCGACCCACGCGGTTCACTGCCACTACGTAGACACCGTTTGCTACGGCATGACTCCGCTGGATAGTTTGCCAGGCTTCGTATTGTTCTTTGTTCACCTGAGGATCGGTTTCGTTCACATCCCAGCCAATGGCGGTGGGGTAAAACAGAATATCCGCACCCATCAGAGCCGTAATGCGGGATGCTTCGGGATACCACTGATCCCAGCAGATAAGCACGCCAATTTTAGCAAATTTGGTTTCAAAAACCTTATAACCTAAGTCACCGGGGGTGAAGTAAAACTTCTCGTAATAACCCGGATCATCGGGGATGTGCATCTTGCGGTATTTACCTAAATAGGTTCCGTCTGCATCTAAAACTGCCGTTGTATTATGGTATAAACCCGCGGCCCGCTTTTCAAACAGAGAAGCCACGATTACTACTCCCAGTTCAGCAGCCAGCTTGCCCATGCGGTCAGTCGTGGGGCCTGGAATAGCTTCAGCCAGTGAGAAATTATGGTGATCTTCAACGTCACAGAAGTATAAGGAAGTAAAGAGCTCCTGCAAACAAACGATCTGAGCTCCCTGGGAGGCAGCTTCGCGGATACCCGCTTCGGCCTTCTGGATATTAGTCTCGACATCAGCAGAATTTGACATCTGTACGAGACCTACATTTACTTTTTTATTCATTGTTCTTAACAGATTCAATCGTTATAGCTGGGTTGGACGATCTGATTTCGACCGCTTCAGAAATAACGTATAGCACTGATTTTGGTTCCGGTTTTTCGTGCGGATTTATCCGATTTTACGTTTCATGAAATACGCCTTAACTTCTTCTTTCCCCAAAGCATTAAAGGTCATTTCCTGAGTTAAGCCACCTTTACGGGCTACAGCTACTCCATAGTGCATATCAAGGTATCCCTCAATGTGGTGAGCGTCAGGATTGATGGATATTAATACGCCTTTTTCGAGAGCATATGGGATCCATCGCCAATCCACGTCCAATCGGTAAGGGCTCGCATTCAGTTCTAAAATAACACCATTTGTCGCACAGGCGTCTATTAACTTTTTGTGATCAACCGGGTAACCAGGGCGGGAAAGTAGTAACCGACCCGTCGGGTGGCCAATAATAGTAGTGTACGGATTTTCAATAGCGGTAATAAGCCGTTGCATGGCCCGCTCTTCCGTCATTTTCAGGTTAGAGTGAACCGATGCTACCACAAAATCAAAAGTTTTTAATACTTCCGAAGTATAATCCAGCGAACCATCGCCCAAGATATCGGATTCAATTCCTTTGAAAATGGTAAAATTCAGTCCTTCTTTCTGGAATTGGGCATTCAAATCATCCACCTGCTGATGTTGCTGATATACCCGCTCTTCGTTCAGTCCATTGGCATAAGTCGCGGACTTGGAGTGGTCTGCAATGCCTAAATACTGCAAGCCTAAATCCGCCGCCGCCCGAGCCATTTGCTCCAGCGTATGTTTCCCGTCCGACCAGGTGGAATGGTTGTGGACAGTTCCTTTCAGGGCATCCCAGGTAACAAGGGTTTTACTTTGAAAGGCGGGGTCAAATTCCAGTTCACCGTTACGTAATTCCGGTGAGAAGTAGGGCATGCCCAGTTTGGTATAAATCGACTCTTCGGAATCATGGGGTTCGAGTAAAGCCGTTTTAAGAAGCGTAGTCGTGCCAACGGCCTTAATCAAATGTTTTTCATCCGAAGAATGTACAAAAACCTGATTAACAAATTGCTGAGGTTGAACGATTCGTACTTCTACCGGAATGGTTCGATCCAGAAAACGACCTCGCCAGATAAAAGGAGTCGAAGCTTTTTTGTCGGGGGTAAGAAACTCCAGCGTATTCAGAAACGACTGGACTTCTGCCGGATTTTCGAAGGAAACAACCAGCTGAATTAACTCTACAATCTCCAGTTTACGGCGGACTTCTCCGGTAATTTCAACCTTATACTTTTTTTCTAAAACATCGAATAAAACCTCGGCCAAGACCAAAGCCGCGTCCATGCGAAGTTTGGAGGAATTGGATTGCAGAAAAAGCAGATTTGTATGAATCGTTTCCTGCGTCTTTTCACCAAAACCTTTCAGCCTGGCAATATCTCCGTTTTCACAGGCTAATAACAACTGTTGGGTATCGGTAATACCCAGTTCTTTCCAGATGGTACGGATTTTCTTCGGCCCAATTCCCTTGATCCTAAACATGTCCAGAATGCCCTCAGGAGTGTTCGCGAGTAACTCATTGAGGTCTTTCAAAGAACCCGTCGTACGGATCTCGTCAATTTTCGCGGCCATACTTTTCACCACACCGGGAATCATCGAAAGTTCTTCGATAGGAGCGGTGAGCAGGTCAACGGTGGTTTTATCCAGATTGAAAGCAGCATTCTGGTAATTACGAATTTTGAAGTCGTTTTCACCGTGAAGCTCCAGCAGCTTGGTAGTCAGTTCGAAAATTTCAACTATTTCTTCGTTCGTCACGAGACAGGCAATTTTTTTGGGAAAGATAAAGCTCTAAACCTGTTTTTCCTTTTTTACTGAATGAATTTGCTGCTTGGGATTGTAGGTGGATCGGGTTAGTTTTTAGTCCAATGCCAAGCAGATGAGATCTTCTTTTATTCTATTATGTAAAGAAGAAATACAGAAGATAATTCAGCGATTATACAGCCAAACAATTTTGATTGAATACCGTTTAGTACTGAATGTTGTTCTGTTTTAGTAGGAACAAAAAGCTTATTTTAAATAATTTTTATAATAAATAGAAAGATATAAATATTCTGTTAACCACATTGTCAAATTATGTATGTAGTATAAAGCTTTGTCCGAAAAAATATATTTTTGTGGGTCTTATTTTACATGAATATTATTCCGCCAAGTCAATATCATTATAACTATTTCAACACACTGTCAATAGTATGAAATTAGCCGTCGTAGGCACTGGATACGTGGGATTAGTCACGGGCACGTGCTTTGCCGAAACAGGAAACCAGGTGGTTTGCGTGGACATCGACGCCCGCAAAGTCGAGAAGATGAAGAGTGGGGTCATCCCCATCTACGAACCCGGTCTGGAAGAATTATTCTTACGCAATACCGCCGAAGGCCGGCTTTCCTTCACGACTTCCCTGGCCGAAGGCATCGAAGGAGCCGAAGTGATCTTTTTAGCCCTGCCCACGCCTCCGGGCGAAGACGGCTCGGCCGATCTCAAGTACATTCTCGGCGTAGCCAAGGATCTGGGCCCTTTACTCAAGCAATACACCGTCATCATCGATAAGTCGACCGTTCCCGTGGGCACGGCCGAAAAAGTGAGAGCGGCCATCGCTGCCAATGCTCAGGTAGAGTTCGACGTGATCTCCAACCCTGAATTCTTGCGGGAAGGCGTAGCGGTAGAAGATTTCATGAAACCCGACCGCGTGGTGATTGGCACGACGTCAGAGAAAGCCAAGGCTTCGATGAACCGGCTCTACGCTCCGCTGGTGCGGCAGGGTAATCCCATCATCTTCATGGACGAGCGTTCAGCGGAGATGACCAAGTACGCGGCCAATGCGTTTCTGGCCGTGAAGATTACCTTCATGAACGAGATTGCCAACCTTTGCGAGAAAGTGGGAGCCAACGTCGACGACATTCGCCGGGGGATTGGCACCGACAGCCGCATTGGCAAGCGGTTTCTCTTTGCCGGGATTGGTTACGGCGGTTCATGTTTCCCCAAAGACGTGTGGGCCTTATCCAAGACCAGTGGCGAGCATAACTACAACTTCCAGATTCTGGATTCGGTGATGAAAGTCAACGAAGAGCAGAAGACGCGGTTGTTGCCTTCGGTGCTGGAGTACTTCGGTGGAGACGTCAAGGGTAAGACGATTGCCGTGTGGGGACTGGCGTTTAAGCCCTATACCGATGACATCCGGGAAGCTCCGGCTCTGTATAACATCCGGGAGCTGCTGGCGGCGGGAGCACACGTGAAGGCGTACGATCCCGAGGCGATGGAGAACGTAGCCAATCTGGAGGATCTGGGCTCGAAGGTGACGTTTACCAAGGATGCCTATTCGGCCCTGGTGGATGCCGATGCGTTGATGATCATGACGGAGTGGCCGCAGTTCAGAACGCCGGATTTCGAGAAGCTCGAAGCTCGGTTGAAGAACAAGGTGATCTTCGATGGTCGTAACGTCTACGAGCTTGAGGACATGCAGGAAAGGGGCTACACTTATTATTCCATTGGCCGTCAGAAAATTAATTAATAGTAATAGGGATGCTATCGTTTAGGATAGCATCCCTCTATTCAACCTCATCACTCTATGCAAGTAAGGCTTTTCGGTTTTTTGATCGTATTTCTGTGCAATACGGCTACGCTTCGGGCTCAGTTCAATCGTCCCGTTTACGATACGGTAACTACCCAGGGCATTCGATACAAAGCCGAACTCAGCGGAATTGCCTCTACCAGTAGCCGTACCCCCTTCTGGTTACGTTCCAATCAATTTGGAACCATTCCTCTGGAATCCCCTGCCGGTATCGTTTCCGTAGAGGCTACCGGACTATGGGGCGATGCTACACAAAACCGAAAACCCTATTTCAAAGCCAGCGTTGAAGCCGTAGGGAATGCCACCCGTAACTCCCGCTTTGTATTACCTGAAGCTTACGCTGCGGTGCGTCTGGGCCATGGCGAACTATACGTAGGCCGACGCAAGGAAATCAACGGAATCACGGATACCCTGCTTACCTCTGGTTCGTATGCCTGGTCGGGTAATGCAGTACCTATTACCCAGGTTCGCATCGGTACAAAAGATTACGCTCCACTGAAATTCACGAAAGACGTTATTTCCGTTAATGCCTTTTTTAGTCATGGTTGGTTTGCTAACACGGATTCCTTACAAAATGTGTATTTACATGCGAAAGCATTATACATCCGCATTGGCAAACCCAACTGGAAAGTACGCTTTTATGGAGGTATGTCTCATTACGTGCAATGGGGTGGGTATTCACCTTATTTAAATAATAGTTTATCAAATAAGGGGCATCTTCCTTCTGACTGGAATGCCTATAAAAAAGCTTTATGGCCTAGTGCTGTAGATAATAAAAATACAGGAGGCTTTACAGCCTTTGATACAGCAAACCGATCGGGTAATCACTTAGGTTCTATTGATTTGGCTTTAGAAATAAACCTATCAAAATCAAATTTTCTATTGTACGTACAGCGACCATGGGAAGATATGTCAGGCGTTGTATTTGGAAACTTACCTGATGGATTATATGGACTCCGCTGGAAAAATCATTCTATAGAACCGCAATCAGGATTTAAAATTGCTCAATTCACAGCTGAATTCATGACAACTATGAATCAAAGCGGCCCCAAGTATCCAAAAGGGAATGATGATTACTTTCATAATTACCAATACATTGATGGATGGACACATCAGCAAAGAGTGGTAGGTACGCCATTTATCACGCGTTGGATGGATGCATCTTCGAGATGGAATAGTCTAAGAGGCCCCTTCAAAGGTTTCTCTATGATTAGTAATAACCGAGTGCAATTAATACACGTAGCCGCTGTTGGGCAATTCTCATCAGGGATAAGCTTAAGAGCATTAGCTTCACAAAGTTGGAACTCAGGTCGCCCCTATAGTGCCTCTCCCCTACCCGGAGGAGCAAAACAATTTTCTGGTTTGATTGAAGTAGTGGTTCCTCAAGGAAAATGGGGAGGTATAGAATGGAAAGCTACTTTAGCATTAGATAAAGGAGAATGGTTAACATCCTCCATTGCTGGAATGTTAACCATTCGTAAATCAGGTTGGTTGTAATATAAGCTTATGCTGATTTTTATACCTTTTTAGCTACTACTGCTCTTGCTAGAAGCCATAAATAGGTAGTGTTTGTAACCGCATACCGTTTGAATAAGCGTTTAGGCTCCTGAACCAAACGATATAGCCATTCTAAACTTGCTTTTTGCATCCATTCGGGAGCTCTCTTCTGCATACCTACCATAACGGGTAAAGCTCCTCCAATACCTATCATGGTAGCATGGATACGCCCTCTCATAGAAGCCATCCATTTTTCTTGCTTTGGACACCCAAGTGCTACAAATACTAACTGGGCACCACTTTGATTAATTTTTTCAATAATTTCAATTTCCTCATGTTCTAGAAGTGATCTAAATGGCGGACTAATCATACCAGATATTTTCAAAGAAGGGAATTTTTCAATAAGAAACTTCTCTGTTTGAGCTAACATATTCTGTGTTCCGCCATAGAAGAAAACAGATATACCTGTATTTTCAGCTTTTCTTAGTAAATCAGGTAATAAGTCCATTCCCGCAACTCTTTGTTGATCTATACCATAAATAAGTTTTAAACCCCACGTTAATGGCATTCCATCAGGAGTAACTATATCTGCTTCATTAACAATTTTTGCAAAATCAGGATCGTTATGAGCTTCAACCAACATATGTACATTAGCAACACATGTATAGGAGGATGTTTTCAATTGAGACATAGCAACCCACCTATCAATAAATTCACTGTAAATTCCCGTTGTAACATCAATACTAATAAGACGCTTATTCATTTTTCAGTTTTCTAAATCCAATTTTATTAAAATCAATTGGACGAATGTTATCTAGATTACCCTTATCAGAAGTTACACTTTGAGAATTTTGAAATCTTTTAACGTTAGTATTTTTTTTAATAATTAAATTAAAGTTTTTATTAGACAAATCTTTAAAACCTGGGTCAGAATCTGTAATAACAGTATTACTTTGCTTTAAACCTACTTTATTAGAAGCAAAATCCTTTACTTTATATGCAATGGTATTAGAAATTTTATTAATTCTAGGACTAATATTACTTGTATTAAAAAAATTATTCAAAAATGGATATTGGTCTAAATAAACTTTCGAAGTGATGTTTACATCCGATGTAAGTTTCTTCTTCATCACATCATTAAACATCACTTGCTTCCACTTCTCATTACTCCAAGAAGACATTGAAAATGCTCTGTCACAGTTTACAAAATAGTTATTATCAAAAGAATTATTACCTCCCCCATTTATATGTATAGCACCAAATGGATATTCTCCTACAGATCCACAATCAGAGAAAATATTGTTATAAACATAAATTCCTCCACTTCCATCATCAATATAGAGGGCTGCAGCTGAACCATATTTACTCTTAATATCATCGAAAAAATTATCATGAATTTTTGTACCCGCAGAAGAAGGATCTCTTCCCGTATAAACAGCACCTTGGTCACTAACTTCAGAAACTACATGTTTTATATTGTTAAAAGCAATTTCATGATTATTTCCTAAATACGTAATAGCCTGACCTGTAGAGTTTGTGATATCACAATTAAGCACTTTATTACCAACACCATCTATAGTTACAGCGGGACATCCGAACATATTTAAACGCGAAAAATTATCTAAGTTACAGTTACTAATAACATTATTTGCTTCAATTAAATTCTTTCTATCACCTCCAGACAATATTATTCCTCCTGTTCCTGTATTAACAATATTGCATGAGTTAATTTCTACATTAAGATTACTTTCGTTAGAATCACTAATTAATGTATTTCTATAATCTGTGTTAGATTTAGACAAAGGATTATTAAGACTAATACCTACTGTACCTAAATTTTTAAAATCACATTTATGTATTCTCACATTCTTATTAGATTGAAGATAAATACCCATTCCTCTAGAATATCCAAAGATAATTCCTTCAATAGAAATATTTTCAGAATTCTTCAATACAATTAAGGGTTTGTCCAAAATAGAAACATTAATATCTAAATTTTTTATATCATTATTAGCACAAAAATATATCATATTATTAGTAGAATCTATAAAGTATTCACCAGCAGAATCTAGCTCTTCAAGTATATTATAAAAAAAATATCTTCTATAATTTATTTTATCTTTATTATCACCTTGAACTCCATATATACTAGGCTGTAAGAAAGTTATTGTTTTAGAGGAATTATCTATCTCTTTAATTTTCAAATTATCATCAGAATATCCATTTGCGAAAACTCCATGAACCCATACAGATTGGGAATTCTTCCATTTTAAGGGCTGATCAAATCCGAATCTAATTGTAGCACCCCTGTTATCATTTTGTCCATTTCTAGGTATAGAACCAGTATCTAAGACTTCTCCTAGATCTACATAATCATTATTTGGCCATCTGGAAAGAATGAAAGGTTTGTCATCAATGAATAACTCAAGTTGAGAGGGACTTATCCAAGTATAACCATGCTTTACAATGTTTCCGTAATTAGTTATATCAGCTTCCTTTAAATCAATTTGATATACATTACTACGAGCAACAGAAGTAAGGCGATCTAAAATATTTGAATCTTTTAACGAATTTATAAACCTTGGATCAATTTTCTTACCACCACTAATTATAACTTTCTCCTTTTTGTAAGCACTAATAGATACATTTTTAATATTTGAAATCTCTACAGAATTAATTAATGAATAGTATCCACCTCTTACATAAATAGATGTATTTCCATTATATTGTTTTGCGATAGCAATAGCCTTACTTAAAGTTTTAACAGGAGAATCTATTGAACCAGAGTTACTATCTGCACCAGCATTACTAACATAGATCTGGTTAACTTTCTGGGCTAAAGCGAACGTTGTAATGAAACAAAATAACATCACAACAGCCAATCTTTGAATTACCATATATTTAAAGATATTAGTCTAAATTTTCTCGTAAAGCTTTAACAATACATCCCTATTAATCTCGGGGGTATACTGTTGTTCATAAACTCTACGACAATTATAGCTATAATCATTTTTAGATTCTGTAGAAATACAGTTCCACTCCTGCAGATGCTTTACCAAGTCATCAGTACATGATGCTTCAAAAAGCATGCCATTAAAATGATCGATTACCATAGATTTCATAGCACCTATATCTGAAGCTATTACAGGTGTACCAGTTGAGAAGGCTTCAACTAGAGTCATCGGCATCCCTTCAAACCAAATAGAAGGGAACACTAGAGCAGAAGCTAAAGACATCTGTTCAAGTATCTTATCATTAGTCATAGAACCAAGATACTGAATATTCTCGTACTGATTAGAAATATTATTAACGAAGTTTTTCAATGGTCCATCTCCAACGATTTTAATAGGTAAACCACTACGAATAAATGCTTCAACCAGTATATTGATGCCCTTCTCAGGACTTAATCGGCCTACAAATAAAAAATGGCTACTCCTTTGATTACAGACGAAGCCTTTATCTTTAACAAAATTTGGTTTAACTAAAATTTGATTATCTGTGAGACCTAAGGATGATTTTAAAAAAAGATCTTTAGAAAAAGTAGTTAATGCAATATATTTATCGACGAGCTTCCACGTTCCTATAAGCTTATGAAACCAAATTATAAAAGAAAGCCAAAAGGTTTGGAAAAAAGAGTTTCTGTAAGCTTTTTTTAGAACTGCATTCCAAGGAAAATATTGATAAATACTATTTATATTAATCTTGTTATCAATTAAGAATGTAGCACTAGGGCAAATTAATCTATAGTTATGTAGAGTTATAATAACTGGGATATTAAATTTTTTAGCAGTTCTTACTACGATAGGACCTACAGAAAAATGCCAGTTATGTATATGAACTACGTCTGGAGAAAAATCGTGGATTTCTTTTTTTAATTTTTTTGAAACTTTAAAATTCCAAATAGAAAGCAAAAATTGGATTGCCCCATATATACCCTGTTTGTTACTCAAAGAAAATAAGCGAATATCTAAATCGCTCTTCAATAATTCAATCTCTTGCTCTAAAACAGATTCCTCGCCACCTTTGTGCTGATAAAAACTATGAATATATAAGACTTTCAAAATAATGATGTTATTTAATTAGATTATTCTGGCAGGATTACCAACAGCAATACTATTTGAAGGAATACTTTTAACCACTACTGATCCAGCACCAATTTTAACATTATCACCTATGGTGATAGGCCCAATAATACAAACATTAGATCCAATATCAACATTGTCGCCTATAATAGGACAATCTGAGAATGATAAATCAGATAGTTGTTTATTTCCAATAGTAGTACAATGTCTTAAAGTACAATTTTTACCTATTTTCGATGCATCATTTATCACTAAAGCATGCCCATGGTATATAATTAGTCCCTCACCAATGGAAGTTTTCCAAGGAATTTCTACACCAAGAAGCCACTCAATAAATATTCTATGTGTAACTAAATGTGGCAAAAGAATAAGGAAAAGAATTCTATTTCTTGTAGCTAAATGAGCTAAACGAAAACTAAATAAAATCACTCTACCTTTTAGATTCTTAGAGTTTCTTTCCCAATCACAAAAAATTGAATTCATGAGTTATTTAAATATAGTATTTAGAATGATATAATATAGTCGATTAAGATTTGAATATTTCATTTTAAATCTATTAATTAATGTATTATCAATAACAACTTCATTAGGAAATATAAAATCTTCTGTTTTTTTAGTATCAATTGTTGTTTTATACTTATTAAATCTTTGTTTCGTATGAGTCGCATCATTACCAAAACCTAAATTATCAATTTTACTTATTAAAGGGTAAACAGTAAATGTTTGTTTTTTAAATTGATGATAATTGCAGCGAATAGCCCAAGAATTAATTTTACCTTTTTGCTGTTTAATCAAAGAATAAGTCAAATCTGCACCGATATCATTAAAAGCTTTTCGCTTAGAAGTATCCTTAATAAACTCAGCAAAATCTTTGACTTCCCAATCTATTTCATTCCATCTATCTTTCCACATCGCCCAACCCCATGAACAATGTCTTTTAGTGAAAAATACATCATAAGGATAATCTTTTTTATGCTTAATATCAAACATAAATCCTGATATTGAAAAAACTTTAGGGTTATCAATATACTTAATTAAAGACTTGTTCATAAAAGATAAAAAATTAGGTGCTAATAATAAATCGTCCTCTAATACAATTATCTTTCCATGTTTATTAATAACATGTGTTACACCTTCAATGATAGATTTAGCTAAGCCTTTATTAGTCGAAGCTTCAAATATTATGATATCTTTAAATCCAGATATATCTTTTAAAAAAGTTCTTACTCTCTGCACAGCATCAAAGTCCCTTTCACTTTTAGGAGCATCTGAATATATATATAATACACTATCCTTAGATAAATCATTAGCCTGTAATGACTTTACAGATCGTTGTAAAGTATCAAGACGATTATATGTAAAGTAAACTATTGGTGCTAAATTATTCATTGATTAAAATTTAAAATTGACCGTGAAAAGTAGATTCCTCTAATAAAGTAAATCTTTATACAGCTCAACATACTTTTTAGCTACTGCTTTACCACTAAAATTACTTATAGCATAATTTCTAATATTTTTTTTATTAAAAGTATTCCTACGTATTATAAAATCTAAAATACAATCTGCAAATTTATTTGTGTCTTTACTAGATACATATCCAACTTCGGCATTTATAAAATCTTCAGGTCCTCCACTGTCTGTACTTAAAACAGGAACGCCCATAGACATAGCCTCTATTAGAACTACTCCAAACGTTTCATAATCACTAGATAGAACAAATAGATCGCTATTATTTAAATAATCTCTTATTTGCACTCTATCTAAGAACCCAGGGAACTCTATTACTGAATCTAATCCTTTGTCCTTTACATATTTTTTTAAATTTATTGTTTCTGATCCTTCTCCCCCTAGTATTAAACGCAAATTGTTATGGACTCTAAAAGCTTCTTTAAATGCATCAATTAACCTATACAAATTCTTTTTAGGCTCATGATAGCAGGTACAAAATAAAACAATTTCTTGTTTATCATAAATAATAGAATCACTATATGGATCAAAAAAATCAGTATCTATAAAATTTGGAATCACTGAAACATCAGTATTAATGCCTCTAATTTTTTTTAATATTAATTCTTTAAAAGGATTACTTACAGTTATTAATTTATTAGCATTGTTGTAGATATCTGATATTTCTTTTTCAACTATTGGATCAATTTCTCTAGTAGCGAAAAAAGTAGAATGCTCAGTTACCAGATATGGTATATTGTATTTTTCTTTAATAATTTTAGCTACGCTACCCGCATGTAATGCACAATGTACATGCAATAAGTCTGGTCTTCCAAAATTACTAACATATCTATCAAACAAATCTAATGATTGTTTTATCCAGATATTCTTACCTAACTGAAATCTGGTTGGTACTACATTCCAACTATGTCTTCTTAAAACAAAAATATTATTTTCATATTTAGAACTTTTTTGAAAATGGAATTTAATTAATTTTTTAAAACTTAAAGATGTAATTGATCTTGCTTCATTATACAATATAGTAGCGTCTCCACCATACTTATTAATTAGTTCAGTTTGTTCCTTAAAAAAAACACCTCTAGGAAAATCCATCTCAATTGGATAAAAAGATGGAAGAACTAAAACTTTTGGATTCATAACTTTCAAAAAATTAAATCAATCAAATTCAAAAAATATAAATTATGTCACTAGTTATGACTAATATTTATAATAAAGTACGGTATACTTGAATTGACAAATGTCATATAAGAATCAATCTAATGTTAAAATCAATTCTTATATAAGAGACTGATTAAGTAGTGAAATTAATTCTTACTACTTATAGCATTTTTAAGAAAATCCTTAGATATAATTCTTAGATCATTTATTTTTAAATGAACTTGATCATAATCAATTTTATTAAATAATATATCTAATTCTAGTAATTCACTAAAATCTGTCAAATACCTAGATTCTAAACCTAACTGTTTTAATAAAGATAACATTCTACTAGTTCTTTTAGCATTGGCTGGCATAGCGATAAATTGCTTTTTGAAAATTATCGCAAAAACCATACAATGAAAAGAATCAGTTATAACTAAAGAAGAATTTTTTATTGCAGCTAACCAATTATTTACACTAGTAAAATAAGAAAACTTTAAACCTCTGATTAACTTATTATCATTCAAACATATAACTCTATAATTAGTTAAATCTTGTAATTTAAAAAGAGTTGAATACCACTCTTTAGGTTTATTAAATTTATAAGTAACTATTCTATCAATACCAATTTTACTAGACGAGACTAGCTTATTGTAATCTGATGAATTTAAAAGAAGTGTAGGATCAAGTACTTGAGTAGCTTGAATTTCAAACGTATCTCGTGCAATCTTAACTCCCTGCTCTTCCCTTATACCAACAGCATTAAACTTTAAAAGACTATTTTTAACTCGGTTTGTTTCGCTGGACCAATCCCAATTCGAATTACCAAAACTGGCAGCATAAGAAATTCTAAACTGGTCTTCTTTTAAAAATTCAAAAAAATATGCTAAGAACTTTTCTTTCGTAATATCTAAATTCCATACTTGATCACTTCCAACTATATAAATATCTGCTTCGAAATTATATGAACTTAAATCTTCAAATGAATTAAATTCTTTGGTAAAAGAAGGAAGATATTTCGAATTGAAAATAACAAATTGCCTAGAAAGTATATAATTACTAATTTTTTGCTTAAAAGATTGATCATCAGTCTTAGGTCTTAAGTTTATAATCTCTACTTCATAACCCAAATTTATCAACGTAGAAGAAAGACCATAACATTGAAGCACCGCTCCATAATTATTGGCGTAATGGAACGTTAAAATATTTACTTTCATGAATGAATAAGTTTGAATATTTTGAAACATTTATAAGGTATAAGGCTAAGGCTTCTATTCCAAAAATACCTATTCTGTAAATTTCAACTGTGGTAATTGAAGATAACAATAGATATAAAAAATAAATACTCAAGTAGATTGAATCCTTAGGTAGCTTATAAAAAATGGCTTTAAAAGAAATCCATAATAGGGCAACTAATGATAGAATTCCATATATTATTGCAAAACCGATCAACCCAATATCAGCAAATATATACCCATTACTTTCAACTCCTTGAGAAGTAACCATTTTACCATAACCACTATCTTCCTGAGGGAATCCGTTACCAAAAATTAATGACAATTCGTCTACATTCACTTTATTAAAATAGAAATCAAACGTTTGAAATCTAATGTAATCATTTCCTGCCTCTAATTGATTTGAGGTTTCTTCTGAACTATTATTTATAAAGTCGTTAACGAATGGTACATTATATATGAAATATAGAGCAACAGATATAAAGATCAAATACGGCACTATTTTAAGGGGTTTATTTAATGTTCTGAAAATCAAAACCACAGAACAAAGTATTGCTACTATTAATAAGGTTCTAAATCCCAACATAAATAGTCCAGCTAAGCAAATAAAATATTTAATTAGTTGCAATTTATGTTTATATAAAATAAACCTATTTAAAAACAAGAAGCCTGCAAGCATTAGGAATCCAGCTCCTTCAATTCTGAATCTTAGCAAACCTCTATCTAACCCATCAATACGTCCAGTAGGCACAATTTTTAAAGGAAATATCACGACTTGTATTAGAAACACAATTAGATATATAGTAGCTCCATATACAATAATTTTTTCTAAATAAAACTTAGACAGTTTAGCATTGCTTAATACGAAATATATCCCTAAGTATAAGAAATATCTCATTGCTACTAAGGTAGCTACAATATCTTGATCATGATATATTAAACATGAGATAGAATTCACTATTAAACAAATAAATAGCAAATAAATTGGACCTTTAAATGAATCATTCTGGTTTTTTGAATATGTAAATTCCAAATAATTTTTAAAAATTATTAATAACCCTATTCCATCTAAAATGAAATATACAAAATCACCTATACTATAATAAAGACCAAAAATATGAACTGAACATAAAATAGATATTAATACTTGATTTTTTCTAGAGCCCATATAGTGTTTAGTTAATTAACAGTAACTATGGCCGAAAGGCTATGTCTTTTTGAAATAGCTACATTGAACTTTTCAGGTGGTATTCCACAAGCAATCATAGCTATAAATACTTCTGATTCTTTTATGTTACACAACTTCCTTAATTTCTTATCTTTTTCTGGTGTATGACTACAGTTTAATATACATGCAGCTATTTCATTATGATGCAGGCTATATAATACATTCATTGCATACATTCCACCATCTATAAATGCCTGATTTCTTTCTGCTACACTATTATACACTGATAAATCTGCCGTAACAATTAATAACTTATTTGCCAGGTGTCCAAATCCTCTATTTCCACCTTGAACTTGCAAAATTTCCTTTATTTCCTCTTTATTATTATATACATAAGGTCTTGAAGTTTGTCTATTACAAGCAGATGGAGTATTTCTTGCTAATTCTAAAGCATTTAATATTTTGTCTACTGAGATTTCTTCTGTTGAAAAGTTTCTTATACTTGCTCTAGAGTTAGAAAATTCTTTAAAATCACTTTTAACAGATTTAAAATATTCGTTCCTTGTTTTAATCAATTGCGGCGTTGGTTCAACTACAGGGATTTGTTGTTTCAGTTTATTAATTTTAGATTGAATATTATCACTGAGAATAAAATTATTTTGTCTGTGCAAATGATCATATTCTAATAGAACTCCTATTGCATGATGTATTTGATCATTATCTAAACCGTATTTTTTAATGTATAAGATTATGTCATCACATAGTATATTAATTCTGTCTTTTCCAAAACCTAATCTAGTTTCAGGCATAGTCAGACCTTTTTCTACTACATGATAATTTCTTATAATTGTAGATACAAGTTTTAATTGTGTATCATCATATCGTATTGCTGAAGAGAATTTAATGTTTTTTCTAAAGTCATATAAGTAAGCTTTTGCAAACTTATATCTTTCAATTTGGGTTCTAATCCAAATCAAGACAAATCTAGGTACGTATTTCTTAACTTTCTTAACCATTATTTTTTAAACTTTGAGATTAAAAATTTTGATATTGTAATACCCATATATTTACTTAAATATATGTTTATCCAATATAACATTATTAATATTGTGATCACTCCACAAATTTGGTGGCTTATTCCATCAAGAGTAATAGCTAATATCCACGAAATGCCGATAAATAAATATGAGATAAAAGTTATTTTCCTTAATAAAGCTGAACTTTTGAATTCAAAAATCTTTACTGCTATGGTCCATGTTAGCACTAAATAAATTAAATAAGAAAAAAAATAGTTAATGCCTAATCCATCAAATCCCATCCATTTTGAAAAAAATATTAATAATCCATAATCAGTTAACCAGAATACTGCCTGAACAATTATATATAAAACTGGTTTGTTTTTCGCCATTATTGAATAGCTAAACGGAAATCCCAATATCCTTAAAGATACGCCTAATACTTGCCAATGTATTATATTTTGTCCTATGATGAACTCTTTTGCATATAACAATTCTAATACTAAAGGAGAAAAATAAATTATTCCTACTACTCCTATACTAGAAACTAGTGCACCGAATTCCATTTGTTCGTTCACTATTTTTGTCATTGCAACATTATCATTCTTTACTTTCATCAATCTTGGCATAAAATCTACGCCCATTGCTGCTAGAATTATACCTATATATAAATTTGAAATCGTCCAACTTGCTTGATATATGCCTACTGCACTTAAACTAAATTCAGAACTTAAATATATTCTTGAAAAATAAGTAGCTAAAGACGATATTAGGCCGCTAACACTAAATCCTAGGCCTACATATAATAATTTTTTAAATAATATAAAATCCTCACTTAAGGTTGAGGTTGATGATTTAATATTACCCTTATTTACATATATCCAAGAAAACAATAAAGCTGTTAATGAAATAGAAAATATTCCCCATACTAAAGCATTTAATCCAAAGATCCATACACTTATAATAGTTAAAATTGTACCAGTAATTGCTGCGTATATTTGACTAATAGCTAAATATTTAATATTTCTTAATCCATTTAAAATAGATTTTTGACCTCTAGAAATAGAGTTTAATATTACTGCAATAGATACTATTTTTATTTCTAAACTTCTATCTGATGTTTTAAACATTGAATAACTTATATAATCTGAGAAATATGCTGTAATTGTGAAAAACAATAAAGAAATTAGTAATATAATTTTATTAAAAGAACTTATAAATTTATCCTTTCGTACTACATCAGGATTTGCAATTTCTCTTACACCACTTTGATCCACTCCTAGAGTAGAAAAATTTGAGGCTAATTCAACATAAGTTTGATATAACCCCCATATTCCAAAGCCAGTACTACCTAATAAATACGCTATAAATTTATTCCTTATAAGCCCGAAACCAAGTTGAAATATTTGTACAGATGCAACAATTCCACTAGATTTTAACACTTCTTTATAAGATGCCATTAATTTTTACTTTTTTTACTCCCAACTTACATTTTCTTTAATAACTCTTGCTGGTACACCTCCAACTAAACTTCTAGCAGGTACAGATTTGTTTACTAATGAGCCTGCTGCTATCACTGCTCCTTCCCCTATTGTCACGCCTTTTAAAATTGTTACATTTGTCCCAATCCAAACATTATCTTCAATCTTAATTGGTTTTGTCATTTCATAGCCATCATATTTTAATCTATGTGCATCACTATCCCAAATTGTAACATTCTCTGAAATCGCTACTCCATTACCTATTTCAATTCTTGAAAAACATTTAATTTTTACATTTCTATTAATATAACCGTTACCTAATATTAGTTTTCCATTTCTTGCTACTATAATATGACACCCAGATTTAATGATAAAGCTATTCATGACACTAATTTCTGAATTCTCATGCATTTCAAGCATACCAATAAATGGTTCATATGTACTTGTCCCTTGATTTAAGTGTAAGTATCCTTTATATATATTTATTTTCGATTTTTTATGAACACTTATCCTTAAATTACCATACAGAATTATACTATTCTTTACTAAACCTTTATTTCCTTTTATTATAAGATTATAAACTAGTGTTTTAAAAACATTACACTTATACAAAAACTTCATTATTTGTATCATACTTCTTTTATTAGTAAACCCTTACATGAAAATACATGTAAGGGTTTATCTATTTATATCTATCCTATTAAATGCTCAAACTGAGTCTTACCTGAGCGACGGAACACTTCCACATCTTTCTCTACCATCTCTTTAACAAGCATAGGTAAATCATACTTAGGCTCCCAGCCTAATTTAGTTTTTGATTTGGTAGGATCACCAATCAATAATTCTACTTCTGTTGGACGGAAATAGGCAGGATCAACGGCTACCACGCATTTTCCTTCTTCTAATTGGAAGTCTTCATTCGAACAGCTTACTACGTAACCCTTCTCTTCTACCCCTTCGCCTTTGAATTCTACCGTCACACCGATTTCAGCAAAAGCCATTTTTACGAATTCGCGTACGCGAGTGGTTACTCCCGTAGCAATTACGTAATCTTCGGGTTGCTCTTGTTGCAGAATACGCCACATAGCTTCCACATAATCTTTCGCATGGCCCCAGTCCCGTTGTGCGTCTAGGTTACCTAGGTACAAACAGTTTTGTAAACTTAAACCAATCGCCGCTACCGCCCGCGTGATTTTACGTGTCACAAAGGTTTCCCCGCGTAAGGGAGACTCGTGGTTAAACAGAATACCGTTGCAAGCATACATACCATAGGCTTCTCTGTAGTTAACTGTAATCCAGTATCCGTATAATTTAGCAACGGCATAAGGAGAGCGTGGGTAGAATGGCGTATCTTCTTTTTGAGGTACAGCCTGAACTAAACCATATAATTCTGAAGTTGAAGCCTGATAGATTTTCGTCTTTTTCTCTAAACCCAAGATACGAACAGCTTCCAGAATGCGAAGTGTTCCTATGCCATCCGCGTTAGCCGTATATTCTGGTGTATCGAAACTTACTTTTACGTGTGACATCGCCGCCAGGTTATAAATCTCGTCGGGCTGCGTTTCCTGAATGATACGAATCAGGTTCGTAGAATCCGTCATGTCACCATAGTGTAATTTAAAGCGAACGTCATTTTCGTGAGGATCCTGATACAAATGGTCAATCCGTTCGGTATTAATTAAGGATGCCCGGCGTTTCACGCCGTGTACCATGTAGCCTTTTTCTAATAATAATTCTGACAGATAGGCTCCGTCCTGACCATTGACGCCGGTAATTAATGCCGTTTTCATCTTTTAGTTTTTTTGTTTCAGCGGCCGCTACTGCGGTTCTCTGTGTTCAGTCTTCTTATGCCGAATACTAGGCCACTGGATTTGGTAAGATTTATAGAAGGGTATTGTATACTTAATTTTGAGCCGCTACGAATTCTTCCTTAGCAAGAAAATCCGCATAGGCCTTAGTTATGCCTTCGGTTAGCTCTACCGTATGCTTCCAGCCCAGACTGTGTAGTTTACTAACATCCATCAGCTTACGAGGGGTGCCGTCGGGCTTTGAGGTATCAAATTCCAGACTACCCTCAAAACCCACTACTTGTTGAACCGTTTGAGCCAGTTCTTTAATGGTTAAATCTTCTCCCGTTCCGATATTAACCAGCTCTCGGCCCTCGTATGTATTCATTAAAAATACACAGGCTTCTGCTAAGTCATCTGCATACAGGAATTCTCGCATGGGAGAACCTGTACCCCAGATCGTTACCTTAGGTTGACCGGATTCTTTAGCTTCATGAAACTTGCGAATCAGGGCTGGTAAGAC
This sequence comes from uncultured Siphonobacter sp., assembly GCA_913774715.1. Lineage (GTDB taxonomy): Bacteria > Bacteroidota > Bacteroidia > Cytophagales > Spirosomataceae > Siphonobacter. The sequence continues at coordinate 46,747 of CAJYHS010000099.1, read as the reverse complement.
GTGTGAATTTTGGGGATGGTAATTATCGCCAATGCCGTATAAATTTGTAGGCATCGCTGAAATGAAGTTAGCTCCGTATTGATCGCGGTAAGCCTCGCAAAGCTTGATTCCAGCAATCTTGGCAATAGCGTAAGGTTCGTTGGTAGGTTCCAGTGCTCCTGTCAATAAATATTCTTCCTTTAAAGGCTGAGGAGCCATTTTAGGATAGATGCAGCTACTGCCTAAGAACAATAATTTCGTTACACCGTTCTGATAAGCCGAATGTATGATATTACTTTCAATCATCAGGTTATCGTACAGGAACTCCGCTCGGTACGTATTATTCGCTACGATTCCTCCTACTTTAGCTGCTGCCAGAAAAACATATTCTGGTTTTTCTGTTTCGAAAAAATCAGCCACGGCTTGTTGATTCCGTAAGTCCAGTTCGGTAGAACTACGAACCAGAATGTTGGAGTAGCCCTGATTTTCCAGGTAACGTTTGATGGCTCCGCCCACCATACCCCGGTGACCGGCAATGTAGATTTTGCTGGAAATATTCATGATGAGAGTTTCTGTCAAATGGGGAATTGGGGCTGATGAAAACATGGAGCGTTGATTAATAGGCTTTTTCGTCGCCCTTAATCATTTTCTCAACTGTCCACCAGCAGATTTTAGCATCTAGCACAGCAGATCTTCTTCTGATATACCATTGGTCTAATTTGAGACGCTGTTCCATATCTCTCAAACCCGCCTCACCCCGGAGTCCACGAGTCTGAGCTAAGCCTGTAATACCTGGTTTAACCAAATAACGAGCAGGGAAATTAGGAACGACGCTCCAGTATTGAGCATCATGTTCTACTGCATGCGGACGAGGACCTACAATGCTCATATCACCCCAAAGCACGTTTAAGAACTGAGGCATTTCGTCAAGATTAGTCTTCCGAAGAAACGCACCAATTTTGGTGATCCGAGGGTCGTTGGCTGAAGCCTGTTTGAAAGGAGCTACCATATCATTTCGCATGGTGCGAAACTTTAAGCAACGAAACCGGCGGCCATTACGGCCCGTCCGCCATTGGATAAAAAAGACAGGACCCGGGGAAGAAAGTTTAACGAGAAGGCCAATAATGGGTACTAACCATATCAGTACCGTTAGGGCAACAAAACTGGACATAATGACGTCAAAACAGCGTTTGCCAAAAGGGGTAGCCGTAGGATTACTAAGCAGTAAGGTCGGCTTTTTATTCACATAAGTTGATGCTTCTTTGGACTCAAAAAAGCTGGGATCCAGTTGAAGTGTTTCTGTTGAGTATTTCATAACTATCAGGCGGATTTTATGATCTGAATGGTGGGGAATGACCGGCATGAGTGAAACAAACTCCCTTGTTTCTTCCATACGAGCCCTGACTGTTAAAACATTAACAGTAAGTAATTCCAGCGTTTGAAATTCTATTCAGGGCAAACGAACTAATCTTTGGACGAGATTAATTCTCATAAAATCATGGCTGGTGAGGGGGCGATTTACTCAACCGAAGGTTCATAATCGTGTGGCGGTTTCGATTAAAAATATAAGTTTCAGGTAGTTTAGTAATCAGCATTTTACTAAACGGGTTAATTAAGAACTCAGCATTCCATAGCGGGGAGCAATGGGCGATTGCTCCCCGCTATATATTAATTCAGTTTTTTCTTCTCATCTTCTCCGTAATATCCGTAGCTATAGCTATAGTAATACGCTTCGCCTTCGCCTACCCCGTTAAGGATGATATTCAATTTCTGGAAACGTTGTTCTTTATACAGCGTATCAATCATCTTTAAGTAATGCTTAGGCGTCACATCATGACGAACCATATACATTGTTGTATCGGCAAATGGAGCGATCAACTGAGCATCGGTCACCAAACCAATTGGAGGTGAATCGACGAGCACATAGCTAAAGCGTTCGCGTAATTCATTCATCATCTGCTCTAGACGTGGGCTACTCAATAACTCTGAAGGGTTCGGCGGAATAGGTCCACTTGGCATCAGAAAGTAATTATCATATCCAGGAATGGGTTGCAGAGCTTCGTCCAATGTACATTCTCCAATTAGGTAATTACTAATACCTACACCATTTTGCATACCCAATGCTTCGCGAAGTTTGGGTTTGCGTAAATCCATTTCTAAAATTACGGTAGGACGATCTACTAAAGCTAAACTTGCACCCAGGTTTAATGAAACAAATGATTTTCCTTCACCTGAAATACTAGAAGTGAATAGAAGTACCTGACTGTCAGAAGCCGCTTTCAGGAATTGTAGGTTGGTACGAATGGTACGAATCTGTTCTGAAATGACCGAACGGTTTTGCGGAGCCATAATCAGACGATCGGCATCTTTACTCTTCACTACTTCACCCAGAATAGGTACGTTAGTGAGTTCTTCTACATCCGTCCGACGCATTACTCGGTTATTCATGGCATCTTTGCCAGCCATCACCCCTACGGGAATAACTAACCCTACCAGTCCAAATAAGGCAAAAATCATTTTACCCACGGGTTTCACGGGTTCATTTGAACTACGTGCCGCGTCTACCGTACGACTATCGGCAATGGTAGAAGCATACGAAACGGCTGTTTCTTCACGTTTTTGCAGCAAAAACGTATACTGATCATTTTTAATAGCCTGTTGACGAGAAATGTCAATTAATGAACGTTCTTTCTGAGGAATACTCCGAATGACTCCTTCCATTTTACGATTGGTAGCGGTCAATTGATTCTTCGAAGTCGTTAAGATTGCCTTAGTTGTTTGCACATTTTCACGAATATTAGACTTGATAGACTTGATTTGACTTTCCAAAGTTTGGAGCATTGGATTTTGTTCTGAAGTAGTGCGAGCCAAACGTTCACGTTCCAGTTCTAACTCAGATACTTTTGTAATAAGCCCTAATAAAACGGGGTCATTCAAACCGGCCGTAGAAGGTGCACCAGTACGTTCAGAACTTCTAGAATTGATATATCTATCAACATCATCAATCGCCCCAAGCTTGATATTTACCTCGCTTAATTGGGCATCGTTCTGTTGAACCGTTTGCAGGAAACTCTGAGCCTGAGCACTCAAATCCGTAATGCCCTGTGAAGTTTTGTACTGAGCAACGTTTTTCTCTACGTTTTGTAATTCGCCGGAAACTAAACCGAGGCGTTCTTCCAAAAATTTAAGAGTATTAGCCGCCGTTTTATTTTTGTCTTCTACAGCCGCTGAATTATATTCATCAATTAAACGGTTCAAGATTGCTTCGCCTTTGGCAGGAACAGCATCTTCCAGAGTTAACAGAATAACCGTTGACTGTTTACTAGTAGTTTCTGTCTTTAGATTTTTTAAATAACTTTCTACCGTTTGTGCTCTCGGAGAAACTTGAGCAATGAACTGCTGTTCACCTTTAATTATTGGCCTTGAAGCAAAAAAGCGAAGACGGCCATAAGGCGTTTCTACACTTTGGTTCACCGGATAATTATGATCATTGATACGAACGATATTGTTCTCGGGGAAACTAATTGTTAGTTTCTCTTTGTAAAGTTCGGGTTTGGGCTGCTCAATAATGAATTTAATAGGAACATCTCCGTATACCTCCCGCTTTCCAAAGGTAGTCGGCTCAAAGAATTTAACATCCAGATTGAGATCTCCCACAATCTTATTCATTAACGTATAAGATTTCAGGATCTCAATTTCATTATCAACCAGTTTCTGCTGACCAAAAATATCCAGCTGCTTCATAAGCTCGCCCGCATCGGCTGCCCCCTTTTTCTCATCCTTGATTAAAAGGCTGGCCTGGGTACGATAAATCGGCTGCTGATATAATAAATAGACATAAGCTCCGCCTAAGGCTACTGCCACTGAAACCAGAAACCAGGGCCAGTTGCGAACGTAGCGAAGAAGAATTGCCCGAATGTTCGTTTGATCTGTCTCAACGACCTGATAAGGGACGTAAGAAGTATAGGGGTTATTCGTTGCCATATAATTAAAAAGAGTGGATTGCCTTGATTAGATTTCGTTGTAACTCCGTACTTATCTACGAACTAACACACTTACTAGGACTAGAACAGCTGAAGCCGCACTGATCACAATGGGAGCTACACGATAGGTATTGTCCGTTGATGCCGCACGAGCTTGGTTGGGTTCTACGTATACTACATCATTGGGATGTAAATAATAATAAGGAGAGCTAAATACATCCCGCTTCGTTAAATCAATACGGGCAAACGTTTTCTTTCCATTTTCTTCCCGGATGACTAACACATTCTCGCGTTTGCCAAAAATCGTCAGGTCATTAGCCATACTTAAGGCCTGAAGGATCGTTACCTGTTCGTTGTTGATCAAAAACAACGAAGGATGGTTCACTTCACCCAATACCGAGATCCGGAAGTTTACGTTCCGAACATTAACCGAGGGCTCTTTCAGATATACCTTCAGTTTTTCCTTAATCGTTGTAGCAATTTGAGAAGAAGCCTGTCCTAACACATTGATCTTACCCAGCATCGGAAACTCAATCGTCCCATCTTTACTTACAACGTAACCGGGTTGATACGCTAAGGGGTTAGCCGAGGCCATCAGGCCTTGTCCCTGCACCATCGACATGTTTTCAGGTAAATTGAAAACAGCGGACGCTTCCGGATTTAAACTCGTAACACTTATGTTTAGTACATCCCCTACCTGAATGGTCGGTGTATATTGCTTCGCTATACTTAAGCTGTCAATCGTTGTATTAGGGCCGTCCTGGAAAAGTGCTAAGTTTTTCGAGGATACACAACTAGAAAGCAAGAGGGCAAGAACGAATAATGAAGCAACATTCTTCACTATGGCTACCCGATCCTGGCGGACTGATCTGGCGAACATATAAAGCTTAAAATAGTGCAAAAAGCTGGCGAACTCTGAACTCTTTTTCAAAGAAAGTACAATTTTTCGTGAACAACTAATTTAGAACGGGTAATCTTCAAAAAAATAAAATTTACTATCAAAACACAATAGTACTTAAGAAATACTCAGGCATTTTCAACTACTATTTCAGAAACATGCAAAATAAATGTAACGATAACACAACATTTACATAACACTCCCGGCAAGAAGAATGACTTGGAATAACACTAACTTAGCAAAATCCAATTTCTTGTTATAATTATAATAACTTCGAATTTCGCAGGGGTTGCTTGGCTAATTCCTTGAATTCTGGCAAAGAAAAAATCTTTTCAAAGCGGGGTAAATCGCCCGGACGGTGCAAATCACTGCCAATAAAGTCTACCCATCCCTTTTGCAGGAGGATTTTTCCCTGCCGACGAGCCTGCTCTCCGTACTTACCTGAAAGAGACATGGCGTTAAGCTGGAGCAAACAACCCGCATCGCGGTGATGCGATAATTCGGCTTCAAAATTCTTATAGTATTTGTAGCGCTCGGGGTGAGCTAAAATGGGCGTATACCCCGCCGACTGAATCCGAAAAATCAAATCTGATAAGTGCAAAGGAGCCGAGGACCAGGCCGTTTCCACTAGTATATACTTTTCCGCTCCAAAGGTTAACACTTCGCGGCTGTTGAGTAAGTCCAGAAAGAAATCATCCAGCAGGTATTCAGCCGCTACTTCAATGGTAAGGGGCAGATTATGCTCCCGAACCAGCGCTTGCAACTGCTCCTGTCCTTCCAGTAACTGCTGATATTTATTAGGGAACCAGTCCCGGCTAACGTGAGGAGTCGTAATAACTTTACTAATCCCCCACTCCGAGAACTGTTGTAAACAGGCCAGAGTTTCTTCCCAGGAAGAGACTCCATCATCGACTCCCGGTAACAGATGGGAGTGTATATCAACCTTCCAGAAGCAGTCTTTTACCGGCTCTTGCGTTTCGGGTTCAGCACCCGTAAAAAAGCGGTTTTTTAAACGCTGCCATATACTCGTAGAACTCATTGACTTTATAGTGGTGCGAACAGGGGAATCGCTGGTATGGTCTGGCTCAGGAGTAGTCTTTGCAAAAATCTGAGCACCCGTATGCAAACGAACTTCGTCTTTTTCAGATAGCGAAACTAGTTCATCAAATTCCGTATTCATAATTGTACCAATGAATTAAGATGGAATAGCCCAAATAAAAGAGACCTTTTACTCATAAATAACCACATCCTAAACAAAAAATAAGATGAGTCCGGACTATTAAACTTCATAAATTTCAGATACTAATAAATTCTATAGAAGGGTTGGTCATGGCTCTGAAATGAACAATTTTGGCCATTCATTTTAAAGACTTATACATAGAATTCACCTACGAATGAATGGATCTTGTTTACAATCACTACACGGGGCTCCGATCTATAAGTACGGAAAAAATTACCGGTTGGATCACTTTCAAGACATTTGATCGAAAAAAAAAGCAATTTTCAGATTCAAATATCATTCAATTTTTCATGCTAATAGAGAAGCCCTGTATCTCCTTAAAAATTTATACCACACAAAATTCCCCACACTTGTTAAACTAGAGACAAACTACTCATTAGTAGCTATTTATATAGAATTAAATCATTACTATTTTTTGTAGATTGATAATCATTACTTAAATAGTACAATTAGCTATTTTTTCTACCTACCTGCCTCATATTGATTTCTTACCATTTTTATTGGGTCTTTTCTCTCGAGGGTTGAGATCGGACATATACCTACCTGAGATTAGAAAAAATTAATGGTACCCTGCCTCTTTATCTTCAATTCCTCCACTTAAGCCAGAGATTTACAGGCTATAAAAAGCAAAAGCGGACTCGGTTTGAATGTTTCAAACCGAGTCCGCTTTTGTAAAAAGAATGTTACTTATACCTTTTTAGCCGGGTTACCAAAGACTGTAGCCCCCGCCGGAACGTTTTCAACAACGACAGAGCCCGCTCCAATGCGGGCATTCTTCCCGATTTCAACGCCCCCTACAATGGTTACGCCCGAACCAATGAATGCGTTTTCCCGCACCTTAGCCCCCATTCCGATGACACTTCCCGCGCCGATTTGTACAAAGTCCTCCACTTCGGTTTCCGTGTCAATAATAGCTCCCGCGTGCAAAACACAGTGGTTGCTTACTTTGGCAAAGGTCTGAATAATGACGCCGGCAGCAATGAGATTTCCGTGGCCAATATGGGCGTTTTCGGATAGGATAGCCGAAGGGTGCACGGCATTCACGGGCTGCGTCTGGCGAGTTTCGTGCAGGAACTCGACCAGAGTTTTGCGTTCCGTGCGATCTTCCAGGGCGATAAAGGCTTCGCATTTATTACCGATGAGACTAGTAAAATTTTCATCATCCGTGGTTGAAAACACGGAGACCTCACCAATCTCGGTACCCTGCATGCTGGCGTCATCCTCTAAAAAGCCGTAGACGATGACCTGATTGCGGTTAAAAATATCAAGAGCCGTTTTACCCAACGCTTTGGCTCCAAAAATAAGGACGGGATTTTCCATAAGTGATCCTAAAGTCAGTCTAAGCTGCTGACGTTTTTACAAAAGTAGTGCTTCCTTACCGGGAAAGTTCATGTTCCCTCGTAAAGCTTTTCCGGCTGGTTTGTTGTTGATGACCTGCTTTTAAAACAAGCAATCTGGTTCCTTCTTAAGATTTTATAACGCCTTCTCTGCAAAAAACGATCCTGCTTCTTTCCACATATGAGCATTCCTTTTTAAGTTTGCTCTTGAAAAGTCAGCCCGAACCATGCTGACTTATCGAGAAGCGGGGAGAGACGGGCTCTGTGAACCGCTGGCAACCTATTTACGAACCATCACGTAAACAAGGTGCTAATTCCTGCCCCGAAGAAGGTCTTCGGGGGGAGATAAGTAAAGCGAACTTTCATGCACCGGACGACCCTTCTCTTGGGGGCTGCTACTCTGCCCTCCTATTCAATCCCTTGTTTTCTTTTTAAGGCTTCCGCCCGCAAGGGTGGTGACTCTTCTTGTTGTTGGTTGCATCCTGAAACGACTCGTTTCAAACACTTACTCTAGGCTCTATTTATTTTTCACGCATTAATTCTGCAAACAACATGTCTGAATTACGTTTTGAAACGCTCCAGCTTCACGCCGGACAACAAATTGACCCGACCACGAAAGCCCGGGCCGTTCCCATTTACCAGACCACTGCTTATCAGTTTGATGATTCGGCTCACGGAGCCCGCCTTTTTGCTCTGCAGGAATTCGGCAACATCTATTCCCGGATCATGAATCCAACGCACGATGTGTTTGAAAAACGCATCGCTGCCCTGGAAGGCGGCGTGGGCGCACTAGCCGTAGCTTCGGGTCATGCCGCTCAGTTTATTGCCATCAATAATATCACGACCGTTGGCGATAACTTCGTGACTACTTCCTATTTATACGGGGGCAGTTACAACCAATTTAAAAATTCCTTTAAGAATATTGGCGTGGAAGCCCGGTTCGCGGATGGTGATAAGGTCGAGTCCTTTGAAGCCCTCATTGATGAAAGGACCAAGTTTCTTTATTTAGAAACCATCGGCAATCCCGGTTTTAATATCCCTGATTTCGAAGCCTTTGCTGCTCTAGCTAAAAAATACGATCTGCCCATTATCGTTGATAATACCTTCGGAGCGGGTGGAGCTATTGCTCAGCCTTTAAAACACGGCGCCCACGTCGTGGTTAGCTCGGCTACCAAATGGATTGGCGGTCACGGCACTTCCATGGGAGGTGTTATCATTGACGGGGGAACCTACAACTGGGGCAATGGCAAATATCCTCAGTTTACGGAACCTTCCCCGAGTTACCACGGACTCGTTTTAAACGATGTTTTCGGTCAAAACGGACCCTTTGGTAACATTCAGTTCATCATCCGGGCCCGGGTGGAAGGCCTTCGCGACTGGGGTCCCTCGCAGTCACCTTTTAATAGTTTCCTATTACTGCAAGGTCTGGAGACGCTGTCCCTGCGCGTGGAACGGACCAATGAAAATGCGCTGGCCTTGGCTAGCTGGCTACAAACGCATCCGGCCGTTGAGTACGTCAATTATCCGGGTCTAGTGAGTAGTCCCTACCACGAACTGGCTAAAAAATATTTAACCCGCGGCTTTGGAGGCGTATTGACCTTTAAGTTAAAAGCGGGTAAAGAAGCAGCGGATCAACTCGTTAACTCCTTGAAGCTGGTTAGTCACCTAGCCAATGTGGGGGATGCCAAAACGCTCATTATTCATCCAGCCAGTACGACGCATTCTCAACTTTCAGAAGCTGAACAGGCTTCGGCGGGTGTAGAGCCCGGACTGCTTCGGATTTCGCTGGGGTATGAACACATTGAAGACATTAAAGCGGATCTAGCGCAGGCCATTCAAACTGCTCTGGGTTGATAAGTATAGCTGGGGCGAAGCCTTGAGCTTTGCCCCTGCCCTAATAAGTTAACGTTGCATACTGACTTAGTTAAAATAAGTCCTTAACTGAAAGATTACACGTTGTCTGAGTTACAGATTTTTCACTATCCGCAGCCGTTTGACCTGGAATGCGGAGAGACGTTACCCGAAATTGAGGTAGCCTATCACACCTTTGGAAAGTTAAACGCTACCGCGGATAACGTGGTTTGGATTTGTCACGCCCTGACGGGTAATTCAGACGTGACGGATTGGTGGAGTGGACTGGTGGGTGAAGGAAAGTTGCTCGATACGAGGCAGTACTTTATTGTTTGCGCTAACGTGCTTAGCTCGGCTTACGGTTCTACCTCGGCTCTTTCGATTAACCCGCTTACGCAGGAGCCTTATTATCAGGATTTTCCTCTAGTGACCATTCGTGACGTTGTCAAAAGCCTGGATCTGTTGCGGGAGTATTTACAAATTCATCACGTTAGTATGCTTGTAGGTGGTTCCCTGGGCGGGCAGCAGGCTCTAGAGTGGGCCATTCAAAAGCCGGAGCTGTTTAAACAGCTCATTCTAATTGCCACCAATGCCCGCATGTCGCCTTGGGGTATTGCCTTTAATGAGTCCCAGCGCATGGCCATTGAAGCTGATCAAACCTGGCAGGAGCGGCGAGCGGACGCGGGCAGCATGGGCATGAAAGCCGCCCGGGCCACTGCTCTACTGAGTTATCGCAGTGCAGTCATGTACGAGTATACCCAGGCCCGCGAAGAATCTGTGCTTGAGCATTTCAGGGCCAGTTCGTATCAGCGGTATCAGGGAGAAAAAATTGCTACCCGGTTCAATGCCTTTTCCTATTATAGTCTGTCGAGAATGATGGATTCGCACGATGTGGGCAGAAATCGCGGCGGAGCCATGTCGGCCTTGAACCGCATTAAAGCCCAGACCCTTATTATCGGCATTCAGTCGGACGTATTATTTCCTGTCGAAGAGCAGCGGTTTTTAGCCCGATATATTCCCCAGGCTGAATTAACTGAAATTGACTCTCTCTACGGCCACGATGGTTTTTTGGTTGAAAATGAACTCATGACCAAGACCATCCGCACCTGGGAGCTTTCCAACCGCTTGGAACCCGAATCCGAAGAAGAAGAACTCATCGTTCGTGACCGGGTGCACGTGGATGTACGAAAGGGAGTAAGAGAATACATTGCCGTCGATAATATTTCGTTTCTGGCCACCCCCTACACGATTCATCTCATCAACGGTAACCGCATTGAATCGGATACGGTATTAGATAAAGTAAGTCTGGCTTTGCAGGAAAACTATGATTTTACCCTGCTAAGCCCGTACCTGCCCCACATTCTAGCCAATACCCGTCACATCAAAAGCTTTGACGAGAAGAACAATCGCATTTATTTGAGCGATGGTCGCAGTCAAACCCTGCCCCCGGAGTTTCCCTTAAAAAAGACCAGTTCTACTTAAGTTGGTTTGCCTTTAGTAACCTTGATTTGCATTTACTAAGACGCCAAGGCTACCCTTCAATTGGTGGCGTACTGCTCTATTTACAAAGGGAGATGCACGGGTAACCATTTTACCAGAGCCTGCTCGAGTACGGTACGGGCAATGGGCTTGGTTAAATAGTCATCCATACCAGCGGCCATGCAGTTTTCTTTTTCACCGGGTAAAATACTCGCCGTAAGGGCCAAAATGGGCGTATGGCCCGACTCTAGCTTGCGAATTTCCTGCGTGGCTTCATAGCCGTTCATTTCCGGCATTTGAATATCCATGAGAATCAGATCGGGCTGATGCTCGACAAAGGCCTGCACGCCCTGTTTGCCGTCGTGGGCTTCGTGTACGCTAAGATCCGGCCTGAGCGACCCAATGAGCTTTTTAGCAAGCAAGCGGTTGACGGCATTGTCTTCCACAATGAGAATGGAAGCCGTTGCTTCTTTTCCGTTTGAATTCTGGGGCGGCACATCCACTGCCGCTACTTGCGGAGTGATCGCCTGCTGCTCTGGTTCAAAGAGATTGGAAAGGGAAGTAAAAAGCTGCTTTCGCTTCAGAGGCTTCATTAAAAGAGGTTTTCCGCTTTTTTCCAGCTCTAAGCCTTGCGAAATCGTAACCATCAACAGCACCGGCGGCACTGAAGTAAAAGCGCTCATTTTTTCAAGCGTTTCCAATCCATTGAGATAGGGCATTTGATAGTCCATCACTACCGCATCAAAAGATTCACTACTCAAGAGTTCCAGGGCCTCTAATCCATTTTTTGCCAGCCGACAGCTAATTTCCTGCTCTAGAAGCATCTGCTCTAAAACCCGCCGATGAGAAGCATTATCATCCACAATGAGCAGGGATTTAATCCGGTCTAGATACGGCCAGTCTTTTGCCTCTTCAGGCGGCTCGCTAGCCGTAGGCAAGCGTAAATCAAAGCTAAAGCAGCTTCCCTTTCCTATTTCGCTACTGAGCGAAAGCTGGCTTCCCATTAAGCCCAGCAAACGATTGGAAATGGTCAAACCCAAACCCGTACCTCCAAACTTTTTGGTCGTCGAAAGATCTTCCTGGGTGAAGGCTTCAAAAATTTTACGCTGATTTTCCGTTTCAATGCCAATTCCCGTATCGCATACGGAAAAGCGCAGCAGACTCTCCCCATGTCCTTTTTCAAGGACTTTAATTTTCAACTCTATTTCTCCCTGCAAAGTAAACTTAACGGCATTACTGAGTAAATTAGCCAGTACTTGCCGCAGCCGCAGCTCATCCACCCAAATCCAGTGGGGCACCTGGCTTTCTTTATAAAAGAGTACTTCCAGACCCTTGTTCTGAGCCTGAGTCGTAATAAGATCCAGCGTCTGTTGACCGAGTAATTCAAGTTCCGTTTTTTCAGCCACGAGCGAGAGTTTACCCGCTTCTATTTTAGAAAACTCAAGAATATCATTGAGAATATTCAGCAGTGAATTAGCCGAATCGTACACGGTTTTCTGATAAAGACGCTGATTTTCATCCAGGGGCGTCTTCAAAAGCAGTTCGGTAAAACCAATGACCCCGTTCAAGGGCGTTCGAATTTCATGACTCATATTGGCCATGAACTCCGACTTAGCCTTACTGGCAGCTTCGGCCTGGTGACGGGCTTTCTGAGTTTCCTGTTCCGCTTTTTTCCGATCGTCGATATCCTGAAACGTACCAAACATGCGTACGGCCTTACCGTCTACCATTTCTACTTGCCCAATGGTACGTACCCAGCGAAGATTTCCTTTAGCGGTTTGAATCTGCTCTTCTAAATCCCAGGAGGTTCCCTCAATCATTGCTTTTTCTACCACCGCCTGAATGCGGTCGCGGGCTTCTTGAGAAGCATAAAAGTTAATCCCTTGGGAAAGCTCAGGAATGTAATCGGCGGGCAGTTCGTGAATTTCCTTAGTTACCTCTGACCAGTATAATTGGTCACTATCCATCATCATCTCCCAGGCTCCCACTTTGGCTAACCGACTCGTTTCTTCGAGTAATGCCTTGGTTTTTAAAAGTTCCTCTTCGGCCTTTTTTCGCTGGTGAATATCGTGGCTCGTCCAAACAATTTCTTCATTGCCGTTAGGAATAGTAGCCTTGGTTTCCATCCAGATATAATGGCCTTGAGCATGTTTGATTCGATGTTCAAAACAGGCCTTTTGCTGATTCATAGCCAATTCAACCGTTTCAAAAGCCCGGGGCATATCCTCAGGGTGCAAGAAATCTCCGATCGTTTTTCCCAGACACTCTTCTACCGAGTAGCCCAGGATTTTCGTCCAAGCGGGTGATAAATACGTGATCATTCCCTCGGGCGTAGTCATGGAAAGAATATCACTCATGCTGGAAAGCAAAACCGATAAATTAGTTTGAGTCTTTATGCTTTGCGTGACATCACGTTCCAGGCATAAAATTTCGCTCACCTGACCGGAACTATCTTCCAGACCCGTCAAATTCCACTCGTAGGTCTGAATGGATTTACCCTCTGCTCGTTTTCGAACCTGGATGGTATAGGAAACCAAAGGATGATCAAGGCAAGCCTGCAGGGTTTGCTGGCAAAGCGCTACATCCTCGGCTATGACTAAGTCTATAGCCCGTTTTCCAAGTAGAACCTCTCCGGTCTCCTCTAAAGACTCGGCGTAGGTTTGGCTTACAAACGTATACTGACCCCTTAAATCCATTTTAGCTACGTACAGGATCTGACTGCTTAAAATGTATTCATAGAGTAATGATTGTTGTAGAGCTTTTAACTCGGCTTCTTTCTCCTGAGTAACATCCAAATGACTAATTGCTAATAAAGTAGCCTTTCCTTGCTCATCACGCATAGCTATAGCCCGGCAACGAAACCAGACGATGGATCCTAGCCTATGCAAATACCTTACATGCACGTCAAAAACGGCCTCTGGGTCGGTCAAATACGTTTGAAGTTGCTCAGTAAGAAACGCAATATCATCGGGGTGGATTAGCTGTTGCCAGCCTTGAAGCAGGTCCGGAGTGTCGTTGAGTTCATAGCCCAGCTTTTTCCAAAAATTAGGGCTCATCCAGTGATGATCAGGGTGTAAAACATCCCAAATCCACAATCCCGACTCTTGGAAAAAGGAAAAAAAATGATCATCGCTTTCTAATAATGTAAAAAGCTTTTGCTTTAAATGGTGCATACGAGTGTGGCGGTCTATGCAAACGGACAGTTAAAACAAGAAATTAAAAAAACTATGCTAAGTCCCCTAAATTTAAGTAGTAATGAATAAGGCCTAAATAAATCCGATTACCATCGTTAGTAGTATTTACTATCGTTTAGTGTTGGTTTTTAAACTACTGTATTTACGAATACTTACCTGCCTTTTGTTTTCTCTTTTCACGCTTGTAGGTACGCTACTCTTCTGGCGGCTTCCTGTAAACCGATTTTAGTCTGTAGATGCCTTTAAAAGAGATTAACTACATTAAGTTACTATCTTTTTTTACTTAAATAAAATCCAACAAATTTTTATCTTATCTCGCATAATCACCTAACCATTAGATGATTATAATTATACTCACCTACATTACTAGTTTTAAAGCTCTTAAGCGGGTACAAGTCCCTAGCCCCCGCCCTTTGTAAACTAAGTATAGCCGTCTACGCCTACTTTCTCTAGTTAACTTAGCTAATGCCTAGGTAGGCTATGAAGCGGATAATCCGTGGTCTAAACTAAGAGCAGAATAAAGAAAAAGAAACGGGTGAAGTTAGTCAAGTGAGAGCCCTGGCCTCTAAAAAGCCAAGGTTTTTAACAATATTTTTACTTACGTATCACCCTAACTTAAAACAAGTGTATAAGTATTTTATAGGCAAAAATGAGACTATTTCTCTCTAAAATATTTTAAGTTAATCCCTTAGGCAAGGTAAAAAACTAGGGCACGGGTTAGGCAAGTACCAGCCTGCTTGTCATTGCAATGAATTCTCTAGCACAGAAAAAGTATTTCTACTTTTTTAGCGAGTACCTTCTCAGGGCAAGTCCCCTTGAAAAGAGTGCGTTGGGGTGTTTGTTTTCAACGGCGAAGTGAACTGGATTTTCCTGGCAAGTCAAAGAAAAGAGTTGCTGGGACGGCCACCGAAAAGATAGTCCTTACCAGCCTTAGGCTCTTTTTATGCTAGCTCTTTTAAAGAATTTAAAACCTCATGCCCCTTTGAGCGTATCTGTTGATCAGTATTAGTAGCAGCCTTTGGGCGGCTGGAATTAAAGGTAGTTTAAACCTACCGCCTTGGAAGGCTTGTTAATATGAAACTGGATTAATTCGGGCCGATAAATGCGCATGAATGATGCAGCGGGGCATTCTAATCATTTGCTAATGGAGAGCAAAATCCAATCAAACTATAAAGACTAGGTAGCCGGTGAATCCCCTTCAGCTACGCGTAAAAGGTAGGCAGGGTACCTTTTGGGAATGGTGAGAGCTAGTGCGCGAATAAGCCGCGCAAAACTCTTTACAAGAGACTGCTTTAAAAACAGAAAAATGATGGGTGTACAAAGGGTTGCTTCTAGCGAAACTAGGCCTAGTTCACTGGCGGCAAGATAAAAGCTATTCCCCTCCCACACTTTAGAAAATGCTCCTACAAGAATGGGTTGAGTTGATTGTACATGATCTGAAAGCAATCCTTTTGAACTACTGCTTTTCAATACCATGTACAATCTCTCCCTTCGTAGGCTTCTTTCTATCCCGCTATGGAGTACCTACTATTTCCTTATAGCGTCGATAATTACTTGAAAGCATAAGACTCATTAAAGATCTTATTTAAGGCAAAAGAATAACCCGGTGGGTTATCATGCCTTCCTTTGTTTCTAAAGAAACTAATGCCGTCCCTTTCGCCGAAGAACCCAGATTAATTTGATGCGTCTGAGTCCCTTTTTCCGTCAATGTTTTTCTAAACCATACGACTCCCTGCATGCTTCTAACCACTAGCTCAGCAGGTTGATCTTGAATCACATTTACCTGAACTGTGAATGTACCCGTGGAAGGATTAGGAGCTATCGCCATCAGCTTTAGGGCTACCCCTTCGCCCTGAGTGGCGGCTAAGCGTCCTCCACTAGGCTGGTAGTAATAGATCGCGCCGTCGCTTTCAGTGCCTTTTAAATAACCCGAGGGCGTATAATTCACATCCAGGGGAAGCACTAACCCTCCGTAGCCGGTTTCTCCCACGTTGATGCAATTGTAATAATCATCCGTACCCGCATTACGATTGATGCTATTCCAGTAGTTTTTCCCCCGAGCAAAGTATTTGAGGGCTCCATTGGGTCCTCCGGCCACTACCGTTACGAGCACTTTATAGGTATCAAACTTGCGAAGCTGAACGCTGTAGCCACTCCAACTGCCAATGGTTTGGGGTTGATCTAATTGGCAGATATCAATGGGTTGATTGCTCTGATAAAAATAGCGGGCTCCATCCTGCTCGAAGCCTTCGGCATAACCAGCTGGCAGGGTTACTTCCGAAGGAAATACCAATCCTCCGTAGCCCGTTTCCCCGACATTGATACAATTGTAATAGGCATCCGTGCCCGCATTACGATTGATGCTATTCCAGTAGTTTTTCCCCCGTGGAAAGTATTTGAGGGCTCCATTGGGCCCTCCGGGTACTACCGTAACCAGCACTCGGTAGGCTCCCAAGGCTCTAAGCTCCACGGCATAGCCATTCCAATTTCCGATGGAAACCGCACTCGAAAGATCGCAGGGCGTCGGGTTATTACAGGACGGGGCACTGACCGTCGTGGCCTGAGAATTAAGCAAAGCCGTAGGGTAGCTAAAGAAGTTTTGCCCGCCATAACTTTGAGTCAAAGCCGTAAACCAGGCATTAGCGACTTGCCCTTGCCCCTGCACGCTCAAATGAGTTTGATCCGACAAGCGGCTTGCACCCGTAAATCCATCGGTTTCAGGGCCCGAAAAGATGTTCGTTTTATTATAAACCGTTGCCGTATTATCGCCAAAGGCTTTTGCGCTAATGACAAAATTATTGCCGTAAATATTGGCAGTCAGCAAACGATTCTGGGCGTTGATAATGGCGGGCTGGGCATTGCCATTGATATAAGACGTTCGCGCGATCACCCAGGCAATATCTGCTCCCACATCGTTTCGAGATTGTTGAATCAGAGCGTTTAGTTCATCATTGTAATTTCCTGTATCATAGGTCTCCCCCTGATGCCAAAGCACGCCCCGAAGTCCCACCTGATTTTTCGTCGTTTGAAGAACCGCTTTTAAGTTTTGATAGGGATAACCAGTAGGATACGCCGTTGGGGTGCCTAAACTGCTCAAATACCAGGTATGTACCGACGTACCCGACCAGGCGGCCTGATAAAAAGCCACGGGTACATTCAACGCCGTTGCCAACTGCGAACCCAGTTTTCCCCAGTAATATTTATAATAGGTTCGTCCTACCCCCGCCGATCCAGGATCATTGCTATCAAACTGGGTTTTGGTATTGTTGTAATGAACAAATTTGGGCGTGCTTACTTCCGCCTCCCCATTATTATCTTTGGCATAGCCGGCGGCATTCGACTGCCCGGCAATGGCAAAGACTTCCCCAACGCCAAAGTCACGGTAGGTCTGACTTCCGTTGATTAAGGCTTCCATTTGGTACATGCCCTGCTGAATCTCCAAGGTAAAGCTTACCTGGCAAGAAGCATTCATTCCACTCATGCTAACCCCATTGAGGTAGCCATTAGTTAAAGAGGATGATCCGGGCCTTGGATCAACGTAGTTGGATTCCAGCGCGCCCGAAAGTGCATATTTCTTATAGCGTACCTGACACGAGGTAATGGTCGCATTATTGGCGGAAGCGACTGTGAAGCGAACCAAGGCCTTGTTAGCGGCATCTCTTTGAAAGATCATGGAAGATGATCCATCACCCACATTCGTAGGCCAGAGCACTTGTTGGGCGTAAAGCCCTCCTCTAGCGGCCCAGCATAAGAAAAACAGGGTAAAGAATCGAATGATTCTCTTGCAATCCATGAGTAGTTGTGATTTCATAGTCTGGAGCAATTAAATGAATTTAAAAAGTACGTAGCACGGAAGAACCATACGCCGTTAATCATACGGCAGATGGAGTGTTAATCAGCGCTAGAATTCGGTTTAGATAATAAGATACAATCGACTTTTATAGCAGTATTAAATCAAATCAATAGCGGCGATGTAACCTGCTTGATAGCTAAATACAGGTAACTTTATATAGTTTTGAAAGTAATTCTTTAGAAAGTGCATTTTTAAGCAATCATCCATTTAAAAATAGTCTGCTCAACAAGGGCTAATTTCAATTGATCATTGTATGATCTTTTCATTGATTTTTGAAGGAACTAGTCTCACTATTGAACAAGAAAATGCAAACCAGTAAGACAGAAGATATCGACTTTAATTAGATGAATTAAAAGACTTCAATAGCAAGATAATTCAAGAACTTAAGCCCTCATCTACAATTATCAAATGTCTACAAAATGAGTTTAAAATTAATTTATATAAGTAGTAACCCGTAGTTAAGCAGCCTAAATACCAATAAGATTTCTCTCCTTTACTTAATTTTATTTAAAGCAGTAATACACCTAAGCTTTATCACTCTAAAACGAGCATTAAACGTATTGCTCGTGCCTCACGTTTGGTTTGACTTTACCGCTTAAGTAGGTATCGCTAAACCTAGCCAGAGCGAGCAAGTAAAAGCGTATTTATCTCCACTTTAAAAGAAAACAAATGGAAAGTGAGTACTGGCTGAACACAGCCGGGTTAGTGCCAATGCCAGCAATAGCAATTTTTAAACCCACACGAATAGTTCACTTCGAGCCTAGCAAGCAAATTTAATCAAGCTAAACGCTACGGTTAGTCATAATCCGGCAGGTGGGCTTGCTATTCCTAGCTAAGCACTAGTCAAAAATCAGCTTATGTTCTATTGGCTTTGCCTATAGCGTATTCTAGTGGGCGTTAGCTTTTCATAGCACGGGCCTAGTGTGGGAATCTACAGTAGGTGCACAAGATAGCCTGATCAGGCTGATGGTAGGTGAATAAAGGCCTTTGGGTCAGGCATTGAGGATCAATAAAACCCTTAAAAATAACTCGATTGAATCTGCTGGCCTTCAGGATAGAAAGTCGGTATGATCCGGTTTTGGGCAGCCCATAGCCTTGTTTTTTTTTGCTTACTGCTTTAGAAGCCTGTTTCACTTTCAAAAAGAGACGTTTCACATACATTTTATCTGTAATTCAGATTATTAGCGTAATCTTTATCTACCCCTTAACAAGCGAGTTAGCGCAGGACTGTGCTCATCAATTGTATACTTCTTGATTTCGTTTCAATGATTTTTACCTGTCAGGCCCTCTGGCTAACCCAGGGTTAGATCATTTCACAAAGCTTGCCCATTCTTTGCAGTTCTTAATTACCCGCGTACTTTTTCATCCAAACCAGTCGTAGGCTTACGTGAGCTCGAGTAAAGCGCACCGATGGCCGGGCTACTCATTTTTATCCAATCAATTCATGATGAAACCACGTTCGATTCTTCTCGGCCTAACGGCCTTGGTCGCGCTCACCGTTTTTACCCTTAGCTGTACCGACCACACCGGGCCAGATCCCGCTTCCGTGCAAAGGCAGATTATAGCTAGCGGATTGAAAGGTCCCATCGGAATAGCATTTGATGCTCAGGAGAGACTCTTTGTCGCCGAAGTCGGTACGGGTCAATCCAACAGTCAGATTTCACTCATCGAGAACAATCAGGTCAAACCCGTCGTGCAGGGCCTGCCTTCCATGCCTGACGGCCCGGCCTTTTTTATTGGCATTACGCATTTACTCTTTGCCAATGATTCCCTGTATTTCTTACACGGAGCACTGGGCAATCTCTACAGTGTAAAGGCTTCCCAGCTCAATCCCAATCAGCCCTTACAGCTTAGTGATCTCAAAAGCCAGGCTTTGCGTCCCTTCATTGACAGTCTGAAATTGGTCACTCCCCTGAACTCCAATGCCTATAACTTAACATCCGACGCTAGTGGCAACATTGTCCTGGTGGATGCGGGCACGAATGCCGTCATCAAACGGGAAAAAAATACGGGTAAATTAACGCTGCTAGCGCATTTGCCTAACGTCACTCCGGCCCAGGAAGCCGTCCCCACGGGTATCGTCTTTGACGGTACTAACTTTCTGGTTTCCACGCTTTCCGGCGGTCCCTTCACGAAAGGCTCAGCCGTGATCTACCAGGTAACTCCGCAGGGAGTCGTCAGTGTTTACCAATCAGGCTATACCACGATTATGGATCTAACCCTTTCAGAGGGCAATAAGCCTGTCGTGGTAGAGTTCGTATCCGACGGTATTTTTAATCCGACCTTACCTTCGGGCCGCCTGGCCAATGCCCTGGGCACTACCCTAGTAAGTGATTTAAGGGGCCCGGCTTCCGTTGAACGAAAGGGTAATAGTTATTACGTAACCAGTGTGAGTCAGGGCCTTTTAGAGCGCTTTAGCTGGTAGGACCACGGCCAGGTTTGAGGGCTAACCTTTGATTGGTGGCCCTCAAACCTGGCATCTAATACCAAGTACGGCCAGTGCGCGACTAAAACCAGGCCATACGGGCCTTTCGTTTTACAATCAGAGGTATTGCCCCTACTGCTAAGTAGTGCCGCAATGGGGGCTAGGTGAGCGCATCACGTGTGAAGAAAAAGGCACAGGCAAGACTTTTCTTGTCAATAGTCCAACGCTTTAGCACGCTTGTTTAGCGTATTTAAATGACTTGACTCGCTACACCAATGATTATAGACCATCTCGACCATATAGTACTCACGGTTGCTGACGTAGATAAAACCTTGCAATTCTATCACCAAGTGTTAGGCATGCAAATCGAAGAATTCAACCAGGGGCGAAAAGCCTTGCGTTTTAATCAGCAAAAAATCAATCTTCACCAGAAAGGACAAGAGATTGATCCCAAGGCCGACCAACCCACCCCCGGTGCCGGCGATTTGTGTTTCATTAGTCAAACGCCGATGGATGAGATTGTTGCAGAACTCCGCCATCATCAAATACCCATTGAGCTAGGTCCGATCGAGCGCACCGGAGCTACCCATAAAATCTACTCAGTTTATTTCAGAGATCCCGATCAAAATTTACTTGAGGTTAGCAATATTTTATCTTAAAGTAGTGACCACGCCCTGCCCTTTAGCGGACTGTTTAAACTTCTATTAGCCCAGAAAGGCTTGTTTGCCCTTTGCTCTACTGTCTGCTCAAATAGAAAAGGTCTTCTTTGGTTGTACCCAGACAGGTTGTACCCAGACACTCGCTGTTAGTGCTAGTCAGCCTTAAACCAGGACATTGAAGGGTTTAAGGAACCTACTCAAGGGTAGGGTAAGGCAGCCACTCTTCGAGCGCTTTTGCCAACATACTTCTCAAAATGGGTTTTATTAGATAATCATCCATGCCGGCAGCCAAACATTTTTCTTTTTCTCCGGGCAGTATACTCGCCGTCAGGGCTAAGATGGGAACGTGCTGGTTTTCTATTTTACGAATCTGCTGAGCCGCCTCGTACCCATTCATAACGGGCATTTGAATATCCATCAGGATGAGATCCGGGTGATACCGCTCAAAGGCTTCCAGACCCTGAATGCCATCCTGAGCTTCGTAGATCATGAGCTCTGGTCGAAGGGAAGCAATGAGTTTTCTGGCCAGTAGACGGTTGACGGCATTGTCCTCTACCACTAATACCGAAGCCGTACTTTTCAGCTCGTTCAACTGACTCTGCTCAAGGCGGGGCACCGGTATGCCAAGTGAAGAGCGTTCCTGCCCAAAAAGATTGGAAAGTGCAGCCAGCAGCTCGGATCGCTTGAGGGGCTTGAGCAGCCAAGTACTGCCACTTTTTTGCAGATTTAATCCGTCCACCGAAGTGCTCATCAGCAGCACCGGTGGCAGGCCAAAATCCAACCGACTACGCATTTTCTCTAAGGTTTCCAGCCCATTCAACGCAGGCATACCGTAATCCATAAGGATGACATCAAAGGCCTGGGTTTGGAGTAGCTCCAAGGCCTCCCATCCATCTTTAGCAAGGCGACAAACGATATGGTGCTGGGCCAGCATTTTTTCTAAGACCCGCCGACTCGTTTCGTTATCATCCACTACGAGTGCGGACTTAATTCGGCTCAAATAAGGGTAATCCAGCTCCTGGCTGCGGGACTGAGCGGGTAAGGTCAAACTAAAACTAAAACAGCTGCCTTTGCCTACCTGACTCGACAGCTCAAAGTGGCTTCCCATTAGGCCCACCAAACGACTGGAAATGGTCAGTCCCAGGCCCGTACCCCCAAATTTTTTAGTTACTGAAAAATCTTCCTGGGTAAAGGCTTCATAGATTTTTTGCTGATTTTCTGGTTCGATGCCAACGCCCGTATCCCGGACTGAAAAGCCCAGCACGGACTGCTCCCCATCAGCCTTGAGGAGTTGTACTTTTAATTCAATTTCTCCCTGCAGGGTGAATTTAACCGCATTGCCTAAAAGGTTTACCAAAATCTGTCGCAAACGCAGCTCATCCGTCCAAATCCACTGGGGAAGATTTGCATCCATATCCAGAATGACCTCCAGGCCTTTATTTTGAGCCTGGGTCGACACTAAAGCCAGGGCCTGTTGGCTCAAAAGCTCCAAATCCGTTCTTTCAATGACTAGGGATAGTTTCCCGGCCTCAATCTTTGAAAACTCAAGGATGTCGTTGATAATGCCCAGTAAGGAGTGGGCGGATTCATAGACCGTTTGCTGATACAGATGCTGGGTTTCGTCGAGTGGAGTTTTAAGCAAAAGTTCGGAAAACCCAATCACTCCGTTGAGCGGAGTTCTGATTTCGTGGCTCATATTGGCCAGGAATTCCGACTTGGCCCGGCTGGCATCTTCCGCCTGCTGGCGGGCGTTCTCGCTTTGAAGCTGAGCCGTTTTGCGATCATCGATATCCTGAATGGTTCCAAATAAACGAAGGGCTTTGCCCTCTGCCCACTCGACTTGCCCAATCATGCGTATCCATCGAAGCTGTCCCTGCCGGGTGAGAATCTGCTCTTCTACGTCCCAGGCCTGTCCCTGAGCGATGGCCTCACAAAACACCTTAACTATGCGCTCCTGGGCCTGAGAAGTGGCAAAAAAAGCCAGGAGCTCATCGGTTTCAAGGCTATCTTTCCAGTCCAGCCCGTGAATTTCTTTGGTTACCTCCGACCAGTATACGCGTTGACTTTCTACGACATACTCCCAAGCACCTACCCTGGCAATGCGGCTGGTTTCTTCCAAAAGAAGTTTGGTTTTTAGGAGTTCCTCCTCGGCTTTTTTCCGCTGATCAATGTCATGACTCGTCCACACGATTTCGTCACTATTGGGCTGAAAGCTGACTTTGGTTTCCATCCAAAGGTAGTGTCCCTGGCCATGGCTGATGCGGTGCTCAAAACTAGCCTGTCCCCTTTCTTTAACCTGATTGATCACGGCCAAGGCTTGGGGCAAATCATCGGGATGCATAAACTCTTCCATGTTTCGCCCGAGGCAATCCATGACGGAGTAATCCAGAATGGTAGTCCAGGCAGGGGATAAATACAGAATTTTTCCCTGCGGAGTGGTGATGGAAACCATATCGCTCATGGTCATCAGCAGAACGGCCAAATTGGTCTCCGTTTTCAGGGTTTGCGTAACGTTACGTCCCAGACACAGGATTTCACTAACCCTACCCAGATGATCCTCCAGGCCGGTCAAGTTCCATTCGTAGGCCTGCAGGGCCTGGCCCGGCAAACGATGACGAATTTGAACCGTATAGGAAACCAAGGGATGAGCCAGACAGGCTTCTATGGTTTGCTCATAGAGCGGGAGATCTTCCTCAATGATGCCCAGGCTTGCCGGCCTAGCCAGCAGACTCTTTACGGACTGGCCCAGGGATTGGGCGTAGGTCTCACTAACGAAGCTGTAATAGCCCGATGCGTCCATTTTAGCCACGTACAAGACCTCACTACCGACAATGTATTCGTAGAGCAGGGACTGCTGGCGGGCTTTCAGCTCGGCTTCTTTTTCTTTACTAATGTCAATATGACTCACCACCAGTAGCGTGGGCTGGCCTTCCTCATTACGCAGGGCCATACCCCGGCAGCGAAACCAAACCACATGACCCCGTTTGTGAAGGTAGCGAATAGAGGTATCAAAGTTGCTACCGGGATCTTGCAAATGCGCCTGCAACTGACGACTAAGCAAGTCCACATCATCGGGATGGATTAGCCCTTTCCAGTACTCTAAAAGGTTAGGAATTTCTTCGGCCCCGTACCCTAATTTCAGCCAGAAATTAGGGCTCATCCAGTAGTTTTCTGGATGCATGACATCCCAAATCCAAAGGCCGGACTCTTGAAAAAAAGAAAAGAAACGAGTGTCGGACCCTAACAAATGAAGCAGTTGCTTATTTAAGTAATGCATATATATAATCGTCCATGCCAAAAACATTGATAAATGCTTCTTAGCCTTCAGCCTTGCAAATCTTGTTAAAATCAGCAATCCCTTAATTCACCCTTTTTTTTCTCCCCATGTACGCTCCTCTCTAAGCACTAAAAAAAGTACTATCCCGAGGTAAGACTAGTAGCCATTTCGCCTTCTACTGCCCCGTGTAAATAGGCGCATATTGTCCCTGCAAAGCCCGCAAGAAGTGCTGACCTGTCTAGCGAAAGCTCCATTGAATTCATGTTAGTAGTTGATTTTATTTGTGCCTGGTTTACGAATGAATGTCAAAGTGATTTTTCGTAGTTAATCAAGCGCTGACTGGTCGATTCTAAGTCGTTTACTTGCTTAGTAAAATTAGCATTGCTTGCCGTATTAACAAAGGTACCAAACCCTTAAATCCATGATCAAACCATCCCCTGCACCAAGGAAATATTAAATGTATTTATTTGTAAACATCCACCAAGTAAAACAGGACTTTAGTGGCAATCGGCACCCAAGCCGTCTAGTGCCCACCAGCCTTATCTAGGGCTGACGTATAGATAAATTTACCAGTATTCATCAAAGATCCAAGTGTTGCCTTAGTATCTTTAATGGAAACGTAAACCGGACTACTCGGCGCTCAATGTGTCCTTTTTTAGTTAAAGCCTAAATCCCCCTCGACTGGATTCATGCCTTTGGGAAAGCAGGAGTTTTTCGCAACTTTTTTCTTCCACCCCTCAGCAAAGCCCCTGGCCTAGCAAAGGGCGTCTTTAAAATTAGCCCGATCCTGTCTTGCAAAATCTTACCTATCCCTTAGTAAAAGCGTGAGGATATGCGCTTTTACTAAGCTTTTAAAATGAACCGTAGATGCCTCATTGATGCCTTGCCCAAAACCAGCCACGCCAGCTTCATACCATCCGTAGCGGCATCGACGGGCTCAGAATAGAGAAAGCCCATTGAGGTCTTAACCCTCAAAGATGAACGATGAAAAAAAGGTACTAGGCATGCCTGCATTGGCTAAAACGAGCGGGGGGCATGCGAAGAAAGGTGCCGGGTAGATTCCATTTTTTAAAGCGGTGTTGGAGCGTCTAAACTCAGGCCTTTAATCTCTTCGATAATTTCATGCTGATGAGCGATCATCAGGGGAGTTGCCAAGCAATAGATACTGCAAAACCGTTGAGCCGGGTTCTACTTTTTTCCCTGTACTCGCTTTCATTGATTGGGGTTCGAGCTGAACTAGTGAAAAGCAACAAATACCCTGGCAATCATCATAGCTACGCCTGAAAGCAGCAAACCCCTCCAGACCATAGTGCCCCGAAACAACTGAAAACTACTCTGCTGGATGGCTCCTAGGTTTCCGGCAAACCATTTCTCTACCAAGACAAAAACCCGTAAAAGGATAGTCCTTGCTAGTCGTGTAGAAAAAAGCAAACACTCCTACCACTCCCAAGTCGCCGGCTACGGCTGATGGGAATACTTTCATAAATGGCGGAATAGTACCGCCAGACAAGCAAAACAAGGCAATGTCAGTAGATAGGAAAATACACCAACCATGAAGAAATGAAGTTGCCTGCTATTAAGCATGAGTCGAAGATTTTACCTACGACTCTATAAGGCAAGAGTATTTCTAACTCTTTAATGGATAGAATGCACTGTTTTATAGCGTGCAACACGCGGAATCGTCCCAACTTGATACATTCATTGGGCATAACCGGCCCGGCTGTACGACTCAACCCCTTACTTAGCCAGCAGTCTTTGCCGGTGTAGTCCAATCCCATGAGCGTT
Organism: uncultured Siphonobacter sp.; assembly: GCA_913774715.1. Taxonomy (GTDB): domain Bacteria; phylum Bacteroidota; class Bacteroidia; order Cytophagales; family Spirosomataceae; genus Siphonobacter. The sequence goes on along the minus strand of CAJYHS010000099.1, from coordinate 20,787 downwards.
TTTAAGAGCGCTCTTGTCCACTAGACCAGGAGCTATTTTCTTATATCCTAACTCCAGGCCCCAAGCGGACTTCTTAACCCCTATCGATCTATAGGCACTATTGCATTGCGTAAGCCGCCCGGCTTTTTACGCTGCCGTCTAGGTCAGGTTTTTTATTTTTTCAGAATCAATTAAATAATTAATCGTACCCCTCCCAAATCAGAAACCCGGTGTGAGAAGCGATCACTGGGCGAGCTGATGAACATGAAGTTGATGGGGATGTTCCATTCTTTGCTGAGCCGGTTAATAATTTCAGGACCAAAGGAGCCCCGAATTTGTAAAAACTCAATCTTAATGTCCGGATAGGCCCGGTCCAGCACTTCCAAATCGCGCAGGAAGTCCTCGCCTACAAAGTCTTCGTCGGCTAGAACGGTAACAATTTTTAGTTTCCTAGTGATTTCATTTTCTTGAACATAAATCATGACTTTATTTAAAATGGAAACGTCATCGGCTTTGGTAAAGTAGACGAACTCTTGCTGGGTTAGTCTGAGGGAAGCCTGCGTCAAGTAAAATTTACTCACATCGGCTAATTTTTTAACCGAGGTAAAGAAGCGATCAACCCCGACTAGTAAATAATTAAACAGTTCATTGCGATTGAGTAAGAGCGTAACTACTACCATGGAGGGTAGAAAGTACTGCAAGAAGACAATCAGGTATTCCGTATGCATTCTCACGTTGCCGTAGAGAGCAATCATGACGGCCAGGATGGCCAAGGCGACCGTAAATCCGGAGGCTCGTTCGGGCCTGGGCAGTTGACTTCGTTTTATTTTTAACAGGAAATTTCCCAGCCCGAAGTAGATCATCACCAGTAAGAACGAAATGGTGTATACGCCAGCCAAGGGGCCCAGCTTTCCTTGCGTTATGATGAGAACGGATAAGCACAGGAAGTAGAATAAAAGCAAAATCCTGGGTGAACTTCCCTTTGCGTTTTCCTTCAAAAGCAATTGGGGCAGGATGCGGTCTAAGGTCATACGCTTGATTAACCCATTCACCCCAACGTAAGAAGTTAGTAACGCTCCACTTAAGACCAATACCGCATCGAAAGAAATAAAGGTTCGAAGCCAGGAGCCGGCCGTAACATTTCCCAAATGAGAAAGCAAGGCTTCCTGATGACTGCCTACCTCCGGCAAGGGCAGTACGGCCACGGCGGCTAGGGCCTTCAAGTGGCCCCCTAATTAGCAACTTCAACTAGCGTCGGATCAATCGAACATGAGCCCCGAGGATCCCGGCCTTTCAAGTTAGTCAGGTCCATTTCTTGCCATAGAAGTTTATAAGAAAAACCCTGTTTTTAAAGGATGCTGTTTTGTAAGGATTGCATGCGATAAATGCAGTCTCAAGAATCCCTTAAAGGCGTAAAATTAATCGCCCGGGCTGCTTTAGTGGAGTTATTCCATGTGCTATACTTGCAGGTTGTTCTCGCGCCTCATTGCCTTACTCACTAAAAACCATTCGAATGCTTACCGCCCAAGAAGCTCTCGTCCAAACTCAAAGCATTAATTCCTTACGTAAAAAGAAAAAACCCGCTTTAAACAGCATCCAAAAACAAGCCCTGCTTGATCAAGAGTTTAGTACCCTTCAGGACGCCATTGTCAGGGCCATTGAGCGGGGAAAATACAGTTGCTCTTACCACCTGGATTCTAGACTTGAGCAGGACATCATTAGCTGGTTAAAATTGCATCACTACTCGGTTAAAAGGTATAAAAAAAGCTTTTTCCCCCACCACCACACCCTGACCTGGCTCCAGGCGAGTACTTACCTAGCCGCCCTGCTCAGCCTAGCCGGCATTCCTCTTTTGCTGCTCTACCTTATTCTAGGCCGGCGTTACGGAAAACTAAATATTAAAATTGTCTGGCGGGACAGCCGAACCGTGCGCATTTACTAACCCTACGCTAGGCCGGCTTAAGAAGTCAAGCTCCACTGCAAGCGATTGCTCTGAGGCATCCAGCTAACCTAAACAGAGTCTACCTAGCCCTTGCCAAGCAGCATCTCCTACGCAGTTGGCTCGCCGGAGCTGCGCCCTTAGGAAAGCAGGCCCGCCTTTAAAACCTAAAAACTAGCCCGGCCAAGAGGCTCTTGCCGGGCTGGTTTTCAACACTCCCGCGACTGCCAGCAGTCCCCCCATACGTCTTTCCTCTGCCTCTTTAGCTTGCCCTGAGCTTTGCTATCATACCTCATCCGCCGGCTTGTAAGCAGGCCTGCCAAGTCTTTTTTCACAACATGGGCAGGCCTTAGCAATAGCTGAAGCCTAAGTAATGGCTTTGAATCTTTCTAACCCCTTAGAGATCCTTTGAAACCGCATTCACTCTCACTACGTTAATGCGGCAAGCGTGCTCTGAAATAGCCGTACACCCACGTACCGCCAATGGCACTCAGCAGGGTGACACTTACGGGTAGAAAGCCACTACCGATCTGAGCAAACAAGGGACCGGGGCAAGCCCCCGTCAAAGCCCAGCCCAGACCAAAGAGTAAGCCTCCGTATATCTGTCCCCGGTGGAAGGTTTTAGCGGCAATGCGCACGGGCTCGCTTTGTTTGGTTTTTAAACCCAAACGCTTGATGAGTCCAATTGATACCATGCCGGTAAGAATGGCACTGCCGATAACGCCGTACATGTGAAACGAATCAAATCGAAACATCTCCTGGATTCGAAACCAGGAAATAATCTCAGCTTTCACAAAGACAATTCCAAAGAGAATACCCAGGATTCCGTAGTTGATTCATCGCCTGCCCCCGACTCGCGGGCAGGCGATGAATCAACTCGGAGTGCATTGTGACTGTAACTAGGAAAGGGTGAGCGCATGGCTTAGTTAACTAGTAAAAAGATAGAAGGAAGCAGCAGATGGGTCATGACCAGTCCCCCGGCCATAAAACAGCACGTAGCTACGAGTGAAGGCCACTGTAGATTGGACAAACCCATAATGGCATGGCCCGACGTACACCCCCCAGCCCAGCGGGTGCCAAATCCCACTAAAAAGCCCCCCATTACAAAAAAGATCATCCCTTTTAATGAAAACAGATGTGATCCGGCAAAAAGCTCAGGGGGCATGAGCCCGGAAAAATCCGAAATTCCGTAGGCGCGCAGGGCCGTCTGGGTGGCCGGAGCTACCGCAAAGGCCTGGGCATTGGCTAAAAACTGCGTGGCCAGCATTCCCCCCAGCAGCACGCCGGCCACGAAGACTAAATTCCAGGCTTCTTTTTTCCAATCGTAGGCAAAGAAGGGAATTTGGGCCGGCAGGCAAGCGGCACACACGTGCCGCAGCGAAGAAGAAATTCCGAATGATTTATTGCCCAGTAGCAATAAGGCGGGTACAGTCAGGCCCACCAGCGGCCCGGCTACGTACCAAGGCCAGGGCTACGCTATCGCTGGCGGAAGCTTTAACTCGCAACAACGAAGAGCTTACTCTCGTCAATCAGCAACTGCAACGATCCAACGAACTTTTACAGAATTTTGCCTACGTAGCCAGTCATGATTTACAGGAGCCTCTTCGCAAAATTCAGCAGTTTGGTGATTTAGCCCGTCAAAAGATAGTTGACCCTGAGCTCCTAACCTACATTGGTCGCATCCAGGTCTCCGCCCGGCGAATGTCGTCACTGGTAGAATCCCTACTCGACTTCTCCCGGCTTAGCGATCAGCCCCCTCACTACCAACTCATTTCGCTTTCTCAGGTGCTAGAAGAAGTAAAATCTCTGCTGGAAGTAGCCATTACTGAAGCATCCCCTCAAATTACCATCGAAGCATTACCCCAGGTTTGGGGAGATAAATCGCTACTGATTCGACTTTTTCAAAACCTACTTTCCAATGCCATTAAGTTTAGCCGATTAGACCTATCGGGGCGTGCCCAGCGGAGTATTATTCACATCAGCTTTTTATAGCTAGCGGCTCAGGACTTACCCACTGGCCTTGAGCCCACTAGGCAAGCAGATACCTACCTGCGCATTGACGTGTCGGATAACGGTATTGGCTTTGATGAAAAATACGTATCCCGCATTTTTCAAATTTTTCAACGCTTACACGGACAGGGTGATTTTGGGGGCAGTGGCATTGGTCTTTCCATTTGTGAAAAAATTATCAGCAGCCTGGGGGGAGCCATTACGGCATCTTCTACGCTAGGCAAAGGCGCTACTTTTCACGTTTTCTTTCCCCGTCCCTTGACTTCCCTTTAGCTTGATAATAAAAAGGTCAGCGACTGGGCACGCGTGATACTCAGCCAGTACCCCTCACCCTGCAGATTCGCCCGGGTGTTTTTTGCAGCGGTAAAAACAGACCATTAAAGATAAAAGTAAAAGCCTAGCCTACCTTTAACAGGTCATCCAGTCGAAAAAAAGGATTTTAGCCACCTTAGTTTACTTGTTGCCCTGCCCAGAGCAAGGATAACCGGCCTTAAAATAGCGCGCGACTAGCTTTTATACGTTAACTATACCTTAGTTAACCTTACCATACCCTGCTTATTTAAAGCGGCCCATTAGGTAGAGCGCTGTTCTGCGATAGCGAAATCCCCGTTAAAGTCGATTAGCTTCATATTTCCTAAACTTAACATCTGTTTTTTTCCGAAAGCTATTACTGCTAAGAGTCATTTCAACATTTTTATAGTGAAAACCAAAAGTCTACTTTATTTTTGCCAGCATGAGTCCACTTCTCAAATCCATGAGCGTCTTTTTTCTCACTGGCCTATTGCTGGTGAGATCGCTGGTGGTGCCTGCGATTTTAATGGACTTTGAGCTTCGCAAGGAGTATATCATCAAGTATCACTGCGAAAACAAGAGCCGCCCGGAGCTGCATTGCGATGGGAAGTGTTACCTGGCTAAAAAACTCAAAGCCGCTCAGGAATCCCAGGAGAAAGAAACCAGTCAGCGGTTACTTTCTCAGGTACTGGAGCTTTCCGACCAGCTTAGCCCCTGGGAATTTAGCTTCGAAGCTCCTAGCTTTGAGTTCCCGCTCGTCAAGTCTCCTCTTTTCTATCATCGCTTCTTTCCTTCGGCTGAAGCACTCTCCCTGTTTCGCCCGCCCAGGCCTTAGCCTTCAAAGCTTTTTCTTGCGCGTATGCCTACCCTAGTCAGGCTACCGGTAACGTATTGCCCCATCATTACGTATATACATCTACGTAAGGCAATTACTCACGCGATACGCTCAAAAATTTTCGGGTATCTGCTCTGCTTACTTTGCCGGGAGCTCAACGACTCGTATTACCTTTTTTGTCATCCACTCAAAGCCATGCTTCGAGTCAACTATTCTTTTATTTTCCTACTATATTTAAAATGAAATCTTCCATCATTACTTTACTAGCCGCTGCGGCTTTGCTATCTTCTTGTTCCCAAGAAAATGAAGTCTCTCCAGCCGTCACTAGTGGTTCAGCTGATCTTACCTTTGATGCCGTTGTCAATGACGCGGACTTTACCTTAAGTAAAGATTTTACCATTAGCGGGACCACCTATAACTTCTCCACGCTCCGCTACTGGGTTAGTAATCTCAAGCTCGTCAAAGCGAACGGTGAAGCCTATAGCGTACCTAATTCCTATTATTTGCTGGAAGAAACCAAGGAAATTTCCGTGCAGGATGGATCTTTTAAATACCCGGCCCGCAAACGCGAACAAATTCAACTTACCAATATCCCAGTGGGAGAGTATACCTCACTTGAATTCTCCGTGGGTGTTGACTCCGTTTATAATAATAATCTTAGTTTACAGGCCGGCGAGCTTTCCCAGCTTAACGGCATGACCAACATTTCCTGGATGTGGCATACCAGCTATATTTTCTCATCCTTACAAGGAAGTGTAAAACAGAATTCTACCACCAAAACATTAAAGGTAGAAACGGGTCTTAATACCAATTTTAAGTCGGTAAAATTAACATTACCTCAAGCGTTAAAAGTGAGCTCAGCGGCAGCTTCTGCCGTCATTTCTACCAATGTAGCCGCCATTACCGAAGGGGTGGATGTAATGACTACGCCCAGCGTAGGTGCCGCTCAGGGGGATGTGATGAGCAAAGTAGCTTCTAACTTTTCCAGCAAGGTATTCTCGGTTAAATCCGTCAACTAAACGTGGGTAAGGGTTCTTTTTTGATGCTTGGATTCGTGCTGTTCCTACTGGTAGCCTGTCAGCCTCAGCCAAGGGAGGTCACGCCTTCCCTGGCCCCCTTTGATAGGGAGCTTCCCACTCACTTTCCAGCCTTTCCCTCTACACCTGACAACCCCATGACTCAGCAGGGCGTTGAGCTGGGGCGGCGGCTATTCTACGATAAGCGCTTGTCTGGCAATAATCAAATTAGCTGCGCAAGCTGTCACGAGCCCGCCCAAGCCTTTTCTGACGGCGTTGCCTTCACCACGGTTGGCGTGTCGGGACGCCCGCTAGATCGTAACTCGCCGGCACTTCTGAATCTGGCTTGGATGAATAACGGTTTGTTTTGGGAAGGAGGAGCTACCAATCTGGAGTCACAGGCTTTTGCTCCGCTGACGAACCTCGACGAAATGGCTCAGGATCTTGTAGAGCTGGAAACTGAGCTCAAGGCGGATCCCACCTATGTGCAGGCCTTCAAACGTGTATTCGATGGAGAAATTAAAGTGGCCTATGTGGCCAGAGCACTGGCCCAGTTTCAGCGAAGCCTGCTTTCCTATCAATCGGCCTACGATGCCTACGTTGAAAAGAAACAAGCACTTTCGTCGGCCCAACGTCGGGGTTTGGCTTTGTTTACAACGCATTGCAGCCGCTGTCATCAGGGGGCTTTGTTTACTGATAACCTTTTTCATAACAATGGGTTAGACGATGATTTTTCGGATGACTCCAAAGAAGGGGTGTACCAAGGGCGATTTCGTATTACCCGAAACCCGGTAGATTTGGGCAAATACAAAACCCCTACCCTTCGCAATATTGCCCTGACGGCGCCTTACATGCACGACGGCCGCTTTCCAACGTTAGAAGCCGTTTTAAAGCATTATGCAACTGGTGTAAAAGCGAGTCCAAGCACGGACGCTGTCTTAACTCAAAATAGAAGCGTTCGTCTGAGTGAAAGTGAGCAACAAGACATCATCCACTTTCTCAACAGTTTAACCGACTACTCTTTTACCACTAACCCCAGGCTACAAAATCCTTTTTGACGGCTAAATACCTTTTCAATAACGCCTACTTGGGCAGAAGCCAGCAGTAATGAGCAGCTCAAAATAGTCCTACTAACTAGTGAGAATATACCCTGGTCGATGTGGCAGAACTTTAAAGAAATCCGTTTTAAAAAGCCCTAGATACTTAACCCTTTTCACTTGACAAAAAAATTTAACTCAATCATCCCATGCATATGCGTTCTCTAGGAATCACTAGCCTTTTGCTCACTACTCTGATCTTGGCAGCGACAGCTCAGAAAAAGCCACCCGCTGACGTTGAAAAAATTCTGCAAAAACATGCCTGTTTAGCATGCCATCAGATTGAAACCCGGCTGGTAGGTCCGGCTTACCAGGAAGTAGCCAAGAAAAAATACAAACCTGAGCAGATCGTAGCCTTGATACATAAGCCCGATCCTTCGCACTGGCCGGGCTATCCACCCATGGCTCCCATGCCCCAGGTGCCTAAAGAGGATGCCTTAAAAATAGCCAAGTGGATTAATTCCCTGGCAGCTAAAAAGAAATAGTCTCCGTTGATTTTTTTATTTAGTTTAAAGGCAGCATAGGCTACCCCCTTTGGAGGTAGCCTATCTTTGTTAATCTACTCAACTATAGCCGCTATAAAGCTATTTACTTAAAAATTAAACCAGCAACATTGATACTAGCAATAAGGCCAGTAAAAGCATTGCCCCTAAAGATCGGTTCCATAATTGATTCTTCATGACTTCTTGAAAAAGAATATTTTATCAATCAGCTTATCTGGTATGTCCTTTGTGCGTTACCAGTGATATTATGCACAGGTTTTTTTTAGTAAATGGTAGTGATTTCTTCTATATTTTTCGGATTTATTGAAAAAAATATACGTCCATCGTACAGATTATTTGATATACCAAGTCAAATAACACTAAGCAAATGATCGATTAAATATTATTACGTTATGCTTATCTGTTTTAGATTTAATGTCCACCCATTCTCTCTGACGAGAAAGCGCTAATCAATTGATAAAAAGTTTCTGTGTATAGCTATTCAAGTTTATTCTATTCAGACGCATCTCATTAGTTTGCCTTAAATAACTGCTTTTCAATTTTTTTCCAGTATCCAAAAAAAGAAGAATAGTACTCGGTAGTCTCATGGGAAATCCAATCTCTGGATTCTTCAGTTCCTGTATAACCCGTATTAAGCGGATGTTCTTTGTAGAAAATGCTTTCAAATTTATACTCGTTAACCAGGGATTGAAAGGAACCTGTATATACTTGTACACCAGGAATATTTTTACTTAGTGACAGCATAAAATCTATGCACCGTCTACTAACTGGATATTTCGAGAAAAAATCAGGTTCGATTAATAATATCCTGTTTCCCGGTACTTCTTTATGCCAGGTTGGGTCCAGGTTATAATAATTGTAAATAAAAGCTGGTAGTGAGGAATCAATGTGTATGGGGGTGAATGAAGGCAGGTTTATTTCAGGAATAAACTCTTGTGTAAACACTAATGAAGCAGGGGTTTCCATAGACTGTATGGCTTCATACGAGGTATCTAAAAATGTATTTGACTGACTTGTTTGTGTATATTTATTGATATTCTCCTGATTAAAATAATATTTTTTATTACTGTTGCTACCAGCTACCCATTGCCAGCTACACGAATTACTGGCCCAGTCACCATCTAATAAATGATAGTACATCCATCGGGACGGCTGATACCAGTAAGATTTGGCAATGTTGCAAACCAAGGAAGCCGTATACATTCTGCAATGATTGTGCATATAGCCCGTATTGTATAATTCCTTAATTGCCTCATCAATGCCCTCTATTCCCGTGGTTGCCTTTATTATGCTGACAGGTATTTCATAGTTTGATACGGGTTGCTGCGGCTGCCTTATATCCTGGTCTAGATTCTTGTGCTGGGCTACCCTTTGAAAATAGTCACGCCAGCACAACTCCTTTATAAAAATTTCAATTTGTCGTGAATCATATCCTTTTTCAAGTACACTATTCAGTACCTGTTTGGTGCTGATAACACCCCTTGAAATGTAAGGTGATAAATGGGTTACTGCTCCGTTAATATAATTTCTGGTTCTTGCATATTGAAGGGGATCAATCTCATCGACCTTTCGGAGTATGGTTTCGTAATCTGTTTCAAAAGACCCGTTCATTTTATCGCTTGCTTATTTTATTCATTGATATGGTTTTTTGCAGATTGCATTTAAACCGTGTTATTTCAGCATTTCTTTTTTTAGAATGCTTTTGACTGATGCCGCTATTTACCCGTTTTCGCCACAAATTAAAACTGCTGCGTTTCAACTCTTTTCGCATTAGTGAAACCACATTAGCTTCCGAAATACCGAATTGTATTTCAATGGCTTCAAATGGTGTTCTGTCTTCCCAGGCCATTTCTATTATCCTGTCAATATCTTTTCGATCCATTATCGTCGTTTAGAAATTTGTTCGTTTCCATTTAACATTAACCGGCGATCCTTCGGCTAAAATAACTGAATCAGGTTTCTGATTATTCAAGAAGGCATAGTCATTTCCATACATGGATGCAAAGTCACAATAAATAGAATAATCTGTTACTTTATTCACCAGCCACCTTGGATGATGAATTTTATATTCCTGAGAAAGTCGGTTATTAATTTTTGTATATCCGTAGTAATGCTCAAAAATGAATTCTTCTATGCTGCCCCTTAACATTTCACTTTTTTCAGTAGAAGCGTTCACAGCCAGGTGATTCCAGGTATTGTTTATTTCCCATTCATATTTTATTTGCTTATCCCTTTTTCCTACTTGAATGGAGTGCTTTGTAGCTATAGAAATGTAGTGTTCTTTATATAATTTGTTGGCCAGCCAGGCTACTGATTTATACGGAACGGACTCATTGATAAAAACCACCCCCCGTTTTTCAGTTCCTTCTTCCATCCGCTTTACGTAAAACCGGAGATTGATTTCTTCAAATGTTCCAAAAAATGGTATGGGAATTTTAAACAGGCTGGTTTCTTTGAACATAAAACCAACGAGGCTTACATAAACTTTGCCATCGTGAAAATCCAGTTCAACCCCTTGGGGCAAATAGGGTTTTAATACTTCTGGACTTACGGCATAGTTAGCCATGATAAGATTTTCCCACTTCGCTGATAAAAACGTATCGGTCATATTTTAAAAGAACATAGTACTTACATGGATATTTTAATGGTGTCGTTGCGCTATCAACATTTACAATTTACCCGGTCATCTAACGGTCTTCTCTAAAAGAAAAACGTTGCCCTGTTTGTGGTATCTGCTGCTATACCAATTCGTTTGAGCGAATACCTGAATGGGCTAGTTTCCATTTCGTGCTATGCATTTAACAAGGAAACTGCCCGCGGGGTATTTACTAAAGACGGTGCAATACGATTGTCAGCGGCCAACGCATTGGTAAATCTTTTGATAGCCTGGTATCCTGCAAGTGGCGTTCTTCCAACGAACACCGGGTAAACTCAGTGCCATTATTTCTATTAGTTTTCTAACTTTTACCGTCGCTTGTTTTTGCAACACAGTTATAGAACTTAGCAGGCTCTTCCCAAAGCTCTAATTCTGAGTTTGCCTTTCAGGAGGAATTGAACGAACAAAGGACTTAGGCCTTTTCTTACATTTGTTGACATCTATTTTTATACAAATACTATTCCGGCCGGATGTTATTCTATGAAATAGATAGTTGAAAAGTCTCCTGCGTTGGGGGCTGAAATGTTGAGATCTATCCATAATTCCAAAGCAGATATGAAGGATAGCTTACTTTTAGAGTGCCACTGAATACTCTAAAGATTGCGTCTTCTTCCATATCCATTCCACTCATTACCCTGGCTTATGTACTGATTTTCAGTAGCAGCTGGAAAAATAATCTCACGGGCGAAGAATGTCTTATCCGAAGTGCTTTTCCCTTTAGCCATCAGGGTATTGAATCCACGCGTCAACAAGGCTATTATATCCTCAAGCTCCCCACCCGCAAAGGAGTGAGCTACATTCTAGAGGGTACAATACCTTAACCGTTCTATTGCATAGGCGTAGCGATTGGTAGACCTTATTGCCTTTGGCCGGTAAGGTCTATTTTTGGGCGTACGCCAATTACTACCGCCGTTTGCTAGCTAGCCTTGAAGGTTTACAGGTGCGTTATTTATCCTAAAACTGAAATAGTAGGATCCACTTTGTTGCAAGCGCCTCCGGCGTAGTATGCACAGGACTGATGGGATTCTTACTATGACGGCATGATCACAGCGATCGTCTATGGGGGAAGTATCCAGAAATAAGCCTCCTTGATGGAATGCTTGGGTTTCGATTCGATTTAGTAGAGAGCCCGATTTCAAACTAATGGTAGGTAAGGATACTTTTTAGCCAAGAGTCTATCGTATAGCTAACTACAAATCTGAGTGCTAATCACTCCTATTATCCTGGCTTACCCTCCAAAGGAGCAGTAGCCTATGCTTATTTAAAGGGCATTATATAAACCAAGTCGTTATTTTTGTGCCCAAGCAGTTATCTACTTCACACAATCGTTTACTTCTTCCTTTCTTTAAAGTAATCTCTCCATTGATTTCTCACATCCAGTATCTCAGCAATATCTTCTTGATGTTTCATAAATTCATCAAGAAAATCATTATAAATTTCTTCGTATAATTGTGGATATTTTTTAATAGCTCGATGCGCATTAATAGCTCTTTCTATAGAACTAGAATAGACAGACACCCATGCATTATCTTGGCGAATGCATTGGAGCTCTAATTCAAAATCAAATTCAATATAAAGTGATACTAGTGCACTTAGAGATTGCTCCAACTCCAGTAAAGAAATCATACCTATTAAAGTACAACGTCTGAAAAAAATAGATCTAATAAATAACTTTAACTACCATTTCCTGAATTAAACCCGTAAGCAAATCCGTTTTTTCTACGAAATACCAGACTTATAAAAGGCTAAAAAATAGCATTTTATGCTAACTACTACTGAATAAAATAAGTACGATTATTACATTTTAACACTGGCCAATCAAACCTTAACTTTTACTTTAAGCAAAAAATTTTCATATATCAGTAAAAATTCATACGCAAGCACTCAACTGTAAAAACTGTATTTGAAGTATTACCTCTAAGGCAGCAAAACATAAAAATATAATTTCTTATCAAGTAAAGAAATTATCGTCAGCATGTGCTTACCCTAATAGATAAACTAATCCAATGGGTTGACTACCTGATTGGATCCCTGTAAATTTAAGATGGTACACGAAAGGTATATACCTCACGGCCCAACAAATTTACATTCCCCTCCACTCATCGAATTTTAAATACTAGGGCAAGCGTTGGGTTTTGAAGACGTGTTATTGCCCACAGGGGCCTTTTTGCGATCCCCTTGGCTGAGCGCTCTCCCGTGCTTACGCTTAGCAAGTGCGTCGTCAAGACGGCTTGAAGTCCTACACTTGAAAGGGCTTAGAGACCCTTCTCATCGCTTGTATCTACTATCACAAGTACGCAGCTATCCGCTATGCATGCGCATAGTAAGGTGGTAAGCAAGTAAATTTACAAACTCTTCATCAAATATTTCTGAGCGGGAATAGGGAAACTTAAACGTAGCTAAACTACAGTTCAAATGATCGCAATTACCTTTTACAACCCCTAAGTGCTAGATTCCATTTTACAACTAAAACTTACCTTAGGGTTTCCCTTCAATTGAGTTTTTAAATAGCTACGGACAATCACGCTCCATACCTAGTAAGAGAGCCACATAGAAGATTACGTATGTATTAATTTTTATAAATTCTAATTAATCCTCGCTCGATTAGTTATAAGCAGGTTGGATAGACTAATAATTCTATGGTAACTCATTAATAAGCCATCGTAATTTCGCTTATATTATACTAAGTGTATTTACTAATAGACTTACTAGACACCATTTAATGAGTTAAGTTTCCTTTCAATTCTTAAAGCGATGCATTCTTTGAAGTGAACTACTCAGTAACACCTGATTGGTTTCCAATCAGGTGTTGTACATGAAAGTATACAAGCCATTCCGCCAAAAATGGTTATGAGTAGCAAATATATCAACGACTATTTAAAAAAAAATACCACTAATTAGTATATGTTAATTTATAATCTTTCTAATCTTTTTTTTAAATATTAATAACTACGCCCTACCAGTTCATTAAGTATAGATAACTAGATAGATTTTGTATGTCATCCTAACAATTATCTTTTATCATACTTTTAATGAAATTGATTTGGATGAATGAAAACAAAACATTAACCTTACTCAAGATAATTGCATGATTGATTACACCTCCTACTAGGGTTTAGGTTTGACTTTCAACCTCTGTTTAAAAATTATTCGATAGCACCTGAGTGTTTTACGGTTTAGACACTCGGGCACTATCGAATAACTCAATGAAGATCAAATCTTAAACATTTACTTTCCAAGCATTGTCTCTAATCCATCACTCTTATTTAAAGGTTTTCTCACTAACCTATACTTCAACCATTCAAATGGATAGGTATAGCAACGGCTACACTTCATTACAAATTCAAATGAGTTACTAACTTATCTATGCTTTATTATTAAAGAATAGTAAATCACCTTTTAGAAGATTTGAAAACCGAGCCTTAGAAGTGATAGAGACTTGCTTGCCCTGAAACTTGGTTAAAAAAGTTGCCCCATTTGCCTGTGCCGGCTTGTGTAACATCAGAGCCCATCGGGGTAGTATCCAGGGTAATTCTAATGTAGCCTTAACAAAGCGAGCATACTCCTTTGGCTGCTTATTTTGGAGGAGCCCCCCACCCTAACACCGGGTAGGTTGAAGGGTTGCCCACAATCCATTACCCCTTGCTTACCAATTGAATTAATTTCTACGACTCAGCCCCTTAGCAAAAAGCCTTTTTACAGTACTATGCTTTTATTCAATAACACGGGGCTTTTTTGGGGCTTAACCAGTGGCAGCAGTAGCCTCTTTTAGCAGTTTACTAGCATACAGCGCAAGCGGTAAATAAACTTACCTTAAAATCTAACTTGGGTAAACACCCGCCCCCCCCCTTTCTTCTGGCTACTCTTGATCCAATTTTAAGCTTTCACTTACCCTACTTCGGCAGCGTACTAGTAGCTCATGAGCAAAGGCCTTTTTTGTAAACTTGATTAGTTTTAGATTACTTACAAATTTGACATTTAAGCAAAAATGTCGATTTCCTACGTTATGTTTGTTGAAAGACCTACTGGTTTCTGCAATTGAAATGCGAACACTCCTTTCGATATGGCTTGCGACTTGGACGCTGCTGGGAAGCCTTCTTCCTGGTGTAGGCATTGAGGAGTCTGCTGAGCTTAATCAACTAGTAAAGCATTTTCAAGACCATCGGCAAACAGAAAAAGACTTAAACTTTTGCGATTTTTTATGGATGCACTACCGGGCTGACTCTGAACACCATAAACACCCTAACCACAGTCATCAGCACCTGCCCTCTGGCTCGCATTCTCTGCTTGTCACTGCCCCTCATTTTAATTCATTTGTCTACTCTTTACCAATCCTGATTAGCTTACAAGCGCCTTCCCAAAACTGGATTGTCAAGAATCTCTACTGCTTTGAGATCATTCAGGCGCTTATTCATCCACCCCGCTAATATCCTTCTCCCCCGGGTTAGGCCTTTTCGTTGAAGATGCCTCCTCTTTTTTGTACTCCCTGGCCCTAGGCAGTCATCAACTGTCTGGCAAGTGCATCTATTTATTCATATTTTAATTGCTACGGCTTTATGCTTGATGCCATTATACGCTTTTCTATTCAGAATAAGCTCATCATTGGTTTGGCCTTACTAGGCTGGATTAGCTGGGGCATCTACTCGGTTGCCAGGCTTCCCATTGATGCCGTACCCGATATTACCAACAATCAGGTTCAAGTCATCACCAGCAGCCCCTCACTGGCGGCCGAAGACATGGAGCGGTTGGTTACCGTTCCCGTTGAAGTGAGTTTATCTACCATTGCGGGATTGACCGAGCTGCGATCCTTTTCCCGTTTTGGGTTATCCATTGTCACCGTCGTTTTTTCCGAATCAACGGATGTGTACTGGGCTCGTCAACAAATTGCCGAACGCCTGCAAAGCATTAGCGCGCAGATTCCACCCCACGTAGGCACGCCCAGTATGGCTCCGGTTACCACGGGTCTGGGTGAAATTTTCCAATATACGCTTGCGACGAAAAAAGGCTACGAAAGAACCTATAGCCTTTCGGAGTTGCGCACCATTCAAGATTGGATGATCCGGCGCAGTCTGCTGGGTACGCCGGGGGTAGCCGATGTGAGTAGCTTCGGAGGTCTGGTCAAACAGTATGAGATTGCCCTGGATCCCGATCACCTGCGCAGCATGGGCATTACAGTTCAGGAGCTGCTGACGGCTCTGGAAACGAATAATCAAAATACGGGCGGAGCCTACATTGATCAGCAGCCCAATGCCTTTTTCATTCGATCCAGTGGCTTGATTAATTCCAAGACAGACATTGCCAACATCGTCATTCGATTGAATGACCAAGGACTTCCCATTCGCGTATCCGATGTAGCCAGCGTACGTATAGGCTCAGCCGTACGCTACGGAGCCGTCACCCGAAACGGCCAGGGAGAAACCGTCGGTGCAGTGGTGATGATGGTCAAAGGTGAAAATTCTTCCGCCGTCATTACCCGCGTCAAGGAAAAAATCAATCAAATTCAGAAAACACTGCCGCAGGGCGTTGAAATTGTCCCTTTCCTGGACCGCACGAAGATGGTCAATAGTGCCATTGGTACCGTAGAGCGAAATCTATTGGAAGGAGCTACCATCGTTATCGTAGTCTTGGTTATTCTGCTGGGAAACGTGCGGGCGGGCTTGATTGTCGCATCAGTGATTCCGCTCTCGCTTTTGTTTGCCATTGCCTTGATGAATCTCTTTGGCGTCTCGGGTAATCTCATGAGTTTAGGCGCCATTGACTTTGGCCTCATTGTCGACGGAGCCGTGATCATTGTCGAAGCGACGCTTCATCACCTGGCCTTGAATCAGCGTTCTCAGCGACTCACCCAATTGCAAATGGATGAAGAAGTATTTCACTCAGCCGCGCGCATTCGCTCCTCAGCCGCTTTTGGAGAGATCATCATTCTCATTGTGTATTTGCCCATCCTGGCGCTTTCAGGCATCGAAGGCAAGATGTTCAAACCCATGGCCTTAACCGTTGCCTTTGCTATTCTGGGAGCTTTCATTCTATCGCTAACCTACGTTCCGATGATTTCTGCTTTGTTTCTCAGCAAGCAAAGTCAGCCCCAGCGTACCTGGTCAGATCGACTCATGGAGCGCTTACAAACCTGGTATGAACCCCTTTTGCGGCGATCACTAGCCCACCGGGGTCTAATTTTGCTTACCGCACTGGGTTTGTTTGTCGCATCAATTTACGGTTTTAGCCAAATGGGAGGTGAATTCATTCCCCAGCTGGACGAAGGCGATTTTGCCGTCGATACTCGAACCTTAACGGGAAGCTCGCTTTCCCAAACCGTCAATGCGACGCTGATGGCTGAGCGCATCCTGTTAAAATCTTTTCCGGAAGTCGAGCAGGTGGTGGGAAAGATTGGATCCGGAGAAATTCCAACGGATCCCATGCCCATTGAAGCCTCTGATTTAATGGTCATTCTTAAACCCAAAACAGAATGGGTTTCGGCCTCAACGCGCGATGAATTAGCCGAAAAAATGGCCCGGGCTCTATCGGTCATCCCCGGAGTAACCTTTGGATTTCAGCAACCCGTCCAAATGCGCTTTAACGAACTCATGACCGGTGCCCGTCAGGATGTAGTTATTAAAATTTACGGAGAGGATCTCGCTCAGCTAGAAAGACTAGCCCATCAAGTACGCAGTCAAATCAAAACCATCACGGGAGCCCAGGACCTCTATCAGGAACAGGTAGGGGGCTTGAGCCAGATTCTCATTGAATTAGACCGAAACTTACTTGCTAAGTATGGCATGAACATATCAGATGTCAACCGGGTCATCAACACTGCCTTTGCTGGGCAATCCGCTGGCCTGGTCTTTGAGGGCGAAAAGCGCTTTGATCTCGTGGTTCGATTAGAGGCCAGTAAACGCCAAAGCATCGAAGATGTAGGCAATGTGTATGTTTCCACGCCTACGGGTCAGCAACTTCCGCTGGGCCAAATTGCTAAAATCAGTCTCCAACAAGCACCCAATCAGATTCAACGCGATAACACCCACCGACGCATTACCCTGGGTTTTAACGTTCGGGGCCGTGACGTCGAAAGTATGATCGCTGAACTCCAGCAAAAAATCAGTCAGCACGTGGGTTTTCCCGCCGGCTACTCGATTACTTACGGAGGACAGTTTCAAAACTTAGTGGAAGCCAAGAGTCGTCTTCTCTTTGCCGTTCCCGTTGCGCTGGGACTTATTCTGCTACTCTTGTTCTTTAGCTTTAAATCCATCCGTCAAAGTCTACTCATCTTCATGGCCATTCCCATGGCTGCCATTGGCGGGGTCGCGGCGCTTTACCTAAGAGGCATGCCCTTTAGCATTTCGGCAGGCGTGGGTTTTATTGCACTGTTCGGAGTAGCCGTGCTCAATGGTATTGTCCTTATTGCCGAGTTTAATCGGCTCCGAGACCAAGAAGGAATTCAGGCTATCAACGAAGTCATTGTTCGGGGAACAGCCATTCGACTCAGACCGGTGGTGATGACGGCATTAGTGGCTTCCTTTGGCTTTCTTCCCATGGCTCTTTCGAACTCAGCGGGCGCCGAAGTTCAGAAGCCCCTGGCCACCGTTGTCATGGGTGGACTCTTCACGGCTACTCTGCTTACACTCATCGTCTTGCCCATTCTCTACTCGTATCTGGAGACTCAACCCTCACGCCCTAGCCATTAATCCATCCCCTGTTTTGCTATGAAATTCTCTTTTTTGATCGCTCTAGTTTCACTCGTACTACTATTTAGTAATTGTGAACAACCTCAGGCACCATCCACGGATTCGGCCCCAGCTCAGGTAAGCACTCAAGTAAGTATTACCACTCAACAGGCTCAGGTGGCCGGCTTGCAACTAGGCAAGCTAAGTCAACAAGCCATGCCCAGGAATCTAAAAGTCAACGGAACCCTGCAAGTGCCCGCTAATGATCTGGTTTCGATCATTGCGCCCCTAGGGGGCTATATTAAACAAATCAAGCTAGAGCCGGGTATGAGCGTTCGTCAGGGGCAACCCCTCTTTGAACTGGAAAACCCCGAGTTCATCCAGCTGCAACAGGACTACCTGGATTTAAAAGCCAAAGTTCTCTTTGCCCAGCAGGAATTTGACCGGGAACAGGAGTTAAGCCGGGAAAATATCAATGCCGGTCGGGTACTTCAACAAGCCTCATCCACTCTTCATAGTTTGGAGGCCCAGCTGGCTGGACTGGATCAACGCCTTCGGCTTTTAAAAATTACCCCCCGTCAACTCTCGCCGGCTACCTTTGTCAAATCCGTTTTTATCCCCGCCCCTATTTCTGGCGTTATCACTCGCATTACTGCCAATAAAGGACGCTTCGTCAATCCAAGTGATGTAATCTTAGAAATCATAAACCCAGCTTCGGTTCGGGTAGAGTTAAGCGTTTATGAAAAAGATATCTTATCTTTAAAAGTAGGACAAAAAATCACCTTTGGCATTGGAGACAATCCCAACCAGGCGCATCAAGGCTGGATTACTTCCCTTAATAAATCTATCAATCCGGATCGTACCATCACCGTTCTAGCTAAACCACAAGGGCCGGTAGAAGAGCTCATTGCCGGTAGTTACGTCACGGCACAAATTACCCTGGAATCTCAACTCCACTGGGCATTGCCAGAAACGGCAATCGTGCATTTCTCGGGCAAAAACTATATCTACATTTTGGAAAAGAAAACACCAAAGCAGGGCTATACTTTCCGTCAAGAGGAAATTAAAACGGGGCTTCGTCATCAAGGTTTTGTTGCCATTGAGCTGCCCACTTCCTTCAATCTTTCGGAAAATACTATAGCCCTTCAAGGAGCCTATAGCCTGGTTTCTAAACTCAACAATAATGAAGAATGAACGCATGAGTGGCCACTCGGAGCATCATTTAACCAGTTCGGTATTTATTGCCGATATCGTCATTGGCATGTCTGACGGCTTGACGGTTCCGTTTGCCCTGGCCGCGGGATTATCCGGAGCCGTTCATGATTCCAGCTTAATTGTCACGGCGGGTATAGCTGAGATTGTAGCTGGTTCAATAGCTATGGGTTTGGGAGGTTATTTATCCGCCCAAACCGAAATAGATCATTATAACTCAGAATTAAGCCGAGAAAGCCAGGAGGTGGAAACCATGCCCGAACAGGAAAAGCAAGAGGTTCGACTCATTTTTGAAGAAATGGGTCTGAGTCCAGAGCTGCAACTGCAGGCCGTCGAACAGTTAGCAACTGACAAAGAAAAATGGATTAATTTCATGATGAAATTAGAACTGGGCCTGCAAAAACCTGACCCGGCTCAGGCCGGCAAGAGTGCCTGGACGATTAGTCTTTCCTACGCACTGGGTGGACTCATTCCCCTGTTACCCTATTTTTTTCTGCCAACCCCAGTCCAGTCACTCACGGTCTCCTCTTTGATTACCTTAGTATGCCTGTTTATTTTTGGGTACTTTAAAAGTAAAGTAACGGGTCAGCCTCCTTTAGCAGGAGCCCTGAAAGTCATGTTTACTGGTGCGGCAGCTGCCGCGGCCGCTTTTGTAGTAGCCCGCCAATTAGGATAAAAGCTTCTACTTCTTCAAGCAGCGGCTTATAGAAACAGGAGCCTTCATTTGAATGGGCGGCCCTTAGGGCTGATGCTTTAGAGATACTAGCAAGGTCCATGCGAATATCGTCTGAATCCATCATATAGTCACTAGTAGAGAGGTGATTACAGCTTAATATAATTGCCCCTACGAAAAGAAATATCTATCGTACTATTACGATAGATATTTCTTTTTTTACCTTTGCTACATGGGAGTTACGAAAAAGGAGAGTTTCACTGCTCAGCAAAACCGAATCGCGGATCTGGCCAAAGCCTTTTCCCATCCCGCCCGCGTGGCTATTCTGCAACTACTGGCGGCTAAAAAAGCGTGCGTTTGCGGGGATTTAGTCGATGAATTGGACCTGGCTCAGGCCACGGTTTCCCAGCACCTCAAGGAACTCAAACGCATTGGCATCATTCAGGGAGAAATCAACCCGCCCCGCGTTTGTTACTGTATTAACCCCGAAGTCTGGCAGGAAGCCAAGCAAGTCTTTGGAAACCTGTTAGAAACCGTCACCGAAGTTTCCTGCTGCTAGTAGTGCGGCTTTTTTTGCATCTATTCATCGCAATATTACAATAAACCAATCAGTTCTATGGCAAACCAAACCAGCCCGATGACCTGGCAGGCGTTTAAAAGCAACCTGGAAGCCCACCCAGACTTACACCTGGCCTTTGAGTATCAACCCGGCCAGTACGTGGATGCCTCGTTTCACATAACCGAGATCAAGCAAGCCCCCATTGTATCGGTTGATTGCGGAGGACAGATGAACAGCTGGACAGAAGTCATTGTGCAGCTCTGGGAGCCACCCCTTAAAGAGGCCGAGCGTTCCATGAAAGTCAGTAAAGCTCTCGAGATTATAAATCTAGTTGAAAAGTCTCTGCCGCTGAATCC
>CAJYHS010000098.1 GCA_913774715.1 uncultured Siphonobacter sp. | reverse complement strand
ATACCCTTTAAAACAGGCTCCCATCAGGGCCGTGTTTCCCATGCCATCTACTAAGTCAGGGTTAGCCCCAGCTTCCAGTAAAATTTTAACGGCTTCCACATGCTGATAATAGGCGGCCAGAATCAAGGGTGTACTCCCCCGCGTATCTCTTTCGTCGACGGAGGCATTCTGTAGATTAGCTTTTAAAGCTTCGATATCGTTTTTACGGGCTGATTCAAAAAGGTCCATAGCTTACTCGTTACAGGTAAAAGGTAAGGTGATCATCTTTAGCCAGAAGTGCCTGAAATCACTCATCTCTCGCATCCCTAAACAGGCGTAATAATCGTGCCAGCTTTCTTCTAGTTTTCCTTTTGTGACTGTTCGCGGTAGCTACTTAGTAATAGAGGTAACTCTCTGAGCCGGCCTCCGCTAGCCTGGTAATACGCATTAGCCAGAGCAGCGGCGGTAGGCCCCTGTACCGCTTCTCCCGCTCCCAATGGTTTTTCGTTAGGTTGATCTATGACGTGAACGGCAACCTCCGGAATTTCGCTCATTCTGAAAATGGGGTATGAATACCAGTCGCGGGTTATGGGCTGCCGGGTGTCAAACTTGACTTGTTCTTTAATCGTCCAGCTGGCCGACTGGATCATTCCTCCTTCCGTTTGATTTATGATGCCATCCCGATTTATAATTTCTCCGGCATCAATCACGGCCCACAGCTTTATTACCTGCATAGAACGCTGGATAACCCGGACGCGGGCCGCTACCGCACAATAAGCCGCCGTGTTTTTATAGCGGGCAAAGCCAATGCCAACCCCTTCACCAGGAGCATTCTTCTCTTTTGACAGGATTTCCCTTAGTTTCTCTACGACCGCGATGGCTCTCGTATCTTCTAAATGCATCAAACGAAACTCGAAAGGATCTTTGCGGGCTTTCTCCGCTAACTCGTCCATAAAACACTCGATGGCAAAGACATTCCCATATCCGCCCAAACTTCGCAAAGCCGATACCCGCAAAGGACCACTAAAGCGGTGAGCCGTTACGGCCAGATTGGGCAGAGCATAATAAGGTTCTGAGTTACGCACCATCCCACCATTGACTTCCAAATTTTGCTTTGGCAAAAAAGGCTTTTCAAGGTAGCGGGCAGGTAATAAATTTTCTGGATTACCGCCGGGTCTTGTACTATGGGTATCTGACCATAACTCGTAGTTCCACTCCTGAATGCGGCCCTGCGTATCGAGTCGGGCTTCGACTTCAAAAACCATCGCACTGCCGTAAGGCTCCCAGGCGTGTTCTTCTTCCCGTGACCATTGCAGTCGTACTGGAATTCCGGGCACAGTCATGGCCAGTAAGGCAGCTTCTGCGGCCACATCATCGGCTCCATTATGTCCGTAACAACCCGAACCCGCTACGCCCTGCACGTGAATAAGTTCCAGAGGAAGATCAAGCATTTTATGCAGAGCTTCCCGTAAGGGATATACTCCTTGAGAATGCGTCCAGATTTGTAGTTTCCCGTCCTGATACCACGCTACTGCACAGGAAGGACCAATGGAACCGTGCATGAGGTAAGGTTTAATATAGCGGGCTTTCCAGGTGGCATTAGAGCTAAGGGTACCCCGCTTGGTAATACTTTTGGTTTCTCCAGGTAAGGATTTCAGGTAAGTAACCAGGTCCTTTGGAGCCGGTAACGACGTTCCTACCGACCAGCGGGCGTGATCTTTCAGCCACTGCTGAGCCTGCATTACTTCAAATTCGTCCGCTCCCATTATTCCTACAAAACTGCCTTTCACTACTACTTTTTGTAAACCAGGGAATTGCTTTCGTAAGGCCTTTTCATCCAAAAATTCAAGACGGGAATCATAGGAAGGGGGGCGGGAAATCCGGGCATGTATCATTCCTGGAAAGCGTAAATCCTGCACGTACCAGGATTCGGCTTTCACCATCTTTTCAATTTCTGACCGATGAATCGCTTTGCCCACCAGCTCATACATACGTTTAGGTTTTAAGGAAACCGGCATTTTTACCTCACCACTGAGCTGCTGTCCGTTGAGTAGTTCTGAAAAGCTTTTTCGCTGTTTTCTATACTGTACAAAACCATTTTTCAACGTAAGCTTTTCTATATCAGTCTCAAATTGCTGGGCTGCTCGTTGCAATAACGTTGCCCGAGCTGTTGCCGCTGCGTATCGAACCGCAATGGCACTATTTTCAATGGAAGCACTGCCTGCCGTATACGTTTCATTAGGGCTACGCTCCGTGTCTGCCATTATTACCTCCACCTGATGCATAGGCAGGTAAAGTTCTTCAGCAGCCATTTGAGCAATGGCCGTTCGAATGCCCTGACCGAGTTCTATTTTTCCCGTAAAGACCCGGACTTTGCCACTGGCCAATACTTCCAGCCAGGCGTTAATGTTCGGCGTTTTCTTCAAACTTCCGGGTAAATCCTCGGCATCGGAAAAGGGCAATGAAAACCCAATGGTTAACAGACCCATACTTCTGAGAAAGGCTCTTCTCGTTGGATTACTCATGGTGGTCAGATTATCGGATGACTCGCTTGATTGCTCTTAAGAATCGGGCCTGCGTTCCACAGCGGCAGAGCACCCGTTCCAGCCCCTCACGAATGGTTTTCTCATCTGGATGAGGGCTTTCCTTGAGTACGGATACGGCTGATACAAGCATTCCGTTGACACAATACCCGCACTGAGCAGCCTGCTCATCTATAAATGCTTGTTGCAGCGGATGAAGGGTATTGCCCGAACTAATTCCTTCCAGGGTAGTAATTTCCTGATTTTTAACCACATCCACCGCAATCATGCAACTGGGGTGAGCTTTGCCGTCGAGCAGCACCATGCAGGCCCCGCATTGCTGAAGACCACATCCATACTTTGGCCCGTTGAGTTGTAACTGATTACGAAGTACGTATAGTAAGGGAGTATCGGGGTCAATGGTAAGGCTATGCGAAATTCCGTTCACTCGTAGTTGCAGCGTCGTCTTCATAGGCTAGCGATTAGATAGATTCTTCGCTAAAATGATCGGGCCAGAGTGATGAAGTACCTTCAGGATTCTAGTATGATAAAAGCTCCGAAATGGCCGTGATGGGTGCTGGGAACAAGCACGCGTTTGTGTAAAGAAGAAAAAGAGGTTATTCCAGCGGATGTTTTCGATTGAATCCATGGCTCTGGCAGCCTAAATCGCTGAGTTAAGTGTGCTCGAATGCTGTTATCCATCGTCTGATGTTGACAGAGATAGCTAGTGTTTTCAAACGAAACCAGCAGAGGCTTTTCGAATGCCTCGGTCAGGGAAGCCGTGGTGAGCACATACTCAGTAGTGAATACAGACTGGGTCAGGTAGGTTTTTCCGCCCGAGATCACCTTTCCCAGCAAGCCCTTGGAATGGCAGGATATGATCTGACATTCCAGGGCAGAAGGAGCATACCGGCGGATTTGGTTTTGAGTCAGGGAAAGTTTATATACGCTTTCTTTCATGCTCCAGAATGTCCAGACTCGTGCGTCAGGGTCAAAAGAGTCCAGGATGAATTGCTGTTCCTGAGAAGAAAAAACTTTCGCCAGAAATCCCCGGCGTCGCCAGTTACTTTCGGCCTTAGCCTGAGCCCAGTCCACCAGATCAATCATGCATTTTTTCCCGGATGATATCCATAGCGGCTCCAACGGTTAGCATCCGTTCCATAGCCTGATTATCAATAGTAATGTCATACGCTTCTTCAACATCCAATACAATGTCTACCAGGTTAGCAGAATTAATCTTTAAATCTTTGATAAAATCCGTTTCGGGCGTTAAATCCTCCCAGGCCTGTTCATCCTGAACGTAAGGCTTAATAATGGTTTTGAGTCGCTCGATTACTTCTACTTCGTTCATGCGTATTTTTTTAAGATCAGACAGGCATTGACATCTCCAAA
>CAJYHS010000097.1 GCA_913774715.1 uncultured Siphonobacter sp. | reverse complement strand
AATCAGGTTAATAACGTTTTAGGGTTCCCTTATATCTTCCGGGGAGCTCTGGATGTACGGGCTACGGGTATTAACGAAGCCATGAAAATGGCAGCTACGTATGCCCTGGCGGAACTGGCGAAAGAACCCGTCCCCGATATTGTAACGATTGCTTACAACGAGAGGAACCTGTCTTTCGGTCGGAATTACATCATTCCTAAGCCCATGGACCCTCGTTTGCTAACCAAAGTGGCTCCCGCCGTAGCGAAAGCAGCGATGGAGTCAGGCTTAGCTACCCAGCCCATTGAAGACTGGGAAGCTTACGAGCAGGCATTAGCGAAACGCTTGGGTCAGGATAACCAGTTGACCCGTGCTATCGTCAATAAAGCCAAAAAAGATCCCAAGAAAGTAGTTTTTGCCGATGCCGAAAGCCAGGCAGTCTTAAAAGCTGTCCAGCAAGTATGGGATGAAGGCATCTGCGAGCCTATTTTATTAGGAAATCAAACGAAAATCCGTCAGCTCATCAAAGAAGACCGTCTGGAGCTTGAGGGCATTCAGATCATTGATCCTAACTCGGAGGAAGCTAAACCGCTGGCGGATGAATTTGCTTCTGCTTTTTACGAAAAGCGGAAACGTCGGGGAATTAGCCCTGCCGATGCCGAGCAATTCATGCTTCGCCGGACGTATTTTGGTGCCATGATGGTGGAAACGGGTAAAGCCGACTGTCTGATTTCGGGTCTGACGCGTAACTATCCCGATACCATTCGTCCTTCTTTGCAAATCATTGGTCGTCGGGAAGGGATCAGCAAGGTATGCGGTATGTATATCCTGCTGACTAAAAAAGGACCCTTATTTCTGTCTGATACGACGGTTAACTTTAACCCAACGGTAGAAGAACTTGTTGAAATCACGGAATTAACGGCTAATTCAGTGGAAGGTATGGGTGTGAAACCCCGAATCGCTTTACTAACGTATTCCAACTTTGGAACGGCTGATGGAGAAGATGCGGAAAAAATGCGGAAAGCAACGGCGATCCTGCGTGGAAAGCATCCCGACTGGGTAGTAGAAGGCGAAATGCAGGCTCACCTGGCCTTTAACACGGATCTGGTGAAGCAACAGTACCCTTTCTCTGATTTAGCGGAAGAAGGAGCGAATGTATTGATTTTCCCTAATCTTTCGGCGGCCAACATTGCCTATAACTTGTTGAAAGAAGTAGGTGATCTGGAGTACATTGGTCCTGTTCTATTGGGCTTAAAGAAACCCGTGCACGTATTGCAGCTAGGGAGTTCGGTTCGGGAAATCGTGAATATGGTAGCCATTGCAGTTACTCAGGCTCAGGAAATTCAGTAAAAAAAATAAGCTAAAAATTCCCGTCCGGTTTATCCGTGGCGGGAATTTTTTATACATAATTGTGAGATCAGGATTAAGTCACAATGCGTAATTAAATGAGTATTTACTTAAATAAATTTTTCAGTAAAAGAGTAAATGCTTATTTGATTAAAAAAGCTTGTTATTAAATGAACATTTAAAGAAAACAGTATTTACTTATTTTAGTAAAACCTTATTTAAGCTAATAAGTATTTGTAATAACCAGTTAATCAGTACCTTAAACCACCATGATGTTATGAAAGATTTGTTTTCCCAGCAGTCAGAAGCCTATGCCAAGTACCGGCCTACGTATCCACAGGAGTTATTCGACTTCATATTACAGCAGGTCCCTATGAAGGGTAAAGCATGGGATTGTGCCACCGGCAACGGGCAGGTTGCCGTTAAATTGGCGGAGTATTTCGAGCAGGTCAATGCGACAGATATTAGTGAAAAGCAGTTGAGTCAGGCAACCCCGGCTCAGAAAGTACACTATGGAGTTAGCCCTGCAGAAGAGACGCCATTCCCGGATAACTACTTTGATTTGATAACCGTGGGACAGGCTTTTCACTGGTTCGATTTCGAAGCGTTTCATCAGGAGGCTAAGCGGGTGCTCAAGCCCGAAGGGGTAGTTGCGGTGTGGGGTTACGAGTTGTTAGAGATATCTCCGGAAATTGATCCATTGATTCTGGAATTTTATGAACACGTAGTTGGGCCTTACTGGGCACCGGAACGTCATCACATAAAAGAGAAGTATAGCCGGATTCCTTTCCCGTATCGGGAAATTCAGGCTCCGGATTTTGAAATGGTCAAAGACTGGACCCTGGAAGATCTGGCGGGCTATTTTAGTTCCTGGTCGAGCGTACAGGGATATAAGGAGGCGAACGAAGGCGAAGACCCCGTGCCGGAGTTAATCGAGCAAATCAGCCCGCTTTGGGATGTAGATACCCGACAGGAAGTAATCTTTCCGGTTTTTGTACGGATTGGGGTTAACAACCTATAGGCGAAGGTTAATCATTTCTTCGATTATAAGCATATATAATCCAACAAAAAAATCCCCGAAATCGCTTCGGGGATTTTGTATTTTTCTAAGAAAGGAAGATTCTATAGCGGATAGATGCTTTGAGTTGCTGCCTGGCTGGTGTTACGGTTCCAGGAGAGAAACTTTCACAGGTCCTCAATTCAAAGGAAACGCCTTACTTGATTGCATTAAATTCCGCTTCAGTGATCGTTACTACCGTTCCGTGACGAATGCCTTTAGGGAATTCCACCTGATCGGACACATCTTCCCAGTGTTCCATGTCCTTAGAACGTATGGCACCGTACTTATGGTCGATGTATTTGTCGAAATACACGTAGACGTATTCGCCAATTTCCACTGCTGTTGGGCCTTCCGCCCAGTACTTACCCGTGATCGGAGCCGAAACCTCAACGGGGTATGGTCCTGCGGCTTTCTTCGACTTCGTAATGCGTATGTTCTTCTCGGCGGGTTTTGGGTTCTCGTTTTTCACGAACATGTAATACCATTTCCCTTTTTTCAGCAAGCTTGCGTCAATAGCACTAAAACTGGGGTTAAAAAATAACTTTGTTTCGCTGAATTTTTTAAAGTCCTTCGTCGTGATGTAATAGATCCGATGGTTCAGCCCTTTTTCTCGTTCCGAATCAGCTACGTCCGAATGTCGGCCCGGAATAGTCGTGGCCCAGAAAATAAGGTACTGCTTTTGCTGGTCATCGTAGAACACTTCAGGAGCCCAGCTATTCTTTGCCGTAGGTTCATGTTCCATAACCGGAATGGCTTGCTGAGGAGCCCAGTTTTTTAAATCTTTGGAGGAACTGTAACCAATGATCTGATCATTCCAGCCGGACGTCCAGACCATGTGAAATTGTCCATCAGCTCCCCGGATGATACAAGGGTCCCGCATGAGTTTGTCTTTGCCTACTTCGGGCGTTAGGTAAGAAACTCCCTGACGCAGGGACGACCAGTGAAGACCATCCGTGCTGGAAGCATAATGCAAGCCGTCCTGACCATTATCCGTAAAGTAGGAAAAGAGATAGACCTGCTTCTGAGCCGAGCAGATCAGGCTTGCTAAAAAGAAGACTGGGAATAAGAATTTACGCATGAAAGGAATGGAAAAATTTTAGATTTGACAAGTTATACGTTTTTGAAAAAATAAACGATGTGTAAATACTTAAATTAGTATATAATTATTTGATGAATTAATGATATAAGTAATTAAGTATTTTTTTATTAATTGATTGTCAGTAAGTTAAAAGAATACAGACGGAATGAATTTACTGCATAAACCTCAACTTAAGTTATTGAAAAAGTTTACCCCAGGCGATCTCGAAGGGGCTGCCTTACCCACACTTGGGGTTTTCGTAGGCTTGGTGTTAGCTCAGATTTCCTACTTTGGACCCTTTGCTGGATTCATGGTAATGGTGATGCAATGCCTCATGAGTGTACGGGCCAAAGGTTCGTACCGGGAGCGTCTGGAAATGCTAACGTACGTATTGCTCATCCTGATCGGGACAACGGCCTGGGGAATTTTTAGCTCTTTTCATACCATCAATGTCATTTTCGGAGTGCTCTTATTATCCGTAGCTTTGACCTATTGGAGACACTTTTTCCCAGAAGACTGGAGAAGTATTAATGCACCTGCATCGGCTTTGTATTTTGTTACCCTGGCGACGAAAGCGGATGAAAAAGCTTTACTGGCAGTTTTGCTGAGTGGAATACTGGGTATTGGCCTGCAGGCTTTCTTGTGGTTTGTGTATCCCCGGGCCTTCGCCCAAAAGTCCTCGGTCCTGCGACTGAAGAGTCGCCGGGCCCGAAAACGCCCGAAGGCAAACCCGATTGATCTGACGCTCCTTTCTTCGGTAAAACCGGATCTCTGGCGTTATACCTTTCGGTTAATGTTTCTACTGGTAGTAAGCGTTTGGATTGTGAGCTATACCCGGTCATTACATGCTTACTGGATTCCCTTAACGATAGTAATCGTATTACAGGACAATCATCTGGATACCCTTAAACGAGTGGGTGGGAGAGTACTGGGTACCTTTATTGGGAGTATTATCGGTAGCTTCCTGCTGGCTTTTCATCCAGATCCCTTACTAGGTATGCCTTTGTTAATCCTATGCATGTTTACCTTTTTGCTGATTGTCAAGCATAATTATCCAGTAGCCTGTATTTTTCTAACGATTTACATTATTCTATTGATTGGGCGGCAGTCTACGAATACGTTTCAGGTAGGGGTAGAGCGAACGTTGTTTACGCTGGCAGGAGGCCTGCTGGTGTTTTTAAGCTCGTTTGTGTTATTCTGGAATCGTAAAAAACAACCAGCTGACCGCTAAACCCCAGGAACTTTACCCGATGCAATAACCGTTGAATTATCTTTGTGAAAAGATTTTAACGAAATATGTCAGAAGTACTTATTGCTCCCCAGCCCGTTCAGTTACCCGTCATGGAATCCTTTTACACGCTTCAGGGCGAAGGCTATCATAACGGGAGAGCCGCTTACTTCATCCGTTTGGGTGGTTGTGAGGTGGGGTGTCACTGGTGTGATGTTAAAGAGAGCTGGGATGCCAGCCTGCATCCTCAAGTTACAATTGAAGCCATCGTGAACGGAGCTCTGGAGCATCCTGGTCGTTTGGCTGTTATTACGGGTGGAGAACCCTTAATGCACGATTTGACGGATTTAACGGGTGCTTTGCAACGAGCTGGTTTTCAGACTAATATTGAAACTTCTGGTGTATATGCCGTATCGGGTAGCTGGGACTGGGTTTGTTTTTCACCCAAAAAGTTCAAGGAACCCCATTCGGACATTTACTCAAAAGCGAACGAATTGAAAGTTATTATATATAACAGGTCAGATTTTGAGTTTGCAGAGGAACACGCAGCGAAGTTACAGACCAGTACGTGTCAGCTTTTGTTACAGCCAGAATGGAGCCGGCATGAAATGATGCTTCCGCAAATCATTGAGTATGTAAAGGACAATCCGAAGTGGCGGGTTTCGTTACAAACTCACAAATACATGAATATACCCTAAGCCCTATGTTTAAAAAAGGTACCTCAATTCGGAATTTTTTTACGGAGCCCCGACAGGCCCGGAGATGTTTCAAAACAGCCGCAGTGCTGGCCCTGTTAACCCTGGGGTACCAAACTTCATTTGCTCAGGACAAAAGAGCTCAGGATGCTTACGAGAAAGGCCAGAAAGCATTGGCTAATCGAGACATGGGGGCTGCTCGTAAAGAATTTCAGAAAGCCGTAGAGCGGGATGAAAATTATGGGGAGGCTTATTTCAGATTAGCTCAGCTTTTTGAATATGACCGCAATCTGGAAGAGTCGGCTAAGTATTATCAGAAAGCAGTTACGCTTAGACCAGACTCCCCGGAAGTACAGCCTGCCTTTTTATGGTTAGGAGCCCATTACCTGAAAACCGGAAACTATGCTCAGGCGGCACCGATGCTGGAGAAATACCTGGAGGTACAGAAATCTATCACCAAGCCTAGTCCGATTCTCAAGATGAGTTTGAAGCGTGCTCAGCGAATGCTGGATGTATGCCGGTTTTCGCAGGAAGCCATCAAGCATCCCCTGACGGTACAGGTGAAAAAACTTCCCGATGTCATCAATGGGTTTGATTCTCAGTATTTTCCAGTACTAACCGCTGATCGTCAGCATCTGTTCTTTACGGGGATTGAGCAACCCAATGGCGATGAAAATCTCTACATCTCTTCTTATACCGAAGAATTAGGCTGGACGAAACCAAAGGCGGTTTCCGGCATGATTAATACGGACGAAAACGAAGGAACATCGAGTATTTCGGCCGACGGCCGAACGCTGGTTTTTACCGTTTGCCAAAGTCGTCTGCGTCGGGGTTATGGGAATTGTGACCTGTATATTACTTATCGCAACGGCGACCAATGGACGGAACCCGAAAATCTGGGGCCGCAGATTAACTCGGCTGCCTGGGAGTCTCAACCCACCTTATCACCCGATGGCAGAGTCATCTTCTTTGTGTCAGATCGACCCGGTGGCCTAGGTAAACGAGATATCTGGATGAGTAAAAAGGATTCGCTTGGTCGCTGGCTGCCTTCGGTTAATGCCGGACCTGCTATTAACACCACTGAAGATGAAGTGTCCCCTTTTCTACACGCGAATGGGAAATCATTATTTTTCGCTTCTGATGGATATACGGGTTTAGGGGGTTTTGATCTGTGGTTAACTGAATTTGACGGTAAAACCTTTTCAAAACCTGAAAACTTGGGGTATCCGGTGAATAATCACGAGGACCAGGTAGCTCTATATATTACAGCCGATGGACGAAAAGGATATTATTCGCAGGAGGATCGTATAGGTACCGACCATCATCAGTCACGTTTGTGGGAGATGGATGTTCCCGAAGCTTTAGCTGCCCGGTTCAAACGTGCTAACGTATTAAAAGGAACCATCGTTGATGCGGCTACCCAAAAGCCTTTAGTGGCTGCTTTGGAAGTGGTGAATCTGAAAACGAGAGAAAAAGAAGCCGTTCTTCGCAGTGATAACCGTACGGGAGAATATGCGGTGATATTAACCTCCGGGAATGAATACGCCGTATTTGTGAATCGTCCGGGTTATTTATACAAAAGTCTTTCCTTTGATTTTTCTGGAAATAGTGCCGACAAAGTACTGAATATCGCCTTAGAAGCCATCCGAAAAGATCAGCACGAAATCCTTAAAAATGTCTTCTTTGATTCGGGTAAGTGGGATTTACAAGAGAAGTCACAGGCGGAGCTTGAGAAGCTTGTAAAATTGCTGAACGAAAATCCGTCCGTCTCTATCGAAATCTCAGGGCACACGGACGACGTGGGCGAAGACAAAAATAACAAAGAGCTATCCCTGAAAAGGGCTCGTTCCGTCACTGATTATCTAACTAGTCAGGGGATTGCAGTAAATCGAATTAAAGCCGTGGGATACGGAGAAACTCAGCCGGTTACTCCTAATACAGATGAAGAGAGTCGGGCCCTGAACCGACGGATTGAGGTGAAAATACTTTAGCGTCTTCGGCTTACCGTTTTCAGATTCCTGGATGGGCTTGAGTAGAGTGTCGTTCCATACGACCTTCTGCAATAACGCTTTGTAGCTCTGAATGTGATCTCAAAATAACTGAAAACAGAAAACTGTAAACTGAAAACTATCTGATTTTCAGTAACTCTCAAAAAAATCTTGCCTTTCCGGCATGAATTGGCAATTTTTGTGTTAGCAACTTTGTTGCAAAGGAGGTATCATTTCCCATTATTTATGTCAGCAGAACATATTCATTGCCTAATTATCGGATCGGGCCCTGCGGGGTACACAGCCGCTATCTACGCCTCACGTGCGGGTCTTAATCCCGTTTTATATACAGGTCCACAACCCGGTGGTCAGTTAACCACAACCACGGAAGTAGATAACTTCCCCGGTTACCCTGAAGGAGTGACGGGTCCTGAAATGATGCAGGATCTGGAAAAACAGGCCCGTCGGTTCGGCACTGAAATCCGTTACGGCTTAGCAACCAAGGTGGATTTCTCGGATCCTACTTCTAAAAAAGTATGGATCGACGAAACGCATGAAATCTGTGCGGATGCCGTGATTATCTCTACGGGAGCTTCGGCCAAATGGCTGGGATTAGCCGGAGAAGACATTTACAATGGTCGCGGGGTATCTGCCTGTGCGGTTTGTGATGGATTCTTCTATCGGGGCCAGGAAGTAGTAGTCGTTGGTGGCGGCGATACAGCTGCTGAAGAGGCTAGCTATCTGGCTAAACTGTGTAAGAAAGTATATTTACTCGTGCGTCGGGATGAATTACGTGCGTCGCAAATCATGCAGACTCGTGTGAAATCCTTACCTAACCTTGAAATTCTCTGGAATACCGAAACAGAAGAATTATTAGGGGATGAAACGGGATTAACCGGAGCTCGGGTTAAAAATCTAGTAACGGGTGAAGTGCAGGATTTGTGTGTTACCGGTTTCTTTGTAGCCATCGGACATAAACCTAACACAGATATTTTCAAGGATTATATCACGATGGATACTACAGGATACATCAAAACCGTTCCCGGTAGTAGTAAGACCAACGTAGCTGGAGTGTTCGCCTGTGGGGATGCTCAGGACAATGTGTACCGTCAGGCCATTACGGCGGCTGGTACGGGATGTATGGCTGCACTGGATGCTGAACGCTGGTTGGCAGAGATGGAAGCTCCAGTGGTTATCACGCCAGAGATTTTGGAAAATTAATTTGAACATAATTCCTTTACCGTAACGTGCGGCATAGACAGCGGGGCTTTCGGAGCCAAATTCTCCTGAAAAGCTCCGCTTCTTTTTGGGATATACATATCGAAACCTTCGAATACGCTCGGAGGGCTTCTTTTAGGTGTACTTAAACACATGATGAAATTAGTAACTGCTCTTTTTTTCTGTAGCATTGGCGTGTTGATCTCCACGGAAGGCTTTGCCCAGCAGGAAAAAGGTCTGTTTAAAAAGGCTCCAAGTATCAAGCCTAAAGCGACGGATAAAAAGAAAACGAACGAGTTTGAGCTACAGCAGGAAACTACGCCGAGTTTACGCTTTTCGGAACAATTTGAGCCTAAGAAACCCGTGAATCCCGTAGCCAGTAACATGGATACTACGCGGATCGATGACAAAACGGAGAAAATTCCGACGGAAACGGAAGATCAGGTTTATGACGACTCCTCGGGAGTTTGGGTTACGACTCACCGCTATTTCTCCATCTGGGATCCCAATACGATTGACCCTTATAACATCAATCCTCTGGATTTTGACGAATCCATCGATCTACTCCTGTATGATGAGTCCAAAAGCCAACTCTGGGCAGCACCCCTTCAAAAAGGGGTATTGACTTCACAGTTTGGCCGTCGTTGGGGCCGCTGGCATACGGGAGCTGATTTGGATCTGGACACCGGAGATGATGTATATGCGGCTTTCGATGGGCAGGTTCGGGTGGTTAGTTTTGACGGTGGTGGCTACGGTAGATATGTAGTTATCCGACATTATAACGGTTTAGAAACGTTATATGGCCACATGTCAGCTCAATTAGTTCAATCAGGGCAATTCGTCAAAGCGGGTGAAAAGATTGGATTAGGTGGGAGTACGGGCCGGAGTACGGGGCCGCACTTGCATTACGAAACCCGTTATGAGGGTAATCCCTTTAATCCCTTGGAGATTTATAAATTTCCTGAAAATGTCATCAAATCGGATCATTACCTGCTGACTTCTAAAGTATGGGATCACCTGCGGGGCGGTGGAAGTAACCGGGTTCAGTACGAATACAATACAGGCGAAAAGTCAAAACAACACCGTCAGATTCGCTGGTATCGGGTACGTAAGGGGGATACACTTTCAGAAATTGCCCACCGCTCGGGCTTGACGATTAGCCAATTGAAGCGTCTAAATGGGTTACGAAACAGTAATCTCAGTATTGGTAAG
>CAJYHS010000096.1 GCA_913774715.1 uncultured Siphonobacter sp. | reverse complement strand
TGAATTCTGCCCCTCCCGAGTCACGTACATCCGGTAGACGTACACGCCGCCCGCTACTACATCCGTATCGGTCGTTGTACCTGCTCCATTCAAAGCCGGCACGGTAATGCTTTTAGGCCACGAAGCTCCATTATCCGCACTCCGCTGAATGATGGCCGTGCTGATGCTGGTATTGTTGGTATTATAAGCCAGGTTAACCGTAATACCCGAAGCGGTCCCCGATAGGGAAGGTGCGGCTAAGGGCGTGGAAACGCTCGACAAAGCAACGGGTCCGAATTTCTGGAAGGCGGAAGGCGACTTGCCTCCCGTAGTTCCCGGAGGATCTGATCGCTGAATCTTGAAGACCCGGGCCTGCGTATCGTTAATGCCGGTAACTGGAATTTGGTAAACGTTGACCTGAGTAATGGTCAGATCAGCAACTTTCGTCCAGCCGTCCGAGCTGGCGGCACTAGCATTAACGTTCGTAGAGATATACAGCGAAGCAATGCCACCCGTTTCCGCTGGGATAAAGAAGAAATCAAACGCATTCTGACCGTTTCTCGGATTGATGGAAACGTTAGTAACGGGTTGATAGCCCGCCTGCGTAGGAATGATTACCTTTTGCTCGTTTGAGAAAGGGGTAAGTCCGCCACCCGATTTGCGTCCCCGTACCTGAATAAAGTACTGGGATACACTGCCACTATTACTAAAGGTATAGGATCGATCTCCGGCAGGGATGGCATCTTTAACGAGTTGATAGTGAAGTGAATCGCCGAAGGATACGAACATATCCCAGCTGATCACGTCCGTACCGGCGAAGGTCCAATTGTTTTGAAGCGTATTAGCTCCACCGTTGTAAGTACTAACCAGAACAGGAGCTACACCGGGGTTAGTGAAAGTGGTGGTAAAAACAGTATCTACGTCCTTTTGTCGAAACCACTGGGTAGTGCCATCGACCTTGCGTCCATACTCGAAAATATAGCCTGCGTAATACGATTTCTGACCGATTTTGCCCGGAGAAAACTGATTGGCGGGCGGAAACACCCATTCAATGCCCGTGGTCGAACCACCGCCTGAACCAACACCGAACGCGCCAGCCAGAAGACGCTGATAGCTACCCATCGTCATGGCAACCGTATTACTTCCCAGTTGCATGAGAAACTTAGCGTTAGAGTAGCTCAGTACGTCCGCATCCAGTACTTGCGGCACTTCCGCCCAGTTGAGACTCTTGACACCAACATGACCCACATCGCCAGCAGGCCACTGCCTGATGCCAAACTCATTATTCACTAACGTGAGTCCCACACCTGACGTGTAGGCTACACCCACACCGCTACCCAACCTGGAGAAGTCGATGATGTATCGTTTGCCCGGAACGTCGTAATAAAATAGCAATGTCGAATCCGCAATAATCGGAGCCAGATATGTTGCAAACCCTTTCCGGTTCGGAAAGGTGTTACCACCCGGACGAATCGAAATACCGTATTCCGACTCGATTTTCGGAATCACATCGGGGGTCTGGGCCTGACTCTGGCCAGCAAAAAGTAGCAGGCCTAAAAAGGCATATACAAGCGATTGAATGGATTTCATAGTTTCGTTTTGGAGTGAAATCGTGTGGACTGGACGCACCTCTGTCAAAGACTAGGAGGTTAAATCAGCTAGTTATGAGTCTTGGGAGGAATGCGTTTGATGACCTGGCTTTCACGGATTCCCGTCGTAGCCAGCACGCCATAAATCCACTGCTCCTGACCACTTTCCGAGCGGTAGAGAGCACAAAGCGTGGGTAGTTCTTTAGTTACGAATTTGCCTGACTCGTCTTCGTAAGTGGTCGTGACGTTTAGCGTATCGGTTTTAACGAGAACCGGTACTTTAGGAGGGGTTCGCTGAGCATTTACATTCAGGGAAAGAGTAGCAAGAGCGGCAATGATGATTAACTTTTTCATGGTATAGTTTACGTTTTGGAGTGAATTGGACGCACCTCTGTCAAAGACTGGGAGGCGATTATCTATGGAGCAAAGGGGTAAAGAATGTAGTTGTAGTTGCTGTATCCCAGCCACTTATTTCCTGTGGCGGTTGGGTGGTGGTCACTGTTCACGACTTCAGTAGGTACGTTATCCAGATTAAACTGCACGCGTTGCTGAGTCGTGTTGATCAGGCCCCACACGCGGTCAAAACCCATGTGGCATGGATTCAGAAAAATCCCCTCTGACTCCCGGCCCTGGAACTTAGCCAGGTAGCTAATATTCTGCGTTAAGCGGCCCAGCTGACGGGTAATCGAATCGAAGTTATAGCGGCGTTTTTCGGCTCCCGGAACCGTGTTCACGATAACCTTACAGGAAGGTGCAGCGGCCTTGATTGAGGTGATCATCTGGTTGATCCGCGTTCCATCCCCACCGTTCATTCCGAGGAAAATCATTACTACGTCCGGGATGGCTACGTTGTAGGTCGATAGGTACTGCCCGAAATCGAAGTACGCATTGGCAGGCGTGTCGTCGGGCGAAAACATGAACCGACTGTGCATGAACGGACTATTCGAGTCCCCATTCACATCGATTCGCTGAGCACTCGCTACGTAGCGGGTAGTAAAGGTGGCTTCACTCCATCCGGCGTAGGCTTCCGCCAGAAACCCATACTTGGTTGTCCGGGTACCAATAAATTCCAGCGTATTGCCATCGGCCAGGGCGAAATCGGAAATGTACTTGAGCATCCCGTCGCCGTACTTATTATCGACGTAGCTGTCGCCGATTACCAGCACTTTTTTGGTGATTCCGGTCGGTCGGGTTTTCGTAGTGACGTTGACCACTTTCGTAGCCTTGGCTACGGGTGCTGACAGCGAATCGACCTTGCTGTAATCCATCACCCGCATCGTCAGCGAGTAATTGACATCGGCTT
Organism: uncultured Siphonobacter sp.; assembly: GCA_913774715.1. Taxonomy (GTDB): domain Bacteria; phylum Bacteroidota; class Bacteroidia; order Cytophagales; family Spirosomataceae; genus Siphonobacter. The sequence goes on along the minus strand of CAJYHS010000096.1, from coordinate 384 downwards.
TAATCTGGCCGTAGCCTTCCAGATAATTATAGGGCGTAGTGATCAGGGCATTGTCGCTGGAACGTCGTGCCTCCAGAGTAATGCGAAGGGGTTCTTTTTCGTAGATCTGGCTGTTGCGAACAATCGCATCGTCATAGTACCAGAACTGATTTCCGCTGAGCAGGTATAAGTTATTCGGCAGAATGATCGAGTACGGATTCGGGTCCGCTGAAGCGGCGGCAGCTACCTCCTGGGGAGCGTAAACGACCTTACTGGCATTGAGAAGCTTATAAGGGGTACTTTTCCAGTTGGGGTTTCCTGCATTCGACGTGCTGGCGGTAATAGCCCCACCTGGTTGAATGTATTTGATCACCGTACCTGTGATGGTCGAATCGACTACATTCG
>CAJYHS010000095.1 GCA_913774715.1 uncultured Siphonobacter sp. | reverse complement strand
CTAAAAAGCGGGTTTTAACGCGGATCGATAGCCACGTCTCAAAACGCTAAACCTAAACAATTAAAAATATGGCAGCAGATTTTTCGCAATTAGGAGGCAACTCCGATGATCAGGCCAAAAAATCTTTCTGGAATCGACCGGAAGGAGTGGTAGGCTTTTTGTTTCTGGCAGCTTTAGCCGGAGTGGGCTTGGTATACTTTAATCGGGTGGTTGAATTTCTAATTAAAGTAACTGAAAACACACTTTATCTGGCTGTATTACTCGCAGCTTTGGGCGTATTAATCTTTTTATTTACCAGTAAAGATGTACGCACGGCAGTATTTTTCCTGTATAAGACCATAATGCGTAAAATAACCGGATTAGTTATTCAACTTGATCCGATTGCCATCATGAAAATCTACATTCAGGATTTGAAAGATAAGCGTCGAAAAATGCAGGGTCAGATCGACTTATTAGCGGGACAACTGGTAAAATTAAATCGTAAAATTAATGAGAATAACGAAGCGATTAAACAGAAGTTTGCGGAAGCTAATAAGGCTCAAAGTATGGCTGATAAACCAGGCATGAAGGAAACGGCTTCTCTGGCCACTATTGAAGGGGCTGGATTACAGGAAATGAATGAAAAATTATTCCCACTTCAGCGTAATGTACAGACGGTTCTGGCTTTTATGGAAAAAGTTAATACCAGTGCTGACTATATTATCAAGGAAACAGAAATCAAAGTTAAGCTCAAAGAGGCTGAGTATCAGATTGTCAAGGAAAGCTCTAATGCCTTACGAACGGCAATCAGTATCTTTAAAGGTAACCCTGACAAGAAGTTTTACTTTGATGAGTCCATGGAATACATCCAGGACGATATGAGTAAGAAACTAGGTGAAATGAAACGGGCCATGGATCTTTCCATGGATTTTATTAATTCCGTGGATGTGCAAAATGGGGTACTATCCGACAAAGGACAAGCTATGCTGGAAGCGTATAACAAAGGAGATTTCAAGCTAATCCAACTGGATTCGCCTTCTCCAAGTTCAACTAATAAGCCAATCAATCCACCTAAAGACCAGGGGTATCGAAGCTTACTGGAATAAGAATTGATTATGTTTAAAGTAGTGAGGTTGCTTCGAATTAACTAACAATTACAGACCTCCTCTACTTTCATCAAACCTAATTAGAGGCTCAACCATCTCAAACTAATTTCATTACCTTCTATTTCATCCTTTATGCAACGACTAACCGTAACCGGACGGCTGCTGATTACTGCCCTGATTCTGGCAGCCATTTACTTTGGATTTAAATACGTTGGAGGCGTCGATCTCCTGAAATCTCTTCAGAAAAATCAGACCGAACAAATGGATCTTCGTAGCGAATCTGGTGAATCCAGTGCTTCTGCTGAAGGTTCGGATTCCGAAGAGAATTCGGCTTCTTCAAACTCTGATGCCACTACTTCGTCTAAACGCAGCTTTGATTATGAAGCAGCCCAGCCACAAGGTGGTACGTTGAAAGGCGTGGTCGAATTAGGTGCCAGTGGATTTAACTCCTTCATTATCCGGGTAGATGCCAACAAAAACTGGAAGCTCGAAAAGTCAGAATTTGGCAATAGTCTTGTCATTGAAAATATGGCCATGGACGAGGATGTTCGGGCCGGACTGAAAAAGTACATCGGCGGTATGCTTGATTATGGCGTAAGTAGCAAAGACATTCACTTCGTAGTTAGTTCTGGTGCCGTCAAGGCGGATGTTACTCAGAAAATCATTCGGGTGCTAAAATCGCTGAACTACTTTGTAAACACCGTTACTCCGGAAGAGGAAGGCCGTTTGGCCCTTCGCAGTGTATTACCTACTGATTTTTATAGTTCTGCTTTCGTAGTAGATATTGGATCGGGTAATACCAAAATTTCCTGGAAGACGGATAATAAAACAACTGCTTTGGAAAGTTACGGCTCTAAATATTTCCAGGAAGGTAAGAGCGACAATCAGGTATATGATGAAGTAAAAGCGAAAGCCAAACAAATTCCCAGTGCTCAACGTAAAACCTGTTTCATCATTGGTGGCGTACCTTTTGAATTGGCCAAATCCGTTCGCAAAGGCAAAGAACGGTATACGGTACTGGACGCTCCCAGTGCTTATAATGTAGAAAACGCCAAGACTAAAGCCGGTATCAATATTTATAAAGCGATTGCGGATGCTACCGGATGCGAACAATTTGTATTCGACTGGGATGCTAACTTCACGATTGGTTTTCTCTTAGACTTACCTAAATAATACTTCGGGGGAATAATCAATAGGTTATTCCCCTATTTTCGTCCCATGACGCTTCAGGAATTATTTCGTTACGTTTCACAGAATCCAGCACCTTTTGCTCTTTTTCTGAGTAGCTTACCCCTACTGGCCTTGATTGCCAATCTCTGGTCAGGCCAGACGCCGCCTGAGATTCTTCGCTGGCGATACGTATACATGGTACTGGTCTTTGCTTCGGCCATTCCGGGTGTTTTTGCGGTAACGCTGAATCTGTATCTTTTTCTGTTTGAGCGACAAAGCGTCTGGTCGTTAAACCTTATTACGCAGTTTCTGCCCATTCTAAGCATGGTGGCCACCCTCTGGATCATCCGGCAAAAGATTCCTTTTGAACGTATCCCAGGCTTTGGTAAGCTTTCCGGTTTTCTGACCTTGATTGCAACATTAATCGGTGTGCTGTTCGTACTGGATCGACTTCATTTTTATGCCGTAACCTATATTCCCTTTAGTTATCTCGTTATAGGTTTTGTGCTATTGTTATTGTTAATACGGTTCGCCTGGACGAAATTATTTTAAACGAAAAAACCTCCGATTGCCCGGAGGTTTTTTCGTGAATTGTCTACTTTGAATACTTATAACTTAGCTAATAACTCGGCTTTCTTCGCTGAAAATTCTTCTTCCGTCAGGATACCTGCCGTTTTTAATTCCCCTAATTGCTTCAGTAACCCCATAATATCCTCCTTCGACTGAGCCGAAGGGGCTCCTGAAGAAGCAGGGGCTGCCGCCGCCGCTCCTGACATCATTCCTCCCAGGTTCATACCGACAATACTAGCGGCCGCTCCTGAGTTTTCGGCCGCTTTTTCGATGGAAACACCCGCCTGAAACTGTTGGAATCGAGCCATATCTCCCACCATATTCATCTGCGTGGTTTTATCGAGGAAGGCTTCGACTTCGGGAGGTAATGAGGTGTTCTCAATGTAGAACTTGACGATCTCCAAGCCATATTGATCAAAATCTTCCGTCAGAATGGGTAACAGCTTCCCGCCAAGTTCAGTATAGTTACGAGCCAAATCCAGTACGGAAACGTTTGCTTCAGCAATGGCATCCGAAAACTTCGAGAAAATCGCTGAACGTAATTGTTCTTCCAAATCGCCTACCCGTACCTGCGGATTGGTTCCCGAAAACTCTTTCAGAAATTTTTTAGGCACTTTTACCCGGAACGTGTATGTCCCAAAAGCCCGAATCCGAACTTGCTTGAACTCTGGATCACGAACGATAATCGGGTTCGCCGTTCCCCATTTCATATTCGTAAACTGCTTCGTATTTACGTAATACACATCTACTTTAAAGGGCGATTCGAAGCCGTATTTCCAGGAACGTAAGGTCGTGAGAATCGGCATGTTGGCCGTGGTAAGCTCGTGTCGACCCGGTAGAAAGACATCGGCAATCTGACCTTCATTCATGAAAATCGCAACCTGACTCTCCCGAACCGTTAACTGAGCTCCATACTTAATATCGTTTCCTTTATCGGGAAACTTCCAGATGATCGTATCCTGAGTATCGTCTACCCATTCAATGACATTGATGAATTCGTTCCGAATAAAATCAAAAATACCCATAGTGGTAAATTAGAAGGTTAGCTTCATTGATTACTGATCGAATGTAAATGAATCCGTCATTTCATCAAAACTATTAAAAGATAAACGGCTCCGCAAGTGTATTGATCTGTCTTTTCGTTGTATGAGTGTGACCCATCAATCCTTTAAGCCGGATGCCTGATTTTCAAAATATTACCATAAAATCTTTCTTTCTTCTAAAAATTAACGTCAGCTTTTGACCATTTCGTTTGTTATTATTGTCAATTTGACACTACTTGCAGTATAATTCACCTTTAAGCCATGCTTCTTCTAGGAATTGACGTAGGTACGTCTTCGATTAAGGTTTCAATAGTTGACGCGGATAGTCAGCAAGTAGTAGCTTCGGCTTCCTACCCCGATCTTGAAAACCCAATTTCTACTCCCAAGCCCGGTTTTGCCGAACAGGACCCGTCCATGTGGTGGCACTGCGTACAGCAAGCTATTCTGAAAGCAAACGCAACTGCTACGTATAATCCCAAGGATATTGCCGCGATTGGTATTGCGTATCAGATGCATGGCTTGGTACTGGTAGATCGTAACGAACAGGTGTTGCGTCCATCCATTATCTGGTGTGATAGCCGGGCCGTTTCTTACGGCGAAAAGGCTTTTCAAAAAATTGGTGCGGAAAAGGCCCTAAGCCATCTATTGAATTCTCCCGGTAATTTTACTGCCGCCAAGTTGGCCTGGGTTAAGGAAAACGAACCACAGGTATACGGAAGCGTGTACCAGATCATGTTACCCGGTGATTACATTGCGATGATGCTGACTGGAAGCATAACCACTTCCAATTCAGCACTTTCTGAAGGCATCTTCTGGGATTTCCAGCATAATGCCATTTCGGAAGAAGTAATGAATGCTTTTGGTTTCCCGAAATCGGTATTACCCAAACTGAATCCCCTATTCTCCAATCACGGCGAGTTACGTAGTTCAATAGCGGATTTATTAGGCTTAAAAGCTGGAATTCCAGTTACGTATAAATCGGGCGATCAGCCTAATAATGCCCTTTCACTCAATGTTCTCGAGCCGGGTGAATTTGCGGCAACCGCCGGAACATCCGGTGTCGTTTACGCCGTGACGGATCAGGTGGCTTATGATCCCCAAAGTCGGGTAAATACGTTTGCTCACGTCAACCACCAGCGAAATGATCAGACTCGTCTGGGCATTTTGCTTTGCATCAATGGAACGGGGATTCTTAATCGATGGGTGCGAGATCAGTTTGGTTCAGGCTTGACTTACAGTCAATTAAACGAACTTGCCGCTACTATTCCCGCAGGTAGTGAAGGAGTTCGGGTATTACCCTTCGGTAATGGAGCCGAGCGGGTTCTTGAAAACCGTACGGTATCAAGTACGTTCTCCGGTCTGGATTTTAACATTCATACCCGTAGTCACGTTTTCCGGGCGGCTCAGGAAGGAATTGCGTTTTCGCTCAAATATGGTATGGATATCATGGCCGGGATGGGCAGTCCCGCAAAAGTAGTACGAGCTGGAAAAGCCAATATGTTCCTAAGTGATGTCTTTACGGAATCTTTCGTAAATGTTACCCAAACTCCGGTGGAATTATACGATACCGACGGAGCTAAAGGAGCCGCTCTTGGAGCCGGTATTGGCCTGGGTTATTTTAAAGCTCCCCAGGAGGCTTTCACGAAATTAAACAAGCTGGCAACCGTGGAACCCGATGCGTCCAAATGCGACCAATATCAGGAGTATTATGCCCATTGGCAATCTATTCTGGAAAAATTTTTGCAGGAGTAAATGATACCCGACGAGTTTGAAAGATTCGTCTTTATACGTTAGTCAATTTAACCTTAAACGATTAAGTCATGGCCGTTTTATTAGGCGAAAAGGAATATTTTCCCGGTATTGGGAAGATCAATTACGAAGGTCCCGAGTCAAATAATCCGCTGGCATTCCGCTGGTATGATGAAAACCGGGTAGTGGCAGGAAAAACCCTGAAAGAGCACTTCAAGTTTGCGATGGCTTACTGGCACACGCTGGTGGGTGATGGTTCCGATCCATTCGGTCCTGGTACACACGTATATCCCTGGGATCGTTCTTCGGATCCTATCCAACGTTTGAAGGACAAGGCTGATGCGGCGTTTGAGTTTACTACAAAATTAGGCCTGCCTTATTTCTGTTTCCACGATGTCGACGTAGCTGATTACACGAATGATGTAGTTGAGTTCGAAGGACGTCTGCAAACCTGGGTGGATTACGCTAAAGGTAAAATGGCTGAATCAGGTACGCAGTTACTCTGGGGTACGGCGAACGTATTCTCGAACCCCCGTTACATGAACGGAGCTTCTACCAACCCTGATTTTGCAGTTTTAGCTCACGCAGGTGCTCAGGTAAAAGGAGCCATTGACGCAACCATTGCTCTTGGTGGCGAAAACTACGTATTCTGGGGTGGTCGTGAGGGTTACATGACCTTACTGAACACGGACATGAAACGGGAGCAGGAGCACATGGCTAAATTCCTGCACACGGCGAAAGACTACGCTCGTAGTCAGGGCTTCAAAGGTACGTTTTTCATCGAGCCCAAGCCGATGGAACCTACAAAACATCAATATGATTACGATGCGGCGACAGTCATTGGCTTCCTGCGTCAGTATGATTTACTGAATGATTTCAAACTGAACCTGGAAGTAAACCACGCGACTTTAGCGGGCCATACGTTCTCACACGAGCTACAGGTTGCTGCCGACGCGGGTATGTTAGGTAGCATCGATGCCAACCGGGGTGATTATCAGAACGGCTGGGATACCGATCAGTTCCCGAACGATATTTATGAACTGACAGAGTCTGCTCTGATCCTGCTGGAATCGGGCGGATTACAAGGGGGTGGTGTGAACTTCGATGCTAAACGTCGTCGTAACTCAACAGACCCTGCTGATCTGTTCTACGCTCACGTGGGAGCGATGGACATTTTCGCAAAATCATTCATCATCGCTGATAAAATCCTGACTTCTTCTGATTACAAGAAGATTCGTACGGATCGTTACGCCAGCTTTGATTCAGGTAAAGGTAAAGAATACGAAGAAGGTAAATTAAACCTGACGGATTTACGTAACCTAGCCGTAGAATTAGGCGAACCAGAAACCCGTTCTGGTCGTCAGGAATATCTGGAGAATCTGATCAACCGTTTTATCTTGTAACAGAGTAACGGTAATCACTGTAATCACTGATTATATAGTAAAAGAGGGCTCTCGTTAAACGAAGGCCCTCTTTTGCTTTTACTTACTTATCTTTTATACCTGGTCAGACTGGCGACTTTGTTCGCGGTCGCGATTTTGATCCTGGTTTTGATCCTGACGGCGGGTGCTGTCATCTTGATGTTGCTGCTGACGACCTTGGTCCATACCTTGCTGGCGACCACTTTGTTGTCCAGATTGTTGTGATTGACGATTTTCCTGATTCTGATCGTTTTGCTGGCCTTGTTGACGACCACCTTGTTGCGATTGATTGTTCATGATTGTACTGATTTGAGGTTTTGTTGCATAGGGACGAATTCTCGTCAACTTTCATAGCAAAAGTTTTATACCACTGTATTATTCCAATAATTACTAGTGCATTTCTTACACAAAAGTCCCCAATTTTAGGATAACTAGCAACAAATACTCAAATCGCCTCAGGTTTCAGAGGGATGCTGTATTCGGAATTCTTACTTTACTAAGGTATTAATTCCACTAAAAAAGGTCTGAGACCATTCCGTCCCAGACCTTTACTATATACAGTAACTCAGAGTTTATTTGTTCAGATCTTCTTCAATCAATTTCAGAACATAATCCCGAACGGTCATTTCATCCTCTGCCACTTTGATCTTCATTTTTTTGAACAAAGCTTTCGGCATATCAACACTGATTCGAGTTAGTTCTATCTTACCAGAGTGAATATTTTTTACATCCTTCTCCGTTTTATCAATGTCAATCGTCGACGATTTAACGGCAATTTTGGGAGCTAACCCCAGTGTCCCTTTTAAGCCAACCGATTCCTTTGCCATACCTTATATTTAAGCATTTACAACTTCTATGTACTTAATTAACTCATTAAACAGATTTACCAATTCTGCCTTCGCCTTAGGGTCCTTGTACTCCACAACTCCTACGCCTTTAATAACGGCTTCACGATAGGCTGTTCTTGTACCTAAGGTAGTTTGAAAAACTGGAATTGTCGAGTCTTCCAGTACATCTCTTACTTCTTTGGCCAGGTTAATATTTTGCTGAAACTGGTTGAGAATAAAATAGGCCGGAATCGGTGCTTCTTTTTCGTGAACAGCATCCTGATAACGCTCCATGAATTGCTCCGTAGCCCACATATCCAAACCACTTGGTAAAATTGGAATCAATAGCACATCCGCTAACAGAATGATTTTGCTCGTTACTTTATTCAACGAAGGCGTACCATCAATCACGATGACTTCATAATCTCGGGATAGGATCTTTACATTTTTCGAAAGTTCGATACCATCCGGTTGGCCAAACACCGGAATGGCCGGATTGTCTTCTGAACG
>CAJYHS010000094.1 GCA_913774715.1 uncultured Siphonobacter sp. | reverse complement strand
CGGGAAAGGGTCCGGATGGCATCGATAGCTGTCAGGGAAGCTCCCTTGATTGCTACCGCATGGTTCGCCTTGAATTGTAATTTTCTTGGCGGATACGGTGAATCGTAATAATTGGGAACGGAGCCTTCGTGTTTGACGGGCCATTGATGACCCGTAGTAATAACGACATGATCAAAATACGAAACTTCGTTGCCTGCAGTCTTCACGCCTACTTCGCCTGTATCGGCATGATCGATCACATCAACGACCTGGGTACGGAGGTGGAGGGTCGTGGATAAGCCCTGAGCCTTCGCTTTAGCGAGTAATAAGTCAAACTGAGCGGATAGATAGCGACCTAGTAACAAACGGGGAATGACTTTATATTCATTGAATTTTTCCCGTTCTATATTAAAGGTTTTCAGCGTATCGTCCGAAAGTGTATCGATCCATTCGCCAATGGAGGTTACTAAATCAGGAACTTCAATATCTGATACGTTACTGATATGCTCGACATTAGCTCCGAGTTTGCTGTAAGGCATACCGCCACCCAGCTCATATTGTGATTCGAAAATGTCGACGGTAAAATCTATTCTTTCTAAATCAACCAAACGTTTGAATACGAATAATCCACTGGGGCCACCCCCTAAAATAGCTATGCGTTTGTTGAATTTTTTTTCCTTCATTTTGAGCTTTAGTAAGTAGCTCTGAATTAACCAGATTGCGTAGGTTTTGTTGCCAAAAGAAAAGGATTGAAAAGACTTTTAAATCTTTTCAATCCTTCGATATATAGAGCATGAAAAAACGTCCAGTATTACTTTACGCTGGCATCAAAAACGCCCGTTAACACTTGGTTGTTGCGTTTCACCTGAATCCAGATCCGGTAATCTCCAGTACGGGGAAAAGCGTAAGGAATGGAAAGATGGTTGTTCGCTTTTCCGTGGTCCATTCCGGCCATGGCAGCCATATCCATGTTAGGCATGATGAGGTGATCGCGAGCAGCTTCGGGCAGCTGATCCAACATTTGCAAAACCTGATCAACACTATCGCGGAATACCTTGGGAGGGGCTGGATTGGAAGCCAGTCGCTGCGTTTCGGCGACCCGATTTTCCATGATTTGCTGCGAAACGTTGGAGAATGTTCCCGTTGGGTGCAAATGAATGTACACTTGGCCGTCATTTTTAAAAACGGCTGCGTGGCCCATCATGCCCAGGTAAGGTTGTAGAGATGCCGGTTTTCCGTCGGGATCAATGATTGAGAAATTAAGGGAATACACTTTTCCTGACTGGAAGGTCTGATTCGGCTGAGCTTCCCAAACGATGGTTGATCCATCCTGAAGCTTAGTTTTGACACCCGGCTTTCCGCAGATAGTAATATTCTGATCACCTAACAACGGTTGCGTTTTGCTGATGGAGGAAGTAACCGCGTAGGTATCTTCGGGATCCGCTTGGAGCGTATGGGCCGTTGATGCGGGTAACGTTGGAATGTCCAAGGTATCAGTCACGGTGTAGGAAAAGCCGTGGTAACGAACCATATCCGCATAGAGCAGGTATTTTCCTGGTGGTAAATCGGGCAGGGGAGCCTGGAAGGTTAAGGAATCTACCCGATTCGGGTGGAGGTGAGCGAAAGCATCCATAGTACCCTGGCGAACCAGAAAGAGGTGCATGAGTTTCCCATGATCCGGCACAAGGTAACTCAGCGAACGTTGCTTAACGGAGCTAGAGTCAATTTGAAGGGTTAATACCGATTGTCCATCTAGCTGCTGAATACGAGAAGTGCCCTGATAAGGCTGATAGAGATACTCTTTGTACTCTTCAGCCCGGTTTTTCCACCAGTTATTGCCAATGAAAACCAGTCCGATACAGAACGTGGCCCCAACGAGAGAACCCGTAACTCTTTTTCGTTTGGTTTGAGCGGTATCAGCTTGTCCGGGCTTCATTAATCCATCACTAACGCTGGCTCCGAAAATGGTAGTTAGCAAGCCAATTAATAATACGCCTAAACCCACTAATACCCAGCCCGTTACTTCTGGCATTTGTCGCGTTGCTGTTGAAACGGCTGCCATTGGAACAATAACGGTTCCGGTACCTAAGCTTCCTTTAATGGTAATCTGCACACTGGCCGACCCCGATTCCATGAACCAGACAGCTCCCTGAAACTGACCCACTTGCTCAGGAACCGATAAGGCAGGATCGGCTTTGGGAGAGCCTTCATCACCCGCAGAAAAATAGATGGGTTTCAGATCAATGCTTTGTACGTTTCCCTGACCAACCATAACGGTTACCTGAGCCGTTCCCGGAATGACATCGGGGGGCTGTACAAAAACCTGCACGGGATACTTTCCTGCTTTGCCTTCATACACAACGCCCGAGCTGCCGACGTGGGCTTGGGTGATGAATGGAAAGCTTATGAATAAAATAAGATAGTTAAGGAATTTCATGTTCGTTCAGCAGTAATAATTATCGTACAACACGTTGCATCCATTGACCCCAAAGCAGAGCTAACCGGGTAGTTGCGATGGCGATGAAAAGAGCAATACTTAAGCCTTTGAAGAGATCAGCGGCACTTTGTATTGACCAGGGGCGATAGGCGTAACGATACTGCCAGTTGGGATCATTGCTGAAATACCAGGTGTAACTACCAAATATTTTGTTGCGAGCCAGAGGAGAAGTAAAGAGAAATTCTGAGGCATACCACTGCGTGATAAAATAAACCAGTGAGAAAACCAGCCCCAGCACAAGAGCCTGAATCCAGTCGTTTTTACCTGCCAGACGCGGACTGATCCAGTCACAAGCGAAAGCGGGAACGATTACTAAAACGGGAAAACCGTAGAACTGAAAATGAGTAACGGGGTTGAGGATGGGACCAAGCAAAGGTTCCGCATGGAATTGCTGCATAACCCAGTTGACTACCAGCATAAAGGACATGTATAGTCCACTAATAATGGTTCTACCCCAGCGGTGACCAGAGGCCCGACCCGTGGAAAAGACCAATAAAGGAAAAACGAAAGCAGAAATCTGGTAGTAAAAAGACTGATGTCCCCGCGAATTAGATAGAAACTCAGAAGTAAAGAGATATACTAGTGAAATTAGTAATCCCGCCGAAATCATGAACATCCAGCGTAAGCGTTGGGTGCGGATTTCGTTTTGTTCAAAAGTGAAACCAGGAACTACCTCGGCCCGATTTAGCATCGACATGACCACGAACATCGCTCCCAACTGAATGGTAATCAGCCCCATGAGGAGAACCGTATGCGGAGGAGTGAAGATTTCAACATCCAGACCATAGGCTGCATGCCACCAGTCATCAAAAGGAGCGGAGGTAAGAGCGGCCATACTTCCCCAGATGCAGAAGAGGCCTCCCAATGAACTGTAGAAAATACCCCAGAAACGAACGGAGCTACTTTTTTCCTGAGGGCTGCCCCAGAACGATGTTTTCAAACATTGGTAACCTGCAAACGTTCCAGCAAAAACTGAACCCAAGTACATTAAGACGTGAGGAGCAGAAAAGAGGCCATCACGACCAATGGTCATGTGCCAGGAGATGTCCCAGAGAACGCCCACAAAAATATTTAAAGAGGCGAAAACGCAGACGTACACGTAGAGCGGAATCGATAGCAGAACCGGGGTTCGGTTCGTGGTATATTCCTGAGTCTGAGGAATCGAAGCGAGGCTTGACATAGGAAAAACGTTAGAGGAATGGGATAGCCAAGGTAAGCTTAAAATTCCGTTTAATTTTTCCTAATCGAAAGATTTTCAGCGACTCTAGGGTTTTATAATCAGGGCATTAACTCTTGGAAAGAATCGACCCCCTGAGGTGATAGATAGTAAAACACCAGCATTAAAGACTAAAGGCCAGGTAATAACCGCCAGGCTTGTGTCCATTTTTAGTTCCTCCTACCGCCAGCACGATGTATTGTTTGCCATTCATGCGGTAAGTCATGGGCGTGGCAAAACCTCCGGCGGGTAACTGGTATTCCCAAACAACTTTTCCCGTTTTCTTATCAAATGCCCGGAATCGCTCGTCCTTGGTGGCCGCAATGAACACTAAGCCTCCGGCCGTTGCCAGCGGTCCGCCGTAACTTTCGGTACCCGTAATGGGCATACCCTGTTTGGTTAGCTCTGGAAATTCACCTAAAGGCACTCGCCAAAGGTATTCGCCCGTATTCAGGTCAATAGCGTTCAGCGTTCCCCAGGGTGGTTTAATGGCAGGGTACCCATCAGGATCAAGAAATCGCTTCCAGCCTTTATTGACGTAAGGAGGTTGATAGGGAAATTCGCCGGGTTTAGCCGGAGCCGCCGCAACCACCGGAGCGGCTTTAACTTTACTTTTGATGTGAAGTAAATAATCCACGATGGCTTCCCGTGTTTCCTTAGGCACGTGCTGAAACGAAGGCATACGTCCCCGCCCCGTCTGCAGAATACTTAGCAGATCCTGTTTGGTTAATTTGGCCCCGATGTTACTTAAGTCAGGGTATTCGGTGCCAGTACCTTTTTTGTCCCCACCGTGGCAGATAGAGCAATTATCCAGGTACATGATTTCACCTGAAGGAGCCCGGTTTATCTGCGTTTTCCGGTCTTCCATACGTAGGTCCCAGATCATCTCATTGGCATTCTGGTACAGAATTCCGTTTTCATCAATGGCACTGCCGCCCCATTCAGCACCGCCACCCATGCCATACATTAACGTCCCTTTCCGGCTTGGTGGAATAAACTTATGGCCTGAACGACTCTCCCGAAAACGTTTCATCACAAACGCTTTGGCTTCGGGGGTACGGTCGGTAATATCTTCTTCCGTTAAAAACTGTCGGGAAATGGGGGCAGGTTTACTGGGGTAAGGCTGGGTTGGGTAAGGTTTCTCTCCGGGCATACCGTCGGTAGGGACGGCTCTTTCTGCAATGGGAAAGATAGATTCACCTGTATCGCGGTTCAATACGTAAACTAACCCGTCTTTCGTTGCTTGAGTAAGGACATCAATTTTTTTTCCCTGATGGGTAATGGTGGTCAAATTCGGTGGACAGGGAATATCCCGATCCCATAAATCGTGGTGAATAGTCTGGAAGTGCCATTTTCGCTGACCCGTTTCGGCGTCGAGGGCCAGAATACAATCAGAGAATAAATTTTGGCCTTCGCGGTCACCGCCGTAGAAATCACTCGAGGCCGATCCCGTACCCATATATACGACACCTCGTTTTTCATCCAGAACCATGCCGCCCCAGTTATTCGCGGCTCCGAAATACTTCCAGGCATTCTTCGGCCAGGTTTCGTAGCCAAACTCACCTGGATGCGGAATCGTATGAAAAACCCATTTCAGTTTTCCTGTTTTTACGTCAAATCCGCGAACGGAACCGGGAGCAGCATCGCCCCCTTCGCCCACTCTGGAACCCAGGACAAAGGTATTTTTATAAATGATACCCGGACTGGTGGCATCGACGGGTAAGCCGCCCACCTCACGTCCCAGGTTATCTCCCACGCCTAAATGCAGGTCAACCGAACCATTTTCTCCAAATTCCTGAACCAGCTGACCCGTTTCGGCTTCTAGAGCAAACAATCTTGATCCCGCCGTATACAAAATGCGTTTTCCTTCGGACCAGTAAGTAAGGCCCCGAATAGGGTGGAAGGTTGGAATCTGGTTTTCGAAAGGATCAAATTTCCAGAGTTCTTCACCCGTATCGGCTTTCAAGGCAAATACCTTAAGCAGCGGTGTCGTACCGTATAAGATGCCATTCACCATGATAGGCTGGCACTGCATTTCGAACGGATTTTCACCTTTCGCTGCGTGATACGTCCAGGCGACTTTCAGCGAAGAAACATTCTGGGTATTAATGTCTTTGAGGCTTGAATAACGATTGCCTGCCGCATTACCCCCGTAATAAGGCCATTCGGTAGTTTCGTTTTCTTTCGGTTGATTGCAGTTACTGAAACTTAACGTAATACCGAGGAAAAGAAGAGCAGATCTCATCATAGGCAAACAGGCCAGCAACTGGACTGAGCGAAGGGTGAATGGAGTAATAACGCTTGAACGCTGCTTTTTGATTTGAAAATCTGATAAGTTAAGATGGGAGTGATGAATAGTTTATGAAAAATTCTAGCTAGAGGCGTTGCCATTGAAGCGGTTCGCATGAACAAAAAAGGTCTGGAGCAACAACCCCAGACCTTCGGTTCTGAACGGAATAACTTATAATTTAATAAACTCTACTCGGCGATTATTAGCTTTTCCTACCGCTGTATCGTTGGAATCTATCGGTTCGGACTTGCCTTTGCCATCACTTTCCAAACGAGCGGCATCAATGCCAAAGTTCTTAGTCAGGGTCTGTTTTACGGCTTCGGCTCGTCGCTTGGATAAATCCAGGTTCGTAGCATCGGTTCCGTCAGCGTCGGTATGTCCAACAATCTTTACCCGAACGCCTGCATTGTCTTTCAATACCTGAGCAATGTCCTGCAAGGTTCCGTACGATTGCGGTTTAATCTGATCACTGTTTACGTCAAAGAGAATCCCGTGCGTGCTGAATTTACCAGCCGTTATGAGTTTATTACGTGTATCGGAAGCTCCAACGGCCAGGACGATATTACTCATGTAAAATGACCCGTTCTTACTTTCGTAATCAGGAGCATACGTGGCAAAGGTAAGGGTATTCAGGCTGGTGTTCGGATCCAGAGCCCGCGGTAGATCCAGCACTTTCGTACTATCGAGATAGACCCGAACGCGTTGTTTTTGTCGCCAGATCGAAACTTTTACCGTTGGTTTGTTAGGAATGTTAAATTCAGGCAATCCGTTTTTATGCTGACTTCCAATGACGTTACTTGAGTAATCCAACTCACCTTTAGAAGCTCCACGAGGCTGAAAAGAAACTTTAAAGTTTGGTACATTACTCGTGCTTTGACTTTCTCCGGTTTTAAAGGTTTCTTCCATACTTTTGGTCTGGAAAAAGCTGACAATAAACTGCCCGATGTTGGCAATATCCTGATTGGCCATAACGTCCATTTGCAACGTAAAATTCTCTGGCAATGGACTAATATACTCCGGGTAATAGACGCCCTGCTGATTCATCCGCAGCCATTTTCCGCTTCGGTTGCCGACCGTAACCACTTCTGCTCCTGAACGAGTATTCCACTGATCCGGAAAATCGCCAATAGGGGTTTGTGAGAAATCTTCGTGAGCAATAATCTTATCGCCGGGAATAAAGTCAAACCGCGAATAAGCCGTAATATCCATAACCGGAGCAGATTTCGGACCTGCTTTTACCGGAGTGGCTTCAACGGGAGCAGATTCTGAACGGGCACCAGCGGTGCCGGAATTGGAAGGCGTTTGTGAGGAATCCGGGGTACTACCGGGCGTAGAGGCAGGCTTGTCACTAGTGGAGTTAGAATCCTTTTTTTTCTTTTTCTGAGTGGCTTTATCGATCGACTGATCGATTTTTTCGGTTACTTTTTGCTCCATTTTATTCCGGATCCGATCCAGAAGTTGGGCTTGGGAAGGAGCACTATACAGAAGGCTAATGAAGACAATGAACAGAAATTTTTTCATGCCAATCGTTTAAGGTTCATAGAGCAAAACAAGTAATGGATTTTCATGACTGATTTTCCAGGAGAGCAAAGCACCCTAAAAAGCTTTAAAATGGCAATATAAAAATGGAGTTTTAATGGGATGTAAAGGGTATGAACGGTCGAAATATGATTTGGTGAATCAGAATCAATCGCTCTTTTACGCTTATTTAACAAAAAAATCATATTCAATTTTCCAGCTAAACTCCTTGCCGGGTTCCGCTTGTATCTGAATGTACGGCTCGGGGCAAAGCGTAGTTCTCTGCGACCAGTAGACTATTTTTGTAATGGGTTTATCTCCCTTGACCTGAACTCCAATTTCATCGTTTTCAACCCGGATATTATAATCGGCTGCTGTCTTCCCAAACCCTTTTAAGAAGGCCTGGGTACTGGCTTTGGGGGGGACCACTTGCTTGTAGGTCCATTGATTACCCCTGATTTCGGCAAGGTCTCCGAGCCCTTGCGTTGGCCCCTCGGTTGTTAGTTCGAAAGGGAAAGTCACCCGAAACGAAGGCCCGGTTTTGTGCTGATCGAATACGAAAAAGTTGTGATCATAGGCTTGGGTAGAAATGGCTTTTGTTCCTGTATTGGTCAGGCGATGTTCCAATACTAAGATCGGTTTGCCGGGTAAGAGGTGAAGCGTTTTTTCGTATACGTAAGCATAACCCGAGGCATCCGAAAAGGTATGCGTGTAAGTAACCCGGTCTTTTTTTACGTCACTTTTCCAGACTCCTTTATTAACGTGTTCAAAGGACTCCCAGAAATGATACGGTTCGTTTTTATTCTTTTTTAAGCTGCCCACGCCAATTT
>CAJYHS010000093.1 GCA_913774715.1 uncultured Siphonobacter sp. | reverse complement strand
TGAGAAAACCCATTGATTTTCGAGAATAAGCAGAATATCGCTACGAATAGCGTCTGAATGCGGGGTAGGGAAGAAGGTAATCCGTTCAAACCGATAGATTTCATGTTTGTAGTCAATACAACAAAATAAAGCTGATTTTTGCAGATGGGAAAGGCAATTCCTACTTTTGAGTAGACGTTTATAGTGGCAGACTTCGGTCTTCCCAATCTTAACATTATGACAAAAAAACTAATCTTCGGCCTTTTTAGCCTAATTTTATTAAGTTTCATCTCCTGTAAGAAGGACCCTGAATCAGAAACGAAAGCGGATGTTATCATCAATAAGCCCTGGAAACTTAGTAGGGTAACCGATACGAATGGTACGACTATCGTTGAGTCAAGACTTGGCGTGGCAACGCAAGCTATTTTTGGAATGTCGATTGAATTCCTGAATAACAATCGCGTGCGGGCCGTTGATTTGAGAAGCAATCAGGTTCTGAATGGAGGTACCTGGTATTTGAAAGATGACGATACAAATATGTCGATTGAAGTAGTAGGCTTTACCGGCGACTTTAAGGTGATCCAGTTAACCTCCACCACATTGACACTCCAGCAATCAAATGTTCCTGTGGATGGAAAACAGCAGGCGGCCAATCTGGAATTTGGACATGAATAATCAACATTACTAGTATATTACTACTACTGAAGAGCCAAGGGTTGAACCTTTGGCTCTTTCTTTGTCATAGCCTTGCAAATTTTGCAAAATTAACCACCAGAAATCCATTATTTTGTGGCAGTTTTAGCTATCTCTAAATCTTATGAAAGCATTTTTAGTCCCTTTTATTTTCTTGGCATCACATTCACTGATTGCTCAACCTACCAAACTTCAAACCGAATACCTTACCAATCCTCTTGGAATAGACGCAACACAGCCCCGTCTGACTTGGCAATCATTAGATGAGCGGAAAGGGGCCCGCCAAACGGCTTACCAGATCTTTGTCAGTACGGATTCGGTACAGGTTCAAAAAGGAGAAATCTGGAAAACGACTAAAATGGCGTTCGTGCGAAACCTGATTACCTATGGAGGAGCCAGTTTAAAGCCTTACACGAAATATTACTGGGCTGTTCAGACCTGGGATCAGGACGGAAAACCTTCAGGGTTAAGTAATGTCGCAAGTTTTGAAACCGGGCATATGAACCAACAGAACTGGAAAGGTTCCTGGGTTTCGGATTCCCGCGATGTAACGATCAAACCCGCTCCTTATATTCGGAAAAACTTCCAGACCACTAAACGCGTTCGCTCCGCCCGGGCTTACGTTGCGGCAGCGGGTCTATATGAGCTATATGTAAATGGGCAGAAGATTGGTAACCATCGCCTGGACCCGATGTATACCCGTTTTGATCGCCGTACGTTGTACGTTACCTATGACGTCACCAAACAGATTCTGGAGGGTAAAAATGCTATTGGTGTGTTACTCGGCAATGGCTGGTATAATCATCAGTCCACTGCCGTCTGGTATTTTCATCAGGCTCCATGGAGAAGTCGCCCATCCGTTTGCGTGGATCTTCGGGTAACGTATGAAGATGGGACGACAGAAACGATTTCGAGCGATACTTCCTGGAAAACGGCTTTAAGTCCCGTCATCTTTAACAGTATTTACACAGCAGAGCATTACGACGCACGAAAAGAACAAAACGGTTGGCATACGGCATCGTTCGACGATTCCAAGTGGAAAAATGTGATTAATCGCCCGGCTCCATCCCCAATGATTGTGGCTCAGGCCTTGCATCCCATTCGAAATGTAGAGGCATTGCGGCCGGTAAGCATGGTTCATCTGGATGATTCGACGTGGGTCTATGATTTTGGACGAAATATTTCTGGGGTAACAGAATTGAAACTGCAGGGGAAAGCCGGAACGATGGTTCGCCTGAAACATGGGGAACGTTTGCAGGAAAATGGGCGGGTAGATCTTTCAAATATTGATGCTCATTATCGGCCTACCGATAATACGGATCCATTTCAGGTGGATGTAGTTACCCTGAGTGGTCGGGAAGATGAATTCATGCCGAAGTTTAATTACAAGGGATTTCAGTACGTAGAGGTTACCTCTAAGAATCGAGACTTGGAGTTAACGCCTGCGAACCTGATGGCCTATTTTATGCACAGCGATGTGCCACCGGTAGGAAAAGTAAGTTCGTCTAACCCAACGCTGGATAAGCTTTGGTGGGCTACTAATAATTCGTATTTGTCAAATCTCTTTGGATACCCAACGGATTGCCCACAACGGGAGAAAAACGGCTGGACGGGCGATGGGCAAATTGCGATAGAGACGGGGTTGTATAGTTACGATGGAATTACCGTTTACGAAAAATGGCTGGCTGACCACCGCGATGAGCAACAGCCGAACGGGGTCTTACCTGCGATTATTCCTACCAGTGGATGGGGGTATGATTGGGCCAATGGGCCCGACTGGACAAGTACGATTGCGATTATTCCCTGGAACCTGTATTTGTTTTACGGAGACAAAAAACCACTGGAAGACAACTACGATAACATGAAACGTTACGTAGACCATATTACAGAAATTGCTCCTAATGGCTTGACTAGTTGGGGCTTGGGCGACTGGATTCCCGTGAAATCCCAATCACCCGTAGAATTTACCTCCAGTATCTATTATTTTGTCGATGCAACCATTGTCTCTAATGCCGCAGGCTTGCTGGGGAAGCCCGGTGAGCAGCAGTTATATGCCGCATTAGCCAAGAAAATTCAGGAGGCGATCAATGCTAAATACTTAAATAAAGAAACTGGAATGTATGGTTCAGGCCTACAAACGGAGCAGGCCGTTCCGTTACAGTGGGGTATCGTACCCGAAAATCTCAAAACTAAAGTAGCCACTAATCTGGCCAGGCGAGTAGAAGCAGACGGAAATAGCCTGGATGTTGGACTTCTTGGTACTAAAGCCATTCTGAATGCCCTTAGTGAAAACGGCTTTGCGGATGTGGCCTATACGCTAGCTTCTAAAGAAACGTATCCTTCCTGGGGCTGGTGGATTAAAAACGGAGCAACCACACTTTATGAAAACTGGAACATTCAGGCTAAATCGGATATATCACTGAATCATATTATGTTCGGTGAAATTGGAGCCTGGTTATATAAAGGGCTAGGGGGTATTAAACCAGATCCAGAAAATCCTGGCTTTAAAAATGTTTGGTTGCGACCTAATTTTGTGAAGAATCTGGATCAGTTTGAAGCCGAACACGAAGGACCTTATGGTAAAATTGTTTCTTCATGGAAGCGGACAGGAAAAACCATCGAATATAAAGTAACGATTCCTTCCAATAGTACAGCTTCTGTAGGGATTAACTCAAAAAAAGTGAAATTAGATGGAGCACCCATTGTGGGAACTGACACTAAACAAGGGTTCCGTTTGATGGCTGGTACGTATACTTTTATGATTGAAGAATAGAGGTATAATAAGGTTTATACAATCTATTTCAGCTTCCCGAAAGAACCTTTCGGGAAGCTTTTTTTACCTAGTTCCGGTAAATGCCATCCTCTTCCAGACGGATAATCCGCTCGCGATATAAAGCTCCAATGGCCTTTTTAAACGCTTTTTTACTCATTTCCAAGGTCGAGTAAATTACAGCAGGGTCACTATTGTCATTCAGAGCCAGGAAGCCATTTTGTTCTTCTAATTTCTTCAGGATCTTGTCAGTATTAACGTCTACGCTCTGGTAATAGCCCTGTGGTTGTAAGGACAGATCGATTGATTTATCTACCCGAACCTGTTTGATATACGCTTTTACCTTCGTGCCAATGGTGAGAGGCTGGAAAACTTCATTGTAATAAAACAGGCCTCGGTAATGATTATCAATGATAGCATTGTACCCCAGGTCACTACGTTCATAGATCAGACATTCTACTTCGTCTCCCGGAGCAAAAGGAATTCGGTCGTATTCCAGATACTGGCCTACTTTACAGGTAGCTATTAACCGATCCGTTTCTACGTCCGGAACCAAACCTACGACAACGGATTCTCCCTCTTCTAAAGGGTGATTTTGTTCACTAAACGGAATCAGCAGATCTTTTTCAAGTCCCCAGTCAAGAAAGGCACCGAACTTGCTAACCGATTTTACCGTCAGCAGCCCAAATTCATACAATTCTAATTTGGGTTGAAGGGTGGTAGCGATGAGGCGATCTTCAGAATCACGGTAAATAAAAACCTCCAGTGCATCTCCTTCTTCCAGATCTTCGGGGATGTATTTATTAGGTAATAAAATTTCGTCTTCGCCATTGCCCATGAACATGCCAACGCTCGTCAGCCGAAGTGCGGTAAGGGTATTTTTTCTTCCTACAGTAACCATGAATGTATTTATATGGAAAGGTATCTTTCCGAGTCATGCTTTTAAAAGCACAAAGGTCTTAAACTTTACCGAGCTTATTAACAGATAATTCTCTTAAAACTTTAATAACTACTGAAATTCACATACGTATATTAAAGTACGTTAAAAAACAATGATATTACTCTAGTTATTAGGGAGTTAAAAGATGTTAATTATGGGCATATACTACTAATTAAAGTAGTATAATATCAAAAAAGCACAAACATATCCGCTTATTGTGTCAAAATAACGCATTTGGTTCTTGATTTAAGACTAAAAAAAATAATTCAATTTATAATTAATCTATGCTTATAGAATCAGAGAAAAAATTACTTTTGTTCAGTTCTTAACTGAAATAATACTAAATGTCATCCTCAGAAAAATCATCATTGCATCTGGATCAGGAGCTATGGAGCCGATTCAGGGGGGGAGATGCAGATGCTTTTTCAGATCTCATGCGACGTTACTCCCGATTGTTATTCCGATACGGTAGTCGGCTTTCACCAGACAGTGATCTTGTAAAAGATTGTATCCAAGACATCTATTTTGACCTTTGGGAGCATCGTTCTACCATTAATCAGACGGCCTCGGTTAAACCTTATCTGTTCAAAGCCTTACGTCTTCGGATTTTTCGGGAACAGATCAAGTGGGGACGTTATGAGAATCTGGAAGATGATATGCCTTTTTCGGTGGAGTTTTCCATTGAAAGTCAATTAATTAACCAGCAACAAATAGAGGAGACGAAAGAAAAACTGGGTAAATTAATGAATACGCTTCCTAAGCGTCAGAAGGAGATTTTGTACCTGAAATTCTATGAAGAATTAAATCACGATGATATTGCTAAAGTAATGAACATGAACCGGCAATCGGTTTATAATCTTCTGCATGAGTCTATTCTCCGGCTTCGCAAAAACTGGCACACGTCCTGCTCTTACACTTCTTTACTCCTGATCGTAGGAGGAATAATGGCCACAATTTTATTTTAATTATAAAATTGTTAATGGTCTGATTATCAGAAGGTAATCTATCTTTTCTTAAATTTTTGTAACTTTTTTAACATTTTTTTACACTTTGACCAGTAGATTTTTGAGTAGAGCGGATATTACTGACAAAGACGGGTAAATAATTCTATTGAATCAATGAAAAATTATAATCATTACGAGATAGAAGATTTCCTGATCGACGAATCCTTTGCGGATTGGGTACGCGGGATACGAAACGAATCGTCGGAACAATGGGAAGAATGGCTCAGACAAAATCCATTTAAACAAGAACTGGTTAATGAAGCACGTATACTTTTTCTATCTGTACAGGTAAAGCCCGGACGGGATATCGAAGATCATGAAGTAGAATCCATGATTTTTGATATGCAGCAACGCATGAATCCTCCCCGGAGGATCGGTCGCTGGCCCCTGGTACGAGTAGCAGCCGGGCTATTCTTCATGGTAAGCGTAGGAGCAGCCGTTGGGATTTATCTAAAAAAAAATGATCAGGCAGCCAATGCTTATCAATACCTGATTTCAAACAGTAATCAACCACTGGTAGAAAGAAAAAATACGACAGCCTCATCCATTTTTGTTCGTTTGCCTGATTACAGTTCAGTGGTTTTAAAGCCTGGTGCCCGAATTAGTTTTGACCCGGCGTTCCGGGGAGTAGAGCGGGTAGTGTATCTGGAAGGTGAAGCTTTTTTTGAAGTGACCAAAAATCCGGACCGCCCTTTTTATGTGTATGCTAATGATTTGGTTACTAAGGTTTTGGGGACAAGTTTCGTAATAAATGCTCACCCAGAAGGCAAACAGGCAAGCGTGGCGGTCATGACCGGGAAAGTCTCAGTTTTTTCACGGAATGGGCACGAAACCAAGTTAACCAAACATGCTGAGCAATTAGCCGTTGTATTGACCCCGAATCAACAGGTAGAACATCGCCACGGGGACTCACGCTTATTGAAAGGGATTGTTACCAAACCCCAGTTAATTCAGAAGAGTGAACAGGTATCAACATTCGATTTTTCAGAATCTTCTTTAACGGAAGTCTTTACAAAATTGGAGAGAGCCTACGGCGTGCGGATCATTTACGACGAAGAAGCGATGGCCAATTGTCCTTTAACCGCATCGTTCACAAATCGCCCTTTGTTTGAAATGCTAACAATTATTTGTAAAGCAGTAGAAGCACGATATGAAATACTGGATGGACAGATTATCGTATACGGCCGAGGGTGTTGAAGAAGATTACGACCAATTTCCTGATACAATTTTTCAAACTCTATTATAAACCCTGCATCTGTTGCCTATGAACTAAAATTTGACCGCTTTTAGTAAAAAAATCGGCAGTGTTACCAGCACCGCCGACCGTAATTCCTCCACTTTATCACTGCCAGGTGAATAGCGACTTCTCAAGAGTTGCCCGTGGATTCTTTTTGTCGAATCGCATTTCAACAAAACACCTCAAAGGTATGAAAAAAAATAAACGGCTAATGTTAGCATTCATGAAGATTGGTGCCACGCAACTGGTACTAGCGACTTCTTTAATGGGTGCGAGTTATGCTCATCATAGTATTGCTCAGGATGTTCTCAATAAAAAAGTAACCTTAAACATCCAGGGGCAATCCATGAAAGATGCCTTAAAAACCGTAGAACGTCTTGCTAATGTAAAATTTGTATATAGCTCACAATTAATTCAGGCCAGCCGTAAGGTAACGATTTCAGTAACGAACGAGTCACTCAACCGTGTGCTGATACAGTTGTTGCAACCTTATAATTTGAATTATGAGGTATCGGGCGGAAGTATCATTTTGAGCCGTAACATTACAACTATCCCAGTACATCCCACCTCAGGAACGAGTGCTTCACGAGTGATTCCTGCTGTTGTGATTACGGGTAAAGTAACGGATGAAGCGGGAGCAGGAATTCCCGGTGCAACGGTTCGTCTGAAAAACTCCACGGCGGGAACAAGTACGGATGCGGAAGGTAAATTTTCTTTGAATGTTCCTGATCTGACGGGTACACTGGTTGTTTCTTCGATTGGTTACACACCCAAAGAAGTAGAAATC
>CAJYHS010000092.1 GCA_913774715.1 uncultured Siphonobacter sp. | reverse complement strand
CTCATTTTTGACGAAATCCAGACCGGATTTGGCCGAACAGGATCCTTCTGGGCCTTTGAGCAATTCGGTACGGTTCCAGACATTTTGCTATCGGCGAAAGGCATGGGGGGTGGTATGCCGATTGGAGCATTTATGGCCCCGCAGGAGTTAATGAAAGTTTTTAAAGATAATCCCATTCTGGGACATATTACTACGTTTGGCGGTCATCCCGTCAGTGCAGCGGCTTCGCTGGCTACGGTTCGAACGATTCAGGAAGATAAGCTTTGCGAATCCGTACCCGCTAAAGCTCAGTTATTCCGGGAATTACTGGTACATCCGGCTATCCGCGAAGTAAGAGGACATGGCTTATTCATGGCGGTAGAATTCGCCGATTTTACTCAACTCAAAGCCATTATCGATTATGGAATTGAAAATGGGGTTATTACCGATTGGTTCCTGTTTTGCGATAACTCCATGCGTATTGCCCCACCGCTAACCATTACCGAAGCAGAAATCCGCCAGGCCTGTGAGGTGATTGTACAGGCGATTGATGCGTCTGTTAGCTAATTCTTTTCAGAACTTTCGGGAAGTTAATTTACCAGAAGTCAAAATACTTGAGGTTTTTGGGTAAATGCAAACAGATCCTTTAGAAAACTAATAAAACAAAGAGAGGTTTGAGAACCATTCTCAAACCTCTCTTTTCAAACACTCAACTGTTAAACTATAATTGAGCAGCGAGTTTCTGAGCCAATACAGGCTTAGGTACTGCACCTACTACTTTATCAACTAATTCCCCGTTTTTGAAGATCATCAACGTAGGAATACTACGGATACCAAATTTAGAAGGAGTTGTGCTATTGGCATCAACGTCCATTTTCGCTACTACTGCTTTGCCCTCGTATTCACCGGCCAGTTCTTCTACAACAGGTCCGATCATTTTACAGGGTCCGCACCATTCAGCCCAGAAATCTACTAATACTGGTTTATCGGAATTGATAAGAGCTTCAAAATTGGAATCAGTTGCTTCAATTGCTTTGTGTGCCATTGTCTTGTTCTATTTGTAATGAGTAGATATTTCGAAGGTAAAACGGATTCGCTTCGTGAAAGTTCAAACTAGCTTCAGAATCTTGCTTCCGTTTATCTGTTAGTAGAACAAAGCCCGGAAGTAATTAATTCATTTCGATTACTAGTTTTCCTCATCGGCTGATTCCTCAAAAATCATATTTAGAAAATCCAGATAAGGCTTCAGAAGCAGGCAACTTTGCTCTACTTTCTCGGCAAAATCGGGCGAAGTTACTTCTTTATCCGTAAAAGAATGGGAGAAAAAGAGCTGCGTTCGGCGTATTAGTTCGATATCGGGATGATCTTTGGGATAGCCTTTAGGGGCCGTTTTCAGAGAAGAGCCTTCGGGATTACCAAAATGCTCTTTAAAGGCCGGAGCGTAGACAATATCCTTGATTTCCTGCGGATTATAGTCAACTTCCTGACGAAACTTGGCTAGCTGAACCGGGTTCGTATCCCACATGCCACCGCCCAGAAACGAGCCACCCGGCGAAATATGCAGGTAATAATCCATTTTGGACGATTTGCGTCCACCTTCACCAAAACTAGCCGCCAGCCAGGTTTTGTAAGGAGATTTATTGGGCGAAAATCGTACATCCCGGGCAATTCGGTAGTTACAGTCCTGCACCCGAATTCCGGCCAGGTTTTCGAATTTCCCAATACGATTAATTAATTCCTGAATCGTTTCCTCGAAATTTGATTTGACCGATTCCCATTCTTTTTTGTGCTCCTGAAACCATTCACGGGTGTTGTTTTGAGCTAGCTCTTTTAAAAACTTTAAGGTTGACACTGGAATTTGGGGCATAGTCTCGTCAGTATATTTTTGATTACGGTTTGCAGATTGCAGTTTTGCAGTAAAATTAGATCGCTTCCTTACTTGAGCGAAAAACCCAATTAACTATTTAAGTTCCGATGGCTCGTATTCTTACCGGTATTCAAAGTTCCGGCCTTCCTCACCTGGGAAATATTCTGGGGGCAATTCTCCCCTCTATTGAGTTATCAAAAGATCCCGCCAATGATTCGTTTTTTTTCATTGCTGATCTGCACTCACTCACGTCGCTGAAAGACGGCGAAGCCCGTCGTCAGTATACTTATGCTATTGCAGCAGCCTGGATTGCCTGCGGATTTGATACTGAGAAAAATGTATTCTTCCGTCAGTCCCGCATTGCGGAACACACCGAATTAGCCTGGTATCTGGAATGCTTTACGCCCTATCCTATGCTGGCGAATGCTCACTCGTTCAAAGATAAATCGGAGAACCTGAAGGATGTCAACTCGGGTCTGTTCGTATATCCCGTTCTTCAAACGGCAGATATTGTTTTATACGATGCGGAGCTGGTTCCGGTAGGAAAAGACCAGAAACAACACCTGGAAATCTCGCGGGATATTGCCTCTGCTTTCAATAGTAAGTACCCCGAAACATTGGTATTACCCGAAGCCCGCATCAGCGAAAGTGTGATGACGATTCCGGGCACGGACGGTCGTAAAATGTCAAAGTCGTATAATAACTATATTAACATTTTCCTGCCTGAAAAGCAATTACGCAAAGCGGTAATGGGCATTCTGACGGACTCAACTCCGCTGGAAGAGCCAAAGAAAACGGAAGGCGACATTACCTTCACACTATACTCCTTGCTGGCTTCACCTGAGCAAATTGCTCAGATGAAAGCGAATTACGAAGGGGGTAACTACGGCTATGGCCATGCTAAACAGGCGTTATATGAGTTAATTCTGGAACGTTTTGCTACTGAACGGGAGCGTTTCAACTACTACATGGAAAACCCTCAGGAACTGGAGAAAATTCTAAGTGTCGGTGAAGAAAAAGCGAAGGTCGTTGCCCAGCAGACGATCAAACGCGTTCGCGACGTACTCGGCTTTAGTTAGTATCTGTTCAACTTCCCGGGCTTTACCGCTTCCGGGAAGTTTCTTATTTTCCTGTTATGCTTAACGAATTAGATACCGAGCTTTTTCTGGCCCTCAACGGAGCCCATACCAGCTGGCTGGATCAGGCGATGTACTGGATTTCCGACCGAAATTTCTGGTTTCCTTTTTACGCTCTGATCCTGCTAATGCTGATCTGGCATTACCGGGTGAAAGCAGTAGGTATTATTCTGGCCTGCATACTGGCTATTCTCGTCGGCGATCAGGTTACCAGTGGGTTATTGAAGCCCTGGGCTGCCCGCCCCCGCCCCTGTCACGAGCCTTCCATTGAAAATAAGGTTCATGTCGTTTGGGAATGCGGCGGCATGTACGGCTTTGCTTCCAGCCACGCCGCTAATACCTTTGGTTTCGTGACGGTGCTGGTTTTATTGCTTGGCAAAAAATATCCCTGGCTGAAATGGCTGTATCTGTGGGCAGCTCTGGTTTCCTATAGCCGTATTTACGTTGGAGCCCATTACCCTGGTGATGTCATTGTGGGAGGCATGGTAGGTATACTGGGAGCGGTTCTGGTATCGTTTTTATACCGAAAATTACCCTTAAACTATCAGGTATGAAATCATTAGTAACCTTCGTATTTCTTCTCGCAACGACGCTTTCTTCCTGGGCTGCCGACATTCAGGGCATCTGGTTCAACGAAGAAAAAACGTCCAAAATTCAGATTTACAAGCAGGGAGACCGCTATTATGGTAAGATCGTCTGGGTAAAGGAAGTGCAGCCCAATCAGCCCAAAACGGATGTAAACAATCCGGATGAAAAACTCAGAGCTAAGCCGCTGATGGGCCTGGTGATCCTCACCCATTTCAAACAAAGCAATGATAAAGTTTGGGAAGATGGCAAAATTTATGATCCTCGCAATGGCAAGACCTATTCCTGCAAAATCACGAAAGTTTCTGATCAGGAACTAGCCATTCGCGGATACATCGGCACTCCCATGCTGGGCCGTACTTCCAAATTTACCAAAGCCGATTAAGTAAGTTTCTGATTATCCGAAGATCAACCGTTATTTCCAAGCTTTTTTCAAAACCTTGAGCATTTTTGCAGGTATTTTTTCATACCTTTGCGGCTCAATTTCCAAGGAGACCGATGGCTTCCAATCCGGTAAAAATTTTCTCAGGCAGTTCTAGTCAGTATTTAGCCCAAAAAATTGCTCGTTTTTACGGCAAAGATTTGGGAACCGTTACCGTTCAGCGTTTTGCCGACGGCGAAATGTCACCCAGCTTTGATGAGTCCATCCGCGGCTGTGACGTGTTTCTTATCCAGAGCACGTTTACACCAGCTGAAAACCTGATGGAATTATTATTGATGATTGACGCCGCTCGTCGGGCTTCAGCTCACTACGTCACGGTTGTGATTCCTTATTTCGGGTATTCCCGTCAGGATCGTAAAGATAAACCTCGTGTTTCTATCGGTTCTAAACTGGTAGCCAATCTGTTAACGGCAGCCGGTGCTGACCGCTTGATCACGATGGATCTACACGCAGGTCAGATTCAGGGATTCTTTGATTTCCCAGTGGACCATTTGGAAGGAGCTTCAATTTTCGTTCCTTACATCCGCTCGAAAAATCTGGATAACCTGGTCTTTGCTTCTCCTGACGTTGGAGGTGTAGCCCGGACGCGGAAGTTCGCAAGTTTCTTCCCCGGTTCCAATCTGGTAATCGTGGATAAATTCCGCAAGAAAGCAAATGAAATCGCCTCCATGCAATTGATTGGAGACGTAACCGATGCCAACGTTATTCTGGTCGATGACTTGCTGGATACGGGTGGTACCATTTGCAAAGCAGCCCAGCTATTGCTGGATAAAGGAGCAAAATCCGTTCGAGCGATCTGTTCTCACCCGGTGATGTCCGGAAAAGCTCACGAAAATATTCTCAATTCCGCACTGGAAGAGTTGATCGTTTCTGATACCATTCCTCAGAAACAGGAAAATCCGAAAGTAACGGTATTGTCCGTAGCCGAGCTATTTGCGAAAGCTATTGGTCGCATTCGTGATTACGAATCAATCAGTTCCCTTTTTATTAATTACTAATCATGTTTTAAGTCTCTGACTTGAAACGCTTATTACCAAATCAAATGAAAAAACTCGAGATTGTAGGGTTTAAAAGAGCGAATCTCGGCAAGAAAGGATCTAAAGATCTTCGTGCCGAGGGTTACACTCCATCGGTAGTTTACGGCGGCGGCGAGCAATTACATTTCTATGCTCCTACCATTTTATTCCGTGATCTTCTGTTCACTCCAGAAGCTTACGAAGTAACGTTAAACATCGAAGGTGAGATCCGTAAAGCTATTCTTCAGGATACTCAATTTCACCCTGTAAACGATTCACTATTACACGCTGACTTTCTGGAAATCACAGATAAGCCTATTAAAGTGAACGTTCCCGTGAAATTCGTAGGTAACTCACCAGGGGTTATCAAAGGGGGTAAACTGGTTCAGAAACTGCGTAAAGTAACTTTACGTGGTTTAGCTGATAACATTCCTGATTTCGTAGAAGTTAGCATCGAAGGTCTGGATCTGGGTAAATCGGTTCGTGTAAGTGACATTAAAGTTGAGAACGTTGAAATCTTAAACGCTCTTAGCTTACCTGTTGGTACGATTGATATCCCACGTTCACTTCGTGGCAAATAGTTCTTGCTATTTTAGAAAAAGCCTGGCCTTCCGGTCAGGCTTTTTTTTTGGCCTACTTCAATGCCGAATTTCGGTGTACCTTTACGAATCTTCTGTTTTTCCCAAAAACCTCCATCAATCATGAAGCACATTCGTTACCTACTGCTTTTTTTCTTACCGTTTTTTGTTCAGGCACAGAATGCTGACTCCACCTGGTTTCGTAATAATTATACAAAACTGGAGCAATATATTCCAATGCGGGATGGCACGAAGCTCTTCACTTCCATTTACCTACCCAAAGACAAATCCGAGAAGCATCCCATCCTGATGACCCGGACGCCTTATTCCTGTGCCCCGTATGGCTCAGATGTGTATCGCCCTTTCTACAGCAATCATTACAAAACCTATTTGAAAGAGGGTTACATCATGGTTATTCAGGATGTTCGCGGTCGCTGGATGAGCGAAGGAGTATTTGAAGATATTCGTCCGTATAACCCTTCGAAAAAGGGAAAATCAGAGATTGATGAAGCAAGTGATACTTACGATACCATTGACTGGATGGTGAAAAATCTGCCGGATAACAATGGTAAAGTCGGTGTATTTGGCATCTCTTACCCTGGTTTTTATTCAACCATGGCAGCTCTGAGTAACCACCCTGCCCTGAAAGCAGCTAGTCCGCAAGCTCCGGTAACCGATTGGTTTCTGGGTGATGATTTCCATCATAACGGGGCATTTATGTTGATGGACGCATTCAATTTTTACGTGGCTCGGGGGTTTGGGTCTCCTCGTCCCAAACCCACCACAGTTGGCCCCAAAGGTTTTGCCTTACCCACTAAAGACAGCTATGACTTTTTCCTGAGAACGGGAGCCCTCCCTAACTTCACGAAAATGGCGGGAGACAGTATTCGTTTCTGGAATGATCTGATGACGCACCCTAACATGACGAAATGGTGGACGGATCGGAACGTTCGTAATTTTGTGGGTAACATCTCGCCAAACATTGCGACGCTGGTAGTAGGTGGTTTATTTGACGCGGAAGACTGCTTCGGTGCCTGGACAACCTATAGTGCCATTGAAAGCAAGGCAAAAAACAATAACAAGATCGTCATGGGCCCCTGGTTCCATGGTCAGTGGGCCGGTCGGGGTAGCGATGGTTCTTCGCTGGGAAATGTACAATTTGGCAGCCCCACTAGTGAGTACTACGCTGAAAACGTCGAGATTCCCTTTTTCAATTATTACCTCAAAGGCAAAGGCTCGGCGGATAAATTGAAAGAAGCAACGATTTTTTTCACGGGTGAAAATCAGTGGAAAACCTTTGAAACCTGGCCTCCCAAAGCCGTTACAGAAACGCCCCTTTACTTACAGGCGAATAGCGGCTTAAGCTTTAACAAACCTCAGGGCACGAAAGAATTTACGGAGTATGTAAGTGATCCCGCAAAACCCGTTCCTTATGCCGAAGGAGTAAAAACGGCACGTACGCGGGAGTACATGACAGACGATCAGCGGTTTGCAGCCATTCGTCCTGATGTTTTAGTTTTTGAAACGGAAGTATTAACCGACGATGTGACACTTTCAGGAACCTTGACAGCAGATTTACAGGTAAGCCTCAGCTCTACCGACGCCGATTTTGTGGTCAAGTTAATCGACGTCTTTCCCGATGACTTTACCTACAGCCAATCCGATAAGTATATCATGAATGGCTATCAGATGATGGTTCGGGGTGAAATCATGCGGGGACGTTTCCGCAAGAGCTTCGAGAAACCCGAGGCTTTCGTTCCCAATCAGCTAACTCAGGTAAAGTATGCTTTACCGGATGTAGCTCATACCTTCAAAAAAGGTCACAAAATCATGGTGCAGATTCAAAGTAGCTGGTTCCCATTGGTAGATCGTAACCCGCAGAAATTTGTAGATATTTATCAAGCCAAAGACTCAGATTTCCAGAAAGCGAATATCAAAGTATTCCATAATGCTTCAGCCGCCAGTAAGATTCTGTTACCCGTGTTGAAAAAGTAATTTACGCTTGGCTATAAGAAATAAAAAGGCAGCCCTAATGGTCTGCCTTTTTATTTGGATGCGATTTATAAGTATCGCCGAATTAAAGATGAACAGCCCTGTGGGTTAAAAATCCCTTACAAGTTACTTTCGGATTGCAAATCCGAAAGAGCGATTGAAGAAGTAATAAAGGCAGTCCGTTTAGTTTTTAATGTCGCCTACGATTTACTTAAGAATTCAAACCCTAAGAAAGCCTATTGTACGTGAATAGATTGAATAAGCTAATGCCGTTGACGAACCAACCTCTTGTCTGCATTCAGCTATTTATTTTTTGCCACGATACTAACATGAAATTCAATGGAATCCGACATGGTTTGATTAGCCAGAAGAGTATAGAATTTTGCTGATTTGTAACGGACATCCCATTTAGTTCGATCAATGACGAGCTTTCCCTTTGCTCGGACAATACCAGCCTTCACTTCCAGTTTAGCTGGAAAAGTAATGGGGTGTGTGATTCCTTTAATAGTAAGGTTCCCTATTATTTGCTTATCCTCACTAGTTATTGATTTAACCTTCGTGATAGAGAGGATAGAAAAAGGAAATTTTTCAACTTCGAAGAAGTCAGGATCTTTTAGATGATCGACGAGTTTATTATCACGCCTATGGTTTTTATCTTCAATTGTATTCATATCGATTTCAACGGTACCGCCCATCAGCTGACCATTTTCAATCATCAGTTCCCCTTTCGATGGATAAACGTACCCTGTTTGACTATTTAACCCATTTAGACTAGAGCCTTTCCAGCTTATCACACTCTGTTTCGTATCTATCCTGACATATTTTTCATTATCCGTATGTAAGGATACGGAGCTTGCGGCTGCATTAGTCTTGTTTTCTTCTTTTACAGGTCCACGGCAACTGAAGAACAAAGGAGTGATAATAAAAATGAAATAAGTGAGTACTGTTTTGTTGTTCATGGTACATGAAATAATATGGATTAACAATGGATTTATAATCAGGAGCACATTTTATTAATGACCCTTTTTACTTGTAAAGTCTGTGATGTTCTTACCGTCATAAACGCAAGCCTCACCAGTGGTGCCAATCCATAATTTCCCGGTTTTGTCTTCTATGATCGTCGTAACAGCGTTGGCAGGAAGTCCATCTTTGCTTGTGAAATTTCGAAACGATTTCCCGTCGTATCTAAACACTGCCTTATAAGAAGCAATCAGGATGTTCCCATTTCTATCCTGCTTCACGTTCCAAACCATACTGTTGGGCACTTGCGAAGTGCTGGAGTCTTCAGACTTTAGATTATCTTTTTGATTTTGTCTACAGGATGTACAAAAACCAAGCATTAACAACATAGCGAAGACAGGGACAGCTTTCATCTTTTTTTTAGTAGTCAAAGAAGTTCATTTATCACAAAGCCGACTCAAACCTATTTCCTGACTATGTTAAGAGGGTTAATCACTTGTAAAAAAGTGTTAACGAAATGTAAAACGTAAAATTTATCCTTTTTCGAAACATATTTTTGGTCGATGAGAAATGTAATTCTTACCGCTCTGCTTCTGCTATTCATTAACCTGCCTGGCTATTGCGATGAAGGAAAGCTATTAGTGACCCTGCGAAAAATCGGTCATGAGGTATTGCTGGCCTCAGGCGATTCCACTTCCTGGGTAATGCCGATTGAACAGGTGGATGCCCGCACCTTTTTAATGCGGTTTCAACGTCCTTTTGCTTTTAAACCAGCCTCACTGGTGGAGATTATTCACCATCATTTGCAGGAAAATCACGGGTCTCTGGAGTATCTGGTGGAAGTGACGCAGGGAGAGTTGAACACCGTAGCCTATAGCTATGAAGTCCGTAATTCAATCAATCGAAAAACTATTGCTTGTTTATCGAGAACGCCGCCTCAAGGAGCCTATAGTATCAAAATTCATTTTACACAACCGCCCGTTCAGACGGCCTCGACCAGGAGTGCTGTAATGTTAACCTGGTTTCTCCTGCCAATTTTACTGATTGGGATCGGTTGGCGTTTATTTAACCGCAAAACGCCTTCTCCAACGGCTATCCAAAATCAGCCACCTCTTCCTTTGGTTAACCTGGGCCCATTCACTTTTTGCCTGGAAAAACAGATTCTACGGTCGGGCGAAGAACGCATTGAGCTATCGGCCAAAGAGGCTAAACTACTGAAGGTATTCGCTAGTGCTCCCAATGTGGTGATTGATCGGGACCAACTCATGAAGCAGGTATGGGAAGATGAAGGCGTTTTTGTGGGGCGAAGCCTGGATGTGTTTGTTTCCCGACTGCGAAAAAAGCTGCAACCCGCCCCTTTCGTAAGAATCGTCAATATACACGGAAGAGGTTACAAGCTGGAAATCAATTCGCCGCTTGGCTGTTCATAACCTGAAAATTGCAAGGCCGTTTGGGAGGGCGATTCGTTACCCACGTGCATTCGTCTATTGATACGTATACCTTAACAATAGCGAATAGCAGGAAAAAGCATAATGGCCTAACAATCCATTAACTCATCCTACACCGGGGCCAATCACGCTTCGCCTAACGCTAATTACTATTGCATAAAAAAGGAGGAAACCATAGGGTATTCCTCCTTTTTTACGCAATAGTATCTCTCCCTTAATTTGAAACTAGTACCTCTATAGGATCCTACAGAATAATTCTCACACGATTCATTGCCTGAACTTTAGTTCCATCACTACCACCCACTATTCTGCGTCAGATTCGGATTGGCATCCCGCTGGGCCTGCGGTACAGGATATATTTCGAATTTAGCGTCGTAGGGTGGTAAGGTGCTATTAATGATCTGCTCGGGTTTGATAGCAGCCATTTCATCTTTCAACGTTCCCCAGCGACGAATGTCATACACGGTGGTTAACTCCCCGGTTAATTCCAGCCGTCGCTCCCGACGAATAGCCTGGCGTAAATCAGCTACCGAGCTGGCTCGCACCGCCGTGGCTTTAGCCCGTGTTCGCACCCGATTCAGCAAGGGCAAAGCCTGTGCCGTCTGATTCGTTTCGGTTAGAGCCTCCGCCAATAAAAGTAATACGTCTGAAAAACGTAGTTCAATCAAATCGGAGCTATAACCCTGAGCCGCCGCTCCCGAAGGCCGGGCTACGCGGGCAAGTTTTCCATAAGCTAAACCGCATTCGAAATTACTTTGCAGGAAAATTTCTCCCGTCCGTTTTACGTAATAATGCCGCGTTGCCGGATTATAAACGATACTATCTCCGGGTTCTGCTCCACCATTTGCTACACCTTTGAACACGTAGCGATCTACCAGCGTAAAGTCCCGCCGGGTATCCGTTCGTTCATAGAGGCGGTATAAATCGTAAGTCAAACCATAACTTGTTTGCTCATCTCCATTTACCAAACCCCGTGGAAAGAGATTAAAAGGGAAAATAGTACCGTTTGGATTGGATGAATTAATGAAATAACCGAAGGATAAGACCAGCTCCTTATTACGTTCATTCTCCAGCGAGAAAATAGATTCAAAATCGTCAATCAATCCGAAATTATACTTTGCTTCATTCGTCGTTCCGATTACTTCCTGCAATTTAGCCGCTGCCCGCTGGTAATATTCGGGTCGATTGAAAGGCTGACCGGCCATCTGCATATACACTTTACCCAGCATGGCCTTGGCGGTTCCCGCTGAGACCCGTCCCAGGTTTTCACCCGTCCACTGGTTCGGCAAATTCGCCTCTGCAAAGGTCATATCTTCAACAATGGCATTGTACACTTCTTCCAGCGAAGCCCGGGGGGCGTAGATCAAATCCCGATCATTAAGCGAAGTAATTTCCCGTAAAATCAAAGGTACACCCCCAAAATTACGCACGAGATTGAAGTAAGCATATCCCCTCAGAAAGCGGGCTTCAGCAATATAGGGGGTTGCCGTTGAGTCCTGATTGACGGCTGAACGGGCGTTGTCAATGACAATATTTGCTCGATACACCACCCGATACATCCGCGTCCAAACCGCGTCGAAAGCTCCCGCGGAGGGTAAATGTCCGAAGCGATAATAAGGATCGGCACCGGGGCCCAGGATTCCTCCCGTTGAATAGCGATGTCCCGATTCGCTAAGTAGAAATCGACTCCAGACATCGTTGAAATTCGGTGAAGACCACATGTGGTAAACGCCCAGCGTAGCTTTGTTCAAGCCGTCTTCATTACTAAAAACCTGTTCTTTGGAAATAGATGAAAAGGGTTCTTCATCCAAAGAATTTCGACAGGATGACAGTCCCGTAACGGCTGCGATAAATAGAATAAGTATATTTTTCATGGATTGGCTCATTAGAAATTACAGGAAACACCGATGGTATAGGAACGTTGGGCTGGGTAAGCTCCATAGTCAATTCCCTGCTGGAGTAATGACTGATTGAAGGAACTTACTTCAGGATCAAAGCCCGTATACTTGGTAATAGTCAGCAGGTTGGTTCCTGTCACAAAAAGGCGAAGATTTTTAACCGGACCCAGGGTTGGGAATCCGTACGAAAGCGTCAGCATTTTCAATCGGGCGAAACTTCCATCTTCCAGCATGACCGAGTTAATATCACTCGTGCCAATCCCCCGTTGTGTACTGGGATATCGTGGGTTATTGTGAGCATTCGAAGGCGTCCAGCGGTTATTATACCAATCTTGAGACTGGTTAAAAATGACACCTGCGTAATCCACCAGACCATTATTAAGGTAAAAGCGGGTCAGATTCAATACGTCGTTACCCACCGATCCGGTGAAAAAGGCGGTTAACCCGAAGTTTTTCCAGGTAAAGTCGGTATTCCAGCCAAACGTAAAATCAGGGTTCGATTTTCCCAGAATCTGGCGGTCTTCCGCAGTAATTTTCCCATCTCCATCCAAATCATGATATTTCCAGGTTCCGGGAATCTGATCGCTTAAAATTCCGTAAGGATAATTGGGCGTTCCTTCGGAATCGAAATCGCCGGGCTGGGCCAGACCGACAATCTTATTTCCGTAGAACAAGCCTACTTCACGACCTGGAATCAAAATACCCGAAGTTCCGCCCAGCAGGTTTCCACTGATGTTAACATAATCAGGAGTGGTTCGCTCGCCCAGATCCAACAGCGTTGTTACGTTACGGGAAACATTAAGTCGGGTTGATAAGGTCAGATTTTTCTTTTGAATAATATTCGCCTGAACGCTAACCTCTATCCCCCGGTTTCGCATGGAACCGTAATTATCCAGAATGGTACTTACTCCTGATTGCGAAGGCAGCGTGCGAGGCTGTAATAAGCCAAGTGTACGTTTCTCGTAATAATCAACGCTGAAATTCAGTCGTTCATTAGCTGAGCTAAAATCAATACCTGCGTTCAACTGTCGCGTTCGTTCCCAGGAAAGATTTGGGTTACCAATGGTAGTAGAATACAAACTGGTGGCAATGTTACCCTCCTGTCCCATCTGGTAGAACCCGCTGTAGAATTGAGTTAACGAAGAGTACGCTCCAATGGCCTGACTCCCCGTTTCTCCGAACGAGCCCCGAAGTTTAGCGTTCGAAACAAAGCGGACGTTCTTCATAAATTCCTCTTCATTCAGATTCCAGGCTACTCCGACTGACGGGAAAAGACCATACTTTTTATTAGCGGCAAAAGGTGAAGCTCCGTCCAGACGCAAGGAAGTATTCAGAACGTACTTTCCATTGAATGTGTAATTAACCCGGGCGAAAGCCGACTGTATGGTTCGGTTTTCTTTAAAAGAGCCAATATTCTGATTTTGAGCACTCCCAATATTGTCCACGCCGAATTCAGGAATGGCATAGCCCGTAGAATTGGTGTTCAGTAACTCCAGAATTTGCTGGTTATATTCTACACCCAGAGTAGCATTGAGGTAATGCTTATTCGCGAAGTTATTCTCGTAAAGGAAATAGGAATTCAGGTTATAGCTGTAGGTATTGGCCATGGTATTACTGCCGCTACCGTTTGAAGCATACCCTTCAGCTGTCGTGGGCGGCAAGAACACCTTCCGCCGCGTCAGGTTCTGGTTGGTGCCGACGCTTACTACCAATTGCAGACCTTTCACAATTTTAAACCAGTTTTCCAGATTCAAAATGGAATAATCATTCAGCGAAACGTCGGTTTTCGAGGTTAACTCATTGTACGGATTAGCGAAGTAATAACCTGAATAGTTGGGAATACCTGCACTGTTAAAGCCCAGATAATCCAGTCCAAGTGTTGGCGGTGCCTTTAACCCATCCAATAAGCCTCCCGAACTCGGCCAGGCTTTGGAAGAGGTAATCGCCCGGTTGGATTGCTGACGAACCAGCGAAAGCTGGGCTTTTACCGTGTACCAGTCGGTAATATCACTGTTGACATTCACCCGAAAGCTTCCGCGGTTATTATCGGAATTAATGATTGTTCCGCGTTCGTGAAGGTAATTTGCGGATAGATAGAAAGACGTTTTAGGTCCACCGCCCGATACTCCTAATGTAACGTCCTGCCGAAAACTGGGTTGTGTAATGGCCTTTACCCAATCTGTACTGGGCATATTCGCATTAATATCCGTGAAAG
>CAJYHS010000091.1 GCA_913774715.1 uncultured Siphonobacter sp. | reverse complement strand
TGTGACCTTAGCCGTCGGGAGTATTATTTATTTCGCAAAAGCTCAGGAGAATACCATTAAGTCTTCTCAGGAACTAGCTGATGTAACTAAAGAAGTAGCCAAGAGTAGTGAAATAGAATTAGGAAAGATCAAATCGTTGATTGCTGCCGCTCAGGATGAGAAACGCAGCAAGGATGAAAGAGCTCAGGCTATCTATCAGCTAAAAGCTCAATACCCAGATTACTTTAAAAATATCGATGCTGAGAATATCAAAACTCAGGATCTTAAGAAAGCCTACGATGCTCTGGCCATCAGCATTGTAAACGCCACCTTGGCCCGTGCTAAGCAGGAGAAGTTAGATCAGCTCGTTCGGGACCGGGAAGTCGCCAGAGAGAAAGTCGTCTATCAACGTCAAAATTTTAAAGACACTCAGATTAATGCCAAAACCGCTGACGATGCCGCTAAGTCTGAAGGGTTTGTAAGTTCTAATACGGGTCAATTTGCCATCGAACGGGCGGCTAAAGGGTTGAAGGATGCTAAAGTTCAGGTAGATAACTATGATCAGGCTATAAAAACCACCACTGACGATATTATTAAACTGAATATCGAAACAGGGAAAAGTAAACCGCCTGTGGTGCCTAGGGCAGATAGTAGTGGAGACGGCAAAAAGGGGAAGAGTGATATTACGGAAGCCATCAATCTATTAGAAGAATTAAGAAGCGTAGAAAAGCAAACGTCGGATTCGAGAAGGAAGCTTAACGATATTGAAATTGACGGCCACGAGCAGGTACGTAAAATCTTCGCCATGAAGATATCTGAAGGAATGAAATACCTGCTCCTGATCGAATCTATTCAGGCTACGGAGCGTAAGCTTGACGATGCCCGAAGAGAAGAAGCCTTAAAACCCATTTTCAATAAACCCAAACTTACCCCTTCCAATACGAGTGTATTTGACTACCTCGGAAATAAAGGCAATCAGGATGTAACCATCCGAATGAAGCTGCTCTGGAGTGAGGATAAACGAGCTATTAAAGACGATAAAACTGCCGCTAAAGCAGATCGACGGGTTGCTGGATATACAGAGATGGAGCAGTATGTCGCAGCCATTAACAACATTGACCTGACTCAGCCACTGAATGCCAAGCAAAAAGAGGTCATGGGTCAGACCATGAGCATGATTGAATCATGGAACCAGGCATTTACGAGTGGTATGCTCAATGTGGGAATGGATATGGCCGCGGCTTTAGGAGAGGGATGGGCGGGTAAATCAGCAGACTTTGGAGGCGTACTAAAGCAGTCTTTGGGTAACATGCTGATGTCGCTAGGTAAATCAGCATTGCAAATTGTAGGACCTCTCAAGATTCTAAATAAAGCACTCGCCGCCGCTTTGTACATGCCAGGTGGCCCATTGCTAGTGGGGGTAGGTGCCTTGGGTCTTATCGCAGCCGGTAGTGCCTTGGTGGCATCGGCTAAACCGAAAGGTTTTGCCACGGGTGGAATCGCCTACGGTCGAATTTTTGGAAACAATGCAGTAGCCGGGGAATACTCCAACGTTCGTAATAATCCCGAAGTGATCGCCCCTTTAAAAGACCTCACTCATATTCTTAAACCTTACTGGGTAAGTGCAATTCAGGCGGGCATGGGAGCTAACTACTTGATGCCGACCCAGCGAAGCGATCAGCCAATCATCATTGAAGTAAATCAAAACGACCGGGGAGCTTGGAGTGCTAATCGGCGGGAAGAAAAACGCGTAAAAGGTACTCGTTAGCATGTTAAATTATCGTGACATATATACTAGTACGTTCGTTTCAGCTTTCGATCAAAGCTGGACGGTTTCCATCTTGAAAAGAGGCTGGAAAAAGCTTTCGTCGGTAATGAAAGCGGGCGTTGATCCCTACGGCATTGATTATCCGGAAATTGACGACCGAGAAGACATCAAAAATGTATTTCACCCGACGAGAGGTTCGAACTACTTACTTGAACTGGTGTCGTCTGAAAAATTTTCATTGAAGAGTGATCTCTATACCGAGGATACAAGGAAGTTTCAGGTAGTTGAAAAGTTTGAAGGCACGGAAAGTTGGAAGGGCTGGCTTAATCCTGACTTATCAGAGGAGCCATACGGCGAAATGCCCTATTACATGAAGCTGGGAGCCAGGGACGATCTCAAGCAGCTGGAAGAAAAAATGTTCGTAGATGCCAAGGGTAAGGGATTTGTCGTTCCCATGACTTTGCTGTCTGCCATAACAACCTGCCTTTCCAAAACAGATTTAAACCTGGAGTTCTACACGGCCTGCGATATTTACGCAGTAGGACACGATCAAACCAAGGATACGTTCACCCAGCTATATCTCCAGCCCGGATTATTTGTAAACGCTGAGGATGAGCCTAAAGATTGTCTGGCGGTTTTATCGGCCATACTGGAATCCTTTGGACTCATTATCTATCAGGAAAACGCAAGCTGGTACATCGTTCATCCGCAATTATTTGCAGCCGATAACATTCGCTTTTTCCGCTATAAAGCCGATGGCACCGCCATGGGGCCAAGCACGCTAAGCACAGCGGCCCGGATTTGTGATCATGCCATTGCCAATAAAAGAGACCGCAGGCTCATTTTAAAAGAAGGTGATCCCAAAACGTCACTGCTGGGCTCGCTCAAGAAAATTACCCTGACCACGGATTATGGTACGCTGAAAAATTACCTGTTCAACCCACGTTTTCGCGATCTGGATCCGACCCGAACGGGTGGTGTAATTGCCAGAGGGTGGAGACAGTACAATTCCACCTATTCATACGTAGAGCCAAACCCAGCTCCCGTTTTCGAAGATAAATACCTGAGAATCGAGGGTAAGAAAGGAAAAGATTTTGGGCAGCACACCGGAATTTCTTACGTCTGGTCGAAGTCAATGGATGATTTTAGATTTCCTCCATTTGCGTCCCTGCAAACGCCTTATGCCTCCTATGACAAGCAGATGCACATTTCTGCTCCTTCCGTGGCTCGCTACGATCAGGTCGTCAAAGTATCGGGTGAATATTTTAATGCGGGAGGAAAAGGGATCAAAATTCAGGTCGTTGCGGTTCCCATAGTTAACACCAGCAAAGTACCCTCCTTACGGCAAAATCCGAATACGTTCCTCTCGCAAGAAGATGAGAAGCATTTATATCCCCTATTTCTAACGGAAGCTGGGGAATGGCAAAACGTAAGCATCCCCCTGGGAAATTACGGAGCCGTGCTGCTTTTTGATAATCTCAAAGAACAGCGGGAGGGTGATAAGTTAGTCAATGTAGCCAAGGGTGAGTGGGCGAGTTTTGAGATCGAATCAAAGCCTTTGCCGCTCGTGAGTGTCTATGATCACCGAGCCGTTTAC
>CAJYHS010000090.1 GCA_913774715.1 uncultured Siphonobacter sp. | reverse complement strand
CTTTTCCGTAGGGTATCAAAATACATCTGTGACGTTGCGTCTAGCTTGACCGTCAGGATTAACGGAATGGATTCATTCATCTTTTAATAATTACTGGAATGATTTATTAGTACTTAGGTTTTAAACAAATAATAAGACCAATGAAAAAAGGAGATAAAGTAACCTGGAAATGGGGAAATGGAAAAGCCGAGGGAACCATTAATTCCGTTCATAAAGAAACGTATGAAAAGACGATTAAAGGCGAGAAAATAACCCGCCACGGAACGGAGGATAACCCAGCTCTGGTAATCAAACAGGAAGATGGTGATCTGGTCCTGAAATTATCCTCAGAGGTGCAAAAAGGATAAAACCTCCCCTGCTGCAATGAAAGTTCACTTAAAACTGGAATAGCTTTTTTACGTATACCACTAACTAATTTCTCGTTCACATATCCCTTTACCCTTATGAAAACATTACAAAACTCTCGCCTGTCTATCTATGTTATTCTTGCAACCTTAATGGTAAGTTTAACCAGCTGTGAAGCCATTAAAGGTATCTTCAAAGCCGGTGTTTGGAGTGGTATTATTCTGGTTGTGTTAGGCGTGGCCCTGGTTATCTGGGTTGTTTCCAAACTCTTCGGCGGTGGTCGCTAATTACTTTATCATATAATAAAATAAAAGCCCTGAATAATTGATATTCAGGGCTTTTATTTTGCACTAGGTTATAATTTTAACTTATACATCCGAAAGGGATAATCTACCTTGTTTTTTCCTTGATTAAATTTTCCTAATCGCTGGTATTGAGCCGCCGTTACGTATAAATAACCATCTGGGCCAATCGCATAACTATCGGGCCATAGCAGGCGATCGTCCTGAACCAGGGTTTCAAACCTCTTCAACTTAGCATTATATCGATGCAAAGTTTTCTTTTCTGAATCCCCCATGTAAACATTTCCCGCTTTGTCCGCAAACATACCATGGGAAATTCCTGCCACACCTACCGTCTCTACTTTTGACTTCAATTGCTCGGCAGCAAGCGAAGCATCAGCCAGAGCCGCTACCGGAATTCGGAACAATTTCGTCTGCGTAATGGGCCGGTAGTAAAAGTAATCCTTCGTCAAAGCAATACCGTTTACGTTACTACTAAAAGGTTTACCTGACTGATCTTTCACTTCAATACCGTCAATGTGCAGGTGATAATTGGGATCAGCCGTGGTAGAAGCGTCTTTTTCCAGAACCGTTCGACTTTTACCTGTTTGTAAATCCAGCACCACAAGGGCTGCCCGTCCCGGATCGGATAAATACGCTAAATTACGTTTCGTATCCACGTTGACATCATTGAGTCCCGTTTTACTCCGGGGTAAATCTTCGAATCGATAAATCCGTTCGATCTGGTTTGTAGCGAGGTTTATCTTTACCAATTTGATTCCATCCACAATCGACTTTCCAAAATCGGGATTTGCCGGATCTAAGGCCCATAAGGTATTCTGATCATCAATAAAAACAGCCTGGAGGCTAATAAAACGATCCTGCAAGTGCGTGGTATCCCAGGTGTTCCATTCCTGGTTCGGATAAGGTACTTCCGAACCATCAGCCTTTATTTCAATCAAAGCATTTTTATAGTCATTAGACCATTTGGGAAAAGTCACAAATGTTCGTCCTTCTTTTGAAATGGCCATCCCCACGGGCTGATATTTTCCAAATTGATGAGCCTCTTCTAATTTAGTTTTAGCGGATTGAGCCACACTTGTAGTGGCTAGCAACAACCCCGCTGCCCACAAAAGCAATTGCTTTTTCATAAAAATGATGAACTTGTAGTCGATAAATTTCAGTGGTAAACTACTTATTGCAAAGGTGCAGCACTGACAATGACTTCTGAACAGACGCCTTACCAATGCTCTTTTTCACAAAATCACTTTTGCTACTTTCTGAAAATAACTAGTGGAATTGATTTTATGTTTGATTGAAAAACGTTCCAACACTTCTAACCCATCCAACATTCAAATTAAACTATCATGGCAGAAAAACGTGAAGTATGGTTACGCGGTCCCTTACCTGATATGCCTGAATTGTTGCAACCCGTTGCTCATGCTTTGCTTCAGGCTCAGGAAGAAATCCAGGAACTAACGCAGAATTTTCCTTCGGCACGCTTATGGGAACGTCCTTCCGAGCTGGCTTCTCCCGGCTTTCATCTCCAACACCTGACTGGCGTTCTGGATCGGCTGTATACCTATGCCCGTGGAGAAGCTCTCACCGAAGCCCAGCTTGAGTACCTCAAAGCCGAGGGTTTAGCGACGGAGGCCAGTACGGAAGAGCTGGTTCAGCATTTTAATACTCAAGTAGCGAAGGCACTGGAACAACTTCGTCAGACTAATCCTGATCAGTTAACGGAAGCTCGTGGCGTAGGGCGGGCCCAGTTACCTTCCACCGTACTTGGACTTTATGTCCATTCGGCGGAGCATACTATGCGACATGCAGGTCAGTTGCTCGTCACAATCCGTGTATTGTCATAAACCTCTAGATTCATGAAAGCTGTTATTGTCACTCAACCCGGCGGCCCGGAAGTACTGGAACTGGCCGAACGTCCTTCACCTCAACCCGGCGAAAATCAGGTCATCATTAAAGTAGAAGCCGCCGGTCTGAACCGGGCAGATTTACTAATGAGACAGGGCAAGTACGGTAAACCCGGAGATACTCCTGAGGTTCTGGGTTTGGAAGTAGCTGGGACGATCTGTTCCTGCGGGCCCAGAGTAACCCACTGGAAAAAAGGCGATCGCGTCTGTGCC
Organism: uncultured Siphonobacter sp.; assembly: GCA_913774715.1. GTDB lineage: Bacteria > Bacteroidota > Bacteroidia > Cytophagales > Spirosomataceae > Siphonobacter. Next base: position 1,576 of record CAJYHS010000090.1, on the reverse strand, counting down.
CTGATTCGCGGCGGTGGGTATGCTGAATATGCCGTAGCAGACTTTCGGCACTGCCTCCCTATTCCTGAAAACATTTCAATGACCGAAGCAGCGGGTCTACCCGAAACCGTACTGACCGTTTGGAGTAACGTTTTTCAGCGGATGCGGGTACAGACGGGAGAAACGCTGCTCGTGCAGGGCGGTACCAGCGGCATTGGCTTAACGGCCATTCAACTAGCTCGGGCCTTTGGTGTTCGGGTATTTGCGACGGCGGGTTCCGACGAAAAATGTACGTTTGCCCAAAACTGGGGAGCCGAACGCTGTTTTAATTACAAAACTCAGGATTTTGAAACGGAATTGGCCCCCATTGGCGTAGATGCCATTCTAGATTACATTGGTGGTGATTATACCGCCAAACACCTGCGAATTCTTAAGCCGGAAGGTCGCCTCTGCTGGCTGGCGGGAATGGACGGCATCAAGTCTACAATTAACATCATGGACATTATGACCAAACGGCTCAGCCTGACTGGAAGTACACTCTCGCCCCGCACCGATGATTTCAAGGCTCAGTTAACGGCTGATGTAGAAATACGGGCCTGGCCACTCGTAGCTCAGGGAAAACTGAAAACGCATATTTCCAAAACCTTTCCACTCGAGCAGGCTGCTGAGGCTCATACGTATATGGAAGCAGGTGGGCATATTGGAAAAATTATTCTTACTATCTAACTCCTAGTTAAAACCTTTAAAAATCCTGTCAGACTTGTTACTGACAGGATTTTTTGTTACTTATCTTTGAAGTAATAAATCAATAACCTCTACGAATTTATGAATCGTCGGACTTTCGTTTCGTCTACATTAATGGCGGGCACTGCTGCTGTGGCAGAACCTTTTTCAATTCCCACTGAAACCACTGCTTATTTTGAATTAAGAGTTTACGAACTAAAAGGGAATGCCCAGGAAACGTATCTAAAGTCAGCTCTCGTTCCAGCTCTCAATCGTCAGGGCATCAAAAATGTGGGTGTATTTCGGGAAATGGGTAAAGGTGAACCTCCACTTTTATACGTATTGATTCCTTACGCTACCATTACTGCTTTTACTGAGGTCAATAGTCGATTAGCCAAAGATTCGGAGTACCAGAAAGCCAGCGAAAATTACCGGAATTTATCCCCTGACAAAGCTTCTTACGCTCGGTATAAATCCTCTTTCATGCAAGCTTTTGCGGGATTTCCCCAAATAGCAATTCCTAAAAATGAGAGCAGAATTTTTGAATTAAGAACGTACGAAGGCTTTAGCGAAGATGCCGTGCAGCGAAAAATAGCTATGTTTAACGACGCAGAAATTAAGGTATTTAATAACGTAGGGCTAACTCCTGTCTTTTTCGGAGAAGTAAAAATTGGAGATTCCTTACCTTGCCTGACGTATCTATTAACCTTTCCTTCCATGGAAGTAAGAGATGCCAATTGGAAGAAATTTGGTAGCGACGCCGACTGGAAACGTATTTCCGGCCTACCCGAATATGCTAATACGGTTTCCAGAATTCAGCGGGTGTTTTTAGAGCCCGTCTCTTTTTCTCAGATTTGATAATTACATTTTTAAT
>CAJYHS010000089.1 GCA_913774715.1 uncultured Siphonobacter sp. | reverse complement strand
GGCATCATAATATCGCTGATCACCAGATGAATCGTTTCCTTCTGTAAGATTTCCAGGGCCTGCTCACCCTGATAGGCCGTCAGGACATTGTATCGTTCACTGAATTCCTGCTGGATGTAAATACTGATTTCCCGCTGGTCCTCCACTAGTAAGAGCGTGGATTTAAGCGGATCCAGATTTTGAAGACCTGGTTCTTCTTCGGTAATCATGGTCGGCGAGAGCAGGCTTTGAAAATCCATTCCACTTTCCTGATGAATGGGTAAGCTCAAGCGGAAACAGTTCACCCCGGGCCGCTGGGTTTCCAGCGTTAACTCACCCTGATGAAGCTGGGTAAGGCTTCTTGAAAGCGAAAGGCCTACGCCCGTTCCGGGTTCGTGATCGGTTTGCTGAATGCGATAAAAAGGTTCAAAGATTTTATCTTTCAGGGTCTCGGGAATTCGGTAGCCGTCATTAGTTACTTCAATGCGAAACTGTTCGTCTTCACTACCAAAGGGCAGTAACTTCATGACAATAAATGAATCCGCGTATTTGATGGCATTACTAAGCAAATTGCTCAGAATCTTCCGCAGAGCTTCTTCATCCACAAAGGCATGAAGGGTAATACGGGGCAATTCGAGTTTGAAAGTAAACTTGCGTTCATCGGCAGCGGGTTTAAACCAAAGCCAGAGTTCGCTTAGCAAAGCGTTAATGTCAGTATTGGCAAAATGAAGCTGGATATTCTGGGCCTCCGCTTTCCGAAAATCCAGTAATTGATTGGTTAAGTCAATCAGGCGATGGGTATGTTTCTTCATCATTTGCAGACTTTCACGTAATAAGGGATCTTGAATAGGCCGGGATAGTAATTTATCCAGGGGCAATTTAATCAGGGTCAATGGGGTACGAATTTCGTGGGCCACATTGGTAAAAAATTCAATCTTACTGGTATGAATGGCTCGCTCTGTTTCTATTTCCAGCGACTTCATCTGCCGTTTGTTTTTCTCGGTAATGGCCAGGTAATAATACCTGAAAATGATCCCTATGATCACAACTATCAGACTCGCATACAAAAGGTACGCCCAGGGAGTAGCCCAAACCGGGGGAAGAATCGTTATGGCTAAAACTCTTTGCCGGGGATTCCAGATGCCATCGTTATTTGATCCCTGCACCCGAAAACGATACGAACCCGCGGGTAGATTGGTATAATAAATTTTCCGGTTATTCGTCAGAGCAACCCAGCTTTGATCCATCCCTTCCAGCATGTAGCGATACTGGTTGATCTGGGGATTGGTGTAACTCAAAGCCGCTACATCCAGGCTAATATTGGAGTGCCGGTGCGATAAAACAATGCTCGAGGTAGAGGTAATCGACTGCCGCAGGATCGAATCTTTCGCTCCAATGCCCACTTCCTGGTTATTGACCTGTAAACCCGTCATGTAAACGGGCGGCGTGAAGCGGTTGATATTAGAAAACGAAGCCGGGTTCCAGCCAACCAGTCCCTTCACGGTGCCGAAATACAGAGTCCCGTCGGTGTCTTTAAACGATGAATTATAGTTAAACTGTTCCGTAGGTAAGCCGTGAGCCATGAAGTAATGCTGCCACTTCTTTCGCTGCGGATCAAACCGGGCCAGTCCCCGGCCCGTCGAGATCCACAAACAATGAAAGCGATCTTCCTCAATGCGGAAAATCTGGTTATCAGGCAACCCATTTTCGATGGTATAATGCGTAAACTGATGGCGACCCGGATGATAGCAGGTCAGTCCGCCTTCGCAGCAAATCCAAAGCTGGTGGTGTTGGTCTTCGTAGAGATTGGTAATGTAATTGGATCGCAGGCCCGACTGCGTGTTAAAATGGCCACGTTTTCCGGTTCGTTCGTTGGCATAATACACCCCTTCACCGTAACTGCCTACCCAGAGCGTGCCATCATTCGACTCATGAATGGTTTGCGTCTGAATATTAAAAAAGGGAACCGGAATGAAATCATCCTGCTGGGGACGGTATTGAAAGAGTCCATTCCAGGTGCCTACGAGAATGGTTCCGCTGCGACGTTTGTAAAGCGTCACGATAAAGTCACTCGTAAAATGACCGGGCTGAATGGACGAGCGATAACGGCGAATGATTTTCTCGGTTTTCAAGTCCATCACATCCAGCCCGTGCTCAAGGGTGCCAATCCATAAGTGGGAACCATCCACCAGCAAACCATGAATATTAGGATAGCTGAGACCCGTAGGGCCTTTGCCGGGTAGAAAAGAACGGATCTGACCCGTTTTTGGGTTCATTTTGTTTAACCCCGCATCTTCAGTACCAATCCATAAATTACCCTGACCGTCTTTTTGAATGGCATGAACTACGTTGCCGCTGAGGCTATTCTGACCCGGTAAAGGCTGGTATTTAGTAAAGCGGGTCAGGTGGTCGGAATAATAATTAACGCCTCCGAAGGAAGTGCCCAGCCAGATGCCTTTTTCCCGATCCTGATACAGACAGGAAATGACATTGTCAGTTAAAGAATAAGGATTTCCAAACTGCTTTTGCATTTGGGTGAGCTGCCCCGTCTGACTATGGTAAATGAAAAGACCGGATTCCGTACCGATCCAGTACTCGCCGGGGCTCTTTTCCATCATGGAATTAATCCGGATCTCCAGGGATTCATTCGTGCTAAGGGGATGACTTTCCTGATGATTGGGCTGGTAAACCGATACCCGACTGCCCCGACGCATAATCAGGGTTGAATCGCCGATGGCAAAGAGGAAATCAATTCGGGAAAGTGTAGGTAGAGGTATCTTCTGAAAACGATTGTTTTGAGGATTATACTTGAGCAAATGTCCCCGCTCGGTAGTTACCCAGACGGTGCCCTGCTTGGAAATGTGTAAAGCAGTAGCCTGATCCTGGGCAAAAGGATACGCCTGCAGCTTCGCCCCATCGTAACAATAGAGTTTATACCCGGCAATGATCCAGATGCGATGCCGTAAGTCCATACTCAGGTAACGAACTTCCTGAGCTGGAATATCCGTAAAACGGGTAAAGGTTTCTCTCTGAGGATCATAGCGGTAGATTCCTTTGAATGTTCCCACCCAGAGATGCTTCTGGGTGTCTTCACACAGACTCAGCACGGAGTTACTACCTAGGCTCAGCGAATCTCGGCGGGCATGACGGAATACCTTTACGGCGTGGCCGTCAAATCGATTCAGTCCATTGCGGCTCCCAAACCACATAAACCCCCGGTGATCCTGAAGAATACAGGTGATAGTATTGCTCGATAGCCCATCGGATACCTGATACGATTTGAAATCAGAAACCACCGACTGACCCGCACTGACCATTACCGTCAGCCATAAAATACTCAGAAAAAAGAAACGCCTCATATACGCACCATGCAACGAATAACTAAAGCTACAACTCCAATTTTATTTAATAGAAGCAGTGAGACGATTTGAATCAAAATTGAGACGCATAGATTCAGGGTGCTGGCCCGTAGAGGGTTACTTTGCAGAATACTATTTATTGTATAAATGATGCAATACATCTTTACTGCTTCTAGACCGGAAAGTCCCTGAATAAGCTATGCTTAGCTATAGGATTTGCTTGCTACTTATCCTGCTTAACCTCTACCCTTAACATTTCACTACAAGCTCATGCAAGTACTTTGCTTAAGCCTAGGCCGCCGGTGGGGCGGTCTAGGGCTACTATTGCCCGCACTACTAGTAAGTTTTTCACTGGTTGCCGCCGTTCCTGTGGCAGTAACCGTAACTGGTAAGGTTATCAGTAACACGGGCGATGCCATGCCCGGCGTGTCCATTCAGGAGAAAGGCACCAATACGGGTACACTTACCGATGCTGAAGGGAACTATAAGATTACCGTTAAAGGAGCCGAATCGGCATTAACGTATACGTATATAGGTTACGTCAAAAAGGAAGTATCCGTTGGCAACCAGCTCGTCATTAATGTGACGCTGGAGGAAACAGCCAGTTCCCTACAGGAAGTAGTCGTAGTGGGTTACGGTACCCTGGATAAAAAAGAAGTCACCAGTGCCATCACGCACGTATCGGGTAAAGATTTATTAACCGTTGGCGTAACCAACCCTATTTCTGCTCTGCAAGGGAAAGTTTCCGGTTTAACCATTACCAATACGGGTGGTGGCGATCCTAACTCCATGCCCAGCATTCAGCTGCGGGGCGTTTCCTCCCGGGACGCTGGTCTGGGACCGTTGGTGGTAGTCAACGGCGTGCCGGGCGGGGTTCTGGAAAACATCAACCAGAATGACATTGAATCGATTGACGTATTAAAGGGCGGAGCGGCTTCGGCCATTTATGGCACCCGTGGCAGCAACGGGGTTATCATCATAACCACTAAAAAAGGCTCGCAGGGTTCCCGAGTAGATTATAACGGCTACGGAGCGTTTGATTTTGCCTCCCTTCCCCTTAAAAACCTGTCAGCATCGGAATTTCTTGCCCAAAACCGGGGCACGGATTTCGGAGCCCAAACCGACTGGCTCAAAGCCATTACGCGTCCGTCGGCGTTTTCGCACAAACACAGCTTATCATTCTCTGGGGGTGATGCCCGCAACAACTACCGGGCTACGGCCGATTACCGGGACGCTCAGGGTCTGGATTTGCGGTCGGGCCGTCAGGAATACGGAGCTCGTCTGATGTTGAATCATACATCCGCTAATAACTTATATACCTTGAGTCTGAATGTGGCTCCGCGTTACTTCAAGAGTAACAACGCCGATTACGACTCTTTTGATCAGGCATTAACCCTAAATCCAACCCTACCCATTTTTGATCCGCAGAATCCTTCCCGTTACAACCGGATTCAATCCGGTTTTTCCTCCCCCTTCAACCCCGTAGAACGCTTACGGACGGAAGAAAGCGGAACGGAAGGAAAGATTCTGGATTACAACGCCAGCGTGCTCGTCAACCTGTTACCAACCCTGACGACTCAACTGACCTACGGACAATTTACCCGCGATTATTTTGATTTCTTTTTCCGTCCTTCCACTTCCTCTTACGCGGCTCAGTATCAGGGTAGCATGAACTCGGCCAGCCGGGCGTATAACAAATACGATCAGCGGAGTTTTGAGTGGGTAGGTAATTACTCATTAACCAAAGGAGCTCATGATGTGAAGGTGCTGGGCGGTTATTCCTATCAGTACTTCCAAAGCTCTGGACTTTCGGCTGACAACCGGCAGATGCCTTCCGATGCGCTGACTTACAACAACATCGGTACCGGTCTTTACCAGCAGGTAGCGGGACGAAACGGCATGGGGACCTACAAGAATGACTCCCGCCTGATTGCCTTCTTTGGCCGGGTCAATTACTCGCTTCAGGATAAGTATCTGTTCTCGGCGAGTTTGCGCCGGGAGGGTTCTTCCAAGTTTGGGTATAATCACAAGTGGGGGAATTTCCCGGCGGCTTCTGTCGGCTGGCGACTGAGTGAAGAGGCATTTATGAAGCAATCTTCGTGGATTGATGACTTGAAACTTCGGGCGGATTACGGGGTAACGGGTAACCAGGATTTTGGCAACTATTTATCACTCGATACCTACAGCGGTTACGGGTATTATCCTCTCAACGGAAATCAGTATCAGGTATGGGGACCGAGCCAGAATACCAATTATGACTTACGCTGGGAAACGGCGGAGAACTTAAACTTCGGGCTTGACTTCTCGATCTTTAAGGAAGTATTCTCGGGAAGTATTAACTATTACACCCGAAAAAATAAGGACCTGCTGGGTTCATACTCCGTGCCTTTACCACCGAACATTCAGGGCTCTACCTATGCTAACGTAGGAAGCATGCAAAACTCAGGTATTGAATTACAACTCAATGCCCGACTCGTTTCTAAGCCTGCGTTTACCTACAACATTGCTTTTGCGGGAGCGACCAACAGTAATAAATTCGTTTCATTCTCCAACAATGCCTATCAGGGGCAAACCTTCATTGATGTGGTAGGGTTACCCAGTCCCGGCTCACCCGGAACGGCCCAGCGTTTACAGGAAGGCCAGCGGATTGGTACGTTCTATATGCTTCACGCAGCCGGTGTAGCCGAAGATGGACGCTTATTGGTGTACAACAAAAACAATGAAATTATCCCGGCTAATCAGGCCAATAACGATGATAAACGCGTCGTAGGAAACGGCTTGCCAAAAGCTACCTTAAGCCTTAACAACTCGTTTACGTACAAAAACTGGGATGCCTCGGTCTTTTTCAGAGCCATCTTGGGGTATAAAATTTTCAATACCCAGGCATTTTATACCGGCACGCCCAGTACGCAATCCAACGCAAACGTGTTAACCTCGGCCTACGGCGATGGTAAGTATGCCAAGTTAACTAATCAGGCTACTACGGTGATTTTATCGGATTACTTCCTGGAAAATGGATCATTCCTCAAGCTTGACAACGTAACGCTGGGGTATTCTCCAAAAGTAAACCTGAAAGCCATCCGCTCCGTGCGTATTTACGCGGCGGCTCGCAACTTGCTGACGTTTACCTCCTTTACCGGTGGAGATCCCGACCGTTACCCCGTCAATGGTTTGTATCCTGGTATCAACAGCTCCCGTTCCTATTATCCCACGACTACCCAGGTGCTGGCTGGCATCCAGCTGGGCTTATAACCTCTACTTTTCTATGAAAAAGATATTTTCCTGTTTACTCCTTGCGAGTCTGCTCAGCAGTTGTACGGATCTGGACGAGACGCTCTATGACCGCATTACCTCCGAAAACTTCCTGCAAACCAAGGAAGATGTATACCGTACTTTTCTGAGAACGTTTGAACACGGCTACTGGACGGTTCAGGGCGATCAGTTCATCATGCAGGAATTACCAGCGGATCAGTTCATGACTCCCAACCGGGAAGGCGACTGGTACGATGGCGGTCAGTACATTCGGGCTCACCAGCACACCTGGACTTCTCAGGATGGCTATTGCAGCGGTGCCTGGAACAATCTCTACACGGGCATTGCTCTGGCGACCAACTCCATTCAGGATATTGAAGGAATTGATCCCGCGGCCTTTAATTTGACTGCCGCCGAGCAGAAGCAGTTCATTGCCGAACTCCGAACCATGCGGGCCTGGTATTACCTTAGGGTGTACGATTTCTACCGCAACGTTGAGATCATTACCCGGGTAAAAGGAGAAACCCAGGGCACCACGCAATCCACGCCCCTGGAAACCTTCCGTTTCATCGAAACCGAACTCAAAGAAGCCCTGCCCGATCTGGCAGCCAAGGGCGATGCGGGTACCGAACAGTTTCAGGGCCGCTGGACCAAAGCGGGGGCCATGACCCTGCTGGCTCGCTTGTATTTGAATGCCAAAGTGTACATTAACGAAGATCGGTTTGCCGACTGTGCCACCATTTGTCAGGACATTATGGATGGCAAGTACGGAAGCTACCGCATTGAAGACCGCTGGGATGCGCCCTTCGACTGGAACAATGATCAATCCGCCGAAACGATTTTCGCTTTTCCGGGTACGTTTGGCCGGTCGCACTGGCAGTACGAAGGCGGTATGTACTGGTGGATGATGCCTTACAATGCCCCTCAGACTTACCTCGGCTTTACCGATTGGGGCGGCAGTAACCCCCGTTTTTCTCTGCAACCCGGTCGTAACGTCGATAACGTAGAATATACTCATACGCTGGGTAAACCCTTCGTAAAGTTTCAAAAATACAGCGATGACGTGCGGTTAAAGAAATACCGCAACCTGGGTAATAACAGCCGGGAAGGCATGTTCCTCTACGGCTATCTGCCCTACAATAACAATCGCGATACCTTAGCCAGCACCCGGGGGTATAAACTCTACATCCGGGATCAGGTAGGCTGGTTTAAGAATACGCCTCCCAATCAGGTTCCTGCGGATAAAGAATCCAACATGAATCACGCCGATCAGAATTCAGGGGTTTATATGCTGAAGTATCCCTTTTATCGCACGGAAGACGAGCATAAAATTGAAGCCGATTACGCAGAGATTCGTTTAGCGGAAGTCTATTACACCTTAGCGGAATGTGAATTCAGAAAGGGTAATAAGGCCAAGGCAGCGGAAATTCTAAACCGTGTTCGCAAACGCTATTATCCTGCCGGATCCCCGAGTTTATACCCTGCTAATGGCAGTACGCTCACCGAGCAGGAGTTACTCGATGAATGGGGCCGTGAATTCCTGGGTGAAGGCCGCCGTCGCACGGATCTGATTCGCTTTAACCAGTTCAACTCCGGAACCTGGTGGGATAAGCAACCCGATGCCGACACGCATACGAATATTTTCCCCATCGGATTTAACGTACTAAACGTTTCACCTCAGTTGAAGCAGAATCCAGGGTATTGATTAATGTAGTTTATATTGATTAACGTAGTTTATAATAAAAGCCCTCCCTATGCGTGTTCATAGGGAGGGCTTTTTATTGAAATACCTTTATATAAACAATAAAGGTGTACCATTAATAAACGGTCCTTTCATTACCTGACTATTGCTTTAACCTTTTAGATGATTGTGCGAATAACAGTTTCCTAACCCTGCCAATGTAGTTTCTGACCCCTGGCAAGAGGTATCATATAGATTACCTGATCTTTAGATTTGCGGAATTGATCAGCAGGCTTGATTAATTGGTAATTACTGATTCAACTTACGCTTAAGAGCCGTTATCTCCTCGAGCACATCTTCATACTTGGGTGGTGAAGGGGGCTTTTGAACAATGGTTTCAAAACTATAAGTAGGTATGGGTTTCAATCGAACAGATTTATAAATTTCTGATATCTTCTCCAAAGCCTGATCGCTAGAATCAGGTAAAGATCCTCCAAATCCAATTATTCTTTTTCTATATGGCATGTAGGAAATAATTTCAAGGTCTCTCCCATCCGCTCCCTGATTAATGCTATCGAGCTTTTGAAAATTTATTTTTCCTAACAACTGGGTTATCATACACCAGTTCTCTCTAGTTATCATTCCTTTGTAGTATTGATTCTTCCCATCTATTGGTAGCTCACTGTAGTAAAACATATTCAGATTTTTATCAAACTTGCTTACTGTTCTTGAACATCCCTCCATACAGTCACCCGTTGCTACGGTTACCTGAGTAACCCCATAGTCATTAGTAGGGCACCCATATACACCACTCATACTAAGCAAACCGATCTTAATTAGTTTATTCATGACGTATTTTCTAAGATTATATCTCGTACCAATCCTATGAAATCTTGATAGCTCTAATTACCTCTCACTCCTTTAAAAGCACCCCTTTTGAGTCATTTATAAGTAAGTAAGCCCTCTTTAATCGGCTAGTTATTACCATCAAAACCGTTTACTAGTTACAATAGATTATACGACTATCAAATATTAGTTGAACAATTCATTGATAAAAAATAATTATTTGAATAAGTTTGTGCTTTACTTATTACTAAGCAATTATGCGTAGAACTACTAAGAACTAACTACTACCTAACTAGCGAGAACGTAGCCCGCTTCGTAAGGTTTGAATAGGTAAAGCCCAGAGGTATATTTATAGATTGTTATCCTTTACATCACTTCTGCGATGAACATGACCAGTACTGATTCTGACTTATGGCAAAAGTATCTGGCTGGCGATGAAGCAGCATTGGGCCGTATTGCCGAGAGGTATTATTCAACACTAAAACATTACGGCCTGAAATTTTCCGTTGGTGAATTTGTGGTGAAAGACTGCATTCAGGATCTTTTCCTACAACTCTGGCAGAACCGAGCTCAAATCAATGATACTTCTTCCGTTAAACACTACCTGCTGAAAGGGCTTCGTACTCACATTTTCCAGCATATTCGCTCTTCCAAGCGAATGGTAACGCAGGAAACCGACTGGAATCTGGAAGCTCTGGAAAACATTAGCGGAGAATCCATTCTAATTGACCAGGAAGCATTACTCAGCCGCGTCCGGCATTTGCAGCTGCTGATGACCCAACTCTCTTCCCGTGAACGGGAAGCCATTTACCTTCACTATTATCAGGACATGAGCGTGAGCGAAATTGCCGAAGTCATGCAGGTAAATCGGCAATCCGTTTCCAATTTTCTTACCCGGGCCATGTCCAAAATGAGAAGCCACTGCCAGCCTCAGCTTTTAGTTATCTTTTTGTATTTATTTTTAAAATTTTAGCATTAAACAGAGTATCCCAGGTTAGGCTGTTGCATAAGATCAGTAGATGATGCCAACGAAGCCAAACCATCCATGACTTCTTTTGATACCCTAGAGGACTTTTTAGCTAATGACGCTTTTCGGGATTGGGTCGCGGGTCGCAGGCCCCAGGATTACTCCTATTGGCAGGAATGGCTCAGACTGAACCCGCATAAGCGGGAATTGTATGAGCAGGCCGCGGCCCTTTGTCTGGTGTTGAATGGCAATAGCTCCTCACTAACCGAAGCTCAGCAGAGGGAAGAAATTGATCAGATTAAACAATCGCTCTACGAAGCCCGAGGCAACCCGCTTCCCCAAGGCAGGACCCGTGTTTTCCGTCCGGCCTTTCAATGGCTGGCTGGTCTGGCAGCGGTGGTTATGATAGGCTTTTTTCTAAAAGATGTGTTAAAGGAATCATTGATTCTCTCCCGTAGCACCCCGACTGGCGAAAAGGTTATGGCCATGAAAGATCGCTGGCAGAAAGTAGTTAATGCCAGCCGCTTTGAGCAGTTAGTCACCCTTACGGACGGATCTTCTGTTCTTTTGTCTTCGGGCGGACAGCTTTGGTACAATCTATCCACTCAGCGGCGAGAAATTTATCTTATCGGTGAAGGTTTCTTTGAAGTAGTAAAAGATACCGCTCGTCCGTTCTGGGTGTATA
>CAJYHS010000088.1 GCA_913774715.1 uncultured Siphonobacter sp. | reverse complement strand
GTTTATGTAGGGGTGGCAAAATAACGGGATCGCTCATGAGTAGCTCTAATTTCGAACCCACAATTACTTGTTTCATTCTTTCTTAAACGCAATCATCGAATGATGAGAAAATTTACACTCTTGCTAAGCCTAGTGAGCCTCATGGCTGGTTTCTTAGGAGTTGCAGCCCAAAGCCTCACGGTGACAGGTAAGGTAACTGCCAAGGGCGATGGAGCTCCGCTGGTTGGGGTTTCCGTATTAGTACAAGGCACTACAACAGGTGCTACTTCCGATGCCTCGGGAAACTATCGGGTGAATGTGGGCAGCCCGGAAGCCGTTTTGATTTTTACACAAGTAGGTATGAAGCGGCAAACCCAAACCGTTGGCAATCGTACTCAGATCGACGTAGTGCTGGAAGAAGATGCGGGTAATCTTGAAGAAGTAGTCGTCGTTGGGTACGGTGCTCAGAAGAAAAGCGTCGTAACCGGAGCAATTTCCAGTGTCAAAGCTTCTGATCTGGCTACCATGCCTATAACACGCGTAGATGAAGCGTTGCAGGGTCGGGCTTCGGGTTTGACCATTACTCAGAGTTCGGGCCAGCCGGGAGCCAACTCTTCGGTTCGGGTACGGGGACTTACTACCCTGAATAACAATGACCCTCTCTGGGTAATTGACGGTGTAGTCGTCGATAATGGTGGCATTGGTTATCTGAACCAGTCCGACATTGAATCTATTGAAGTTTTAAAAGATGCCGCTTCTCAGGCCATTTATGGAGCACGTGCGGCAGCGGGGGTTATTCTGGTAACAACCAAAAAAGGAAAAGCGGGTAGCATCCAGGTAAGCTATAATGGCTTTTACGGAGTTTCCTCTCCCGCTAAAAAATTGAATTTACTGAACGCTACTCAATACGCTACCATTCGTAACGAATCCTTGGTTAATGCGGGCAGACAGCCTCTTTTTTCTAATCCAGAATCCTTAGGACGAGGAACTGACTGGCAATCCGTCATTTTCAATAACAGTGCCCGTCGTCAAAACCATGAACTTAGTGTAAGTGGAGGTAGTGAAAAATCAACTTTCTATTTATCTCTGGGGTACATCGATCAGGAAGGAATCGTGGCTACGCCCATTTCGAAATACAATCGTCTGAACATCCGCTTAAACTCCACCCACAAGCTGGCTAAATGGTTAACCTTCGGTCAGAATCTGGGGTATGGCCGTGAGAAAAATGTGGGTTTAGGTAATACTAATAGTGAGTTTGGTGGTCCTCTGAGTTCGGCTATTAACCTTGATCCCATTACGCCAACGGTCATTACCGACCCAGCGGAAGCCGCCGCGGCTCCCTACACTAACGTAGGTATCCGTCGCGATGCCAATGGAAATCCGTACGGCATTTCTCGCTACGTAGCTCAGGAAATCACTAACCCTCTGGCGTATATGCAAACCCGTTTGGGTAACTACGGCTGGTCGGATAACATTGTGGGTAATGCTTATCTGGAAGCAGAGCCTATTAAAGGCTTGAAAGTACGTTCTACGCTCGGAGCAAAACTGGCTTTCTGGGGCAGTGAAGGGTTTTCTCCGCTGTCGTATCTGAACGCTACAACCATTACTTCACAAACGTCATTTACGCGAGTGATGAATCGTCGTCTCGATTATAACCTTGAGAATACGATTTCTTACACGCGGGATTTTGACCGCCATAACGTATCGGTGCTCTTAGGACAGGGAGCTTATCAGGATAATAACACGTTCATGAACAGTGTCACGTTCTACAACATCCCTGCCGATAATTTTGAAGATGCGTCACTGAACTATAAGCGTCCTACTGACCAACGTTCTTCGGACGGTTCCGAAGGAGCCTTACACCGCGTGAGTTCATTGTTCGCCCGAGTTAACTATAGCTATGATGAGAAATACCTCGTTCAGGGCTTGATTCGTCGCGATGGATCTTCCCGCTTCGGAGCTAACAATAAATTTGGGGTGTTCCCCTCTTTATCGCTGGGTTGGGTACTTTCCAAAGAAGCCTTTTTTCCCGAGCAGAACGTAGTTAACTTCTTCAAATTACGCGGAGGTTATGGGGTTGTAGGAAATGATGCCATCGGCGATTTCGCGTACCTGTCCACTATCGGAAGCGGCCGTAACTATGCGTTTGGTAACTCAGGAACGTACCTGATTGGGTATAGCCCTAACGCTCCGGCGAACCCGGATCTTCGCTGGGAACAGACGACTCAAACCAACATTGGTTTTGATGCTACCTTGTTTAATAATGTAAGCATGACACTGGAATGGTTTAAGAAAGTAACTACCGATGTATTACAAAACCCACGGATTCCGGGGTATGTAGGAGCCATCTCGAACCCCGCTGCTAACGTAGCCGATATTCAGAATCAGGGGATTGAATTGGAATTGGGTTACAAAAAGAAGTTCGGAGATTTTAATTTCTCTCTGAATGGTAACGTTTCTTACATCAAAAACAAAGTAACCAATCTTGGTCGGGGCATTGAATACTTATCGGGTGGACAAAGCTTCCAGGCTAGTAGTTATCCTATTACCCGAACTGCTATTGATCAGCCAATTAACTCGTTCTATGGCTTCCAGACCATGGGCATTTTCCAGAATCAGGGCGAAGTGGAGAGTTATACCAATGCTGATGGTAAAGTCATTCAGCCCAATGCCAAACCTGGAGATTTCCGCTGGGCCGATCTGAATGGCGATGGTCAGATTAATGATCAGGACCGTACCTTTTTGGGTAACCCTACCCCAACGGTCGGTTACGGCTTTACGCTGAACCTGGGTTATAAGAACTTTGATTTCGTATTGTTCGGACAAGGTGCCGCGGGTAATAAAATCTTCCAGGGTTTACGCCGCCTGGACATCCAGCCTGCCAACTACCAAACGTCCGTTTTAGGACGCTGGACGGGCGAAGGGTCAACCAATTCGTATCCTCGAATTGTAGAGGGCGATCCTAACAAAAACTTCCTCAATCCTTCAAATTTCTATCTGGAAGACGGCGGTTACTTCCGCATCAAAACGCTCCAGTTAGGTTATACTATTCCTAAAACGGTAACTACCAAAATCGGTATGCAGCGGGCTCGTATTTATGTCATGAGTCAGAACCTCCTTACCGTCACGAATTACTCCGGCTACGATCCTGAAATCGGCGGAGGCGTAACGAGCATCGACCGTGGAATTTATCCACAAGCCCGTTCCTTTATGCTGGGTCTGAATCTGGGATTCTAAACTGAAAAATGCCTACAATGAAAAAAAATACATTCAAATGGGGAGCCATGCTCATGGGCGGAATGCTCCTGTTAAATGCCTGTTCCTCTGATTTCCTGGAAGTAAAACCCAAAGGAACAGATCTGGAAAGTAACTATTATCGCAACCAGCAGGAAGCGTTTAATGGACTGGTAGCCATTTATGATGTGGTTGGCTGGCAGGGCGGTGGTTACGTTACCAAAGTCGGTACGCTGAATTCTGCCTCGGATGATCATTACGCGGGCGGCGGCGGACCGAGTGACGTAACTGATTATCAGGTCGTGTCCAATTTTACCCTGACCCCTGCCGTAGGGCCACAGGATGACTTATGGAGAAAAGGTTTCTCGGGCATTTTCCGGGCCAATACTTTGCTTCAGAAACTGCCTTCGGTGCCCATGGACGAATCATTGAAAAATCGGTACGCCGCGGAAGCCAGGTTTTTGAGAGCGTACTTCTATTTCGATCTGGTTCGTTTCTTCAAGAACGTGCCCCTGTTCACAACGCCCATTTCAACGAGCGAAATGTATGACGTTTTACAGGCCACTCCGACTGAAATCTATGCTCAGATTGAAAAAGACCTGACCGAGTCTGTAGCAGTATTACCCGCTACGATTCCGGTGGGAACCGAAGGGGGTCGGGCTACGCAGGCCGCAGCTCATGCTCTTTTGGGTAAGGTGTATCTCCAGCAGGAAAAGTTTACGCAGGCCGCTCAGGAACTAGCTCTGGTTAACGGAACACCCGGCGGTACCTCGACGTACGGAAACAAGCTGGTTGCTAATTTCGCTGATCTCTGGAAAACGTCCAGCAAGTTTAATAGTGAATCCATTTTTGAGATTTCGTATACCAATACTTCTGCCGGAGATTGGGGTTGCGTTGCCTGTACGGAAGGTAACGTACTGAACATCATGGTAGGACCACGGGGGTACCGGGCCTTGAAATCCAATGCACCGGATTATGTTTCAGGCTGGAGCTTCCTGGTGGTAACCGCTGATTTATTCAACGCCATTCGTAATGACCCCCGTAGTACCGCTACCGTTGCTAACCTGGACAGTCTGGAGAAAAACGGCATCGCTACTTACGAAAAGGGTTACATGAATACGGGTTACTTCCTGGGTAAGCTAGCCGCTCGTCAGTCTGATCGTCCGACGGGTGCGGGTGCTCCCGAGTTGAATTACCCTCAAAATATGTATGAAATTCGTTTAGCTGATACCTATTTGCTGGAAGCTGAAGCCCTCGTTCGGGGCGGTGGTGATCTGGTTCGGGCAGCGGCCCTGATCAATGCGGTTCGTGACCGTGCGTATAAGGACGACAAACACCGGGTAACGGCAACCCTGGATAACATCATCCGTGAACGCCGACTGGAACTGGCGGGCGAAGGCCATCGCTTCTTTGATCTGGTTCGTTGGGGCCGGGCGGCTACGGTTTTACAAGCAAAAGGCTTTGTCACGGGTAAACACGAAATTCTGCCTATTCCTTTACTTGAGCTGGAAAATACGAAACTCGAGCAAAGTAAGGAATGGGGCGGTACCAGATAAGATCTTTTGGAGTAAGAGTTAGGCAATCCGCTGCCAGCTTTCGCTGGCAGCGGATTGCCTAACTTGAAAGTAAATTTCACCTAGTTTTCAGTAGATTACGGCATCAACGATAAAAACCAACTTTTTATCTTTCACTTAGCCTCTCTATACCATGGGTCGGAAGAACGCTTCCGGCCCTTATTTACCAGACAGATGATGCACCTACGATTAGCCAGTTTATCGGCCTTCTTATCTCTCGGCGTATTCGCCTGTTCGGGTCAGCAGACCCCTGTGGAACCTAATCCCACGACACCTGTTTCTAAACCTAGAGATTTGGGCTGGACGTTTGCCTCAACGCCCGTCTGGTCCGATGAATTTGATTACCAGGGCTTGCCCGATTCTAAAAAATGGGGTTACGACCTCGGCGGTAGCGGTTGGGGTAATAATGAGTTACAGTATTACACCGACAGTGAAAAAAACGCTCACGTCGCAAATGGCAAACTCTATATCACGGCTCTAAAAGAACCTAAAGAAGGAAAAGCTTATACTTCTACCCGACTGATTAGCAAAGGGAAAGGTGATTTTCTCTACGGCCGATTTGAAATCAAAGCTAAACTCCCGAAAGGACGCGGCACCTGGCCTGCTATCTGGATGTTACCCACCGACTGGGCCTACGGAGGCTGGCCTAATTCGGGTGAAATTGACATTATGGAACACGTCGGTTATGATCCTAATGTTGTTCATATTACCACTCACAGTCTCGCGTATTATTTCAAAATCAATACGCAGAAAACCGCTACCCGAAAGCTGGATAATGTGTTTGATGAGTTCCATACCTACCGGGTAGACTGGACACCCTATGCCATTCGGGGTTACATTGATGATGCGTTCATTTTTGAATTTGTCAATGAAGGTAAAACCTTCGCCGAGTGGCCCTTTGACCAACGCTTTCACTTGCTACTCAATGTCGCCGTCGGTGGGGACTGGGGTGGAGCCAAAGGTCTAGATGATTCCATTTTCCCAACTTCCATGGAAGTTGATTACGTCCGGGTCTATCCCATGATTGAACAATAGTCAGGCCTTTCTTTCCATTTACACGTACTCATTCGCATGCCTTTTCGTACTTTTTTTTTAGTTAGTGTAGCCTTCTGCTGGGGTCTGATGGTTCAGGGCCAGAGTTTTGTAAAATCTCAGGGTCAGAAAATCGTCGACGGTAAGGGTAAACCTTTATTACTCCGGGGAATGGGGCTCGGTGGCT
>CAJYHS010000087.1 GCA_913774715.1 uncultured Siphonobacter sp. | reverse complement strand
GCCTGCAGGGCCTGCTCGCTGGCCTGGTGCAAAAGAAAGAGGCTTTGGGAAAATAAACCGGCCTGAAAAGCCAGGTGAGCGGCGCTAAGAAAAGCCTGCGCTCGGCCTTGATAGAGCTCAAAGGTGTTTTGAGCTTTCATGAACAGCGATGGGCTCTCAGCAGGTACAGGTACGGAGGTACACTTGTGGGACTCATAGATCGGAGCAGAGGAGCTCAGCAGCCGTTGAAAGAATAAACTCCCTGCTAGTAGCAGCTTTTTTATCTCCAGCGTAGTATGAAACGAAAGGGTCACCCCACCGTATTTTTCACAGGCATTGGTGAGCTGGCTTTGTAGCGTAGAAAAGCAAGCCGGGGGCTGGGCAAGCAGCAGGAGCAGATCATAGTGGGGAGCCGTCTCATAGCTACCCAGCAGAAAGAGTTGATCGACCTCCACTAAAGAGATGATGGTTCTCAGAATAGATCGAAGAGGAGGGGATGAGTCAGGCGGCAGAAAAAAGCAGCCTGAAGCAGCAAGCGTCCTGGGGGCGTACAGCTCATGCGTAGCCGAAAGTAGTAGACTTAGCTGCTCGGAGACATACAGCAGATTAGCCGGGGAATGTTCTGAAGTGAGTGGGGGAGCCGAGAGGGCACTTGAAAGCAGGCCCCACAGCAACGCATCGCAGTCTTCTTTTTCATGGGTAGCCCAGAAGTCAGAAAGCCACTGCTGAGGAGGAGAGTCGGGTTTGAGCTGAGAAAGCAGGCAGGAGTCCATAGCGATTAGAAAGGATGAGTGAAGGACTAAAATTGGGGAGGGGGAAGGGTCTATGCCATACGGGGAAGGAATACTTTAGAAGCAAAGGCTTCTAGGCTAGGAGCAGAGAAAACCGTGATTTTTTATAGATTTGTGAGAAACCAAAAGCAGGGCGTTATGAGCAAGGTATCGTTACTCTTGAGCTGAATTGTAATGGTAAGTGAAAGTCAAAAGCCGTGCAGCAATCTCAGGCAAAGAAATAGGTTCTATGGAAAAACATCGTTTGTCAAGGTTGGGAAAACTTTCGGTATCCTTCTAAACGTGTGCGGGGTAAAGTAGAGGGGAACGTCTTTTACAAGGAGTCAGGGAAATTTTGCACCAGATAAAAATTGCACTTTATGGTGTTTTTTTATTAATTATAGTAACTTGCCGCGAAATTATAATCCTGTTCAAGCCTTGATTTCCCAGCATCCCAACTCCCTAGAGGCCCAGCACGTATGGCTACAGCTTTGCCAGGGGAATTCGAATGCCTTGAATCAGGTAGCGGAGTGGTATTATGCGGCTCTGCTGAATTACGGGCTAAAGCTGGAACGTGATCGGGAACTCGTCAAAGATTTGCTACAGGAGCTTTTCCTGGAACTCTGGACCCGACGCGAGTCATTGCCGAAACCCGAGGATACTAAAGCCTACTTGTTTGCCATTCTGCGAAACAAAATCTACCGATCTTACCGGCAGCAATCGGGGTATTCGCACGAACCATATCCGGAATCACTGGGCAGTGAGGAGCTAGGGGTGGAATCCCTGCTCATCCATCAGGAAACTCAGGAAGAATACCACCTGCGTCTGACCAAAGCGCTGGAATCTTTGTCTCCCCGACAGCGGGAAATTATTTTTCTTCATTATTACGAAGGTCTCTCGCACGATCAGATTGCGGAAATCATGCAACTCAACCATCAGAGCGTCTATAATCTGCTGTCCCGTTCGCTCAAGGAACTCCGCAATGCATGGATCGTAGGGGGTATTCTTTATGTAACGAATGCCTTGAGTTTTCCTTTCCCCGGAAATTAATTCAAAAAATTTTCATCGTTTTTGGTTAGGTTCTGCGGCTACCGCACACTATACCATTGAAGCGTGTAATGTTTTACTTTTCATGAAAAAGTACCAGAATTTTGAAGCCCATGATTTTATTCATGACGAATCCTTTCGTCAGTGGGTACGTGATCCGGCCGGGTCACAGGCTTTGTTCTGGCAAGAGTACCTTACGAAGCATCCGCAACAGCAGGAGGTGATTCGTCAGGCCCGCCTGTTTCTGGAGAAGATTTATGCCCATTATGCCGAGCCCGTTGCGCAGGCCGAGGTAGAGCTGGAACTAGAAAAGCTCAAGGAACGCGTGGCGGTACAACCAGTGCGTCGATTGCGAGTGTTTACTTGGGTCCGATGGGCGGCAGTGCTTCTAATTCTGGCGGGACTTGGGTGGTGGAGCTGGCCGGAGAAACCCGCGACGCCGGAACCTGCTTCCCTGCATTGGGCCATGAAAACCAATCCAGGAAAAGAACCCGTCACGGTACTGCTGCCGGACGGCAGTGTAGTAACCTTGGAAAAGAATAGCCGTTTGTGGTATCCGGTACAGTTTCCGAAGGACAAACGAGCGGTACATCTTTACGGAGATGCTTTCTTTGACATTACCAAAAACCCCAATCATCCGTTCGTTGTGTACACGTCCGAATTGAGTACAAAAGTGTTAGGTACTAGTTTCTGGATTTATGCCCGACCCCAAACCCAGAAAACGGTGGTTGAGGTACGTAGTGGCCAGGTCGGGGTACGGGTACGAACGAGTACCGCTGTACCGACAATCCTGAATCCCCAGGAACAACTTACGTACGACAAGCGGCTATACCGTCTGGACAAAATCACGTTGTTTAAAAAACGAGCCGTGTTCCGGGAACAGACGTTTGACAACGCTCCGGTGCCCCGGGTACTGGTAGAACTGCAACGTCAGTTTGGTGTCAAAATCAACTATAATGCCGAACAGCTTCGCAACTGTTCCATCAATACCTCTTTTAAAGAAGAAAATCTTCAGGAACGTTTAAGTGCCATTTGTCAGGCCATCGGAGCCACTTACCAAGTGAAAGGAGGGCAGGTATTTATCCAGAGCGACGGCTGTACACCGTAGTGCGGGCTGAAACCCACGATAGACCTCGAACCCAGCTTCAGTTCATTTTTCGCCTCCAGTACATCCCTTGCCGGGATGCAGGGAAGTATTGTGTCTACTCTAAACCGTAAAAACAGTACCTAATTATGAAAAAATGGCTTACTTCTACCTCTATTGTCTTGTGGGTATTCGCCAGCTATTGCGGAGCGTACGCGAATGACTCGGCCGATCAGGAAGTACTACAACGCAGGATTTCACTCAATCTCGTGAATCAGGACGTAAAAGTAGTACTACAACAGCTGAGCAAACTGGCCGAAATACGGTTTACCTACCAATCCTCATTGTTTGCCTCCACCCCAAAAGTTTCCGTACAGGCTCAAAACCTGCCTTTGTCCAGAGTACTTGACCAATTGCTACGCCCCCTACAGGTGGAGTATAAGGTGGAAGCTCAACAAATAATTCTGATCCGGCAGTTGCCTTCAGCTCCCCGTACGGCCGTGGATACGGAGGTTTCCGGAATGGTAACGGATGAAAAAGGCGAACCTCTGCCCGGCGTAAACATTCTAGTCAAAGGCACCCAGCGGGGTGTCGCTACGGACGTGAAGGGAGAGTATCATCTCCGCGTTCCGGATGAAAACGCTGTATTGCTTTTTTCCTTCGTCGGCTTTACCCCGCAGGAAATTACGGTCGGAAGTCGTACCCGTCTGAATGTCGTTCTCAAAGCCGATGCCAGTGCTCTCAATGAAGTGGTGGTCGTAGGTTACGGTACTCAAAGGGCTCAGGATGTAACGGGTTCCGTGGCGTCTATTTCCATGAAAAATGTCAAGGAAATGCCCGTCGCAGGCTTGGATCAATCCCTGTCCGGACAAATAGCCGGGGTACAGATCAGCTCTTCCAACGGGGTGCCGGGGGGTGGACCACAGATTCAGGTGCGCGGGATCGGAGCCGTTGGAGGGGGCAGTCAGCCGCTGTACGTGGTAGATGGATTTCCCCTTTCCACGACCTCCAATCAAACGTCCAATCCCATCAATGACATTCCCCCGCAGGATATTGAATCCATCACCGTACTAAAAGATGCCTCGGCTACGGCCATCTACGGTTCCCGGGGAGCCAATGGCGTCATTTTGATTACGACCAAACGGGGAAAGACTGGGAAAACCAACGTACAAGTGGGCGTGTACACGGGCTTACAGCAAATTCCCAATAAAGGAAAGCCGGATTTGATGAACGCGCAGGAATTCGCTCAGTTTCGCAAGGAAGCCATTTCGGATCGGGTTCGGGCGGAACAAAACCGGGAAGCTACCGATGCGGACATTCCGGAACAGTACCGAAATCCAGAGCGTCTGGGCAAGGGTACCAACTGGTTTGAAGCCATGACCCGCGTAGCACCGATGACGGACGTAAATTTGAGTTTGAGTGGCGGCAATGAAAACCTGAATACCTATGTATCGGCTGGCTTTTTTCAGCAGGACGGTGTCGTGACGGGTACGAGCTTTCAGCGGTTTTCCCTGCGAGCCAACATTGATGGTCGGCTGAGCGATCAACTACGGGTCGGGGTGAATCTGGCGCCCACTTTTACCCGTCGGCAACGGGGTATTTTCGGCGGTGCCGGACGGGGGGAACAGGGCTTCGGCGAAGGCTTGGTGGCCAGTCCCTTGCCACCCGTGTACCTATCGGATGGGTCCTATAATCCCATGATTCAGAGCGATGGAACCTTTAATTATCCAAATCCGGTCATGGTACTTAACGAAGTAGATGATCACTCCAATAGCACGCGGGTGCTCATCAACGCCTACGCCGAATACGAACCCGTGAAAAATCTGAAGTTCAAAACGACATTCAATACGGATTGGCAGGACGGACTGGCCGAATATTTTCACCCCTCCACGATTGGGTACCTCAACCAGAATCCGCCCACCATTCCTACAGCCCGCTATAACCGGAATTCGTACCAAAACTGGCTCAACGAAAATACGCTAACGTACCAGACCACCTTCAGCCAAGTTCATTCCCTGACAGCCCTGCTGGGTTTCACCATTCAGCAGCAGACCAACAAAGGAGCCTCATTTAACGGCGAAAATTTTCCCGATGACGACGTAAAAACTTTTAACGCCGCCGCTCGCATTACGGGCAGTACGGGTCAGGAAGACTGGTCATTACTTTCCTATCTCGCCCGCTTGAACTACGCCTACCGCGACAAGTACTTGCTGACGGCCACCCTCCGGCGAGACGGTTCTTCCCGTTTTGGGCAGGACAACCGCTGGGGTATTTTCCCTTCGGCGGCTCTGGGCTGGCGAATTTCGCAGGAGGAATTTTTAAAACCGGTCAACTGGATCAGTGATCTGAAACTGCGGGCTTCTTACGGCGTTTCGGGAAATTTCGAAATCGGTAATTACACCTACCTGAGCCAGATGATTTCCAATAACTACGTGTTGGGCGGAACGCTGGTGGGCGGTCGTCAGATGGAAACGCTGGGAAATCCCCGACTGGGCTGGGAACGGATGCATGAGCTGAACGTCGGCTTCGATTTCGGCTTGCTGAGTGATCGTTTTTACATCACGGCGGATTTTTACCGCCGCAATACGGAAGACTTGTTATTGAACGTAGAGATCCCGCAATCCTCGGGGTTTGGCTCGGTAATGGAAAACCGGGGCAACGTACAAAACAAGGGCGTCGAGCTGGCTATTACGTCCCGAAACATTTCGCAGGGTTCTTTTGGCTGGACGACGAATTTCAACATTGCCTTCAACCGCAATAAAGTACTCGCTCTGGGTCGTAGCGACCGTCCGATTCTGTCCGGCGTAAGTGGTGAGGGCAATCCGACCAACATCACCATGCTGGGCCGACCGCTGGGACTTTTCTACGGCTACGTATTTGATGGCCTGTACCAGAATCAGGAAGAAATCAATGCGGGACCAGCCTTTCCCGGTGCAGTACCCGGCAACATGCGGGTAAAAGATGTCAATGGCGATGGCGTCATTACGCCGGTGGATGATTTTGATGTCATTGGCAATCCCTATCCCAAGTTTACCTGGGGTCTGACCAATACGCTCAATTACCGAAACTTTGATCTACGCGTCCTCGTTACCGGTTCCGTGGGCGGGCAACGGCTGCATACGGCCTATGAATACCTGCACAACATTGACGGCGTCTTTAACGTCACCCGCGACATTAAAGACCGCTGGCGATCGCCCGAGCAGCCCGGCAATGGTCGTATTCCGACGACTAATGGCTCAGGACGGGGCCGGGTGATGTTCCGGGATGTCAGCTCGTTGTGGGTAGAAGACAATGATTACGCCTGGGTAAAAAATATCACCCTGGGTTATAACCTGAGCAAAGGCATCGGGAAAGTCATTCGCAGTGCCCGCTTTTACGTATCGGCCCAGAACGCCATCCTGATTACCAATTATACGGGAAACCCCGAAGTGCAGAACTACGGTAATTCGGGTAGTAAATCTGGCACTCTGGTACCCGGCGTAGACTACTCCAGCTATCCCGTTCCCCGCATTTTCACCGTAGGTACGAATCTTAGTTTCTAACGATCTGACGCTCTAAACCGATGAAAAAATACCTTTTGTTTGCAGCCCTTTTGTTGAGCCTGACGGCCTGCCAGCAAGCACTCGATGTCAATCCGCACAGCTTTACGAGTGGTGACAAGTACTATAGCACGGAAGATCAGGTGTTAAAAGCCGTCAACGGAGCCTACGGGCAGCTCCAGGGTTTATACACGGGAGATCTGTACGCGATGGCTGAAATGCGATCGGATAACACCACGTACCAGTTCAACGAAAGTGATCGCGGGGTCCAGCAAAGGGAGGAAATTGACGAGTTTCTGATCAATTCTTCCAACAATTACGTGCAGAATGTCTGGGCTGCCTTATACAAGGGCATCATGCAGTCTAACGTCATCCTGAGCCGGATTGATGCAGTTGCCTTCAAGGATGAAAGCCTCAAAGCCCAGTACGTGGGCGAGGCTAAATTCCTGCGGGCGGTACACTACTTTTATCTGGTACGTTTATTCGGCTCCGTTCCGCTGATTACGAAGGAAATTGCCGGACCGGAACAGGCCTTTACGGCGGAAAAAGCCAGCGTCGACAACATTTACCAGCAAATTATCAACGACGTGCAGGACGCGGTGAATCAGTTGCCGCAAACGTATACGGGCCAAAACGTTGGTCGGGCTACGAAGGGAGCCGCTTATACCTTACTGGGCCACGTGTATCTAACGCGGAAAGACTATGCAAAAGCCATCGCCTCCTTCGAACAGGTCAAGGGCTATACACTGGTCAGCGATTACGCCAGCGTATTTGCGACGACAAATAAAAACCATTCCGAATCGGTCTTTGAAGTGCAGTACAATGCCGATATGGAAGGGGAGAGTAGCAATTTTATCTATTCCTTTGGACCCTATAATGCTGGCGTACCGCTCACGACTTTTCAGGGCAATCTGGGTGGTATGAATATTCCGACGCGGAATATTTTCCAGACTTACGAAAAAGGAGACAAGCGTCGGGATGCTTCCATTGGATACTACATTGATGCCGGTAATGCCAAGTATTCGGAAGCGTTTAGCCAGGATTCGCTGCCGTACATCAAAAAATTCTTTCATCCACCCTTTAAGCTGCAGGGCCGAACGGACGACAACTGGCCGGTGTATCGCTATAGCCATGTGATGCTGATGCTGGCGGAGGCTCTGAATGAAACGGGACAAACGGCATCGGCGTACCCGTACCTGAATCCCGTTCGTCAACGGGCGGGGCTGGCTCCGCTGGCGGGTCTGAGTCAGACGGCCTTTCGCGAAGCCGTGTATCACGAGCAACGGGTAGAGGTGGCTTTTGAAAACCACCGCTGGTTTGATCTCCTGCGAACCGGGCGGGCACGGACGGTAATGAATGCTCACGGTGTCGAGGAGAAAAAGCGACTACCCCGCCTGAGTGCGGCTGCCTTCAATGTGCAGGATTATATGCTGCTGTATCCGATTCCCCAGCGGGAAATCCGGCTCAATGGTTTTGAGCAGAATCCGGGCTGGTAATTCATTTGATGTTACGCAGGCAAGGCCTCCTTTCCGACCTATGGAAAGGGAGGGAAACCTTGCCCTAATCTTCCGAAACCGTCATGGCTTTACCCTCTTTTTTTACCAGGCAGACGCTCGTGTATGGACTGCTGCTGTTGGGGATCCTGGGCTCGACTGCCTGGATCGTTCAGGCTCCGGAGCCTGAACATCCGAAAGTCAAAAAACTCAAACTACCCGCCGGATTCAAAGCGGAACACCTTTACAGCCCTTCGGAGCAGAAGCAGGGTTCGTGGGTGGCGATGACCTTTGATGGAAAAGGCCGACTCATTACTGCCGATCAGTATGGCTACCTCTATCGCCTGGAAATCCCGCCCCTGGGAGCCCCGGATGCGAAGCCAAAGGTGGAGCCCCTGCCGATTCAATTACCGGATGCCAACGTACCCGATTCAGTCAAAACGAAAGTTCGAATGGGCTACGCTCAGGGTTTACTCTGGGCTTTTAACAGCCTGTATGTCATGGTGAACCACGAGAGTGACAAGAACTTCGACAAAGGCAGTGGCCTGTATCGGCTTCAGGATACGAATGGTGATGATCAGTTTGATAAAATTACGCTGCTGAAATCCCTGAAAGGGGAAGGTGAACACGGCCCACATAGTCTGGTATTGGCTCCAGACAAGCAGTCCATTTACGTCATCGCGGGAAATCATACGGACGTACCCGAAATGAACAGCTACCGACTACCCAAAAATTGGCAGGAAGATAACCTGCTGCCCACGATCAAAGATCCGAGAGGACACGCCGTAGACCGGATGGCACCGGGGGGGTGGATTGCCCACATCGACTCGCTGGGTTCAAACTGGGAACTCGTTGCGGCGGGTTTTCGGAATCCCTTCGATCTGGCCTTCAACGAAGCGGGCGAACTCTTCACTTACGACTCGGATATGGAATGGGATTTCGGATTGCCCTGGTACCGGCCCACCCGCATCTGCCACGTAACGAGTGGGGCGGAGTTTGGCTGGCGAACGGGTAATGGCAAATGGCTGCCGGCGTATCCGGATAATTTACCGCCCGTCGTAAATGTTGGACAAGGCTCGCCAACGAACCTCATCCACGGAGGTTCCGCCCGTTTCCCCGAAAAATACCGGAACGCTTTATTTGCTTTCGACTGGAGTTTCGGCATCATCTACGCCGTACAGCTCAAGCCGAAAGGAGCCAGCTACGAGGCTCAACTGGAAGAATTTATTTCCGGACCGGCTCTGCCCCTGACGGATGGACTTATTGGGCCGGATGGTGCTCTGTATTTCCTAACGGGCGGACGTCGGCTCGAATCTGATCTGTACCGGGTCTCCTATCAGGGGGCTGTGGAGGAACCTAAAGCCGTAACCGCTTCGCTAACTTCTGAACAGCAGCTTCGCCGCCAGCTGGAGGCCTTTCACCAAAAGGCTCAGCCGCAGGCCGTAGATGTAGCCTGGCCCCATCTTAACCACTCGGATCGATTTGTCCGGTACGCGGCCCGTCTGGCTCTGGAGCATCAACCCGTAGTTCAATGGCAGGAAAAAGCCTTGCAGGAATCCGATCCGCAACGTTCGCTTCAGGCCCTGCTGGCCCTGACCCGACAAGCCCCAGCTACCCTCAAAAGTCAGGTACTCGAAGCTCTGGCAAAAATCAAATTCGAGCGGCTTAATGAAGCTCAGCAGGTAGACTGGCTTCGGGTGCATGAATTGGTACTGCTACGCCTGGGCACGCCAACGGCTCCGGAAAAAACTCGCTTACTGTCTATTCTAGAACCATTGTATCCCGCCCGCAGTGCTGTACTCAATCGGGGCTTGAGCAAGCTACTGATCGCCCTGGAATCCCCGCAGGCGGCCCCCAAAACGCTGGCCCTGATGCGTCAGAAAGAAGAACCCGGCAGTCAGACCCTGGGCGGTATTGCCGCCACTAGTTCTTCTGATTTGATTTTGCGTAATCCGGAGTATGGATTGGACATTGCTAAAATGCTGGAAAAAATGCCCCCTGCTCAGCAGACCTTTTATGCCGTGATGCTTAGTCGTCAGCAAACGGGCTGGACATCGGAACTACGGTCGCAGTATTTCGAATGGTTTGCCCAGGCGTTTCAGTACCAGGGTGGTCGCAGTTACATTGGTTTCATTGATAAGGCCCGGAAAATGGCCCTATCACAAGTACCCAAAGAGCAGTTTGATCGCTACAACAAACTTTCGGGGGAAGGTCTGATCGGTCGGTCGGGGAATGAATTAGCCAGCAATTATACCTTGCAAGGACCGGGTCGAAACTGGAAGACGAGCGACGCCCTGGCGGTAGTGGATAGTGGCCTGAACCTTCGCAATTTCGATCGGGGTAAAAACATCTACTCGGCCATTCTGTGCAGTCGGTGCCATACCCTGCGGGGCGAAGGCGGTGACATTGGTCCGGATTTAACTCAGCTGGGTACCCGCTTTTCCAATAAAGATATTTTAGAAGCCATCATTGACCCGGACAAAACCGTTTCCGATCAGTACGCTTCGACCATCTTTTCCCTGAAAAATGGCAAGTCGCTGGTGGGACGGCTGGTGAACGAAGATAAGACCAGCTATACCATCTCGCAGAATCCCTTTGCTCCGGAGCAGGTTCAGAAGATTCCCAAGAAGAACGTTACCTCTACTAAGTATTCCTCGGTGTCGATGATGCTTCCGGGCTTGATCAATGGACTTAATGCGGAAGAACTCAAGGATCTGATGGCGTTTTTAAAGACTTCCGGCAATCCACAACACGAAATGTATCAACCCAACACGGCGGGGGGTAACGAATAATCGACCTATGAAACAACACGCACGAATTACGCTCCTACTCTTCTTCGG
>CAJYHS010000086.1 GCA_913774715.1 uncultured Siphonobacter sp. | reverse complement strand
ATCCTAATTACTTGGCAGCTACCCGCCACACTTTACCACCGCCATCGTCGGTTACCAGCATCGAGCCATCTTTCAGATAAAACGTTCCTACCGGACGACCGTATACCTCGCCTGATTCAGGATTAGCGATAAAACCCGTTAGAAAATCCTGGGGTTTTCCTGAAGGTTTTCCGTTCTTAAACGGTACAAATACTACTTTATAACCCACCAGTTCCGAGCGATTCCAGGAACCATGCTGCCCTATATACGCTCCCTGACGAAAGGCTGCCGGGAATTTATCTCCTTTGTAGAATGCCAGGCCCAGCGAAGCCGTATGCGAACCTAGATCTACATCAGGCACAACGGTTTTCTTTACTGCCTCAGGATTTTCACCTTTACGGCGTGGGTCTTCATGAGGTCCCCAATAGGCAAAGGGCCAACCATAAAAAGCTCCTTCTTTTACCTGAGCTAAATAATCAGGAACGAGTTCGTCGCCCAGCTCATCCCGCTCATTAACTGCCGACCAGAGTTTCTTCGTAGTAGGTTCCCAGTCCATACCAACGGGATTACGAATACCACTTACGTAGGTTTTTTCCCCAGAACCATCTGGATTTATTTCTAAAATACTTGCCCGCCGCACTTCGTTTTCCATGCCGTGTTCAGCTACGTTGCTACCCGATCCTACCGAAACATAAATTTTGGAACCGTCGCTGTTAGCTAATAAGTTACGGGTCCAGTGGTTGTTATAGCCACCTGCGGGTAAGTCCACAATCTTTTGTCCTTTAGCTGTGATTTTAGTATCCCCTTCTTTGTATGGAAATTTCAGAATGCCATCGGTATTGGCAACGTAGAAATCGTTTTTAATTAATAGCATTCCGAAAGGCTGGTTGAGATCTTTCAGAAAAATTTCACGAACGTCGGGCTTACCGTCATTATTGGTATCCCGGAGCAGGGTAATACGATTGGCACTCAAGCCATCGTCTGAACGGGATTTTATCTTACCCGAAACCTGCTCCTGTACGCGTTTGGCTCCTTTGGTTTCGGTATTAGATTCTACGATCAACACATCACCATTGGGTAATTGATAGGCCCAACGCGGACTTTTCAGGTTACCTGCATATTCGGTTACCACAAAGCCCTCAGGAGCTTTAGGCATCTGTCCTTCCGACCAGCCAATAATGTTACTATACTTATTTTTAGCCTTGGACGGTTCAGGTAACTCTACGGCTTGCTGAACGTCATCTGTCACTGCTGCCGTCTGAGTGGAGTCAGCTTCGGCTTTATCATTAGAAGATTTTTGAGCACACTGTACACAGGTAATGATGAAAAAACCCGTGATTATTATCGTTAAGGCTGAAAAGCTGGAATGAAATCGGTTTATCATGGGATGTTTTGATTAATTCGCAACATCCCAAAAAATAAATGTGCCAGTAGGGGCGTAAGGAATTTGACGTGTTTGAGCGTTTGATCGTAATTTGAGAGTTTGAAAACGTATGAACGCAGGTGAAGAGCGTATCAAACCACATCATACTTTCTCAAACGTTTTCAAACTGTATCCCCCCCTCACACCAACGACTTCCACATGGTATAATGCTGAATTTCGTTGAAAAGAAGGTAACTGGTTTTCGTGACCTCGTAACCTATGGATTGATAAAAAGGCACGGCATTTTCGCGGGCTTCCAGAATAATTTCGGTTATCCCTTGCTGTTCGGCTATCTTTTCTAAATGACTCATTAACTTCTTTCCAACCCCTTTACCCTGAGCAGTTGTTGATACCGCTACGCAACGGACCTGCCCTATACCGGGTTCATTCGTTTGGAGACGTGCCACGCCTACTACTTTTTCTTCTTCGTCAAAAGCGGCCACGTGAATGACCTGATCTTCATCGGGCAATACTTCGCTACCCGGCGGCTGATTCCAGGGTTCACGAAGTACGTCAAATCGCAGTTGATAATACGCTTTCCATTCTTCGGAAGCCTGAGGAGAACGAACGATAATCATAGGTACTGAAACGTAAATAATTGAGCGATTTCTGAGGAGGGTACGTATTGACTAAATGTAAAGCCAGCTTCTTCAAACAATTGCCTTACCTGTGATAAGGTCAGTAAGGGCTTGCCGCAACCTTCGTGTAACTCTCCGGAAAACTGAGCTATTTGTTCCTCCACAAAGACCAAACCTCCAGTCTTCATCGTCCGGTTGATTTCCCGAAGCATCGCCGGTTGATCTGAAAATTCGTGGAAGGCATTACTAATGAGGAGCTTGTCTAACGTCTGATCGGGTAATGGGATTTGCTGTGGAGTATTCACAATAACCTGGAAGCTACTGGTGTTAGCTTTCGAGTAATGCTTTTCCCAATAATGAATGGCGGCCTTTACTTCCACTTCATTCAAAAGGGAAGGGTCAATATCCATCAAAATAAAGTCCAGATTACCGACGAGTACCCCTAAACCAATTTCCCAGATTCCACCACCACAACCTAAACTTCCTATTTTTTCGTGCGGCTGGAAGTTAAATATTTCGAGAAATTGGTTCATGCGGCAGGCTTTAAATAGTGAAGGCTGGTCTAAACCAGCCTTCTACCTAATACTATTAATTGAGAACTATAAAAGTAATCCGGCAATAGTTGCACTCATGTAACTGGCCAGCGTTCCGCAAATCAGAGCTTTAAAACCCAGTTTAGCTAAATCCGAACGACGAGTCGGAGCTAACTCTCCAATCCCTCCTACCTGAATGGCAATGGAACTGAAGTTAGCAAATCCGCACAAAGCAAAGCTGGTAATGGCAATTGTTTTGGGGTTCAGGTCACCCTTCATTTTGATCAGATCCAGGTAAGCCACAAATTCATTTACGACCATCTTGGTACCCATCAAGGCTCCGGCCTGCTCAATATCCTGACTTGGTACACCCATGCACCAGGCAAAAACAGAGAAGATTTTTCCTAAGAACCAGTTCAGGCTTAAATCACCCATGCCGAAAATATAGTAGCCAATTCGCCAGAAAATAGAATCAACCAGAGCGATCAGAGCAATGAAACCGATTAGCATGGCAACGACGTTAAATGCTACTTTCAGACCTTCTCCGGCACCAGCCGCGATGGCATCCAGTAAGTTAGCGTGATGTTTTTTTACTTCCAGCTTAACAACCCCTTTCGTAGCCGATTCCTCCGTTTCAGGAAATACGATTTTTGAGATAACCAATGCTCCCGGTGCCGCCATCAAACTAGCCGCCAGTAAGTACGAGGCTTCTACGCCCAGCTTAATATACGTCGCCATAACACCACCGGCGATACAGGCAAAACTACCCGTCATCGAAGACATTAACTCCGACTTAGTCATGTCTTTCAGGTAAGGCTTCACCATGATCTGAGCTTCCACCTGACCCACGAAGGCACTTGAAACGTTCGACAAAGCTTCGGCTCCACTCACGCCCATCAGCCAGTACATACCCCGGGCTAATACCGAAATAATCCGCTGCATCAGCCCCAGGTGATACAGCATATTCACCAGTACTGCTACAAAAATGATAGTGGGTACAATCTGAAAAAAGAAAATAAAGTTGTTGGAAGCTCCAAACACGCTCGTCAATAAGGGCGAATCCACTAAAGGAC
Organism: uncultured Siphonobacter sp.; assembly: GCA_913774715.1. Taxonomy (GTDB): domain Bacteria; phylum Bacteroidota; class Bacteroidia; order Cytophagales; family Spirosomataceae; genus Siphonobacter. The sequence goes on along the minus strand of CAJYHS010000086.1, from coordinate 69,037 downwards.
CAAACACGAAGGTGGCTCCTTCGCTGGCTTTATCTAATAATTTTTTAACCAGTTCACCTACGAATCCAAAAACTTGCTGGCCTAAAGAGGTTTTCAGAATGAAAACGGCCAGACCAATTTGCAGAGCCAGACCCACGCCTACAGTTCGGTAATTAATGGCTTTACGGTTATTGGAAAGGGCAAAGGCAAGGCCTAAAATGACGGCAATGCCAATTAAACCGGTAAATCGATCCATGTGGTAAGGGGAAGTATAATGCTTAAGTGTGATGAAACCCTGCGAAAATAACCGTTTCCGGCTCTGATACCAAACGATTTAGTGAGTTAACCCCTTCTTTAATCTTCCTTAAGTTTCAGAATTTTCCAAAGGTCCAGGCAACTTTCCTGCTCTTTTCTTCGAGTAAGGAGTCAGTATCATTTCAAACTTCAAGACTCCTTTTTCTTATGTTAGTCAGAAAAATTATGTTCTCCGTGCTGTTCCTGGCTGGAATGGTGGGAATGTCGGCCTGTCAAAAGTCTTCCGAAGAAACCCCTCGCATGGACGTTTCCATCCAGCGAACCAGCCTCGGAGATGTGCTGGTAGATAGTCAGGGAAAAACCCTTTATCTTTTTGCTAAAGATGTCGCTGGTCCTTCTACCTGTACGGGTGGTTGCTTGACAGCCTGGCCCGCCTTCTACAAAGAAACGCCTACGCTGGGCAATGGATTAGCCGCTGCTGATTTCGCCACCATTACCAGGACCGACGGAGCAAAACAAACTACGTATAAAGGCTGGCCTCTGTATTATTTTCAGGGAGACGCGGCCAGTGGTGACACCAAGGGTGACAAAGTGGAGTCGGTTTGGTTTGTGGCAAAACCTCATTTTAGCCTGATGATTGCATCAGGACAACTATTGGGTAATGATGGTAAAAATTACACGAGTGCTTACGCCGAAGGAATGGGCCAGACCATTTACCTGGTGGATAGTGTAGGTCATACTCTGTATGCCTTTGCTCCCGATAAAAATGGCAAGAACACGTACACCAAATCGGATTTCAGTAATAATGCTACCTGGCCTCTGGCAGAATTTTCCGCCAAGAATGTTCCATCGCTGGTCAGTGCTGATGACTTTAAAACAATTACCGTTTTTGGTCGCACGCAGCTAACGTACAAGGGCTGGCCTTTGTATTATTTCGGACCCGATAACGGTCAACGTGGCAGTACGAAAGGCGTAAGCGTTCCTCGCCCCGGCGTTTGGCCAATCGTCAATCAGACCACTACCGTGGCTCCGAACTAGAGCGTTTTTTTCGCAAATAGAAAAATAAAATCCAGGAAAGGACGAGCAGAGCAATGGTGATCTGCAAAGGCAAATTGTGCTGTTCGTCCATTTCTTTGGCTCGTTTTCGATAGTTTTCCAGATCCCGTCGCAACTGTTTATTTTCCTCCATCAAGGCTCCGCTTTCGCCTAAATAAGAATTTGCTTTTTGAGCCACGTCCGAATTACGACGACGTAATTCAGCCACTTCTCCTTGTTTCATTCGGTTTAGTTCGGCCAGAATTTCATTGTCTTTCGCCAGAATATTTTCCAGCGTTTCAATGATTGTACGTAAATCTTTTTTTGATTGACCGCCGAAGAAGGCATTACGCTCCTTCTGGTCCTGAGCCCATTTTCTATATAGCGTTCCGCGTTGCCCTACCAGTACATTCAGTACTGAATCGGGATGAGCTACGTAACTGTATCGCATATTCTGCGAATAACCCGTAATTGAGAAGAAGAGAAGGCCGAAAGCTAGGAGTAACCGCATGGGAAATTCAGAATTAGATTACCTATACCTACTAAAAAGCGATTAGGATTGTTTTAAGCTATCTCCAAGAGTCTGCTCCAAACAATCCTAATCGCTGATTTATTTAACCGATGTATTTCCTAAAAAAGAAGATCATCGGACAGACTTTCTTCCGTTACCTCGTAAAACTTCTGATGAATATTAAAGGGTTCTTCGTCAGGCTTCCGAGGACATTTCTTATAACTACCGTCCTCTTTCAGGGTATACGCATTGACGTTATCCTTCAGGTTATAATCCAGAATCTGAATGGCCTGTTGCTGTACTTTCGGGTCAATCAGGCGGAATAATGACTCAATACGTTTGTCAAAACTCCGAACCATCAAATCCGCACTACCACCATAGATCTTAGGCTCGCCGTCGTTATGGAAGTAGAACAAACGGGTATGCTCCAGGTATTCTCCCACAATTGAACGAACCGTAATATTCTCAGATAAGCCTTCGCGGCCCGGACGCAAACAGCAGATTCCCCGAACGATTAACTTGATGGGAACGCCCGCCTGAGAAGCCTGATACAGTTCATCAATTGTTTCGCTGTCTTCCAGCGAATTAATTTTCAGACAAATACCTGAAGGCTTTCCCTCCTGAGCATTTGCGGCTTCATTCCGAATTAACTCAATCAGGTTATTCCGCATATCGCCGGGAGCCGTAATCAGGTTTTGATAACTGCTAGGTAATGAATGCCCGGTAATAACGTTGAAAAATTCGGCGACATCGCTCGTATACTTTTCATTAGAGGTCAATAATCCAACATCCGTATACAACTTGGCCGTATCTTCATTGTAGTTACCACTCGACAGGTGAGCGTAACGCTTCACGCCATCGCTTTCGGCTCGTACAATGAGTAATAACTTCGTGTGTGTTTTGAAACGACCAATGCCGTGAATAACGAAACAACCCGCCTTTTGCAGACGCTCAGCTTCACGAATGTTGTTTTCTTCGTCAAAACGAGCTTTTACCTCAAACAGTACCGCTACGTTTTTACCGTTTTCAGCTGCTTTTAGTAAGGCCGCTGTTACCCGAGAATTTTTGGCAACCCGGTAAATCGTTAGCTTGATACTTAGTACGTTAGGATCTTCAGCCGCCTGTTCGAGTAACTGCAAAACAGGTTCGAAATTATTATAGGGATGATGCAAAAATACATCACGATCCTTCAGAGCTGAGAAAATTCCGTCAACACCACCGCGAGGCATTCCGAGCGGAGCCACGGGCATTGGCGATTTGGGTAACTCATCACGGAACTCGGGATGTCGGATGATCTGCCACATCGACGTAAAGTCAATGAGCCGATCCGCGTAAAAAATGTTCAGGTCATCAATCTCCCATTTCTTCTTGAAAATGTTGATTACCCATTCCGAACAGTTCGGTTCTACGGCAATTTTTACTACCCGGCCTAACCGACGGTTCTTAACTTTCTGACGAATTTCATCAATGATATCGTCTTCTACGTCGTCAATATCTTCTACTGAAAAATCGCCATTACGAATGATTCGTAATAAACTGACATTGAGAATTTCAATGTTTCGGTAAAGCTTATAAATCTCATGACGCACGATTTCCTCCATCGGCAAGAAAACGACCTCCTCATCCCGGTCAATGACGTAAAAACGAGGGAGGTTTTGTGGAATCTGGATGAAGGAAAGTTTCTTTTCCGCCTGGTCCTTCTTACTAACGTTCTGGTTTTTGGTAACGACCGTAAAAGTCAGCGTTCGAGGAATCAGACTTGGGAACGTATGCGTCTGGTCATATACCATCGGCGTTAACATTGGAAAGATCGTTCGGTCGAAATGGCGGATAGCCGACTCTGCTTCTTCTGCCGTTAAATCCTCCCACTTGGCCAGTAACAATTCATGTTCTGGGAATTGAGGTAATAACTCATCCCGGAAAATACGATTACGTTCTTCATGAAACCGTTGAATAGCTGACAGCAATGTCTGGCGAAAAGGCCATTCCCGAAGACCCGAGTAGTCTACTCGTTCTTTCTTGTAATCCAGATAGTTATATAAACTGCCGACCCGAATGGAAAAAAATTCATCCAGATTTGAAGCAGTGATCGCTAGAAATTTCAGTCGGTCGAATAAGGTACGCTGAGAATCGCGAACCTGGTCAAGCACTCGCTCATTAAAAGCCAGCCAGCTCAGATCCCGACTTATATAAGGCGATTGCCCGATAGTAGAACTTACTTTTTCCTGACTACGAGCCAGGCGTTTTTGGTCTTCCATAAAATTACGAAAACGGATCAGTCGTCGAAAAAACGACAAAAGGCCCGAAGATCGCGAGCCTTTCGATAAACGGTGTACTATAGTGTTTCTTCTCGACACAAAACAAACCTATTTTATCGCTGAGCTTGGTTGAAACGATATTAACCTTTTGTTAATAAATAAGCCGATTCCTTCCAAATGCTGATTCATTAACACCTTCAAAACGCAGGCTTTCGATTAATTATTATTATCTAACTGGGACTTAATAGCGGCATATTCCGAACCGATAGTCGCCATCTCCTTAACCAGAAACGTCTGCAATTGTTCGTTAAAAATAGCCTTTTCTTCGGAAGAAAGTGAAGCATATAAATCCTTCAATTCCTGATTAATGCTAGCTCGTTCGGCTTCATTTTCGGCTTTAATCGAACGAAGATGGTAGGATTTAAAATCGTAAGTCATTATTGTATAAGGTTTGACTGTTCGAGTAATGTGATAATTTGGGGTATAAGCCTCATTGGGCTAACACGCTGTTGCAGGGTTGTCATTCCGAAGAGCAATGGTTCTTCCGCATAAACGCAACTTTATCATGTCCGAGTAAGAGATGATTTTGTTACCTAGAAACTATTTCCAATCTCTCGGCCAGACGCGATGAAGTCGCGTCTCTACAAAAAAAGGATTATACCCAATTTAAGCTTCATGAAAAGAATAAAAAAAGTGGTGGATGTTTTCATCACCCACCACCCTTATTAACCTTATCGATTATCGACTAGATGTCAATTTTCGCGTATTTCGCATTGCGTTCGATGAATTCCCGGCGAGGAGCAACCTCATCACCCATCAACATAGAGAATACGTGATCGGCATCGGCAGCACTTTCAATGGTTACCTGCTTCAGGGTACGGGTATCAGGGTTCATCGTCGTTTCCCACAACTGTTCAGCGTTCATCTCACCTAACCCTTTATATCGCTGTACGCCTACGGATTCAGGACGATCGCCACCAATTTCCAGCGTAGCACGCTCGCGTTGTTGTTCTGTCCAGCAATAACGGAATTGCTGACCTTTCTTCACCTGATACAGAGGAGGCTGAGCGATGTAGACATAGCCCTGATCTACCAGATCCTTCATATACCGGAAGAAAAACGTCAGAATCAATGTACGGATGTGGCTACCATCGACGTCGGCATCGGTCATGATTACAATTTTATGGTAACGCAGTTTGTCCAGATTGAGGGCTCTTTCATCCCCATCTTTTCCGAACTGTACGCCCAGAGCAGTAATCATGTTCTTGATCTCTTCGTTTTCGTAGATCTTATATTCCTGAGCTTTTTCTACGTTCAGGATTTTACCACGTAAAGGAAGAATAGCCTGGAAATTCCGGTTACGACCTTGTTTGGCCGTTCCACCAGCAGAGTCCCCTTCGACCAGAAACAACTCGCATTGTTCAGCATCCGACTCCGAGCAATCCGCCAGCTTACCAGGCAAGCCACCACCACCAAGAACGGTTTTACGCTGCACTGCTTCACGGGCTTTGCGAGCCGCGATCCGGGCTTTCGCCGCAATAATTACTTTATCAACAATGGTTTTGGCTTCTTTCGGGTGCTCTTCCAGCCAGGTTTGTAACATATCTGCCACGACCTGAGAAACGGCACCCGCCACTTCGCCATTACCTAATTTTGTTTTCGTTTGTCCTTCGAACTGAGGTTCGGCTACTTTAACTGAAATAACTGCCGTCAGACCTTCACGGAAGTCTTCGCCAGAAATTTCAATTTTTTCCTTGGCCAGCATTCCGTTCTTATCCGCGTAGTTTTTCAGGGTACGCGTTAATGCTCCCCGGAAACCTGCTACGTGCGTACCGCCTTCAATGGTATTAATGTTATTGACATAACTGAAGACGTTCTCAGAATAAGAGGTATTATAAATCATTGATACCTGGACCGGAATAGACGCTTTATCCGACGATTCCATGTAAATAGGATCGACTAATAGAGCTTCGCGGGTTCCGTCAAGATATTTTACGAATTCGATCAGACCACCTTCTGAATAAAAGTCTTCCGTTAAGGGTTCTCCGGCTTCGTTGATATCACGTAAATCCGTTAGATAAATACGAATTCCTTTATTCAGGTATGCTAACTCGCGTAAACGCTGAGCGACGGTTTCAAACTTATATTCCGTAATCGTGAAGATCGTGGCATCGGGCTGAAAACGAACCGTAGTACCTGTACGATCACCGGCTTCACCTACTACGCGAACGGCATACTGGGGAACTCCAATTTTATACTCCTGTTCGAAGATTTTGCCTTCGCGGTATACATTCACCTTCAGGTCGGTCGACAGGGCGTTCACGCAGGAAACCCCTACTCCGTGCAAACCACCGGACACTTTGTAAGAACCTTTATCGAACTTACCCCCGGCGTGCAGAACGGTCATAACCACCTCAAGAGCCGACTTTTTCTCTTTCGAGTGCATTCCCGTAGGAATACCCCGGCCATTATCTTCAACCGTAATTGAATTATCCTCGTTGATCGTAACCCGAATGGTATCACAATATCCCGCCAGAGCTTCGTCAATCGAGTTATCTACTACCTCCCAGATCAAGTGGTGAAGCCCTTTTGCTCCTACATCTCCAATGTACATGGAAGGACGTTTCCGCACGGCTTCAAGCCCTTCCAACACTTGAATATTATCGGCACTATAGTCATTGCGGGCCGTTACGACCTTATCTTCTTCCAAAACTCCGTTGGTCATAAATACTTGATTTTTAGACTATTAGGCAAACGATTACAATCGCCCCTCCATTCGAAATAAACTTGGTAAAAATACAATTTTTTGGCCATAAAACGGCCTTTTTTTCAAAGAAAATCACAAAAAAATCAAGACTTCCAATGCCTTTCAAAAAGACTAAAAAAGAAACCGGAATTTCCCTTCCCTATTGTTAAGTTTAGTCCTGATTAGAGCCTTCGAAAGGGACCCACTTTGTTCTTTTCACCTATTCAACGTTCGTCGTTTTAAGAAAGTCTTTGCTAAAGTAATTCCTTACTTGATTAACCATAAAACGTCCATAAAAGGTCCCTCTTTTACTTATGTTAACCAGTCAGAAACACTTATTTTCTTTGGATGAATCCATTCATTACCTGAACGGGGCCTCTATGTCTCCTTTGCTCAAGCATGTGGAAGAAGCCGGGATCAAAGGCGTACTGCGAAAGTCGCAGCCTCAATCCATTGTTCAGGAAGATTATTTTACGGATGTGGATGCCGTACGGAAATTATTTGGACAACTCATTCAGGTTCCTGCCGAACGAGTGGCCATTATCCCATCCGTTTCGTATGGAATGGCCAATGTGGCTAAGAACCTGAAAGCCCAGCCGGGTCAGCAGATTTTACTGGTAGAAAACGAGTTTCCCTCGGATGTATACGCCTGGGAAGAAGTTTGCGAGACGCAACAACTGGAGATGGTTACCATCAAGCGAACCAAAGATGGCCCCAGCTGGAACGAAGCTATCCTGAATGCCCTATCCGAACGTACTGCTCTGGTATTACTGGCTCCTCTGCACTGGTCGGATGGCGTTTTGTTTGATCTGAAAATTGTGGCTCAACGCTGCCGGGAAACGGGTACCCTTCTGGTTGTCGACGGCACCCAAGCAGTTGGAGCCCTCCCCTTTGACATGAGCCAGATTCAGGCGGATGCCCTGATTGTGAGCGGCTATAAGTGGCTTCTGGGAACCTATGGCCTGGGATTAGCTTATTATGGTCCGGCCTTCGACGAAGGGCGTTCCATCGAACAGAGCTGGATCAATCGCAAAGGCAGTGATAATTTCCGGTCACTGATGAATTATACGCAGGAACTCAGACCGGGAGCAAGTCGATACTCGATGGGGGAGCAAAGTAATTTCATCCAAATTCCTATGCAGAAAGTCGCTTTACAGCAATTGCTGGACTGGACACCGCAAGCCGTGCAGGACTATTCCAGTACACTGGTTACGCCCTTTGTAGAACGCTGGCAAGAACTAGGCTTTCAGATGGCAGAGAAATCACAGCGAGCTTCGCATTTATTCGGACTTCGACACGATACTTTAGATCACAGTCGGTTAAAGCAGGAATTAACTCAGCGAAAAGTATTCATTTCAACCCGGGGAACCATCCTGAGGATCGCCGTACACGTGTATAATGAACCTCAAGATCTGGAAGCGTTAACGCAAGCCTTTGAAGCGAGTTTGGGGAAGTAGCTTGATGATAGTTGTTTAAAAAAGGTTTGATGCGGTTTGATTTTGTTTGAAAAGCTTGAAGAGTGTGTACTAATTCTAGACTAACTTTTCAAACCTCAAACTCATCAAACCTTCAATCAAGCATCAATCTTCAGGATAAGGAATGAAGATAAACTTGGTAAATTCTTTGTCTATAATGAAAAGACAGGCAAACTCTGCGGGGTCTTTGTAACTTTCCTTGAAAAGTTCTTCCCCATCTTCTCCAATGATTTCACGCTGTAAAAATTCTTCGAGAAATGTAGCGTAGTAGTACCATTCATTTCCGTTCATTTCTCCACGGCCAATCAAGGCAGAACCGATGGGCTGCGTTTGCTGACAGGCTACAAAAATGGGGTAATTTGAAAAGCCTCGCTGACGAATCTGGTGAGCGGCTTCCTGAATAAATTCGGAAACTTTCACGAAGTCAGCGGTGATACTTCCCAGGTATTTCCCGCTCAACTCAGGCGAGTTAGGGGCATTCGATAATGCTTCGGGTTCGTCGATCATTGTACTTCAAGTTTAGAGTTTAGGGTTTTGTGTTTAGGGTTCATTATTAACTCAAAACACAAAACCCTAAACTTGTATCATCTTCTCGCGGCTAATAACAGCCCTAAATCTTTATATCTTAAATTGAAAAGCCGTGCGATGTGAGCGTTAGTTACCGAACCATTATGCACGTACACGCCCCGCATAAACCATTTATTGGCAAACATCATTTCTTCAATGCCGCCCAGGGTTCCGGTTTTTAGTAAGAAGGGCGTGAATACGTTACTCAGGGCAATGCTGGCCGTGCGGGCCACGCGACTTGGGATATTCGGTACGCAGTAATGAATTACCCCGTGTTTTTTAAACGTTGGATTTTTGTGACTGGTCATTTCCGAGGTTTCAAAATTGCCGCCCTGATCAATCGAAACATCGATAACCACTGAATTTGGTCGCATCCGGGCAATCATATCTTCCGTTACTACCATTGGGCTACGCCCTTCTTCGCTGCGGATTGCTCCAATCACCACATCAGCCCGCTGAATGGCATCTGAGAGCACATCCGTATGAATGATACTCGTATAAATCGGCTGCCCAACCGCATAACGCAGTCGTTGCAAACGGTACGTATCTTTATCAAACACCTGAACCTGAGCACCCAGTCCAATAGCCATGCGAGTTGCGTATTCAGCTACCGTTCCTGCCCCGAGGATCACCACCTTCGTGGGAGGTACTCCCGTGATGCCCCCCAGAATAATACCTTTACCAGCATGTACACCGCTGAGGTATTCGGCGGCTACCATCATGACCGTGCTCCCCGCAATTTCGCTCATGGTACGGATGATAGGCTTGGCTCCCGATTTGTCTTCGATGTATTCAAAGGCAATGGCCGTTACTTTTTTCTCGTTCAGAGCTGCAAAGTATTCCTGCGTGCGATTAGGTAAGGTCAATGCCGAAATCAGGGTACTTCCCGCTTTCAAATACTTGTATTCAGCTTCAGTAACAGGCTCGACCTTTAGAATAACATCTGCCGCGTAAGCTTCTTCAGGCGAATAAACGATGCGGGCACCAGCTTCCTGATAATCATGATCGCTGAACTGAGCACCATCGCCCGCTCCGCTCTCAATGATTACATGGTGACCATTACGAACCAATAAAGAAACGGCTTCAGGAACCAGGGCAATCCGATGATCCAGAAAGGAAATCTCTTTAGGTAAACCTATTTGCAGTATATGCTCCTGAGTTTTGAGGGGTGCTAACTGCTCTTGTGGGTACAGAAGTGTTTGCTGAGCCAGAGCTTCAAAACCAGTTTGTTGTACTTTAGGAACGCTCATAATGAAGCATTTAACCCGTTTTCTTTAGAGTACCTGTATGCTAACAAGGGTATCCGATAATAATTTTTTTCCGATCGGTAACGCTACCTGATTGGTTTTCTTTTTACAAAGATACGCTTTTACGCGGGAAGCCCCGTTTAAGTTTTTGGCAACCAATAAACTCAATCCTCGAAAATGAGGTTAATTTTAATAAGGGAACTGTAACTTTTTACCCGATGTTCTCCAGCTATTGTTTAAAGGACACATTCCCAACCACAAGCTTAACCTGATAAACGTCTATGCTCGGCCACCGTTTTTCTGATTTTGTACCTGACATTCAGCAGGATTCCCAGCAGGCCAGGTTTGACCAGCTGCTCAATATTTTCAATCAATTACTAACCATGACCAGCGGTGATGTGGCTCAGGCCATGTCCTGGCTGACTCAACTGGATAAACAGTACAAACTTACCGACGAAAATTACGGCATTGGTGATTTTTTCGAAGACCTGAAGAAGAAGGGTTATATCACTGAAGAAAATACCGAAGGCGAGATTGCATTAACTTCCAAAGGCGAGCAATCCATTCGGAAACAGTCGCTGGATGAGATTTTTGGGAAACTGAAAAAATCCCGCTCGGGTGGGAATCACCGCACTTCGCAGGCGGGTCAGGGCGATGAAGCTACTTCTGATCGTCGTTCATTCCAGTTTGGCGATTCACTGGAATCCATTGCCATGACGGAATCCATTCGCAATGCCCAGATTAATAATGGCATCGGTGAGTTTATGATGACCGAAAACGATCTGGAAATTGTCGATACGGAATTCAAGGCTCAAACCAGTACGGTATTGATGATCGACATCAGTCATTCCATGATTCTCTACGGCGAAGACCGCATCACGCCTGCCAAGAAGGTAGCCATGGCCCTCTCGGAGTTAATCATGACGAAATATCCCAAAGACACGCTCGATATCATTGTGTTTGGAAACGACGCCTGGCAAATTCAGGTCAAGGATTTACCTTATCTGGAAGTCGGGCCTTACCACACGAATACCGTAGCCGGACTGGAATTAGCCATGGATTTATTACGTCGCCGGAAGAATAAGAACAAGCAGATTTTTATGATTACCGATGGTAAGCCCACCTGCTTAAAAGAAGGAATCCGGTACTATAAAAACAGTTTTGGTCTGGATCGTAAAATTCTGAATAAAACGCTGACGCTGGCTGCTCAATGCCGACGGATTAAAATTCCAATTACCACCTTTATGATTGCCCGGGATCCGTATTTACAGGACTTCGTTCGAAAATTTACCGAAACTAATAATGGCCGGGCTTATTACTCCAGTCTGAAAGGTTTAGGTGAATTTATTTTTGAAGATTTCGAACGAAATCGGAAGAAGAATGTGCGGTGATTGAATAATTTTAACCTTATAAGCAACTTATAATGTAAGACGATATGACTACGATCAGTATTAACGTTGATGATGCTGAATTAAAGCAACTCGAAAGCAAGCGAAAGCTCTGGGCTTGTCTTCTGCAGATGCACTACTTCGCCAAACAGTAGACCGTTTACTTGAAACTGAAAAAGAACGAAAAAAGCGGTTGATGCAATGAGTAGTAAAGAAAAATGCTGAATTGTATAGACGACTTGCTTAATGGAGTATATTACAAAAGAAGACATACTTGAGCTCCACGAAATAGTAATAAGCCAGTCAGGTGGTGGTTCTGGCCTTCGCGATCCGCAAGGTCTTGAAGCTTGTATCGAACAGCCATTAATGACTTTTGGTGGTGAAGATTTGTACCCAGGTATTGTTGAAAAAGCATCCTCATTGTGTTTTTCATTGGTTATGAATCACCCCTTCATTGACGGGAACAAGTCATTCTCGATTTAGCCTCCGGGTTAACCGACCGGGAAACGTTTACAAGCTGGGTAACTTCAAAAATTATTCCTTTTATAGATTAGATTTCTCAAAATAATAAAGGCCGCTTTAGAAAATCTAAAGCGGCCTTTATTATTTTGAGAAAAGTAGTTCCCTAATCTTACTAATCTCTTCAGAAGTGAGGTCTTTTTTAGGAATCGGATAGAGGTTGGCTTTATTAAGCTGAAGCAGAAAAAAATCTTTCGTTTCCTCTATATTGGTTAACTCTTTTTTTACTAATCCCGACTTTGATTCCCTAACCGATAGGTTAATGCGATCAGGAAAAAAAGTATATTTTACCTCACTATTCAATATCGGACTGAACTGAAACGATTTTCGGGAGCCCCAGAAGGTTAACAAAGGAATAAATAAGATAAAGAAACATCCCAGAAAGAATTCGAAATTGAAAGGAGCTGGTTTTACCAGGGCAATCCCTACTAATAACAATCCTACGATACCCAAAAATAGATTAACTTTTTTTCGATACGTCAGCTCATACATCAACTTCAGATAAGCCACAAACTCAACTTTGGTACGAACCTCAATCATAATAAAACCGGTATGGATCTGTTTAAGACTTCAAAGATAAGGCCCATCCAATGACTTCATTTATATATTTCCGGAAAGCAGGGTAACTTCGCACGATTTCTCTCTCTCTTTAAAAGAAACTGACCTCTAGTACCCATGAAACTCTACAAAACCCGTCTGGGCATCGTTCTTGAAGCCAACAATCAATTCTATTTTCTGTCTGATCTTGACTGGGACACGCTCGTTAATCAGGATAATCTATACGAAACCTTGCTTTCGTATAGTCAAACGTTAACGGCTTCTGAAGAATATAAACTCTGGCTTACGACGGACCTATTGGCCCCGTTGGGTCGGCAGGAAGTTTGGGCGGCGGGCGTAACCTACCTGCGTAGCCGGGATGCCCGCATGGAAGAATCGCAGGATGCCGGGGGTGGTAGTTTCTATGATCGTGTATACGACGCTGAACGTCCCGAAATCTTTTTTAAAGCCACGCCCGAACGTGTAGTTAATCCGATGGGCCAGGTTCGCATCCGAAAGGATTCCCAGTGGAACGTTCCTGAACCTGAGCTGACGTTGTTCATGACCTCCTCGGGAAAAATCGTGGGGTATACCTGCGGAAATGACATGAGTTCGAGGGACATTGAAGGCGAAAATCCGTTGTATCTGCCCCAGGCCAAGTCTTATGACGGCAGTGCTGCCATTGGCCCCTGTCTGTACGTACCCTCCGCTCCCATGAATCCCAGCACGAACATTCGGCTAACGATTCATCGAAATCAGACTCCGGCTTTCGATCAGCAGATTGCCATTAGCCAGATGAAACGTCAGCACACTGAGCTCGTTTCTTTCCTTTTCCGCGAATGCTCTTTTGCCTATGGTTGTTACCTGATGACGGGCACGGGCATTGTTCCACCCGATGATTTCACCTTACAATCCGGCGATGAAGTTCATATTCAGATTGATGGCATTGGTACGCTGATTAATACGGTTGCATAACTAGTATTGGTCTTGACCGGCAGAAACGCTAGTCAAGACCAATACCCCTTATTTATTTACTTTCCTCGTCCAGTCCCCATCACTAGCATAGAGCATATAATGAGGTTCTTTTTGCGTATCTTTTAAATACTTTTCGTAGTCTTTATTCGTCATCAAGTCAACCTGATAATAATGCTTCCCATAGTTAATAGCGTTCTTTTCCAGCTTACTAACGGAAGCTATTGAGAAATCTTCCGGTTTATAGTTGTTCAATACTTCGTTAGAAACCCGTTTTCCATCAATCCAAATTCCACTCATTTTGGGGTTTTTCCAGAGATCCAGTTCTTTCTGAGTGGGAGACTGTCGTTTTAGGGGTGGTACATATCTAACTATTATCTTCTGCGAATCTCGCTGTTGCTGGCTCATCTGATCAAAAATGACCTTCATTCTTGACCTATCCGTTTCGCTAAAATGTCTGATTTCGTATCCATTTTTACCTTTAACCCAGGAACGATCTATAATCGACTGGTATTCTTTCAGTAACTCATCCGATACCCCATCCTTACTGGCAGGATGTTGAGTTTTAGTAGCGTTATCAGGATCCTGTCGTATCGTAGCTGGAGCGGTCTGAGCTTCAGCGTATTCGGCGGAACTAAACAAGGCAATGGCGATTGCAAGAACTGGAAGCACACTTAGTTGCATCACAACCGTGCGAAAGCGGGAGGTCATTCTGGTCATCATCAGTAGTCTTTTTTTAGTGATTGCATAGTTAAAAGCACTGGTAAACGATACGCGTTGACTCACTTTACTTAATAATAAACGCTGGTAATTTTTCACTTCGGGATACGCCAGTAAAACCGCCTCATCCGCCAGAAACTCATGATTCATCTTAATACTTTTCTGATAAAAATAGACGCAGGGATTAAACCACCAGAATACCTGTATTAACTCAATGCATAGAATATCCAACGAATGTCTTTGTTGAATATGAGTTAATTCATGTTGCCATATTTCCGGTTCAATGGTATGAGCATAATAAGCTTCTTTATTAACAAAAATATAATTCATAAAACTATAAGGCAGTACGTTCCTGTCCAGTAACACCAGGTTCATTAAATCCTGTTTTACTACTGTATTTTTCTTTACGGACAAGATCGTTACCAGACTTTTAGTAAATCTTATGAGTAACAAAAAGGTAACTAATCCATATCCTATTTCCCAATTCCATTCAAAACCAGAATCTAATGAAGGAGTTAATTGATGGGACTGAAATACTTCGGTATAATAAGCTGTTAAAACGTGTCTATCCTCCACTGAATAAGAATATTTCTTTTCAGCTAGTTGAATGGTAATTAGTGGAATAAGAAACGATCCAATCAGACTTAGTAATAGATAAAATCGATTAAATACAAACATTTTTTCTCTTTCCAGTAGTAGTTTATATACCACGAGAAAAGTGAAAGAGCATAGAATAGATTTGAGGAGATATTCCATTACTTCTTCTTTTTAGTAATTTCTTCATCCACTATTTTTTTTAGATCTTCCAATTCATCCACCGATAAATCGGAGGATTCTGTGAAAAAAGAAGCAAACTTCAAGGCGGAATTTTCAAAGTAACTTTTGATGATCCCCTTCACGTGTTTCGCGAAATAGTCATTCTTATTAACCAGAGGATAATACTGCCGGGAATTGCCGTATACGGTATAATCCACGAAGCCCTTTTCCTGCATTCGCTTCAGTAAAGTAGCCACGGTAGTGACGGCAGGCTTGGGCTCCGGATATAACTCCAGCAGGTCTTTCATGAATACTTTTTCCTGTTTCCAGATGAGCTCCATGAGCTGCTCTTCGGCTTTCGTCAACTGCATCTATTCTACGTTTATAGATTTTACTCTACAAATGTAGAATAAAAAACTTTCAATCAAAATATTCGGGCATTTTTTTGTATCCCAGAATAGATTTTACATTTCAGTTCTCAATGACCGTTGAAGCTTCTTTCTTGCCAATCTCCCTTAGCGGTATTTTAACCCCGATAGGTGCTGGAAGGATGCAACCCTCGGCAATCAAGAATTCAGGAAATAACAGGAAAGGTGATTTTACTTAATTCTTTATCTAATATCCATGGGCGAAGTATGGCCTCTAGAAGGCATAAACTGGCATCTGAAAGCTGATTTTCACTTTTTAACTTTAGAACAGGGTGGAGATGTTTCAACATCCATTTATACCCGCCAAAAGCTCCTATTACAGGTTCGTTACCATACGTTTCAATCCGGGCATTTAAACTCTTCACTTTGGTCAGTTGCCATTCATTTTGATACAGATCAAGACTGGATTTTTCCAGGCGAATGCGTACCCTGTTACCTTGCCTTTCCTGCTTTCGAAGTCCAGAAATCTGTTTGGAAAATAGGAATGGAATTTTTTGTGGTTGATTTTAGATATCGTATTGCCAGTTGTATTGTTACTGAAGTTATCTAGTAAATTTTAGCCATGCATGGTGAATTCACAAGTTAACTTTCGACATTACCAGTGGTTGCAAAACATGAATTACACTAACACAATAAACTAGAAAAAGCACAACCAAACCTTTTCGACGCCATTAGCGTTACCCATTTACTAGCTAAACCCTTTTTAGATGTCGTATCACTCGCTTCCTGTTTCCGATAAATTAACCCTTACTACGCTCGGTCAGCTTAAGGCGGCTGGCTACCAACCCGAATCTATCAAAGACGAACTTCGCCGGAATCTGATTGCTAAAATGCGTTCGGGCGAACCCGTATTTCCCGGTATCTATGGGTATGAAGACACAGTTATACCCGACGTGGAGCGGGCTATTCTGTCCCGTCATCACATTAACTTATTAGGTCTTCGTGGTCAGGCTAAAACCCGGATTGCCCGTTTGATGGTCTATCTGCTCGACGAGTATATTCCTGTGGTAGAAGGATCTGAATTGAATGATGATCCTTTACAACCCTTATCTCGCTTCGCGGTAGATCTCATTGCTGAAAAAGGCGACGAAACACCCGTGATCTGGCTGCATCGGGAAGAACGGTATACGGAGAAACTAGCCACGCCCGACGTATCCGTAGCCGACTTGATCGGGGATGCCGATCCAATCAAAGCAGCGACGCTGAAGTTACCTTATTCCGATGAACGTGTGATTCACTTTGGGTTAATTCCCCGTTCACACCGGAGCATTTTTGTTATTAACGAATTACCCGATTTACAGGCTCGTATTCAGGTATCGCTCTTTAATATTTTACAGGAAGGCGATATCCAGATTCGCGGGTTCAAACTACGGTTACCGCTGGATATTCAGTTCGTTTTCACGGCTAACCCGGAAGATTATACGAACCGGGGTAGCATTGTCACGCCGCTGAAAGACCGGATTGACAGCCAGATTCTGACGCACTATCCACGGACGCTGGAAATTGGGAAACGCATTACCAAGCAGGAAGCCAAGGTCAAAGAAGGTCAGGAAATCGTGATGATTAATGAAGTAACGGAAGACCTGATCGAACAGATTGCCATCGAAGCCCGCCAGAGCGAATACGTGGATTCCAAATCCGGCGTATCGGCACGGATGACCATTTCTGCGTATGAGAACTTAGTTTCAGCGGCGGAACGTCGGGCTTTACTGAATAATGAAGAGCATACTTTCGTGCGTATTTCGGATTTATACGGCGTTATTCCAGCTATTACGGGTAAGGTGGAATTGGTTTATGAAGGCGAAGTGGAAGGTCCCTACATTGTAGCGATGAACCTGGTGAGTAAGGCCATTAAAACCCAGTTCCTGCATTACTTCCCCGATCCCGAAAAGCTGAAAAAGCAGATCAAGAATAAGAAAAATCCTTTCCAGAAAATTCAGAACTGGTTCAGTGAAAACTCTCTGGATTTACTGAGCGACCTATCGGATAAGGATTACCAGAACCGACTGCTGGCCATCGACGGACTGGATGATCTGGTAGAAGAATTTCATACCGATATTACCGGTGACGAGAAGTTTTTCTTCATGGAATTTGTACTGCACGGCATGGCGGAATTCTCGCTCATCAGTAAGAAACCACTCGATACAGGTCTGCAGTTCAAGGACCTTACCGACAGTCTGATGTCTGGCTTAAGCTTCGACGATGATGACGAAGAGGAAGATGATGACGACGAAGATTTTGGTCGCCGACGCTAGATTGATTCTGATTATTAGTTTATAGAAAAGGACGGCTTTTTGCAAAGCCGTCCTTTTTTACGTAGAGACGTCCATTGATGGCGTCTCAGCCGGGGAATGAAAAAATTTCAAAGGTAAACAAAACCGCCTCTTACCCAGACGCCATCAATGGACGTCTCTACAGGGATTCTACCAACATTTATCGCGTCTCAACTAGGGAATGAAATGACGGCAAGATAACCCGTAATCGCCTCTACCCAGACGCCATAAATGGACGTCTCTACCAACAAATAACCAGCAACTAACAACCATAACTAAACTGATTTTCGAACGATTAACTTAAACGAATTCGCAATCTGTTCGGTCGAATTTTTCAGGATTAGCTCAGCCGCCTGTTTACCCATCGCCTCAAAATCGGTAGATAGTACCGTGATCCCATCCAGAATGATTTCCTTGAGCGGGCTTTCGTTATAAGAAATAATGCCCACATCCTGCCCTACCATTAACCCGCTCGATTTCGCCTGTTTTACCAGCGTTACCAGATCGTCCTCCATCAGGTTGATGTAGACATCGCCCGGAGACATAAGTTCTTTCGAAACATCGGAAATGATCTTGTAAGGAAAGCCAAACTCCGTACAGAATTTCTGGAAACCAATCAAAATTTCACGGGCATGATACGTGTGTAGCGGAAAAATTAACTTTAGCGTCTGATACTTCCGCAATAAGTCTTCTCCCTCGGCCAAAGCCGTGAAAATGTCTTTTTCAAAGTCCTGATACACCGACGCATAAGGTCCCTCCACGCCCGGAATCAATTTATCCAGAATCAATAACTGCTCCTTGGGTAACTGATTAACTAACTCAGCTGCCGACTCGCCCCCTTCCAGAAAATGAGCGATAATAACGTAATGCGTATAATGCCCCGCCCTATTTTGAATCAGCTCCTTAAAAAGCCGGAAGTTGTTATTGTAGACGTAAAAATCAACGGCTGTTTCCTCGCCCAACACCTCCACCATCGTATCATAAATAATCTTTTTGTGCGGACTTAGCTTATTGAAAAGAAGAAAAACGCGTCGTTTCTGACGGTAACTCGCACTGGCAATGTAAAAACCTTTGCCCGGCACCGAACCCAGAATTCCCAACTTCTTTAACTCATTATAAGCCTTTTCAGCGGTGTCTCTGGAAATGTCGTACAACATCGACAACTCATTGATCGATGGCAAACCCTGGTTCGTTTTCACTAACCCACGTTCAATAGCCGAGATAACCGAATTGACGATTTGCTTGTATTTAGGCGTCGTTGAATATTCATCAATCTGAATAATTTCAAAAACCTGCCGAACCGTTTGTTTCATAAGATACTGGGTGCTAACTCACTGTAAAGGTCGTAAGTTAAACGGAATCAGTTGATCTTTTTTTGTAAGGTTCTAAATAGATTCTTTCCTTTGAATGGTGGCTCCCTCTAAAGCCGCTTTTCCCAGTACATTAACTCTCTAAACTATGATTCATTTTTCTTCCAGGCTCCGACGTGGCTTGCTACTAGGCATGAGCTTAGGTCTGAGCTATTTTGGATTAGCCCAGAATACGCCCCAGAAATTACGATTTGAATACGGTGATATTCGGCTGGGCACGGGCGTTATTCAACCCCGTTTGAGTTGGCAACTGGCCAATACCCACCCCGGCGTCCGGCAAACGGCTTATCAAATTCTGGTTTCTTCTTCGCAGGAAAAACTCGATAAAAATGAAGCTGACCTTTGGGATTCGGGCAAAGTCAAATCCAGCCAGTCGGTATATGTTGATTATAAAGGAAAATCGTTGGAAAGTCGGCAACGGTATTTCTGGAAAGTACAAACCTGGGATGAAAAAAATGCCGCCTCGGGCTGGTCTTCGGCTGACTGGTGGGAAATGGGCTTACTTGATAAAAAAGACTGGAAAGCCGACTGGATCGGCATGGCTGGAATCATAGGCGAACCGCCTCGCTCTACGCAGGCTCGCAAAGATTTTTCAGTAAAGAATAACCTCGTCAAAGCCCGGATTTATGCCACGGGTTTAGGCGATTATGTGCTGAAGATTAACAATCAGAAAGTAGGCGATCAGTTACTGGCTCCTGGCTGGACGGATTACCTCAAAAAGGTCTATTACCAGACGTATGATGTTACTTCATTACTGAAAAACGGCGAAAATCAACTCGACGCTTTTTTAGGCAATGGCTGGTGGAGTGGCGGCATGGGCTGGGGCGGCGGTTTTCATCGGTATTCGCAGGGACCGCTTCGTCTGTTATGTCAGTTGGAGTTAATCTATGCCGACGGAAGCACAGAAGTTATTGCTTCGAATAAGGACTGGAAAATTCGCCTCTCGCCCGTGATTTATGATGCCATGTACCACGGCGAGCATTACGATGCTCGGCTCGAAGCCAAAGGTGCGGACACCGACGGCTGGGTTACTCCGGTAGTATTGAACGACGCTAAGAATCCTACGACGCTTTTTGGGCCGAATAAAGATTCGAACGCAGGTGAAAAAGCGGAAATTTTCGACATGAAGAAAATGGAAATAGTAGCTCAGGAAGCCCCGCCCATTCGGGTTACTGAAACGAAAAAAGCAGTTACCGTAACCGAACCCAAGCCGGGCCATTTTGTCTTTGATTTTGGGCAAAACATGGCTGGAATTGTTCACTTAAGTATTCCGAAAGCTACCTATAGTCAGGAAGTAGTGATTCATTATGCGGAGTTATTACACGATGATGGAACCGTTGCTCAGGAAAACCTGCGTTCGGCCAAATCGACGGATCGTTACATCTGCAAGAGTAATGGCGGAGCAGAAGAATGGGAACCCATGTTTTTATACCATGGCTTTCGTTACGTGGAAATCGTCGGTTTTCCGGGAAAACCAACCGTCGAAGATGTCGTAGCGAAAGTAATTCATACGGACTTCCAGCCCATTGGTGAGTTTTCTGCTTCCGAAGAAATCCTGAATAAAATCTACTCCAACGCCAAATGGACCCTGAAGAGTAATGCTTTATCTATTCCTACGGACTGTCCACAACGGGATGAACGCTTAGGCTGGATGGGTGACGCTCAGATTTTTGTGGCTTCGTCGTGTTACCTGATGGATATTAACAGTTTCTGGGCTAAATACTCCCGCGATATAGCTGATTCTCAACATCCATCGGGTTATGTCTACGACGTTAATCCGAAAATGGTGGTAGGCGGTCCTTCCAAACCCGCCTGGGGCGATGCAACGCTCATTGTCCCCTGGACTACGTATGAATTTTTCGGAGATAAACGCATCCTGGAAAAGAATTACGAAAGTATGAGAGCCTGGGTTGAATACATGAATAATCATGGTTCTACCAAAAAAGCGGGCATCTATTACTTCTCCGATCCCGATGAAAAATGGTTTGGCTACGGCGACTGGGTACCCGTCGTGGCTTCGCCCGGTAAGCCTATCGGCGGAGCGTATCAGATTTATTCGAATACCCTTTTAGCTAAAGCAGCGAAGGTATTAGGAAAGACGAAAGAAGCAGAAACCTACGCGGCGTTAGCCAAGCAGTATACTAAGAAGTATAATGACCTGTATTTCAAGGACAATAATTACGAAGGAAAAACACAGGCGGCTAATCTCATGCCCCTTTCCTTTGGTATTGTTCCTGAAAAATTGGAACCCGTCATCGCGAAAAATGTGGCTGATGATGTCAAAGCCCATCAGGACCATCTGACGACGGGCTTTATTGCTTCTCAACAAATATTACCCCGTCTTTCGGATTATGGCTATAATGATCTGGCTTACAAAGTAGCCACTCAGAAAACCTACCCGAGCTGGGGTTACATGGCCGAAAACGGGGCGACGACGATGTGGGAACTCTGGAATTCGGATAAGGAGCGTCCCGAAGGAATGAATTCCCGGAATCACTTCGCGTATGGCTCAGTCATTGAATGGTACTTCCGGTATCTGGCGGGAGTAGAACCGACGCAACCAGGTTTCAAAACCTTCCGCATCGCTCCGAAACCACCGAAGGGTTTAATGAGTGTCAACTTTTCGTATCAGTCCTTATACGGTCCAATTGTTTCGAACTGGGAACGGAAAGACGGAAAATTAATTCTGAACGTGACCATTCCGCCTAATACGATGGCCGACCTGGAGTTACCCTTGCAGGCTGGACAATCGGCTTTGCTGGAAGGTAAGAAGTTAAAGAAAGGCGTTTCCAAGCTTCAGCCAGGCACGTATCAGATTTCGATTCAGTAACTATTTCGTTTTAAACTTTCTTCGATTGTAAACATCGCTAATTATCTCGCTGTTCCGGATTTGCAATCCGGAACTCATCTATTGCGGATCGCGGATCTGTGATCCGCTTACCGGGATTATGAATCTTAAACAGACTGGTTTCGGATTGCAAATCCGAAAGAGCGATAGCGACCTTAGAGCAACCCTGACCTTCACAGAGCAGGACGGTTCACCCTAACAGACCATGACAGCTCATTCTCTTTCCTTTGGTTCATTTGTACCGCTAACTAAGAATTTATCTCATTTTTATATCCAATCATGACTGAGACTACCTCTTTTAAACATGTAAGTTATTTATGGGACGACGCGAAAGCCGCTGAACTCGCTGGCGATGAAGTAGCTCTTCTCATTTACCGTTCCAACCTCTTGGGAGCGGATCTTCGTTTAACGAATTACGGCGGTGGTAACACGTCCTGCAAGGTTACCTCTCCTGATCCATTAACCGGCCAGGATACTCCCGTCATGTGGGTAAAAGGTTCTGGTGGTGATTTAGGGACCTTGAAAAAATCAGGTTTGGCGGCTCTGTACCTGGACCGTCTGCATGCTTTGAAAAGCCGTTATCGGGGGCTGGAATTTGAAGATGAAATGGTGAATTTATTCAACTATTGCATCTACGATCTGGATTCCAAAGCTCCTTCGATTGATACTCCCTTACACGCCTTTTTACCCTTCAAGCACGTCGATCACCTGCACCCGGATGCGGCCATCGCGATTGCAGCGGCGAAAGACGGCGAACAGATCGTTAAAGACTTATTTGGTGGAACTTTAGGCTGGGTCCCCTGGCAGCGTCCTGGCTTCGATCTGGGTCTGCAACTGGAGCGGTGTCTGGCTGAGAATCCTGGTATTCGCGGAATTTTCTTAGGCAGTCACGGTCTGTTTACCTGGGGTGATACGGCTTACGAAAGCTACATTAACACGCTGGAAGTAATCGAGCGTTGTGCCGAATATCTGGAAGAAAACTACGGTAAAAAAGGCCCGGTTTTTGGTGGACAAAAAGTAGAAACGCTGGAAAACCGCAAAGAGCAGGCTTCCAAGTTAGCTCCCGTGTTACGCGGATTCTGCTCGAGCTACGTTCGCATGGTCGGTCACTTCACGGATGATGAACGCGTATTGCAATTCATCAATTCGAACGATCTGGAAAAACTGGCTCCGCTGGGAACTTCCTGCCCGGATCACTTCCTGCGTACCAAAATTCAGCCGCTTGTTCTCGACTTACCCGCTGACGCCGATCTTACCGATACCGCAGCTCTGAAGGAAAAGCTGGCTCCGTCTTTCGAAGCCTACCGTCAGATGTACACCGAGTATTATGAAAACTGCAAACGTAGCAACAGCCCTGCCATGCGTGATCCTAATCCCGTGGTAATTCTGTGGCCAGGTGTGGGTCAGTTTACGTTTGCCAAAGACAAACAGACGGCTCGGGTTGCTTCGGAATTCTACGTCAACGCGATCAACGTGATGCGTGGGGCGGAAGCCATCTCTGAATATACATCCTTACCCCGTCAGGAAGCCTTTGATATTGAGTACTGGTTACTTGAAGAAGCAAAACTGCAACGCATGCCTAAGCCGAAACCTCTTTCGGGCAAAATTGCCCTGATTACGGGTTCTGCGGGTGGTATTGGTAAGGCTATCGCCAAAAAATTACAAGCCGAAGGAGCCGTTATCTTCTTAAATGATAATGACTCAGGCCGTCTGGAAGGAGCGAAAGAAGAATTCCAGAAGAGCTACGGTACAGATGCGTTCAATGCGGAACTGCTGGACGTAACTTCTGCGGAGTCGATCGAAAAAGCATTTGACGCCTGTGCTCTGGCTTTTGGTGGTGTGGACATCGTAGTTAATAACGCGGGTATCTCCATCTCGAAATCCATCGCTGATCACACCGAAAAGGACTGGGATTTATTATTCGACATTCTCGTAAAAGGTCAGTTCCTGGTTTCGCAGGCAGCCGTTGCGGTCATGCGGAAACAGGCTTTAGGTGGCGATATTATCAACATTGCTTCTAAAAATGCCGTGGTAAGCGGACCTAATAACCTGGGCTATGGTTCGGCGAAAGCGGCTCAGGCTCATGGCACACGTCTGCTGGCTGCGGAAGTAGGTCCTGAAAAAATCCGCGTGAACACGGTTAACCCGGATGCGGTGATTGCTGATTCTAAAATCTGGGCGGGAGCTTGGGCGGAAGGTCGTGCGAAAGCGTACGGCATCACGGTAGAAGAGTTACCTGCCTACTATGCCAAACGCACTTTACTGAACGAAATCATTCTCCCCGAAGACATCGCGAACGCCTGCTTCGCGTTTACCGGAGGGTTACTGAACAAGTCTACCGGCAACGCCCTCAACGTAGACGGCGGCGTAGCCATGGGCTTCTACCGATAAGAATCGTTTTCAGTTTGCTGTTTTCAGTTTTCAATTGAGTGTCTGTCGCCTGAGCATTATCATAAAGGCTCTATGACACAAAGATTCACGAATCATTGCACTCGTTTGACTCTGTGCAATTCCGTGATTAAACTTAACTGAAAACAGCAAACTAAAAACTGAAAACTCATAAGCTTATGCCTAGAGTTGCGTTTAAGATGCAGTTGTTTCCTGGAAATGTGGAGGAATACAAACGCCGTCATGATGAAATCTGGCCGGAGTTAGTAGCCTTACTGCAAACCAGTGGCATTCATAATTATTCCATTTTTCTGGACGAAAGTACGAATACCTTATTCGGCGTTCAGGAAGTGGACGACCTCGAAGTTACAGGGAACTTACCCGAAAATCCCGTCATGAAGAAGTGGTGGGCGTACATGGCAGATCTCATGGAAACCAACCCAGATCAATCGCCCGTACAGGTATCATTACCCGAAGTTTTTTACCTGAAATGAGTGGAGTTTTCCGTTGGCTGTTTTCAGTTTTCAATTAACTTAATCCACAGAGTATTGCTTCAGATTTACACTGCATTACACTCTGTGGTTAATACCAGTAACTGAAAACTGCAAACCGAAAACAGACAACTCTTCCAAACACTAACCAGATATGCCTCTCGAATCTTATCAGATTGCTCAATATAACCAGCAGCACGAAGCGGCTCACCGCCGGAAGTTTGAATTTTTAGCCGGAGAACTCGGAGCCGACCTTACTGAACGCATGCTGGCAAAGCTGATTGATTTTCAGATTGCCATTCCCAGCTGGGCCTTAGGTACGGGCGGAACCCGTTTTGGTCGTTTTGCCGGAGGCGGCGAGCCCCGCACGCTCGAAGAAAAAATTGCAGACGTAGGGTTATTACATTCCCTCAACCGTTCCAGCGGAGCTATTTCTTTACACATTCCCTGGGATATCCCAACGGATGGGGAAGCGATCAAGCAACTGGCGGCCAGTCACGGTCTAGTTTTCGATGCGATGAACTCGAATACGTTCCAGGATCAGGCTAATCAGGAATTAAGCTACAAATTTGGTTCGCTTCAACACACGGACCCAGCCGTTCGGAAGCAGGCCATTCAGCATAATATCGACGTTATTCGTCACGGCGAAGCTTTAGGCTCTAAATCATTAACCGTTTGGTTATCAGATGGTTCCAGCTTCCCTGGCCAGTTAAACTTCCGCAAAGCATTCCAACGCACGCTGGAAGGATTACAGGAAATTTACGCGGCCTTACCCGAAGACTGGAAAGTCTTCGTGGAGTACAAAGCCTTCGAACCTAACTTCTATTCCACAACGGTTGGAGATTGGGGTCAATCCTTCCTCTACGCCAGTAAGTTAGGTCCAAAAGCCTATACCCTGGTTGATTTAGGTCACCACCTGCCCAATGCCAACATTGAGCAGATCGTTTCGCTGTTATTAATGGAAGAAAAACTGGGTGGTTTCCACTTCAATGATTCCAAATATGGCGATGACGATTTAACGGCAGGTAGCATGAAGCCCTACCAGTTATTCCTGATTTTCAACGAACTGATAGACGGCATGGACGCTCGCGGCATGAATCACGCCACGGATTTAGGCTGGATGATCGATGCCTCTCACAACGTGAAAGATCCACTGGAAGATTTATTACAATCGGTTGAAGCCATCAAACTGGCTTATGCTCAGGCTTTGTTAGTAGATCGCGTGGCTCTGGAAGAAGCTCGGAACAATAACGACGTAGTAACCGCTCAGGAAATTCTGCAAAACGCTTTCCGCACGGACCTGCGTCCTTTACTGGCTGAAGCTCGCCTCCGCGTGGATGCGGCTCTTAATCCCGTTGGGCTGTTCCGTGATCAATCACTTCGTAAAAAACTGATCGAAACCCGCGGTATGAAAGCCGTTTCTACGGGTCTTTAATCCAATCAATTAAAACGGCGTAATGCATAGGTGTGTATTACGCCGTCTTTTATCCAACTTCTGCCTTAATCCTATGTCGTCTCCCTGCGTTGCCATTTTTGATATTGGAAAGACCAATAAAAAACTCCTGGTTTTCAATCAGGATTACCAGCTTGTGTATCAAAAACAGACGCCTTTTGAGGAAATTCCCGATGACGATGGATTTCACGGAGACGATTTGCAACTGCTGACCAACTGGATGATTGATAGTCTGGCGGAATTGCTTAACGAAGGTCAGTTTGAGATTAAAGCTCTGAATTTCTCTACTTATGGAGCAAGCTTTGTTCACATTGACGCTCAGGGGAAACCCGTTACTCCGCTTTATAACTACCTGAAAACGTTTCCGTTTGATCTCCAGCAACGCTTTAATGATCATTACGGACCTGAACTGGAATGGGCGGCTCATACGGCTTCTCCCGTTTTAGGAATGCTGAACTCGGGCATGCAGTTATATTGGCTGAAGTATCAGAAACCGGATAAATTCTGGCAGATTGAGCATTCTTTGCATTTACCGCAATACGCCAGTTACCTGTTCACGAAACGGGCCGTTTCTGAAATTACCAGTGTCGGCTGCCATACCGGACTTTGGGATTATAAACAACGTAAATACCACCGCTGGGTTTTTGATGAAGCTTTTCATTCGCTCGGCCAGATGGTGTTACCTTCTTTTGTTACCTCCCCCGCCCTCGGCAAACCCGAAATGCAGGTCGGCGTGGGCATTCATGATAGTTCGGCAGCTTTGGTGCCTTATTTAAGAGCTTTCGGGCAAGAGCCTTTTTTACTGATTTCAACTGGAACGTGGTGTATTACCATGAATCCATTCAGTAAGGATGATTTGACCATTGGAGAGCTACGTCAGGATTGTTTGAGTTACCTGACTTATCGGAGCGATGCCGTGAAAGCGTCCCGCTTATTTGCCGGTAACGAGCATGAACGGGCAGTGAAACACTTAGCGGAATACTTCGGGACTGAACTATCGCATTACCAACGGGTATCATTTGACGAAAGCCTTCTTTTATCCTTACGCAGTCGCTTCCGTCAAACCTCGCCCGAAACCATTCAGCTAGGAACCTTACAGGATTCTACTTTTTCGGAACGTAATCTGAATGAGTTCACCAGTTATGAAGAAGCTTACCATCAGCTTATTATGGATTTGATGGCTCAGCAAATTGCTTCCGTTAAACTGGCAAAAGGTACGACTGAGGTAAAACGGATTTTCGTCGATGGCGGCTTTAGCCGCAACGAAATTTACCTGCATTTACTGGCTCAGGCGTTCCCGGAAAGTGAAGTGCTGGCTTCCGAAATTGCTCAGGCCTCTGCTCTCGGAGCGGCTCTGGTTATTGAAGATGCCTGGAATAAAGAAAAACCTTTTGACGGAAGTTTGTTTACGTTAAAGAAAACAGTTTATACGGAATTATAAATGGCTATTGGCCATTGGCGGTTAGCTCCTGGCTTCCACCGATCTCCGGGTCGGTCTTAGTTAACGATAGCGAATCCATCGAGTACGCAGGTACCCTAGCCAAAAGCCAATAGCGACAAGCTAAAAGCTGATGAAAGTTGCTCTTTTTGTTCCTTGCTACGTCGATCAATTTTATCCTCAGGTAGCGATTGCCACCCTGGAACTATTAGAAAAATTAGGCTGTGAGGTAGATTTCCCGAAAAACCAGACGTGTTGTGGGCAACCCATGGCTAACTCCGGTTTTGAGCATTTAAACACCGGTTGCGATGCCAACTTTATAGCCAACTTTAAAGGATATGATTATATCGTAGGACCTTCAGGTTCCTGCGTATTACATATTAAGGAACATCTGCATGCTCCTGATCAATCCGTGGCAGATACCGTTCGGCACCGGGTATATGAACTTACCGAATTTTTAACGGACGTTTTAAAAGTCGAAACTCTGACGGCCCGCTTTCCCCATAAGGTAGGCGTGCATCAGAGTTGCCACGGTCAGCGGGGACTGAAGACGTCACAAATGACGGAGCTGAACTGCCCCGCCTTTTCTAAGCCCGGTAAGCTATTGGCGATGGTGAAAGATCTTGAGCTGGTGGAACTGGACCGTCAGGACGAATGCTGCGGCTTTGGCGGAACCTTTGCCGTGAGCGAAGAAGCCATTTCTTCAAAAATGGGTAAAGATCGGGTAGCGGATCACCAGCGACACGGAGCCGAATACATTACGGGCGGGGATGTTTCCTGCCTCATGCACATGGAAGGCATTCTGAAACGTCAGAAAAGCCCGATTCGGGTCGTGCATATTGCCGAAATTCTGAACGCCCAGCTATAAAAACTACGTCCCGCCGGTTTTCACCAGCGGGACGTTTGTATGGGGGAATTCAATTCGAATTAGTTACGAGCTAAAACAACGCGGTTGGTTTGCGTAGAGATTTCGAACGATTGAGTGTAACGGTTTTTGCCTCCTAATACTTCGAAAGTGTATTTACCGTCACCTAACGTTGAAAGATCAAATAAACGCAGGTAAGCATCGCTGGTAGTTGTTTCAGTGAACAGCGTAGTATTTTCCTTATCCTTGATAGCAATCGTTAATTTCTTTTTATCAGGATTTTGGAACGTAAGTTGGAAACGTAATTGAGAATCCTGTGCTAACTGAGCATTGTAAGGATTAGCTTTTACAGTTTCCTTCGCAGGATCAGAATTAATGGCAGCAGTTGCATTGAATGCTAATGAGCTAAAAGCTACGAAAGCTGCAAGGATGAAGTTGATTGACTTTTTCATGGGATGTATGAGTTTCAAATGGGAATAATACAAAACAAATCAAATCGGCTTTTGAAAGTTTGTTTCTGCCGTTTTGTTGATACAAAGTTGCACACTATTTGATTATGAGTCAATTACCTAAATGTTAAGAACGAAAAGTTCCTTTCACGATGCCACCTAAAACTTGGAAAAATACAATGATTATATTATTTATTATGCAAGTTGTTTAAAAAGTACAATGCTTTTTTTTAATAAATTTTATTAACTCAGAGTCCTATAGGTCTAAATGAACAAGAATAACTATTAAAAGTACAATTTAACAAGAACAGGATTTTTAGTATTGATTCTGATAAAGCCTGGTTTCATAGTTATTTACCCGGTCGAAACAGCCGACTAAACCTAATTTTCGTTGGCAAATCATTATTTTTATAAAATTGAAGTCTGAATTTTTGCTGAAAGCCAAATCAAGGAATAGTTAAATATTCTTTTTCAGGTTTTATTGATAGAAATGAAGCTCTGTTTTTTCATTTGAATGAAGAAAGTGCAATTTCACGGCTCTTTTTTCCCTTTGAGCACAAAACTTATGAGTCAGCATACATTGGATCATGCCGCCGCTTCCGAGGTTTTTAACCGGGACGAACCCCGCGTCGACTGGCACGACGAAACGCTCTGGTGGGTTCGTCAAAAACGCGACCGGGCGTCCAAAGGCCTTCCGGAATGGGAAGATCTTCGCGAGGCCGCCTCGCAGATCAAGCACCACGTCCTTTCTAACATGAATGTTCTGTTGGAGACGTTTGAGCGAAATGCTCAGAAAAACGGAATAACCGTTCACTGGGCGGCTAATGCTCAGGAGCATAATGAGATTATTCATTCGCTGCTGGCCAAAAAGGGGATTGATCGCATGATCAAGTCCAAGTCGATGCTCACGGAAGAATGTCACCTGAATGATTTCTTACGGGAAAAAGGCATTGAAGTCATCGATACCGATTTAGGGGAACGCATTGTGCAGTTACGGCAGGAACCGCCGAGCCATATTGTATTACCGGCCATTCACCTCAAAAAGTCAGATGTTGGCGATACTTTTCATGAGCACCTTGGCACCGAAAAAGGAGCCACTGACCCTCAATACCTGACCGAAGCTGCTCGCCAGCATTTGCGGGAAACGTTTCTTACCCGTCGAGCGGCCTTAACGGGCGTCAACTTCGCCATTGCCGAAACGGGCGGTTTTGTGGTCTGTACCAACGAAGGCAACGCCGATATGGGAGCTCACCTTTCCGAAATTCACATTGCGAGTATGGGTTTCGAGAAGATTATTCCCAAAGCCGAGCATTTGGGGGTGTTTCTGAGACTATTAACCCGAAGTGCGACGGGTCAACCGGTTACGGCTTATTCCAGCCACTTCCACCGCCCCCGCCCTGGTCAGGAGATGCACATTGTTATTGTGGATAATGGTCGAAGCACGCAGCTGGGTCGCGAAGACTTCCGTAACTCTTTGAAGTGTATTCGCTGTGGAGCCTGTATGAATACATGTCCGGTCTATCGTCGTAGTGGTGGCCATAGTTACCACAATGCTGTGGCCGGTCCGATTGGCTCCATTCTGGCCCCGAACCTGGATATGCGGAAAAATGCCGATCTTCCCTTCGCCAGCACACTTTGCGGAAGTTGCAGTAACGTGTGTCCCGTAAAAATTGATATTCACGATCAGCTCTATAAATGGCGGCAGGTATTAGCAAAAGAGGGGTATGTGGGCGGTATCAAGAAAACCAGTTTACAACTGGCTTCGAAAGTACTAGCCTCGCCTACGCTGTTCAAGCTGAGCTTCAATACGGCTCGGGCGGCTCTGCGAATTGCTCCCTGGGCGGCTAACAACCCGCTGAATGCCTGGAGTATTCACCGCGACCTACCCGATGCTCCCAAAGAGAGCTTCCGGCAGTGGTATGAAAAGAATCGAAAATAGTGTCTTCTATATAAAAGGTATATGTCAACGAGTCGTGAATCTATATTGAATGCCATTCGGAAAAACAAACCGGACTTATTACCACTGCCCGACCAGTTTACCTTCGAATCGAATTATCCCGACGTACTGGAGCAATACCAGCAAACGCTGCAAATGATTGGCGGTATGGTAGAAGTCGTACCCGATTTACCAACGATATCCCAACGCATTGGCGAGTTATTTCCGAATTTTAAAGAAGTAGCGGTTACCGTGCCTGACTTAACTTACCTAGCGGACTTAAATCTAGAAAGCGTCACTGATCCTCATGAGTTAGAAGACGTTAACCTGGCGATCATTCCCGGTCGTTATGGTGTGGCCGAAAACGGAGCCATCTGGGTAACGGAGCAGGAAATGAAGCACCGGGCTTTACCCTTTATCACCCAACACCTGGTACTCATCATTCGGGCCGAAACTATCGTTCCGAATATGCACGAGGCTTACAGAAGAATCCAGGTGGACGAAACGGGCTTCGGTACTTTCATTGCAGGACCTTCCAAAACGGCTGATATTGAGCAGTCACTGGTCGTAGGAGCTCATGGAGCCCGGAGTCTGGTGGTATTTATTATTAAATAAACATCCTTAACTAAAGAAGTCCCCGGTTTGCTGAAACATCAGTGAGCCGGGGAGTTTTTATTGCAGCTTAAATTATATTATGTATACCTTAAAGCAATAAGCCAAATTATATTCCCCTCAATAAAATTATATTCTAGTAAGTCTAAAGTCTAATATTATTTTTTATATGATTATTCATTATTTTTTATACATATCAAAAGAACAAGGCCTTTATCTATGGAGTTTTGATAAAAAAAGTATTAATCTATTGAAATATTAATAATTCTATAACTCTTCAATAAATATCGAATTTTGAATTTAGACAAACGATATATTATGTTTGTTTATAGTATTTAGAAATATTTACTAATTCCTTAACCAAAAAACATGAGAAAAATTCTACTTGCAACATTCATGTTGCTTGGTGTGCTGGCTATGCTCCCAGTTCACGCACAAAGCCGTGAGGTCACTGGCACGGTTACTTCGGGTGATGACGGTTCCCCAATTCCTGGAGTTAACGTTACTGTTAAAGGTACTACGCAGGGAGCTTCCACTAATGCCCAAGGTGTATATCGCATCAATGTTCCTAACAAAGCATTTCTTGTTTTTTCATCCATTGGCTTTGCTAAACAGGAGATTGAATCTGGTGACAAAACGGTTATCGATGTCATTTTATCTACTGGTAATGCTCAGCTGAGTGAAGTTGTAGTTACTGGAGCTTACGGAACCAAACAAACTGCCCGCTCAGCAACGTACAGTGCACAGGTAGTTAGCCAGGAACAATTAAACGTCATCCGTCAATCTAACTTCAACAATGCCCTCGCAGGTAAAGTTGCTGGTATTCAGGTACGTAGTCAGTCAGCTGCTGCTTTAGGAAGAAATACAGAAGTCCGCCTTCGGGGTACTTCTGGTTTTGGCACAGGCAGTGGTGCACTTTATGTAGTAGATGGTACGATCCTTCCAAACATTGACGACATCAACAACGATGATATTGAAAACGTCTCTGTCTTACAGGGTCCGGCGGCAGCGGCTCAGTTCGGTTCTCAGGCAGCAAATGGAGCGATCGTTATTACCATGAAAAAGGGTCGCAAAACACCTGGATTAGGAGTAACATTGAACCTTGGTGCTCAATTTGACAAAGTATACATTCTGCCCAATTATCAGAACTCTTATGCAGGTGGTTCTTCCTCAGACTTAATGAAATACAGTTGGAAAGAAGGGGATCCTACGGAATGGAAAGCATTGGATGGCAAGTATTATCATGACTACAATGACGATTCCAGCTGGGGCCCTCGAATGGTTGGTCAAGAATATATCCCTTGGTATGCTTGGTATGGTGGCCATAGCCGCTCGTATCAAACAGCTCGTCTAACGCCCCAACCTAACAATGGTCGTGATTTCTACGAAACCGGTGTTTTTCTCAATAACAGTGTTACGCTGAATACGGCTAGTGATCAGTTGAACTTCAAACTCACATATGGTAATCAGTACACCAATGGCTTATTACCGAACAGTGATTTGAAAAAAAATACGTTGAACATCGCCACGACCTATGAACTCAATAAGCACTTTGAAGCTTCAGCGAACATCAATTACTCAAACTGGGTTTTGAACGGACAAATTGATGACGCCTACGGTAACCAATCGACGGGAGCGTTCAACCAGTGGTTCCACCGCGACCTGGATATTGATATCATGAGGGAACTTCGAGGAATGAAAACTCCAGATGGTGTTTATGGAAGCTGGAATCACGCCAACCCTGTTTCATACGATCCAAGCAACCCCAAAGGATTTTACGGTGCTAACTATTGGTACAATACCTATACGTTTTTCGACTTATATAAGCCTACCCAACAAAGGGATCGCTTATTTGGAGACGTTAGTTTTACCTACAAAGCTAATGATGATTTAAGATTCAAATTTACCTATCGTAAACAGCAAACGACGACTTTTTACGAAACTAAGATCAGCAGTCAATTAGAAAGTAGTGCAAATCAAACTGGCGTACGAGGCTATTACGGCACAGGGAATACCTTCTCCAATCGCCGTAACTTAGAATTTATTGCCCTTTACAACAAAAAGTTCTCGGACGTGTTCAGCATTGATGCAAACGTAGGAGCTGACTTATTTAAATGGGTTTCAAAAAGCAACTCATCTAATACTAATCAGGGGCTTAGTATCCCTGATTTGTTTACCATTTCAAACTCCGTCAATGCAGCTAGTATTGGTAATGGCAGAACAACAGAAGCGTATAATGCCGTTTTTGGAAAAGCAGTTTTAGGATTTAAAAACTTTCTTTTCTTTGAAGCTACCTTACGTAATGACTGGTTCTCAACGCTACCGGCTAATGATAATTCTGTATTATCTCAGTCTTATGGAGCGTCATTCGTATTTAGTGATTTACTTCCAAAATCCAGCAATTCATGGCTGACTTCTGGTAAAGTAAGAGCTTCTTGGGGTCAAATTCCAAAAGCCCTAGGTACGACTAATGAAACTTTTGGAGCCTACCGTTACCCTGGCATGGCATACGGAGTTAATCAATTCAAATGGGGCTCTAACTTCCTTATGAGTACTCCTGATCAGATTGTATCACCAAATATCAAGGGTTCAGTAGCTTCACAAAAAGAAATCGGCGTTGATCTTGAATTCTTTAACAGCCGCTTAGGCCTTTCTGCTACTTATTGGGATGGTTCTGAAGTAGGCTTCCCCTACTCGCTTACTATCAACGGTGCCAGTGGCTTTAGCTCTCTTTTAACTAACATTGGTAAAATAACAAAGCAAGGTATTGAATTAAAAGTAACTGCTCGCCCTGTTTCACTAGCTAATTTCCGCTGGGATATTACCGCCACTTACGCTGATTTGATCAAAAATGACGTAGTTGAACTGAGCCGCGAATATGGGGTAACTCGTACGAATAACTTAGGTGGTGTATGGGGTAGCACTGTTCCTTATTTGGTTCACGAAGAAGGTCAACGCTGGGGCCAACTTTATGGCAATGGTATCAAACGCATTAACGGTCAACCCGTAGTGAACAGCAGTGGATTCTATGTGAATGATCCTAATGTACACTTTGGCAGCGTTCTTCCCCGCATTACCGGTGGTCTTCAAAACGGATTTACGATCCTGAATGATTTTATTCTGAACGTAAACATTGATTATCAAATTGGCGGAAAATTTGCTTCTCTTTCCAACATGTGGGGATCATATAGTGGCCTGACCGCTCGTACAGCTACAGTCAACGACAAGGGTAATCCCATTCGCGATGCCGTGGCTGATGGTGGTGGGGTACACGTATCTGGCGTAAATGAATCAGGCGAAGCTGTAAATTATTACGTAGAAGCTCGTGATTACTATGCCAACCTGTATAACAACCGGACTTTTGACGAATTCATTTATGATCTGACTTTCGTCAAATTACGTGAAGCATCCATTGGCTATCGTTTACCTGTACGTAAGCTGGGTATTGACAAATATGTGAAAGACGTTACTTTTTCTATTGTAGCCCGTAACCCTGTACTGATTTACGCCAAAACAAAAGACTTCGATCCCTCTGAAGTAAGTGCTGTATACGGTGAAACTGGCCAGTTACCCGGCACCCGAGGTTTAGGCTTTAACCTTCGTCTTGGATTCTAATTGTAAAACTGGCTAAATTTTAAAAGATCTCATGAAAAGAAGATACATATATGCATTAACGGCTCTTTTGTTAAGTGGCCTTTCTGCTTGTAATAAATTGTCTGACTTCGGTTCTACTAACGTGCAACCGGATGCAACGACGACACCAACTATTGGAGCACTTTTAACGAATGTTCAGGCTGGCATTTCGGGTTACGCTTCAAATACCCGAGGCGGATTGTATTCTCAATACTTTTCTGAAACTCAGTATACGGACGTTTCTCTTTACAGCTTACCTCAGCTTGCTTTTGCTGGAAATTATGCCAGTAGCCTTTATGATTTACAGAATATTATTAATCTAAATCAGAGTGCCAACATGAGTGCTATTGCTAAAATCATGCAGCAATACATTTTTTGGACGATTACTGATCAGTGGGGTGATGTTCCGTATAGTGAGGCATTGAAGGGGGCTGAAAACTCAAAACCTAAATATGACCGTCAGGAAGACATCTATAAAGGCATGATCCAAGCTTTGAAAGATGCGAATAACTCTTTTGATAATAGTGCCATTACAGGTGATATCATTTTTAATGGTGATATAGCTGCCTGGAAACGTACCGCTACCTCCATGCGGATGTTAATGGCTTTGCAACTATCTAAAAAATTCCCTACGGCTGCAGGTTATGCAGCCACGGAATTCAAAGCTGCTTTGGCCGACCCTGCGGGTTATATCAGTACAAACGCACAGAATTTCAAAGTAGCTTATCCTGGAGGTAACTACAATAACCCTTGGTGGTCAGCTTATAATGGTCGTAAAGACTACGCAGAAAGTGCAACCATGACGACTCTGATGGCATCCCTTTCAGATACCCGTCAGAGTGTATTTGGCGGAGCAACAGAAGTACAGGGAGTTAGTAATTCTAATACGAGTTCCAATATTGGAGTCCCTTACGGTTTAGCCCGTTCCAGAGCGGAAGCTTTTACAGCCGCCAATCCTACTTGGGCTCGTATTTTAAGAGGAGACAAACGTACTCCTGATGCAACCGTAGTCATTGTAGGGGCCGCTCATATTGCTTTAGCCCGTGCCGAAGCTGCCGATTATGGCTGGACTACTGAAAACTTAAGCACCATATATCAGCAGGGCATTAACTTATCTTATGAACAGTGGGGACTAACGGCACCGGCCGCCACATACTTCACTCAAACGGGCGTGGCTTTAACCTCAGCTGCGGGAGCGGGTGCAAACCTACGGAATATTGCTACCCAACGATATATTGCCAGTTATCCTGACGGTTGGCAAGGCTGGAACATCTGGAGAAAAACGGGTTATCCTAGTTTAACTCCTGCTCCCGATGCAACCAATGCTTCGAAGCAAATTCCTCGCCGTTATGTATATGAGTCCAATGAATACACAACAAATCAGGCTAGTGTTGAAGAAGCAGTAGCTCGTATTCCAGGTGGTGATAGTCCAGATGCCCGAGTGTGGTGGGATCA
This sequence comes from uncultured Siphonobacter sp., assembly GCA_913774715.1. GTDB lineage: Bacteria > Bacteroidota > Bacteroidia > Cytophagales > Spirosomataceae > Siphonobacter. Next base: position 32,433 of record CAJYHS010000086.1, on the reverse strand, counting down.
ACAATAACAAATGATGGTTATACTTAACTTGTGAAGATATATATGAAAAATATTCTCGTGAGATACTGGCTAACGGCCATCTCCTTAAGCTCTTTAATGACATCTTGCATTAAAGATGACCTGGTTCCTCTTACCGATCAGGGAACTACCGTCGTACGGTTTTATGAAGGTTCTGAAAACAAGATTTACTTCAGCCCCTTTACAACTGTTCGGAAAGTTGATCTTTTCAATATTCGTAAAGATGCGAACTCCAATGCCTCACTTCAGCAGCCTACGGCTGTGAAATTGACGGCTTCTCGTGCCATGCTTGATGCTTATAATAAATCTCATAATGAGACTTTTGAGTGGCTGCCTGAATCCTTATATACCTTAGCCAGTACAGAAGGTATTCAAAAAAATTCGGATGGCTATACATTCAACTTTGCCTCCGGAGATTTTGCGAAAGATATGAGTATTAATCTGGATGGTAGTAAATGGGATATATCTCACAAATACGCCTTGGCTTATGCCATTTCAGATGCAGGTGGAGCTACGATTAAACCAACCGGTGATTCTATTATAGTATTTGTTAGTATAAAGAATCAATACGATGGAACTTACCGCTCTACGGGTTACTTTACCCATCCTACAGCCTCCTCATCTAGAGCAATTGATAAGGATAAGACTTTAACAACGGTTAACTTAACTACCGTTGTTACTGAATTCGCTGACCTTGGCGGTTCTGGATGGCTTATGTGGCTTACGGTCAATCCTGATAATACAGTAACGATAACTCCTAAAGGCTCTACTGCCTCTGGTGTGATTCAGGAAGGAGTTAATACGTATGATCCGTCTACAAAAACTTTTACCTTGAATTATAAGTATTCAGGATCTGGAGGATTCAGAGTTGTTACTGAAACTATCAAATTAAAGTAATAGGTTAACCAAGCAAAAACAGCCGGGCTTTTACCCGGCTGTTTTATTTTAAAACTCCCTTGCCAAATTGAATCGAAACCCGCCTACCCCATCTTTCGTGAAAGCATAATGCAGGCGAAGAACGGCGTTGTAGTAGGTGACGATGTCTACGCCGAAGCCGTAACCCAAAAGAAATTTATTGGCAAATCGGCTGTTGTAATACCCTCGATACTGATTCCAGGATTGACCCGCATCAATAAAAGCATTGGGATAAATTTCAATCGGAATGGTATTGAACTGCCTAATTTTCCGCAGCGGTTTCAGGAAAATCTTTTTATCGAGTAACTGATACCGTAGCGTGTTCTTCAGGTAGAAATAATGCTGTCCATCCACGGTAAATAACTCATACCCTCGCACCAAATCATTCAAATACCCCAGCCCTCTGGTTTGTAAGTAAGGCTGTAATTGGGGATAGGACGTTTTTCCTTCCGCCACGGCTCCATAATACCACTTTCCGCCCAGCGGTTTATACCGGGCAAACCCTACCGTCAAATCTGTCAGATTAATATCATCGCTGGGTAATAATCCGTAGCGGTTCAACAAGGCTCTAAAGACGAATCCTCGGAGCGGATACTGGGCTTTATCCCGAAAATCGTACGTGTAACCGTAAGACGCCAGGAAGTATTTCTGTCGCGTCCGGTTTTCCAGGAAATAATTAGGATTTAAGGCCGCAATCGTATCCGAAATGACGTGCGAAGCATACCGGAATTCCAGCGTCTGAAAATCATAGTAATGATTTCTTCGGCGGAAAATGACATTGGTGTAAAAACGGTCCCGCAGTAATTCGTCACTTCGCAGATATACCAGTTTATCCTGGTCGGTTCGGTAAGGTAAATTCTTCGTGGTGTTATACGAAACGCCTAGCGTTACTCCTATTTTCTGTTTTTTATCTATATAAGGAATGTAATACGACAAATCATAATACTGAGCAAAGCCAAACTCCAGATTGATCTTCAATTGCTCAGCCCTACCCCGAACGTTATAATGCCGAAGGTTGACTCCGTAAATCGTTCGACTCAGATCTCGGTTTCGCTCCGTCCACCACTCATTGAAGTTTCGGTCCGCTAACTGGAAAACGGGAAACCCGAGAATATACCACTGCTCGTGTAAGTCAAACTCAATCTGAGCCACATTCGTAGAATCAGGGCTTTTCTGAAGGCTTACTTTCGCATCAGCGGAGACAAAAAGATTGGTATTAAAAATTTTCCGCCGATTCCTCTCCAGACGATCCGTTAGGGTTGCCACGGATAAAGTATCCCCTTCCCTAAAATCCAGTTCTCGTCTGATAATGAACTCCTTGGTACGGCGGTTACCCGTGAATTTGATTTCATTGACAATAACGTAACTGGAATCAGGCAGCGAAGGGCTAACTGACTGAAAATGAAGAAGTGCACTAAATAAAGTAGCAAACATAGGGGCTGTACAAGTCTTCAAAAGTACCCATTAATCTCACTTCAAGAACCTTACGGGCTTATCTGATTCATTTTTAAAAAAATTTTACGTGAAAAAATTCAAATATTTCTTTGTATGATTCAATATTGTTCGTATCATTGCATAAGATATTTCTGGAAGAGATCAAATCACCAGAAAATTGAAATGCCTATTCACGTTGCTATACATGCACAGATAGTAACGTTCAAAATATGGTTTTCAAATGGGAAGAAAGACCAATAACGGATTCGCCGAACCCTCTGGGTTCGGCGAATTTTTGTTTGTATTAGGTTTAAAGTATTCATCTGAACAGCTCCTTGTCTACTTGCAATTCAAATTACTTACTCGCTGAGTAAGCTATAAAAGCCAAAAGCGAGCCGGATCAAATCCAGCTCGCTTTATTCAAAGGCTCAGACGAAATCAAACTATTATTGCTTTGCCATTTTCATCGGCAAATACCCATAAGCCGTAGCCGGATACTGATCCATAATGCGTCGGGTAGCTGAACGAACCTGACTTTCGGGTAACGCTTCCGTCTTCTCGAACAAACCTGAAGCATAACCCATCCATACTGAGCGATTCAGGGCTTCATCTACGAGGTGAATTAATAAAGTGCCTTTTTTCAGTTTACTGGCCGCGTAGTTCGGATCCGTTTGTTTCAGACGGAAAGCATCCGTATACACGGAGAAAATCACCGATAAATCTCCTTTTTCTTCCTGATAGGTATACCCCCGAGCCCGCATTTGCGTCTCGATTTCATCCACAATAATTTGCTGATTCTCTTCGTCAAATCCTTGTAGTCCAGAACTTTTCAAAATGGAATACGTCCGATTATAGGCTAATGAAACTCGCTCATCGAGGGTTGTATCTACTCGTACTTTACTAGTGGTGCAGGATGCCAAAGCAACCATGCACATAACTATATATATAATTGTCTTCATCGCGAAATCTGGGTTAAATATGAATGCTTTTCGAACTTAACCATAATTTCACTAAAAATTAACAATTTGATAACATTGAAAGTAAAATTTAATATTGGGAAAGTATTATTTAAAAATAAATACCTAACTATCAACCCATTACCAACGGAGTAACTCAGCTACATCACCAGCCTTTAACGCAACCGGGCCGTACTTAGCCGCTGCCCGATCTCCCGCTTCGCCGTGACGATACACGCTTAAAATAGCCGCTTTTTTAGGCTCCAGCTGTTGAGCTAGTAAAGCGGTAATAACCCCCGTTAACACATCACCGGTGCCACCCGTAGCCATGCCAGGGTTACCCGTTGAGTTAAAGTGGAACTGATTATCTGGCGTTGCCACGACTGTATGCTGCCCTTTCAGGACTACGGTTACCTGATGCTTCTCACAAAACTGCCGTAGTAGCTCCAGTTTTTCGTAATCGTTCTTCCAGGGCTTTCCCAGTAACCGTTCGAATTCCTTAGGGTGAGGCGTCAGGATGGTTTTCTCGGGCAACTGATTTAAAAGGTCTCGTTCTTCCGACAGAATGTTGAGAGCATCCGCATCAAATACACAGGGAATTTTTTGAGTTTGGGACAGGAAATGACGCATAAAAGTTCTGGTCTTATCCGACTTCCCTAATCCGGGGCCTATGCCGATAGCCGAGTATTTCGACCAGTCCTGGGCTGTTGTTATTTCGTCGGAATCCTGATCTACCAGACACATGGCTTCGGGAACGGACGTTTGCATGATCTCATAGCCACACCGAGGTACCTGAACCGTTAGCAAACCTACCCCACTTCGCAGGCACGAACGTGAAGCCAGTACAGCCGCTCCAATTTTACCCAGGCTTCCCGCAATTACTAAGGCATGACCAAAGTTTCCTTTATTAGCAAACCCGCTTCGCTCAGGTAACGTTGGTAAGGCTAACGCATTGGTATAAAACCAGTTTGTAGCCGTTTGCTCGGCATAAACAGCATGTAGCCCAATATCTACTGTTTGCCATTTCCCTACATACTGAACATTGCCGGGTTGTAAAAAAGCCAGTTTAGGAACCTGAAAACTCACGGTATAAGTAGGTCGAATAATAACGTCACCCTCCGCATTGGCCTGATCAGCAAATAAGCCCGAAGCAATATCTACGGATATGACTTCCGACTGACTCGCATTAATTTTATGGACAACTTCAGCTAATAACCCACTTAACCCCCGACTTAATCCAGATCCCATTAAAGCATCAATAACAATTCCGCTCGAAGAGAAATGTAAATCGTCGCTCTGGGTTACCCAGTGAACGGCATCCAGATGTTCATAACGCCCTAGATTGGTTTCAAAATCAGCCGAACTTCGGTCGGAGTGCCGGATGATGTATACTTTAGGCAGATAACCCGCCTGCTTTAATAAGCGGGCAATGGCTAACCCATCTCCGCCATTATTACCCAGTCCACAAACGATTGAAACATCATGGTGCGTTTCGACTACGCCCGTACGAAGTAACCATTCGACAAAGGCAAGGGCGGCCCGTTCCATAAGATCAATGGATGTAATGGGTTCATGTTCAATGGTATAAGAATCCCAGCGGCGGATTTGATCGACAGAGAATATTTTCATAAGCTACTAGACCGTTTTCGGTTTGAAGTCATCGAAGATTGATTGCTGTAAATAACGAAAAAACCCTGCCTTGGCCTAGGTGCCTTGACAGGGTTTTTTCATTTCGAGAAATAACTACTATTCTCTCTTCTTACTTATTCTTCACGATTCACTGAACTTCCGCCCGAGTGACTTTCTTCTACTTTTGCGTTGCCTTTGTAATTGATTCGGCTGGCTCCTGAAGCAGTAGCATTCAGATTTGTATTAGCCATTACGTGGGCTTTTGAAGCACCCGAAGCATCTACTTCTACGTCATTGGCTTTCAGGGCAAAAGCTTCAAGACGCGAGGCTCCCGAAATATCTGCTTTCAGTTGTCGAGCCGAGCCTAATAAGGTCAGGCGGGCAGCACCGTGTACATTTACATCCATTTGATCGGCATTTAAGCCTGAGAAGGTTGATTTAGAAGCACCCGCCAGCTCGATGTTTTTCACATTATCAAAGCCTTTTACTGTCGCAGAAACGGCTCCTACAAACTCTACTTCTTCCAGAGCAGGCATTTCAATGCGAATGCTTTCCCGACTGTTTCTGAAGCTAAAGCCCAGGCGATTTTTACGGTTAATAACCAGTGTATTACCCGAAACTTTCACACTAACATCTTCCAGTTTACGTTCGTTTTCCGCATAAACGGTTACCTTGAAAGATGACCCACGCTTCACTTCTACCGCATATCCACCTGAAATGTCCAGATTTGTAAATCCTTCCAGGTTATACTCCTGCGGTACACCCCGACCAATACTCGACTCATAGGAGTGATCACTGTCATCATCAATACTATAATTATCCTCATCCTGAGGAACGGAGCGATTCAGACAGATCAACTCACCATCACGGGTATATTTCCAGATTGATCCGGCAAACATATTCTCATCGAACATCGCATTCGGAAAACGATTTGTTACATATCTCGCAAAAGATTCTGTCATGCTGAATTCTTTCTCATAAGGAATGAATAGTCTGATGTTTAATTCAGGTTTGCGGAAAGGAATATCATCAGGAGCAACGAAATTTCTTGCAATCGTTACCAGCGAATCTTTCTGAGTGATCTGGTGCGTGAGCTGAGCTGCTCTTTCACGGGCTTCTTTTGCCGTACGCCCACGGCTTGAAAATTCTTCCACCAGCTTGATTTCTGTGCCTTCGTAACCTTCCAAGGTTACCTGTGAGCTGTAGAAATCTTCAAAATCGTCACCAGACTGTTCGTCTATATCAAAGACTGGCGTATTTTCGGTATCAATAAATCGCGTTTTCTCTACGACTCCCTTACGGGCGAAATTGGAAACGTATTGTGGAATCATAATTCCTGAACCAATAGAGCCAATCAGGAATAACCCCAGTAAAGTCTGCCAAACCAGTGGTTTGAAGTAATTCTGTTTAGTCAGTAACGATAGTCCAGCCAGACCCATTGCCAACGCAGGAACTACGGCTCCGAGGAAGGCCAGGATGAACATCCAGGGCGAGGCATCTCTTATGAAACTAATGGGCATCCCCACTGACACGGGTACATCTTCCCAACCTGCGAATCCGATGGCAGCACCTAAAGCGATTAATAAAGAGACCACGCTGGCAATTCCGCAGCCCAGAAGGATCAGGCCTACTACAATACGGGCTAATACCAGTAAAAACGTAAAGAAGGGTCCTAATCCTTCGAAAATAGCTGCCAAGGCCCGAAAAGGGAACAATAAAACCTTAGTCAACGTACTTTCAACGGATTGATTTTCGACATTCAGTGTCCGTTTAATATTCGTTTCAATGTTATTCAGGGTAATAGGCTCACCCTGCATCTTCATCCGGTCCGTTAGTGTTTTAGCCGTAGGGGTAATGATCCATAATACGAAATACAGGATCATGCCGGTACCGAAAAACAGAATACTGATGACCCAAACAAAACGGATGATTCCTAAATCCCAGCCGGTATAAGCCGCTACGCCAGCGGCTACCCCGCCCAACGCTTTCCGCTCGGGATCGCGGTAGAGTTTACGCAGCTTTTCGTCTTCTTCCAGATTCGCATTCCCTGGAAACGACACCCAGCAGGCAATGTAAATAATGAACACAATACCGCTCAGAGGGCCGAAAAAGTCAGCCGTATTGGACCAGCCGCCAAAAATAGGCAGGCCGATGAACAGCAATAAAGCAGCCAAACGAACCCAGAGCTGATCAACGTTGAGATAATGGGCAATTCCGGCACAAACGCCACCCAGCACCTTACGTTTCGTATCCCGATAGAGGCGTTTCTGAGTTGGAGGAACCGCTTGCTGCGAACCTGCTGAAGCCGAACCTACGTGTGAGTAGGTTTGCTGACTTTCTGCACCTGCCTGTGTATACGTTGACTTGGGAGCACCGAAATCTTCTTCTTCTTCGATGGCCTCAAAATCGGCTACCGTCCCCATCGATTGAATCAGCTGATCCACATCTTCGGAAGTAATCGCCTGTTTTTCTTCTTTTTTGACCTTATCGAAAAATTTCTCTGCGATACGGGCTTCGATATCTTCAATGATTTCGGCACTGCCTTCGTAAGTAGAAAAATAGCGTTTAATGGACTCCAGATAGCCTTGCAGGCGGTCGTAGCCGTCTTCCTCGATGTGGAAAACAACTCCTGCAATGGTGATGGATATGGTCTTTTTCATTGGTTCAACGACTGAATGTTAGCATGATGGAATGGTAGAATCCGGAAAGAGATGTAGGGTTATGACTGCATTCTCTTCCCCTATTCGCCCTTCGGTTCGTTTGTAACAATCTGATTTACTGACATTTGAAGCTCTTCCCACGTGCTTTGCAGCTGCGTTAGAAATTCCCGGCCACTATCTGTCAGAATATAATATTTTCGCGGGGGGCCTGATGAGGATTCTACCCATTTGTAATCCAGTAGCCCTGAGTTTTTCAGGCGGGTCAACAAGGGGTAAAGAGTACCTTCAACGACCATGATTTTTGCCGCTGTCAGTTCTTCCAGCATGTTTGAGGCATAAACCTCTCCCCGCGAGATGATGTGCAGAATGCAGAACTCAAGAATCCCCTTCCGCATTTGCACTTGAGCATTTTCCAGGTTCATTTCGCGTATTGTTTAAAGAGGTTCCCACTCTCCGCCCTCTGTACATAGGATCTGATTAGAGTGAGAATCCTAATCCGGTTTCTGAGACAAAAGTAATAGCAGGTACTTTGTAATGCAAGGTAGTTGGTAAAATATTTTTTTGGAAAGCTAACAAATGTCAAAAAGTGGTGAAGTACTTTTGAAAAGTACATTAGTCATAATCCGTGTATCCAGCCAGGGATAATCTGCTCAGAGTATACGCTGAGGGTCTTTTAGCTTTCTTTTAAGAGTCTTCACGCCACACAAATGCTTGTATCTGCAGGAAGCGATACTTCAGGAGTAGACCCGTATAATAAGTTTTTAAAATGACTTCGGGCAAGAAAATACAATCCATTGAAACAATCAGAGGAATCACTAGTCTTTCCATCTGCATATTTCATTTGGCTTCAGATCATCTCTTTACGCCTGACTTTTTCCTAGGACAGATCGTCTATAAAAATCCTTTCAATGTCCTGACTTTTCGAGTCATTAGTGGGTATGTCATTATACATTCTCTTTATAGGCATCGATATACTATAGAAAACTATTTTAATTTTCTAAAACGTCGATATATACGCCTTGAACCTGCTTTCATCAGTTCAGTTCTTCTAGTTATAGCTTTAAATTACCTATCAACTCTTTCTCAATCTTACCGGGGCAATCCATTTATTTTAGATTTACCTACCATTTTTTCCAATCTATTTCATATCAATTATTTATTTAATTTACCGTTCTTAAACAGTTCTTATTGGACCTTATTTGTAGAATGGCAATTCTATTTATTAATTGGTATAATTGCTCCATTTTTCATTCAATGGCCCACCATTCATCAGGTCATATTATTGGTAGTACTGTCTTCTCTTGGTTTATTTACTCCTAATATTTATATTGTGTTTAGAGATTTTTCTCTTTTCTCATTGGGTATATTAGCCTGGATTTATCTTGAAAAATCAATTTCTAAACACACTTTATTTATTACATTTATACTTTTACTCAGCATATCCATTTATGTGCATCAACAAGACCCCATCCACTTGATTGGCGTGTGTTTTTCATTTTTTGTCATAGCATTTAGATGGAATCTACCTACTGTTCCTTTTCTTAGTCAAATTTCATATGCTTTGTTTTTGACCCATATTCCTGTTGGCACAAGGCTAACTCATTTGACAAGCCGATATTATACCTCTGATACTTCCAGAGTTTTGATCTTAGTCATTAGTGTCTTCGGTTGCATGGGCTTCGCCTACCTTTATCATCTAACCGTTGAAAAGTATTTCCAGAAAAAAATCCGCTTTGATACTAAGCCTTACCATTGATTTTCTATGAAACTAAAGCTTGTAGCATTAGCCCTTTTCTACACGGTTCTTATACTTATGGCTGTATTTTTCATGCCAGATTATGGGCGAAGTCCAGATTCCTATGCGTATCTGGAATCTGCCCTGTCGATGTATGCAGGAAAGGGATACCTATTCAATGGCAAATGGAATTCACTCTGGCCTCTTGGCTATTCTTCGTGTATTCTTCTGGTTTATTCTTTATTACCTATATCAGTTTTATGGGCATCTAAACTAGTTAATATTATTTTCATCTATATAATACTCCATTTCTTTTACAGAAGATATAAACATAGAGCTTTCACTATTTCTTTAGTTATTGGGTATCTATGCCGAATGGCTTCTTATACCTGGTCGGAGACTGCTTTCATCTCATTATTATTAATAGGCACCTATCTTCTATACGATCAGATTAATAAAAGAGATATAAAAACAGCAATAGTAAGCAAGTTTCTATATTTCATATTGATCTACATTACTTTTTTAATCAGATATATTGGATCTTTTATAGGAATTTTACTAGGCATACTTTCGCTCTTTTTTGTATGGAAAAAGCAATACAAGCTAGCCAGATATCTATTTACAAATTCTGCACTTGTAACCATTGGTTATTACTTATATTTTCAATTGAATAAATATAAAGGAAATCTGGTATGGGGTGGAAACAGAATCGATGAAATCAAACCGTGGAGGGAAGTTCTGCTATTGGTCATACCAGGACTTATCAATGAATTCATACTTCTTCGCGATGCTAATTTACCCGACCCTTTGGCCATTATTGGTTTTGTTATTCAAGCAAGTTTATTCCTATATATTTTTCGTATTTATAAAGATCATATTTTCCGTATTTCTGCTGATTTTTCATTACCTAAGCTATTATTTATTACAGGTGGGCTGTATTTATCCATTATATTCTATTTGCGTTTTTTCAGTGCGTTCGATATGTTAACCTATCGACTTCTGGCACCAGTTACTGTTCTTTGGCTTGTTGCCGGAATAGACTGGCTTTCTCATCCATCCCGTTCGAATCTCTGGAGTAGGGTTCAAACACCAGTCACTGTATTTTTCCTTACGGTGACCGTCACGAATCTACTCCCCAAAGATTTAACTAAATTGCATACCTTACTACAAAAACTTATCCCCGTTATTTAATCGATCTATATGTTGTTTAATCGTTACCTGTTTTATCTTACCTTTCTTTTTTCTTTAACCTTCAAGGTATCTCATGCCCAAACTGCCCGTTATGGCAATGAATGGATCAATTACGATCAGCCTTATTTTAAGATTCCTATTACAGAGAAAGGCATTTTCCGAGTTACGTATGATCAGCTCAAGAGTGTCGGATTCCCGACCGAAAAGAATCCTGTTACCTACCAATTGTACAAACAGGGCTCTGAGCAGGCTATTACCGTAAGTGGTCAGGAGGATGGTTCATTTGACCCCACTGATTATGTGGAGTTCTATGGTATTCCCAATGATGGAGCACGTGATTCAGTACTTTATCGGGATCCTAAACTTCACACCAACCCTAAAATCAGTCTTTTTACGGATACCACTTTTTATTACTTAACCTTCCGACTGGATAATGGCCGAGGAAAACGGATGGAAACCGTTGCCCAGCAACCTACCTCCGGGTTACAACCGGAACCCTACCATTGGCATGATCAGCTACTTCTTTTTACGACCGTTTATCCAGTAGGACCTACGTATCCTATCGGTGTTCGCTACTTGTCGGGGATGACTATCAGTACCTATGAGGGTGGTAAGGGTTATACTGATTCCCGAATCACGAATGGTACGAATAGAACCTATGCCTTTAATATTTCCAAACCGTATGGAAGTGGAAATAAACCTCAATTGCAGCTATCGCTCTACGGAGGCACGCCTGATCCCCACAATCTTACTATAAAAGCAGGAGCTACCAACAACCCCAGCCGGGTAGTTGGAAATGTCACCTTCTCGAACTATGGTATACCTCTATTCAAGCAGGAATTAGAATGGACCGATCTGGGAACGAATGCATTCGTCAACATCTCGGCTGCCCCGGCTACTACTAATGAATATTGCTATCTGGTTTACGGGCAGTTATCGTATCCTCAGCTTCTATCTATGGAGGGGGTGACTGGTGGGAAAGCTTTACGTTTACGCGTAAATAGTGGGAATAACTCGTTCGTCCAAATCACTCAGTCTTCCGACGCAGACCAGATTTTTGATGTTACCCAACTAAACGCAGTAAAACGTATTCCTTCCAGTTTTGCGGAAGGTACGCTATCAGCTGTTGTTCCACAAACCTCTTCTGAACGTAGGCTTTGGGTAAATCGACAAATCCGGAATGTGTCCTCCATCAAACGGGTAAGTTTTCGGAAGATTGACCCGGCAAAGGCCAATTACCTGATTGTAACCGATAAACGATTGCAGAAATCAGCAGGTAGCTACCCCGACGTTGTTAAGGCTTATGCCGGATACCGTGCCTCAGAAGCGGGTGGTAAACACGATACGCTGGTCGTTGATATTGATCATCTGGCAGATCAGTTCAATTACGGAGAAAAGGGCGTACTAGCCATTCGGCACTTCGTTGATTATATGCTTCAAAGTGGGAAAACGCCCCATTTATTCCTTGTTGGCAGAGGTATCTTCCCGCAATACTTGCGTCAGGTTGCTAATTTTCATACGCTCAACTTCGTCCCTGCCGGAGGGTGGCCAGGTTCAGACATTGTGACGGTTCAGGGGCTTAAAGAAGCGAATGTACCGGCAGTACCCATTGGTAGACTTAATGCTACTACGCCAGCTGAGGTTCTGACTTACCTGAATAAAGTTAAAGAATACGAACAGCAGGCCCCTGCTCTTTGGAAGAAAACGTTTCTCAACTTAAGCGGTGGCCGATCCGCTTCCGAATTAGTCCTTTTCCGAAACTATACTCAAGGGTATACGAATACTTCCCAACAAAGAAATCTGGGAGCCCGCGTTTCAACAATTTCCAAAAAAACAGACGACCCTGTAGAATTCATTAATATTTCAAAAGAAGTGAATCAGGGACTTGGCATCATTACTTTTTTCGGACATGCTGCCCCTCAAATCTCCGATATTGACGTTGGCTACGTTACTAACGATGAGTTAGGGTATCGGAATAAGGGCAAATACCCTATCATGATCATCAATGGTTGCGATGCTGGAAATATTTTTAATTCCTCTCTTACGCCGGTTCCCTTAACAACTGATTGGGTAAATACTGCCGATCGCGGAGCTATTCTGGCAATAGCTACGAGCTTTAGTGGGTTTCCCTCCTATTTGGATGGATACACCAGAAATTTGTTTAACGAAATGTTTACGACGGAACTGGGCCTGGGCGAATCCTTCGGCACCTCTGTTATGAATGCCATTCGTAGTTATCTAAAAGCTTATCCTGATGAGATGGCCCTGGGTCATGCTCAGCAATTCGTATTACAAGGCGATCCAGCTATCATTCCTTTTCCTTATAAGAAACCGGATTACGCAGTTTCCAGTAATACTCTTTTCATTCATAACCCGGCTACGGTTGTTACCGATTCTTTTCAGGTAGGGATTGTGGTTAGCAATTTGGGTAAGAATGTAAATAAACCTTTCACGGTTAATCTGAAACGGACGCTTTCCAATGGACGAGAAATAGATCTGGGAAGTAAACAATACCCCGCCATTGCTTATCAGGATACAATTTATTTTACGGTTAACAATCAGATTCAGGCAGGGGGCAATACGCGATTTGATGTGACCATTGACGCCAACAATCAATTAGAGGAACTATCAAAACAGAATAACAAAGCCACTTTGAATGTGGTACTTCCGGGATCCCTGGCCCTTACGCTGTTACCTCACGACTTTGCTATTGTAGGAAGTCAGGAAAACGGAACTCCCACGGCTCGTCTGGTTGCGGAATACACGCCAGCAGCTGTACCCAGTGGTACACCACAAGTGGTATTTGAATTAGATACTTCAGCGGCTTTTACCAGTTCATTCAAGAAAACCACAACGTTACCCATTAGCAATGCTGATGGCTGGAAAGTTTCTTTACTCTCAACCGATAGTACCGTTTATTACTGGCGGGTGCGGAGTGCCGATCAGCCTCAAGGTAGTAATAACCAATGGTCTACGGCTTCTTTTACCTACATCAAAGGTAGCACGGGTGGCTGGTCACAGAGTAGCGGTACGCAATTCGAAAACGTCCTTACTGATGTTGTCTCACTACAAAACAGTCGCTGGATTTTTACCGGCACGTCGACTAATGGTACGCTTAGTTCTTCACTGATTGGACCCGCTACGCAATGGGGAGCCATTCGTCAGTTAGTCCTCAAAAATGCTCAGCAGAAATCTTCGCTGGATGTATACGGGGTGGATTATCAGGGCAACGAAACCTTACTTTATTCGAATCTTACTTCAACGCTAACCGATATTAAAAACGGCGTTGATGCCAAAAAATATCCTTATCTGCGTCTGAAAGAAAAGATTAGCGGCCCGACAGCTCCGCAACTCAAGCGTTGGCTGGTTTCCTATGATGAAGTTCCCGAAGGAGCCCTTCACCTGAAGGGGCAGGCAGCTTATGTCCCCAGTTTAACTACCTACCTTACCGAAGGAGCTCCCTACACCCAGGAACTAACTTTTGATCTGGCCAGTACTCAGCTTTTTACTGATTCACTTACGGTAACGGAAGTTCTTACAAATACCACTTCCGGCCTGAGTCAAACAAAGCAATACAAAGTACGCCCGGCGAAAAATATCCCGCTAACTATTACCTATCCAGATTTAGCTACGGGCGAGAACCGCATTGCGGTAACGGTTAATCCACAGATTGTACCCGAGGTAAGTTATACGAATAATCTGATTACCCTCATTGCAAACTCCCAGCCCGATCGCTCAGCTCCGATCCTGGAAGTGACCTTTGATGGAAAGACTATCCAGAATGGGGCTTACGTTTCGGCCAACCCAACGATTCTGGTTCGTTTGAAGGATGAGAACCAGTATACCCTGAGAACAGATACGACGGGAATTGATTTGTATTGGCAACGAAGATTCCCCGATACGACGGCTCTGCAACGCATTTCCTTCGTAAACCCTAATTTAACCTGGGAAATTTTACCTGAAAATGATTTCCGAGCTACTTACAAACCGAAGAATTTACCTGAGGGCACGTATTACTTCCAGGTCAATGGCTCGGATGCTGCGGGTAACCTGGCTGGTTCCAGACCTTATAACATTACGTTTGTCGTGAAAAACGAAACGGGTATTCAGCAATTCGTAGTTAGCCCGAATCCGCTCATGTATTACACCCGCTTTAGTTTGAACCTGACCGGAGAGAGCATTCCTGATGCCATGTCCATCGAAATTTACAACTTGCAGGGTCAATTGCTGAGAGTTATTAGTAATGAAACCCAGAAACTGCAGGTCGGAGCAAATGACTATTATTGGGACGGCACCGACCAGCGAGGCAGTCGGTTACCCATTGGAACCTATATCTATAAATTGAAAATTCAGGACAAAGGTCAGCCTTATCCCTTCCTCGACCCCACTGTTAAATCTACCGGGCGAGTTGTGATCATCCGCTAGGCACAAAAAAACCGGAGATTGCTCTCCGGTTTTTTTATTAGGCTATTGTTCTTATTCAATCTCCTTCAGTGGAAAAAGCAGAACAGGAATGGGACAGTGCAGTAATAACTTTTTAGACTTGCTGGGATTAACAATCTGCGTAAACAAATTTCGGTGATGCGTACTCATGATTAATAAATCTGCTTCGGTGTCTTTTAATAATTCCAGAATTCCCTCTTCCACCGAATCAGATTTTCGCTGCAATAAAGTAATGTGATGTTCAGGTACTAAAGCCTGAATATCCGCCAGCATGTCATCGTCAGAAGCAATATTAGGCTCCCGGTCCGACTGAACATTAATCAGTTGAACCGCTGCTCCAATGGAATCTGCCCACTGGAAGGTTTTTTTCACCGTTTCCGATTCATCAAACTCCAGCTGGGTAGCATAGGCAATTCTTGTAAAGCCATACTCTTCCACTTCACCGGGAACTACCAGTAATGGCACCTGTAGCTCATTAAACAGCTGCGTCGATGAATTCCCAAAGAAATCTGTAAACCAATTACCCGACTCACTGGATTCTGTCCGACCCATAATTACTAAATCCACTGATTTTTCTTCCGTGAATTCTTTAATGATGGGAGTCAGTGGACCCAATTCGAGATGCGACGTAACTACTACGTTTCTTGCTTGTAGTTCTTCCGTTAATTTATCAATTTGCTCCTGGGCAGAATTTCGGTAGGTTTCCTCCCACTCAACCGTCAGTGGCGGGCCGGTCACAGTCTCCGTCATGGGATAAACCGGGAGGTACGTATGTAATAAGTGCAGCACGGCCCCATTCGTAGAAGCCAGATACACAGCGGTTTCTAAAGCAGGTCGAGAATTTTCAGTAAAATCGGTAGCAACGAGGATATTTTTCATAGTAGTTTGAAGATTAATAGTCGAAAAGAATGCTTTTTTCGTTAGTATAACAAAGGTAAAAGATTAAAAAATCATCATCATTTCACTAAAATCAACGGATATGATGATTGATTTCATTCTTAATTTAAGGAAGGTGCTTAATTTCGCCTTTCCTAACGAGCCGCACCGCGTATGACGGAAGAGACAAAAGAAGTCAAGTCCCTAAATTTCCTAGAAGAAATTGTTGAAAACGACCTCCGAGAAGGTAAATCCGGAGGACGCCTGTTAACCCGTTTCCCACCCGAACCGAATGGGTATCTGCACCTGGGCCATGCGAAAAGCATTTGCCTGAACTTTGGTTTAGCCCAAAAGTATGGTGGACAGACCAACTTACGCTTTGACGATACAAACCCGATTACGGAAGATACCGAATACGTGGATTCGATCAAGGCTGACGTTCGCTGGCTGGGTTTTGAATGGGCCGCCGAATTATACGCTTCTGACTACTTTGCTCAGTTGTATGAATTCGCAAAAAAATTGATCCAGCAAGGACTGGCTTACGTTGATGATTCTACGGCAGAAGCCATTGCCAGCCAGAAAGGTACGCCTACCGAACCCGGTCAGGATAGTCCATTCCGTAGTCGTTCGATAGAAGAAAACCTGGCGTTATTTGAAGGCATGAAAGACGGGAAATATCCCGACGGAAGCCGCGTGTTGAGAGCAAAAATCGACATGGCTTCTCCCAATATGCACTTCCGTGACCCGGTTATTTACCGTATCAAACACGCTCATCACCATCGCACAGGTGACCAGTGGTGCATTTATCCGATGTACGATTTTGCTCACGGACAGTCCGACTCCATCGAGCAAATCACGCATTCAATCTGTACCCTGGAATTCATTCCGCACCGTCCTTTATACGACTGGTTTATTCAGAAGCTGGATATTTTCCCATCCCATCAGTACGAATTCGCCCGACTGAACCTGACTTATACGGTCATGAGTAAGCGGAAACTGAAACAACTGGTGGAAGAAGGTCACGTAGCGGGTTGGGACGATCCTCGGATGCCAACGCTTTCGGGTGTACGTCGTCGCGGGTATACGCCCGAAGCCATTCGTGATTTCTGCGAGCGAATCGGAGTTGCGAAACGCGATAACCTGATTGATGTCGGATTACTGGAATTCTGCGTTCGGGAACACCTCAACAAGATTGCCACTCGCGTAATGGTCGTACTCGATCCCGATCCCATCAAGGTGGTCATTACCAATTATCCAGAAGGTCAAACCGAAGAACTTTCCATTGAGAATAACCCGGAACAGCCCGAAGAAGGAAGCCGGAATGTAACGTTCTCCCGCGAAATTCTGGTAGAACGTGAAGATTTCATGGAGAATCCTCCGAAGAAATTCTTCCGTCTGGCTCCCGGTAACCGTGTTCGTTTGAAAGGAGCGTACATCATTGAATGTAACGAGGTAATCAAAGACAGCGATGGCAAAGTGACCGAACTGCACTGCACCTACGTTCCTGAAAGTAAATCTGGCTCAGATACGTCGGGCCTGAAAGTTCAGGGAACCATTCATTGGGTAAATGCAGCAACGGCTCTGCCCGTGGAAGTTCGTCTGTATGATCGTCTGTTTCAGGTGGAAGATTTAAATGAGGCGGAAGGAGATTTCAAAGATCACCTGAACCCTAACTCACTGGAGATTGTACACGCGTTTGCCGAACCAAGTCTGAAAGAAGCAAGCGGCACGTATCAGTTCCTGAGAAAAGGATACTTCTGCCTCGATTCCGATTCTTCATCGGATCGCCTGATTTTTAATCGCACGGTGGGTCTGAAAGATTCCTGGGCGAAGGATCAGAAAAAGAAATAGTAAGCATTGTAGATAAGAGAAAAGCCGCGACTGATAAATCAGTCGCGGCTTTTCTCTTATCTACCTGCAATGATATTTACAATACCGCTTTAACCACTACCGGCTGATGATCGGAAAAATATTTCTGATCCTTAGCATCTACCAACACTCCGTATTTCAAAACTTTAATTCCTTTGCTCGTAAATACGTAATCAATACGGCCTTTTAGGGGAGCATCAAATTTGAAAGCGTTGAACGTACCTTCAGGGCCATAAGGAGCCATTTCGGTAACGTTACGGGAATCGTTAAGTAAGGTTTGAATTTCCTTAATCTGTTCCGTATCGGGCGTTGAATTGAAATCTCCGGTCAGAAAGGTTGGAGCACCTTTGGCTATTTCTTTGATTTTTTTCACCATCAGTTTGCCCGATTCGCGACGAGCCACTACCCCTTCGTGATCGAAGTGAACGTTGAAAAAGTAAAACTGCTTTTTCGATTGTAAATCCTGGAATTTAACCCAGGAACAAATGCGATTGCAGCAGGTAGCATCCCAGCCTTTACCGGGTTTCTCAGGCGTTTCGCTCAGCCAGAAGTTTCCCGAATCCAGCACTTTGAAACGATCTTTTTTGTAGAAAATAGCGGAATGCTCGCCGCCTTCTTTTCCATCGTCACGACCGGCTCCAAAGTAGGCGTATTCTTTCATTTCCAGCAAATCCTTCAACTGACCGATTAATACTTCCTGCGTTCCGAAAATGTCAAAGTCGTGGTAACGAACCTGAGCTTTTACGTTTTCCTTGCGGTTAGGCCAGGCATTTACACCATCGTTCGGAGTATTATACCGCAGGTTATACGAAGCGACGGTTAACGTAGCCGTTTTTTGTGCGAAAGCACTGGGAAGCAAAGCCATTCCCATCACTAAAAGAAGAAGTACTTTTTTCATACAAGAAATTCAAAATACGCATCGACTGCGGTTACCTGCCGCCGATGCGTATGGTTTAGCACTACAAACTTACCAATCTTCCCGTATTACCAGCCGGGATTCTGACCTAAAGCCGGATTCATCAGACGATCCGTCTCAGGAATGGGATACAGGTAATGTTTTTCTTCCCAGCGACGCGGTACGTTGTTCAGCCAGATCAGCTCACCGGAAGTATCATTGGAAAGACGCTGCGGGTTAACGACGCCGTTCACAGTTGCCGCCACATTGATGTAAGTAACACCCGGTAGAGTCGTAGCGGGACGCACTTTGTAGAACAACACATCATTAACGCCATCGCCGTTCAGATCCATGGGCGTATCGAGGGAGGGAACGTAGAAACCATTCCAGGCTTGCTCCATCAGTGGACCGCGGTTCCAGCGAACGATGTCATAAAAACGGAAACCTTCCAGAGCTAACTCGATACCCCGCTCGCGACGAATTTCCAGCAGAGCTGCATCACTGATTGCGGGGAAGTAATTCGTTTGCAGGTACGAGTCAATTGTGGTTGGTTTAGCTGTTAATCCTGCCGTAATGCCCGCTCTTTTACGCAAAGCCCCTACGGTTAAGGTCCAGTCAGCATCCGTAAGTGAACCTAATTCGGCTTTGGCTTCGGCGTAATTCAGTAAAATTTCGGCGTAACGCATGAGTGAAACCGAGTTTGTATTCCGCGATCCCCCATCGTAGTACATATCGTCCAGCGTCCATTTGATAGGTTGGTAACCCGTGTATGTGTAAGAGAACACCGGAGGAGCGGCTTCCTGCACACCTGCGTTAATCCGCTTATAATTACCTACCCGAATAGTCTGTTGCAGACGCTTGTCCCGACCTTTTACTTCTTCCACGAAAGGCAGCGTTTGGTAATTAGCTTTCGAAGTAAAGGGTGTACCGTCAATGTTCAGGTACGTATTGACAAACGTGCGGTTGAAGCTTACCCGAGCACCGTAGGTCGCACTTGTCCACCACCAGTTGGCATCGTGAAGCACGTTCAGGGTTAAATCCATCACGTTTGATAACATGACTTCGTTGGTAACGGGCATATTACTGATGAATAACTGACGGTATGAAGCTTCATTTCCACCCGCTTCGTTCAGCGAAAACGAACCGGACTTAATAACCTCATTGGCGGCGTTGGCGGCTTCTGTCAACCAGGTATTCGCCGTACTTTGCAAGTTATAACTCGTATGATATTTACGAAATGTTCCTTCAAACAAGCACACGCGGGACTTTAAGCCCTGAACAACGGCTTTCGTAACCTGGCTTCGGCTATTGTCACTGGTCGTTCGAAGGTTTTCGGCTGCGTAATTTAAATCAGCCAAAACCGAATCCATAACCATGGTGCGGGGATCCCGGGCTTTGTAAAGATCTTCATCGGATACCGTCATTGTCTTTCCGTACCAGGGCACATTTCCAAAACGCTTCACTTTATCGAAGTAAAACCAGGCCCGGAAGAAACGAGCTAACGCATTATAATGGCGACGCGTTTCCGCTGAAACGGTAGGATTGGTATTGTTTTCCAGGAAATAGTTGATATTACGTAAGGGCCGCCAGTTCCAGCCGGAGCTTTGACGTGGGCCATACGCTCCTTCCCGCAGGAAATCGTCTACCTGCGTGCGTGCGGAATAATCAGCTAAAGCATCTCCACGAATGATATCACCCGCCGTCGGTAAAATTTTATCATTATCACCCGTCGAATAAAACGAGTTGGCGTACAGTTGCAAGCCGCTTTCACTCCCAAACACGACACTTTTGTTGGCCGTTGACTGAGGCTCCTGCTCCAGTTGGCTACATCCGGCCAGGGTTATACCGGCCAGTACTATTGCTAAAAGTTGATTTCTCATGTATACGTATGATGATCCGCTATCCCGGAACCTGCATTCCGAAATAGCCTGGCTGAATGTCTTAGAAGGTTACTGAAAGCCCGAAAGTCATGCTCTTCAGGATTGGGTAATTATTACCTTTACCGCTACCGCCATCGGTTACCACTGAATCCGAACCGCCCGTATTTTCAATATCTAAATCACGGGTAATGCGATAGAAGGGCGACCAGCTCCAGAGGTTTTCACCCGAAGCATATACCCGGGCATTTTCCATACCTAAACGCCGAATCCACTGAGCGGGCAGATTATACCCTAACTGAATGTTTTTCAGACGGATATACGCCGTGTTTTGCAGATAACGGGTTTGTTGCTGAGCCAATACTCCCGATCCATTCTGAGAGGTGTACCCCCGATAACGAGGCAGGTAAGCATTTGGATTTTCTTCGGACCAGATGTTGCCCAATTGCCAGGTAGGAATCTTGTTATAAGGACGGTTATACTGTCCCCAGAACGCCGAGTTTTCCGAACCAGGCCAGTAGTCCCGCTTCCCAATACCCTGGAAGAATACCGAAACGAAGAAGTTATTCCAGCTGGCATTACCCGAAACTCCGAATGAAAAGCGAGGGCTGGAGTTACCAATAATCCGACGGTCGCCGGGGCTATTTACGGTGTTATCTCCGTTATCAATCACTCCGTCCCCGTTCAGATCGGCAAATTTGATGTCGCCGGGTAGGTATTGACCGCTTGTTGAAGCTTTGTATAACGTTTGCTTGGCTGAACTAGCTATATCGTCTGCTGACTTGAAGAAACCTGCTGTTTCAAAGCCCCAGATTTCACCCACTTTTTGTCCTTCATAATAATCTGACAGTTTTTTGTCCGGGTTATTATACTTCAGGATTGTGGCCTGGTAATCAGCAATATTGAAACGAATTTCGTAATTCAGAGGCTTCGAAGCTAGGGCAAACTGATCTCGCCAGCTGACTACGGCTTCCCAGCCATTGGTGCGTAAATCGGCGTAATTACCTTTCGGAACGTCCGTACCAAATACCGCGGGTAAAGTCATGCCTACGGTGAACATATCCGTTGTCTTACGGGTATACGCATCCGCTACAATGTTCAGCCGATTGGATAAGAAACTTACGTCAATACCGATGTTGGCCGTTGTGGACGTTTCCCAGGTTAATCCGTTCGGAATTACCCCTGGCTGCCCTGCCTGCTGCGGACGAACGCCATTGATCAGACGACCCGACTGAGAAATGGAGAATTTCTCCTGGAAAGCGTAAGAATCTATACTCCCATTTCCTAAAGAACCATACGAAGCTCTGATTTTCAGATCACTAACTACTTTGGGAGAAACGTGCCAGAACGATTCGTTCGCAACCCGCCAACCCGCTGAAACGGAAGGGAAGAATGCATACCGCTGACTCGAAGGGAATTTGGAAGAGCCATCGTACCGACCGTTCAACTCCAGCAGGTAACGCTCTTTAAATGAGTAATTCAAACGATAAAAACCACCCAGAATCGCCCACTTTTCGTACCCACCACTCGTTATAATCGACTGACCTAAAGCGAGGTTAATATCCGTTGCTTCAGGAGTAATCAATCCGTTACGGGTCGCTTCCGTACGTTCATAGGTAGACTGTTCGTTATTGAAACC
This sequence comes from uncultured Siphonobacter sp., assembly GCA_913774715.1. GTDB lineage: Bacteria > Bacteroidota > Bacteroidia > Cytophagales > Spirosomataceae > Siphonobacter. Next base: position 10,296 of record CAJYHS010000086.1, on the reverse strand, counting down.
AGCCAGAGCCTTGAAGTAATGATTTCTGTTGGTCAACCGAGGCTCGTATTCCGCGTAAAGGTTCGTAGCGGTATAAATCGTTTCACGGTTAATTTTCTGAATATCATTGGTAGTTAACCCTACGTATTCAATCACACCCGGACGGCGGCTATACGGTACGGCTACGCGTAAACGTTGCTCGTCGTTATCCGTATTCTGGAAAGTAAAATTCCCTTTTACCCGGAACTGATCATTGAAGAACTGCGTGCTGAAATCGGTAGTATTCCGAAACACCCGACGATCCATATCAATGCCGTTTTTCCCGTACCAGAAGTCACCCACGGTATAGGCCGCTGAGTAAGTCAGCGTACCGTCGGGATTGAACATAGGAGCCATCGTGTGGCCTTCATCCTGAATATTCCGCCAGATTCCTCCGCCTTCACCTACGTTAAGCGGGTTATGATACTTCAAAGAAGAAAAATCGGCGTTGTTCGTGACTTTCAGCCAGGGAAATACCTGCACCGAACCTTTTGCCCGAAGGTTATATACTTTATAATCATCGGAGTTATAGCGGAATAATCCGGGCTGATTGAAATACCGACCGGTGATATAAAAGTCTGATTTTCCGCTGCTTCCCGAGAACGAAAGGTTGTGTTCCTGAGCCGAAGTCTGGTTCTTATAGAGTAGTTTGTTCCAATCGGTATTCTCGTAATATTCGTATTCCCCCGCCGAGTTTACAATGGTTTTGGGTAAACTGGGATCATTCGCCCGACGCTCAAATTCGCTCAGATAAGCCGGCGAAAAACGAACGGTTTTGTTAACGTTTTGCGGAGTCTGGGAGTAATCGTTCCAGGCCGACCAACCTTCGTTGAACATTTTCGCGAACGTATATCCATCAGTTACTACGTCAGGAATCGCCGTTGGAGTTTTGATCGACTGGTTGAATGTATAGGTTAAACTCGTTTTATCTTTCGTTGGATTCTTAGTCGTGATTAATACCACACCAAAGGCCGCCCGAGCTCCGTAAATAGCCGCCGAAGCCGCATCTTTCAACACGGATACACTCGCAATATCATTGGGATTCAGACGGCTGGGATCACCTTCTACCCCATCAATGAGTACCAGTGCACTTCCCCCCTGACCAATAGACGTAGTTCCCCGAATGTTGTACGAAGGTGATTGAATGGGCTTACCATCACCGGGAGTTAAGTTCAGGTTAGGAATAACCCCTTGCAAACCCTGGGTTAAGTTAGGTAAGGCTCGGTTCTCCAGCACTTCGCTCGTAACCTGATCAACGGCTCCAGTCAAATTAACTTTTTTCTGAGTACCATAACCCACTACTACCACCTCATCCAAAGCCTTGGAATCCGACTGTAGTGTTACCGTGATATTAGTAAGGTTTCCTACTTTTATTTCTTGCGTTGTGTAGCCGATATAGCTGAATACCAGTACAGTTTCTGCATCAGGGACCGTAATACTGAAGGCCCCTTTACCGTCCGTAGTAACCCCTTTACTTGTGCCCTTGATGCCAACGTTTACGCCTGGTAACAAATCCTTACCATCTCCAACGGTTCCTTTGATAATAATAGCCTGAGGACTTGAAGCATAGATCTTCGGTGACTCAGGAAAAGCGTATACCGTAGGAGCCATTAACAGACCCAGACTCACGGCTAACACACTTTTCATTTTAGGCGATAAATATTGATTCATCCTAATTAATTGGTTTGTAAAGACATGGAATTAGTGGCTCACCTGTTGAGCAAGTGAGAGACTTAATAAATGATGAGATGATTTAATGATTGTATTAGTAGTAAGTCGGCGGCAACGCTGCTCTAGTACTGGAGCAACTCCGTTATAAATTTCATGAACGTAATCGAAGAGGAAGGTTGAAAATGATGCCGCGAAAGTAGAAAGTGAAACGGCCAGAAATATTATCAGAATATTAAGTTCGATTAACAAATCATTACCTGAAAAGCAGAATCCAATTTTATAGAAGGAATATTCAAATTTGTATTTCTAGTCGAGGGTATAAATCAAAAGAGCGTTCAAATCAGGTACATAACCTGGTTTGAACGCTCTTCTATCAGTTGTTCAGCGTATTCGAATTCTGCTTGAGTATAAGAATGAGAAATGCTTATCAAAGCAAACGCTTTATCGAACTACAATCGGCTCGCATCGGCTTGGCTTTCATTAATTTTTAGTCGATTAGCCAGCCAACCCAGCGTAGTTCCCTGTAATAGCACCGAAATAATAACGACAGCAAAGACCGTATTAAAGATCACGTCCGCCACCCGAACGCGGGCAATGAGCGGAATGAGACTAAATACAATGGGCGTAGCCCCACGAAGACCGACCCAGCTTACAAAGATCTTTTTCTGCAAACTTGCCCGAAACGGCGTTAGCGTAACAAATACACTTACGGGCCGGGCTATTAACACCAGAAATCCCGTAATGATGAGGGCTTGCGGTAAGAAATCCAGCATATTTCTGGGGAAAACCTGTAAACCCAGAATTACGAAAAGGCTGATTTCCATAAGCCAGGAAATGCTTTCGAAAAAAAGGTACGTCTCTTTCCGACCTAGCCATTTCTGCCGATAGCTGCTCAGCACCATCCCCAGCACGTACATTCCCAACAGTACGTTTCCATGGAAAATCGTAATTACCCCTATTGCCATCAGAATAATCGCCAGAATAAAAACGGGATACATTCCTCTGGTGTTGAGCCTGACTTTTTGCAAGAGAAGGCTGGCAATCCAGCCAATAAACCCGCCCATCAGAAAGCCTACGGCCATTTCCTTGAAGAACATTTCAATCCAGTACGTAATGCTGGTATCCGAATCACCTAATAGACTTGTTAATGCCGTGGTCAGAAAAAAGGCCATCGGGTCATTCGTTCCTGATTCTAATTCCAGGGTTTCTGAGATATGTTCTTTTAGCCGTAAGCCTTTGGAATCTAAAATAGAAAAGACGGCCGCTGCATCCGTTGAGGATAATACCGACCCTACCAGTAAGCCTTCTAAATATCGAATTCCGAAAAGCGTATGCAGGAAAATCGCAATCAGGCCCGCCGTTAACAAAACACCAACCGTTGATAAGGCCAGCCCTCGACCCAGAATCGGTTTAATCTGTTTGAAATCTGTTTCTAATCCACCAATGAATAGAATTAAAGCCAGGGCAACATTACTATAAGAAAGCGTAAATTCCGGGTAATCGTAGACGAAGTCAAAAGGCCCTCCATTACCAATGAATACGCCCAGAGCCAGGTATAAGAGAAGGCTGGGCACACCGAAGCGGTGGGATGATTTTGTCAACAGAATTCCTGATAACAAAAAGAAACCAAGTAATAAGCAAACCCAGGGGAACGTAAGAATCATGACAAATCATTAATGATGATTCTTTTCGCGTAAAATGTATGCCAGTGAAAATTACTCCTTACTCGCTTTCGTAAATCATCGCTTATAAAAAACCTCCCGAAAGGTCAGTTTTCGGGAGGTTAGAGAATCAGGAGTAAAGTATTTTTTTAGAAATCGTGTCCTAAAGAAATATGCAGTATGGGGGATTGTACCGTTTTGTCTTCTACACCCCAGGCGAAATCACCTTTTACGTAGTAACCCAGGAATAAAGTCCGAAGGCCCACGCCATAACCGATCAGGTAAGGATTTTTAAAATTGTTAACCGTTGCCGACCATACGCTTCCGGGAGAGCTGACAAATTCCGTATTCAAACTGTTCTGGCGGCTGAAAGGTCCACTACCCGTCCAGGCGGTTCCTACATCGGTGAAAGCAGTTAACTGGAAATTTTGCAGGAAATTTGATGTCAAGGGACCACGGCTTAATACCCGGAACACGGGCCAGCGTAATTCCGCGTTAAACAGCAGGTAACTCTCGCCCGATAGCTTATTCATGCGGAATCCACGTAGAGGAGTTACAAAATCAGTAAAGAACACATTGCGATAATCCGTAGTGTAAGGACTCAGCGGGTTTTCGGCATTTCGTACTTCCCGAACGTTACCAAAGGGAATCCAGTTATCAACGCCCCCCAGAATGCTTTGTTTCGGAGCCGCTCCGCCAGAGTTACCGAACGATACTCGCGTAGCCAGCGTCAGGTCACGGTAGAGTTTCGTATAATTCCGGGCATCTAACGTGATTTTATAAAAGCTTTCTGAGCTCAGTCTGATTCCCTGCTGCTGCTGTACTCGCAGTTTTACCCGTGATCCTTCCAGTAAGTTACGGCCATTGGTACGCGTATCATCAAATACTAATTCTCCTTGTAAGCCTACGAAGCTGGAAGAGGCGTTAGGGAGGCCTGAACTTCCCTGTGAGCCATCCACTCGTTTCAAAAGCGTATACATGGGTGATGCCGATACGCGTAAAGCTTCACTGATGGGGTAAGAAGCCGTTAACGTCAGGCGATTGAATCGATACTTCGTGAACATACCCGTCCCCACAGTAAACGTATTATCAGCGAAAGCCCGGCGGTCAATGCGGGCACTGAAATCAATGCGATGAGCCAGATACTGGTACTCCGCAAATATTTCACTGGTGCGGAAAGTTGGCGTAATAAACAGCCCTCCTTTAATGATGTTGTTCTCCAGCATATCATTAATGGTAATGGTGTTTTGCCAGCCAAATCCACTTCCCGGCGTAGTTAAATAAGGCAATACCAGAAACTGGTTATCTGTTTTATTGACTACAAAAACATCCTTGTAATTCGTTGGTCCTTTCAAACGGGAGGCATCGCGGCGAACAACGGTCGTGCGGCTTCGCGAGTTGGTGATTACCCGGGGAGCGTTAGTGGCAGGCTGGTTCGTGCGGCGTTCCGTTATCTTCAGCCCCTCCAGATCAAACTGGTAATTATCGGTATCAATTTCTCCGGTTCTCAGTTTAAGTCTTGATGCACTACCCACACCAACGGGTGCTTTCGTAGGATCACCGGGCTGACCAGTTGCCCCCGGAGCTTTAGCCACACCACCGTTCAGTCGGATATTACGCATGGTTGAAGCATCAGGGTTAATGTTAGCCGACAGGCGTGGTAAATATTTCAAGACCTGCTGGCCATTCTCAACGCTTACATACGCCAGAGCACCATTGTTCACATTGTAGTCGTAGGCCGTAATGCTTTCAGCAAATTGGCTCAGCGGACGAACCTGTTGGGCGGTAGTGTCGAGTACGTACAGGTTTTGAATTCCCTGTTCATCACTTAGGAAAAATACCTTTTCGCCATTGGTTGAAAACGGCTGAGCCGCTTTAGATGCCAATCGTTGCACCGCAACAGCTCGCGGACTTCCTTCGTGCAGGAACAAATTAAAACTGGTAGGTAATGGCGTTGGAACGGGCTTGGTTGAGAGCGTATCCGATGCCCGATTAGAAGTAAATAATACCTTGTTGGTCGAACGGCCAATAAACGACGGCGTTAAATCATCGTATAAATCATTGGTCAGCTGAGTTACCCCGTTCCGACTCAGATTATAAAGAAACAAATCACTCTGGCCTTTGCGGTCACCGCTAATGGCAAGGGTAGATCCATCCTGCGAAATATCAAAACCAGCAATCTGATTAAAGCCTCGGATGAACCGACGACTTTTCAGACGCAATCCTTTTTTAGACCCGGGAACGTACTGAAACAGAATAATCCGATCATCGTTTTGGGTTAATACGTTTAAGTTCCCATTATCCTGCCAGGCCAGTAAGGGAGCTAATACGGGTAACTCTCGGGTCAGGAAGCGGTCCCCCCCCCCTAAAAGTTCCTCCGATTTCCCTCCCTGCGTATCGGTAATATACACCCGGTAACGACCCTGATCCACCACGGAATACACAATCGTACGGCGATCCGGACTGAGTTTTACCTGTTCAATTTTACGGCCAGAAAAGAGATCATAACCCGCTAATTTGCTACCGCCAGCCGTCTGGAATGTACCCGTAGTCGAGACTGCCATTTGGGTATAATAATCTTTCCAGTCGTTAATAAAACGGGCATAAGAGATGCCCAACGTGCTGGAAATACTGGTTTGTTCCGTACGAATGATCCGGGTAAGGTTCAGTATATTGGAAATATTATCCCGACCGTATCGCTCGGCAATAAAATTCCAGATTGACTGCCCTACTCGGGTAGCTTCCTCACCACTTAACTGAGTCGGTTTTTTGAATTTCTTATGCTGAGCTACATCCCGCATGTAATCATCCAAGTCACGGCTCCAGCCTTCGGCTACGTAAGCCGTAATTCCTGAAATAAACCACTCGGGTAAGGAAAGTAATAGCTGGCTCTGGAGGGCATCCTTCAGGCTTCCGCCGTATAACATATCATACACAAACACCGACGAAACCTCTTTTGCCAGATGCTTGCGGAACTCCATATGATTGGCCGTGAAGGCAATCTGAACGCGTGATTTAGAGAGATTTTCTTCCCGGATTTCGTTGATTGAATTCAGCGAAACCCCAATATTACTCTGCTTTAAATCGTCGGGTGAGTCGTAGAGGAAAATCTTGGTGCGGCTGTAGGGCGTATAACTCAGAATATCCGTAATCCGGTCAAACTCCGTTTCCGCCATCTGAGCCGTATAAGTGGCGAGTGAACGACTGTTTCCGTGGAAATAAATTTCAAAGTTAGAGGTGGTCAGTACTTGCCATTCATACCGTTCCCGCTGAATTCTATTCTTGCCGAATTCTTCCATGGTTGGCATATAGACTTGTGCCTGAGCCGTAACTGTCCCCAGAAGTAATCCACTCAACAAAGAAACTTTAAAAGTATTAGTCCAATCCATGGCTTAGGGCTTAGGGTACTCCGCACACTCACCCGCTGAAGCATACGGCTATTCGTTGATTTAGCTGAAATATAACGTATGGAATCGCTGAATATTCGCTTCAGGGTAAAGTTCTTTCTTATCAACCAGAAAATCAGCGAATTGTTTGGCTAAAAACGGTGCCATCGAGGTGCCTTTTGAGCCTAATCCATTAAAAATTCCGAGCGTCGAATGAGCCGGGTGCACGCCGATAAATGGCCGTCTTCCCTGCGTAGCGGGACGAATACCGGCCACGTGTTTTTCGATCTCAAAAGGTACTTTTATTAACTTCGAAAACTTGTCCAGTAAATACGCTTTGCCCTTATCAGAAGGCTCCCAGGTCAGATCATTCCATTCGTAGTTGGAACCCGCCCGATACTTCCCGTTGGGATGAGCCTGAACCCAGACGCTCTGGTTCACGATGCCCGGAAAGGCCGGACCCGGAATATTCAGATTCATAATTTCACCTTTCACCACCGCCCAGGGTAACCAGCTGAAATACGGGTTAAACCGACCGTAAGCTCCTTCACAGCTGATAATCATCTTCACTTCGTAGGAACGCCAGCGAGCCGTTTCTTCGCTTAACTCTACTTCTTCCCAATGAAATTCCGTTTCTTCAAACGAATTTTCTGCCTGTAAAATTTTATGAATTTCAGTTAATAAAACCGGTAAATCCACCCAGGCGGCCTGTAAGGTCTCCAGACCTCCTAATTCATTATGAATCAATGAGGTATAAGCTTCATTCTGCTCAGATGGCTTGACGTAACCTTCTAAAACCGGATTAGCCGTTTGAGCAATGAAAAAGTTCTGCTCCTCGATGGATTGATAGGGACGATACAAGGGAACAGGGTAAAAAAACCGAGCCTGTAAGGTCTCTTCCAATTCACTGTAAAAAGAGTGTAAGAAAGGAAATAATTCGTCGGCGAGCCAGGTCTTAGCCAACTTCCGGCCCGTAACGGGGTTGCATATTCCCGCCGCTACCCGCGAAGATGAAGGCCGTTGATCGTCAATAACCCGAATGTTACATCCTCGGCTCCGCAAGGTCCAGGCTAACAGAGATCCCGCTATGCCCTGCCCAACGATCAGATAATCTATTTTTTGCATGCGATTACACGAATAAGTCTTCAAAATACGCCAGAAAATCTTAGCAATACTTTCGATCCATTTTTAAAACCAGAACCAAACAGCTTCTTCCTCAGAATTTTATTTCACACCCTTAGCTATTACCCATACATTAATTTACACTTGTATTTTTTCATAAAAAATTGTATGGCATAATCCTACTTTTACTTTTGTTTAAATAGTAATAATTTCCTATCATCAGGAAATGATTGGTTGCTCTCTCCCCTATTGAATAATTACCACTTCTTTTATAATTCTACGAATGAAAAAACGTCTTACTTTTCTTTTTTGCATCAGCCAGCTGGCCAGTGTGTACGCCCAGCGTTCGTACTATGAAACCGAGAAAAAGTGGCCCGAACAGGACACAACCAGTAAGTTCTACAGTGTTAAAGGCGAACGGCACGGCATTAGTTTCTTCAAAAAACATCAGTTCAAGGACGTAGAATATCAACCGGGAAAAACGCTGGCTTTCAATACCTATCACTCGCCGGATGTGATGTATTACTGGTGCCGGAAATGGGCCGAGCAGCATCCTAATCTGGTTGATTTATACGAAGTAGCCAAGAGTTACGAAGGCCGCCCGATTCTACAATTAACGCTTACCAATAAAAAGACCGGAAAGCATACCGATAAACCCGCAGCGTATTTTGAAGGTGGGCGACACAGTGGTGAAGTAACCAGTAGTGAATCCGTCCTTTGGCTCACGAAATATCTATTAGATAGCTACGGTAAAGATCCCGCAATTACAAAATTGCTGGATACGAAAACAGTCTACCTCCGTCCGCAGAATAACCCGGATGGATCGAATATGTATCTCTTCACGGCTCAGCGGAACCGCAGTTCCATTCGTCCGCATGATGATGATCGAGATGGTCTATACGATGAAGATCCCGAAGAAGATCTGGATGGCGATGGTGTTATTTATCAGATTCGCAAGAAAGCCACTACCAAAGCCGATCTCGAAAAAGCTAATTATGTGCTCGACCCCCGCGACTCCCGTTTGATGAAACGTGTGCAGGAAGGCAAAGGACAATGGCTGGTTTATACCGAAGGCATTGACAATGATGGCGATGGAAAATTCAATGAAGATGGCATTGGAGGTCTGGATATTCACCGAAACTACCCCGAAAACTGGCGACCCGATCAGGGTGGAGATTTCACGGGTCGGGGTTATACGCAGGGCGGAGCCGGAGCATATCCACTGAGCGAAATTGAAACGCGATCAACGGTTTTATGGCTGCTGGGGCATCCTAATATTTCAGTCGTTAACTCGATGGATACTCGCGTACCCATGCACCTGCGACCCCCTTCTACTTCCAAAGACACGGAGAGCATGTTTCCGGAAGATCTGAAAATTTATCGCCACATGGATAGCCTGGGACTAGCCAACACGGGTTACCCCTGGGCAGGCGACGTTTATAATACCTATGCCACCCGCAGCAAAACCAATCGCTTAACGGGTGATCCGACGAAGCCTGAACCGCTGTTCGGACACGGGCCAGATTTTGGCTATTTTTATTACGGCTCAATCTGGTACGGTGATGAGTTGTGGAACGGCGGAGCTATGAAAGATTACGACGGTGACGGTCAATACGATGAATACGATGGCATTCGCTGGGATGATGAAGCTAACGGGAAAAGAGGTTTCAAACCCTGGACGAAGTTTACCCATCCCCAGTTAGGTGAAGTAGAAATTGGCGGATTCCATCCCAAATTCTTTGCTCAGAACGGTCCGGCTTCGGTACTCGAAATGTGGATTTCCCGGCAGGCTAAATTCAACTTAGGCATGGCCTTCGAGCTACCTCAGATTGAATTAACGAACGTAACCGTAAAGCCACTTACCAATAACGAATATGAGATTAAAGTGAGCTGGAAAAACGCAGGTAAACTGCCCTCCGCACTGGAGCAGGCCAAACGTATTAAAATCGTTCAGGAAGATCGGGTCATGCTTGACATTGATAAGGCTTTACTCAAAGAAAATCCTGAGGCGAAAGTGGTCGTTACGGAACCCGATTTGTTTGATAAAACCATTTTTGCAGGCTATACCGCTGCGGGCGAACAGAAAGAAGTAACGTTTAAGGTAAAACTGAATCAGTCTGGCTCGATCAAGGCTAAGGTGAAACTGCTTTCTACCCGGGGCGGACTAGTGGAAAAGGAAATTACTATTGGCAAGTAATCTAGTTTTGATCTGTTTACTAACATCCCGAAAGTTTTAAAACTTTCGGGATGTTTTGTTATAGACGCCCCTATTCAATCTCTTTATTAATTCAAACGCTGCCAACTTTTCACTGGTAGTCGCACTAATCTATACTCTTAACTTTCCTCTCATGCATTATTTTCAAATGCAACATTATTGCATTTGAAAATCCCTTTTCTATATTTGCAACAATGTTGCATAAATAATTCTCACTAAAACC